>JBGSLF010000129.1:0-96897 GCA_041740855.1 Gemmata sp.
TGTGCGAAAACAAGGGGATTTCGCAACATTGCGATCTCCGGGCGGGAGGGTGGGGTGTCCAAAAAACTCCGCCACCCCAGCGGAATCGCTTGGAAACCGAGCGATTCTGACACCCGAAAATCGGCATCAGTCGAACTCAGAGCACCAAGACATAGCCGAGATACATCAGAAACCCGACGCAGAGCGGGATGCCGTAAGGGAGCTTCACCCAAACTTTGCGGCGTTCTTCGGCTCGTTGCACCGCATTGGTCGTGTCGCGGTTCGCGAACATTTTGAGGTCCGTGCCGATTTCTTTGAACATGGTGGCATTGGCACCCCACTGGCGGCGAAGCAGAATGATGATGAGTCCGAAGGCACCGCCCACAATGGCCCCGAAGGCGAACGCCCAGAACACGACGCCCACCGCGTGCAGGCGGAAGTCCAAGCCTGCTGCTTCGGTCGTGGCTCCGGTGCCGAAGAACGCACCGACCCAGGCTCCGAAGCCCATTTGCATCTTCACATCACCCTCGCCCACTCCGCGAATCGCGAGCATGGGGAAGAGCAAAGCAAACCCAAGCAACGTGCCAAGCATGGCCATGCCAATTCCGCCGGTGCCAGCATCGACGGCAAGCCCGAGATCATGCAGCAAGCCCAGCATCCAACCGCTAAGAATCAGGGGAAGTGTGATCCAGTTCGGAACTTTGAGTGCCCAGCCATCGATGAACGCGGCGAGGATCATTCCCACGCATAGCACGATGAGCGGGCCGCCGTTCAAGGTGTTCGGCGATATTGCTGCCCATATTTGGTGAGCAACCACACCTGCAACGACCCACACAAGGGCCAACAGTGGCATACGAGCCAACTGCGCGACCAGCTCCCGATCCGTCATCAAGGAATCGCTGGTGGTTGCGAGAGTTGCGGTCGCCGGGGTAAGGGTCGGGGCTTCGGTCGTCATGGGGGTTCGCGACCTCTGGGGTCAGTTCGGATAAACGGGAGTATGGCGAAAGAGAACCAAACAAGAAGCGAGCCGAGCCAGTATCGGCTCGGCTCGCAGCGAACATTGTTTTGCCTTGCGGTGGCGGTTAGCCAATCATCAGGACTTGACGGCCGAGCCGACGATGTTGAACGTGTCGCTGGCGTTCTGGCCGAGCGTGGTGATGGCTGCGATGCAAACCACGACGATGAGGGCCAACATCACGGCGTATTCAACCGCGGTCGGGCCATCTTCCTTCTTCAGGAACGAAACGAACTTCTGGGTCAGGCTGCGCATGGTCCGGTCTCCTAGTTGCGGAATTAAAACACTTCAACACTTTTCGGCGTTATCGGGATACCCGTCCCGACTTCGCCACCGAGTCTTCCGAGGCACGACCTCGGTCGGCTTGGTCACCTAGCGATTCGACAACGCACCTTTCAGGGCGACGTTAGCGAACGTAGAGCTTGCATTCTGGCCCAGTGTGGTGATCGCGACGATACAGACCACGACAATCAGGGCCAGCATTACGGCATACTCGACAGCGGTTGGGCCGTCTTCCTGTTTGAGGAATTTCGATGCCGCTCGTAACAGCCGGTCGAACACGATTAGATCTCCTCAGGGTTCGCTTTGCCGGGCGGCTCGACCGAGGATTTCCTGATGCTGGATCTCTCCTGAGTTGAGGAGTTTGGCCAGCAGGTCGTTGTCTCCATTCGGCCGGGCGAGCGACCCGTTCACGCCGCAAACCTAGTGTGCATGCAACGGGAGTCAAAGCGCAGCGCGCGCATTTTTCCGCTTCTTGTCCGGAATGCCGACAAGAACCAAGCCTTGGGTTTCCCAGCAATTGCTAGAGTGTGAACTTCCGTGAGGTGCCACCAAACTTGCGCAAGAGATGAACGATGCAGTCGCAGTTTTGGCCTTACTCGGCGTTAAGCTTCTCCACGCGAACCACTAGGTTTCGCAGGCGATTCTCAACTTCTGCGAGATTCCCAAACTGTCGCCTTTCGATGAGCAAGCGGTGCAACCATCCCGCAACGGAACACACGGTTCCACTGCGATCGAGCGCACAAACAAACTCATCCGGCACTTCTTGGCCATTGCGTTCTTGGCGATACGCCTGCAAGCCGGCCGCGAAGCGATTGCTATTACTGCCCGCAACACCGCCAAGAAATCGAGCGAGATCGATTGCGACATGATCAATCGCGGCGGCTCCCCAATCGATCAACCCCGTTACGATTCCTGCGGTGAACAACACATGCTGGCCACGCAGATCGCGCACACACGGTTGCAGTGGAACGCTCGCTTCTCGCCATGGCTCCAGTTCTCGCTCGGCCCAGGATCGGGCTTGCGAAGCGGCCGCGATGGCACGATGCACGAGCGTGGCCAGCGATGGAGGTGCCTTGAACGAAAACGCGAGATCGTGCCAGCGTGTGGTCTTTATCTCCGCAAGGATTCGCAGCCGGTTCCGCACACCGGGGCAGACGCCTGCATCGCTCGCGGGCCACACCGCGTGCAATCTCGCGATGGCAGCGCATGCGGCTTCCACTTCATGCGTGGTCATGTCTGTTCGCGCTGTGCCAGGCATCCATTGGTTCGCATCCCACAGACCGCCGGATTCCGTCACCACTCGTTCGCGGTCGATTGTGGGAATCACACGCGAGATGAATGCGAGATGTGAGGCTTGCGCTTGCCAGTGGTGAATCTGCGTCAAGCGTGCGGCGGTCATGTCCGCAGGCCACGCCTTGAGCGCGAACACCGGTTCGCCTTCGGCGTTGTCGCCACGCCACACCTTCGCTCCGCTGAAGCCACCGCCCACCGGTGCCCAGCGGATGCCGTTGAATGCGGGTGCGTAACGATTCAGAACTGCGGAGTGTGGTGCAGACATGCGCGTGATGATGCCAGAACTGATCCGGCATGTTCAATTTGCGGCAATCGCAAGCGAGCCACTTACTTGGCGGGGATAGCGGCAGCGGCCGCAGCGGGAAGTTCCGGAACCGGTGCGGCTTTGCGAGCGGCATCGACCAACGGCCGCGGATACACCCCGAAGAATAATGTCGCACCAGCGAGTGCGATCGTCGCAAGCAGCGTGGGAACGGAACGCGAGCCGGTGAGTGGCCGCAACGGCGTCCGCAGATACATCACGCCCAGCACACGCAAGTAGTAATACGCCCCAATCGCTGCGTTCACCGCGGCAACCACCACAAGCACCTGATACAGATTTCGCATGGTCGCGGTGTCGCTCGGGGCGGTGAACGCGCCGATGAAGAGCAACAGTTTCCCAATGAAACCTGCGGTGAGCGGCAGGCCAATCAAGCTGAAGAGGCAGATCGCCATTGCCGCACCGGAAACCGGGTGCGATTGCCCAACACCGGCCAAATCGTCGATCGCACTGACGGGTTGTTCCGGCGTGCTCAAGTACAAGATCACGGCGAACGCCCCGATTGTCATGAGCGCATAGGCGACGAGGTAAACGAACAACGCATCGATTCCGCCCACGGATGGCCCAATGAGCGAACCCGCTTTCAGGGTGCTGCGAGCATCAGGAATCGAACACGCCACCACGATGCCCATCAGCATGTAGCCGGCATGGGCGACGCTGGAATACGCCAGCATGCGGCGGATATTGTCCTGGAGCAGGGCCAGAACATTGCCAACCGTCATGGTGAGAATGGCGAGAATCCACAACAACAGCGGAACTTGCGAGCCGGTATCGAACGGGATTCGCGTGGGGTCGCCGCCCACCAGCCCAAGCAATCGTGCGAGCGCCGCGAAGCCCGCCACTTTCGGAAGCACCGCCAACTGCGCGATCACGCCCGCCGGCCCACCTTCGTACACATCCGGGGCATAAAAGTGGAACGGCACCGCAGTGATGCGGAAGCCAATCGCGGCAATGATTAACACAATCGCGACCAATGACATGGGCGAAAGCGATTCCGCGTTCGCATTGGTCACGGTATCGACAATCGCCGTGATATTGGTGGTGCCAGTCAGGCCGTAGAGATAGCTGAAGCCGAACAGCATGAGGGCGGATGTCATCACGCTGAGCAAGAAATACTTCGCAGCGGCTTCCTGATTGGATCGCGTGCGAACGGGAAGATAGAGCAACACATATGTGGGAATGCTGATGAGTTCCAAAGCCAGGAACAACGTGACCAGATCATTCGCCCGGCCCACCAGCGAGACACCAGCGGCCACGATGAGCAAGCACCCGTAATACTCCGCCGCATTGGTGCGGTTCACTTCGCCCCATGCCACAAAGAGAAGCACGAAAACGGAGATGAGCGATACCCAGCGCACGAACGCAGCCGCGGCATCGGGAACCAACGGGGCGGCGGTCAACACCGGTGGCGTGGGTGTGGAAATAGTGCCGGCAAGAACCGCGGCGGCAATTACGCCAAGCATCGCCACCACGAACCCAAACCAGCGGCGGTTATACAGCGAGCCGAGCAAGATCAGCAAACACGCCGTCCCGATGAGGGTGATCTCCGGGATGGCGAGCCGGAAAACGCCCTTGAGGGTCTGCTGCAGAAGTTCGTTGGACAGCGGGTTCACTTTTGGGTCGCCTCTTGAATCCACACGCGGCGGTTCACGCAATCGATCGGGAACCAAAGAGTGCAAGCCGAACTAATCTTCGTTCAGCGCCTTTGCCTTGTTGCCAGGTTGGCCTTTGCCCTTGATGTTTCCACCTTTGCCGCCCTTGGGCACAACGCCTGGCCCTTTCGGTGCGGGTGGAGCCGGTTCTGTCAGTGCAGGATCGGGAGAGTTCGGCAGCGGCAACGCCACGCGATTCACACGCGCCCGCGCCGATTCACCCACATTGGTAAGCAGCCGAACATCGCTGCGAATGCTATCCAGAACTGGTTGCGGGAATAGCCCCAACAGCAAGCACAGCCCGGCCAACGAACCAAACGCGAAGCATTCGCGGCGGCTCACATCCGGCGGAGCAATGCCGGCCACAACCGGCTCAGGTTCTTTGAGTGGGTTGAAGAAGACTTTCTGCAACATCGTCAGGATATACCAGGCGCTAAGCAGAATGCCGAACGCGGCCACAATGGCGAACCCTAGCCCCTTCACGCCCGGATTATTGGCGCGGAACAAGCCCGCAAGCATGAGCATTTCGCTCACGAAGTTATTCAACCCGGGCAAGCCGATGCTGGCGAGGCACAGCACGAACGTAAGCACGGCATAGTTCGGGAAGCGCCCCATCAGCCCGCCAAATTGGTGAACCTGCGTGGTACGATAACGATCGAGCAGGAACGCCAACAGCGCGAACAACGCACCGGTACTTAGCCCGTGATTAACCATGTGCAGAACAGCCCCGCTCAAGCCTTCCGTGTTGAAGGCAAACAAGGCAAGCACCAGAAAACCGAGGTGCGACACGGAACTGTACGCAATCACCAGCTTGATATCTTTCTGGTTGTAGGCACAGAAAGCGGCATACACGATGCCAAACGCCGCAAGCATGCCAATGACCGGCAACCCATACACAATGGCGGCATCAGGGGTGAGTGGCAGAACAAATCGCAGGATGCCAAACGTGCCGAGTTTGGCCAGCACGGCGGAAAGCATCATCGTCACGCCAGTCGGCGATTCGCCATAGGCCGATGGAAGCCAGGTGTGAAAGGGCCACACGGGCACCTTCACCATGAAACCCGCCATCAGCGCCATGAAGAGCCAGAACTGCGTGTTTTGCAGCGAATCGAGCTTCGTCGAATCGCCAGCCAGTGCGAGCCGGTGTGCATCGTCCAAGTTGGATTGCACGTTGCCCATCAGGTCTGGCAGCGAGAACGTGATGAGGCCCGTGATTGGGTCCGGGTTGGTAAGTACAACGCCGATCACGCCCACCAGAGTGAGCAGGCTGCCCGCCAGGGTGTACAAGAAGAACTTGCGTGCCGCGTCGCGCCGCCCGGAGCCAAGCCCCCAGCGACCGATCAGGAAGAACGCAGGGATCAGCGTTAGCTCGAAGAAGGCATAGAAGAGAATGATATCGAAGGAGAGGAACGCGCCGATCGCGGCCCCCTGAAGCAAGAAGAGCCAACCAAAGAACGCACCGGGGCGTTCCTTCACGCTTTCCCACGACACCAAAATTGCGGGAACCGTCATCAAACTGGCGAGTGCAACCAACCACAGATTCAGCCCATCAAGCCCGAGGAAGAACTGCACATTCGGGCCGGCTCGCCCACCAGAAGGCTGAATCGCGCTGAGGCTCATGAGCGTCCAGCGCGTGCGACCATCGGACGTTTGCGTGCCGCCGGAATCGCCGGGAACGAAGGTGGGCGAGAATTTGGCTGTTCCGGTTCGCGTGCGTGTTCCGGGTGTGCCTTCTTCCGTCAGATACAGCGTGCCGAGAGCAACCACGGCGGCGGTTAAGCCCACATGAAGCAGCGCCACGAGCAAGGCCGCGCGGCGTGCGGATCGGCCGAATAAAGGGAGGATCGCAGCCGCCAAGAGCGGAAGCAGAACGAGAAGCAGGACCAGCACGCGGCCAGTTCCCGGCGAGGCGACGATATCGGAAATATTATCCATGCGACTCCCACCACATAGCCCGGCGTTCCCACCGGGTTCTTGCAGGCACACCAAGCCGAGGGCTATGTGTCAGTGACAACAGCATCGACGCCGGAACTTCTGCTTCAAACTTGGACTGGGCCATCCACTTAGCGAGTCACGCGCAACACCACGAATGCCACGAAGACGGTTAAACCCAGTGCCATCGATAGCGCGTAAAACTGAACGAGGCCATTCTGCAACGGCCGAACCCATTCACCGATGAAACGCGGAATCGAGGAGGTTAGCCGGGCGAGCGCATCGAGAAAGCCATCGAACGCCTTGGCCAGCATCGCCAGCACACCCGCAGGCTTCACGATTGCCGCGTTGTAAATCTCATCGACATACAGCTTGTTCCGCGACAGGGCGAACACGGGTTCGATCGCGGCTGGCAATGTCTCGGTTCCCTTGCGATACATCAGGAACGCGACCAGTACGCCGCCCAGTGCGAAGCCGGTACTTAACCCCGCGATCGTCCAGTTAAAGTGGTGTTCGATCGCCTTGGCCCCGGATGCCAGCGTGGCTTGTTCCAGCGATGGCGTGTGACCCAAGAAATGGCTGAACCAGTGCGTGAACGGCTCGGCCACGATGCCCACAAACAACGCCCCAACCGCCAACACCAGAAGCGGAATCGTCATCACGGCGGGCGATTCGTGTGCGTGATGCCCCGCTTCTTCCGGAATGCGTTCCGGACCCCAGAAGGTGAGGAAGTAGGCCCGGAAGGTGTAAAACGCGGTCATGAATGCTGTGAGGAACGCGATGAGCATGAGGGCGAAGTACGCACCGGTGTAAGGGCGATCGCTCTCGCTGGCCGCGGCCAGCGATTCCAGCACCAGATCCTTACTCCAGAAGCCGGAGAGGAGCGGAATACCCGCAAGGGCCGCAGCGCCGCACAGGAACGTGAGATGCGTGACCGGCATGAGCTTTCGCAAGCCGCCAAATCGCCGCACGTCGATCACGCCGCCCATCGCGTGCATCACACTCCCCGCGGTGAGGAAGAGCAAGGCTTTGAAGAACGCATGGGTGAACAGGTGGAACATCGCAGCAGTGACCGCGAATACGGGGCTAATCACACCGGCTGTTCCCAGCGCCAGAAACATGAAGCCCAGTTGGCTCACGGTGGAATACGCCAGCACTCGCTTGAGATCGGTTTGGGCCAGTGCGATGAACGCGGCGAGCAACGCCGTGATGCCGCCAATCCACGCCACGATCACCTGAGCATCCGGAGCCATCGCAAAGAGCGGGGCACAACGGGCGAGCAGGTATACGCCAGCCGTCACCATCGTGGCCGCGTGAATCAACGCCGATACTGGCGTGGGGCCTTCCATCGCATCGGGTAACCAGACATAAAGCGGGAACTGCGCGCTCTTGCCCACCGCCCCGCAGAATAACAGCAGGCACGCCGTCGTCAGTTCCGCCTGATCGGGCGGATTCTGTGCGAGGTATTGGAAAAGCACCGTCAAGTCGGTGTTCCATCCGCCCATCTTCCACAACAGGAAGATTCCCAGAAGGAAACCGGTATCGCCGATGCGAGTCACAAGGAACGCCTTGCGGGCGGCGGCCGCGGCGCTGGGTTTCTCGAAGTAGTAGCCCACGAGCAGATACGAGCAAAGGCCCACGCCTTCCCAGAACGCGACGAGCAAAAGGAAGTTATTCGCCAGCACCAGCCCACACATGCTGAAGACGAACAGGCTCATCACCGCGAAGTAGCGGCCGTAACCTTTATCGCCGTGCATGTAGCCGCTGGAGAAGATGGCAATCCACGTGGCAATGAACGTGACCATCGCCAACATGATCGACGAAAGCGGATCAACGGTGAGGGTGAAGTTCACCTTCAGATTGCCGGCGGCGAACCAGGTAATCGGGTCGGAAACCCACTGGTGTTGGTCGCCTTCGCCCACCTTGAGCACGAGCAGAATCGCCAGCACCGCCGCAACGGCACACGCGAGAATAAGCGGCACATGGGCGATCTTCGCAAGACCGATCCGCGAGCAGATGGCTGCCAGAATCGCGGCGATAAGCGGCAAAGCGAGAATGATCGGGGCGAGGCCGAGCGGTTCAGACACGGGCGGCCTCCTCGGACGCAGTCAACGTCGGGCGAACTCCAGCCGGTGCGAGCGTCGGCTCGGCTTCCGGCTTCTCAATATCAAGTGGAACGGTATCAATCGCCGGAGGAACGCCGAGTTCCCGCAGCGATTGCCAGTCGGATGCATCGAGCGATTTACCACGCTTATAAAGCATGAGCACCAACGCCAGTGCGATACCCGCTTCGCACGCGGCCACGGCCAAGATGAACATCACGAACACTTGCCCGTGCAGGTTGCCGTGATAACGAGCGAAGGCGACGAAGTTAATCGCCACACCTTGCAGCATCATCTCAGCGCACAGAAACATCGTGATCATGTTCCGGCGTGTGAGAAACCCCACCAGACCGATCCCAAACAGCGCGGCGGCTACTGCTAAATAGTGCCACAGGGTAATCACGCGATGGCCCCCTTCCGGGTAGCAATGGAGATCGCACCGATCGTGGCGACGAGCAACAAGGTGCCAGCCAGTTCCACAGCCAGCAAATGGTTCGTGAAAAGCAAATACCCAAGATTGCCCACATTGCGAGCGGGTAGTTCCGCCGCACCGGCGAGCAACAGCACATCGTCGCGCAGGCCGCGAAGCTCGGCCTGCACTTCGTCCTGCGACTTATGTTTGGGGTCGTTCAAGACGAAGTTATCCACGTCGCGGAACACTTGTTCGTTGCGTTCGCGAATGGCGGTCGCACGCGCCAGCACCGCAACGGCCTGCTCATCCGTGCGAAGCACCACGCCAGGGTTGCCCGAGAGTTTGCCCAATCGGGACTGGAGCGACCCCACGTGGCTTTGTTCCGTCGATCCCACCACGGTGACAATCTCAGCCTTGATTTGCTCAAAGTGCTCGGCCATGCGCGACCGGTCGACCATCGATGTCGAATCAGCGGGGAGCTGCGAATTCTCGGCGTCGAGCTTCGCCACGATATCGGCCAGTTTCAGGCGTTCGGCCGTGGTGAGTACCGGTGCGGGCAATCGCTGGGCAACCTCGCCATCTTCACTGGCGCTCGTGGTTCGAAGATGCGTCAGGTAAAGCGTGAACAATACCAGGCCCGTAAATGCGAAGCCCGCGAGCGCCCCAAACCAGGGTTCGCGGCTGCGATCGTTCTCGTTAGATGGGCCATCGGTTTGCGACAACATCAGCACGAAGAGGAACGTGACGATGATCGCACCGGCATAAATGATGATCGTAGCAGCCATCAAGAATGTGGCCGCGAGCAGAAGGAACAGCCCACACGTGCTCAAGATCACGAACGCGAAGGCAATCGCACCGCGTGCCGGGTTCTTCTGTGTCACGAGGACAGTGCCGAAGCCCAGTGCGCCGGCCGAGAAGAGCCAGAACAGAACTGAACCAATCACGTCTGGCATGGGGTTGCCAAACGCGTTGTAGAGAAACGCTGCGAAGACCACCGCGGCACCGATGAGGGCGGCAATCCCTCCCGCCACCGAGCGGCCTCGCGGTCGGGGCAAGAGCAGTGCGAACCCAACAACGGCGAGAACCGCTGCAAGGGCAATCTGCCCGCCGGCGAGTTGTGTCGGGTTAAGTGAGAACAGGTTCATTCGAGGCTCGTGCAGGATTTCACAAGCGGTCGCGGATGGTATATCAGGCGAGCGGCCGGTGTCAGCCGGTTGGCGGTGTTTTCTTGCCACCAATCACCCGGTTGGCCCCGGCCATTCGTCACGCGAGCAATCGCTTTCGATCGTTAATCGTTATTGTGGTGGGGCTTCGGAAGCTGGCCCCAACCGACCACTCTGCGTGCGAACCGGGTCGGTGCCGGCTTTCGTGGTGAGATCGAAGACGCTCAGCAGCTTTTCTTTGTCGAACACCATCTGCTCGCGGCTCAAACCGGTGAGATCGTAGAGCGTGGTGAGTTCGATGGCATCGACCGGGCACGCTTCTTCGCACATGCCGCAATAGATGCAGCGGAGTTCGTCGATGACAAACGTCTCGGGGTATTTTTCACGCCCGTCGCGTTGCCACTGTTCCGGTGCGGGAGCCGCGACGATGTCGATGCAGTGTGCGGGGCAAGCCGTGGCACACATATAGCACGCCACGCATTTCACCCGCCCGGCTTCATCGCGGTTAAGCCGGTGCACGCCGCGATAGTTGCCCGGCAACTTCGGTTCTTGTTCCGGGTATTGCTCGGTCTTCACATCGGGGCGAAAGATGTGGCCGATGGTGGTCTTCAGCCCGTCGAGAACAGATGGGATGTACAACTGTTCCCAGAACCCCAGACGCGGTTCATCGACCCACTTCACATCCGACTCAGTAATGGGCACGGCAGAGTCTCCAGCATGCACTCGCTTGGCACGGCGTAGGCTTGATACAGGGTTAGCTTGCGTAGGTCACACCGGCGGGAATGCCCGGCGGCAACTTCACCACTTTGCGCTTCGGGTTGGTCACTGTGCCGCTCGAAAGTACCGACACCACACCCGCGCCGAAGAACAGCACGATTGAGGTGATCGTTAACGTCCAGAGTGGCAGGCCCAATTGCAGCACGAACATCACGCACAGCAGATTCAACAGGGCGAGTGGAATCATGACTTTCCAGGCGATGTTCATGAGTTGATCGAAGCGGAAGCGCGGAATGGTCCAGCGCACAAGCTGAGCAAAGATGACGAGAGCGAACATCTTGCCGCAAATGATCAGCAACTTCACGGCCGCACTGGCGATGGGATTCGCAAACGCATTCTCCAGCCCGAAGAGATGCCAACCACCGAGGAACAGCACCGCCAACATCAGACTGCCACCTACCAAATGCACATATTCCGAGAGCAACATCAGGCCGAGTTTCAACGCCGAGTATTCCGTGTGGTAGCCGCCCACGAGTTCTTGTTCGGCTTCGGGAAGGTCGAACGGTAGGCGGTTGCACTCGGCGTACTGGCTCACCAGGAATAGCAACAGGGCGAGTGGTTGGAACACCAACAGCCAGAACGCGCCAGGGGCGGTTGTTTGCCAGTGGATGATCTTTTCCGGGTTGAGCGAACCAACGATGAGGAACACGCCGAGCACGGAGAGGCCGAGCGGAATCTCGTAGCTGATGATCTGGGCACGGGCACGCAGCGAACCAATGAGTGCGTACTTGTTGTTCGCGCTCCAACCCGCCAATATCACGCCATACACCGCCAGCGAGCCGAGCGCGAACAGATACAGAATGCCGATATCCAACCCCGGTGCGATCACAAAGTTGAGATTGCTCCGGTACTCCGTCTGTTGTTGTTCGAACGTGGCGACAGCGGATGTTTCCGCACCCGCGACCACCGGGACGGGATCGGGTGCGGGAAACGTTTGGCCAAACGGAACCACGGCCAGCGCGAGCAGCGCTGTGCCCACTGCGACTGCGGGGGCCATGATGTAAAAGATCTTGTCTACGTGCGACGGAATCACTTCTTCCTTCAGGAAGAACTTTCCGCCGTCGGCGAGCGGTTGCAACAAGCCGCCGGGGCCAACGCGATTCGGGCCAACCCGGTCTTGCATCCACGCCGAGAGTTTGCGTTCCGAGAGTGTAAGAAACGCGCACAGCCCCAGAACGCCACCGATGAGGCAGACGATCAGGATCGCGGTGGTCGTCAGGTCGAATGCGGGCATCGGTTCGGTTCTCGCCTATCCAAATTGGTCCCGTTATGCGGCAACAACGCTCACTCTCAGACGGTCTGCAGTTCGAATCGCACACCCGTCGCGGGGAGTTCGTTGGCCGCCAGGTTAGCAAACTGCGGCATCGCCTTGGCCAACTCGGCGCGAACGGCGGCCGCCTGAACCAATCCCCTGCGGCCGAGCAGATCGAACGCCAGTTGCAATTCCGAGCGAACCTCGACCGGCGGGCGGACCGCTCGGGGGAATGTTTGCGCCAGGCCCGCGTGGTTCACGAATGTGCCGTCTTTCTCGAACGCGCTTGTGGCGGGTAGCACGAACGTGGCTGATTCGGTGAGCGCGGACGCAAACAGATCTTGCACCACAAGCAGGGCGGGCGCGTTCCATTTCGCGGGCAAGGCAGATGCGAGCTGTTGTGTGTCCGGGTAACCGCCCGCAAACCACATGGCCGATGCACCCGTGACCGATGCGAAGGGGATAACGCTTCCCTGGAAGTGTTTGAGAACGGCTTCCACGCCCATGCGATTCGGGCATTTCTCCGCCCGGATCACGAACTTCACAGGTTCGACCGGGTTCCCCTTCACATCCTTGGGATAAGTGTCGTCCTTCCCGATCACCGGCACCGGTCCGAGAGCGAGCCGCACATCGGGCGACATGGCCTTGAAACAGGTGGCGAGCAGAAACGCTTCCTCGACTGTGAGAAACGGCGACAGCACCGCGACCACACCTTTGGCATTCGCAGTGGCCGCGTCCGTGAACGCCGCCTTCAATTGCGACGTGAGCGAAGACCACGGCACCGGCTTTGCGTTGCCGTCCACCTTCGCCAGCGGCCGCATCAATCGCGTGGACGAGTTGGTGAAGTGGTAGCCGTAGCGGCCTTCATCGCAGATGAAGTGGCCTTGCGCCTCGGGATTCGCTCGCGCTCGCAAACGATAGACGATATCCTTGTTGGCATCGACATGCACGCTGCAGCCCGTGCTGCACCGCGAGCAAACGCCGTTGGATTCCTTGAGATACCAGACACGCTGCTTATACAAGAAATCCTTGCTTCCGAGCGCGCCCACGGGGCAAAGATCGACCACGTTGCCCGCGAGCTTGTTCTCCAGTGGGCGACCGGGGAACACGTCGATCTCTTCGTGGTGCCCACGCCCGGTCACCATGAGTTCAGCGGTTCCGCTAATCTCGCGTGTGAACCGCACGCAGCGGGTACACATGATGCAGCGATCGGTGAAGAGTTTGATCTTGCTGGAGAGATGCTCCTTGTTCGGCGGGGTGTTCTTCACATCCACCATGCGCGATTCGGAGCGGCCGTATTTGTAGCTGAAGTCTTGCAGCTTGCACTCGCCGGCTTTATCGCAAACCGGGCAATCCAGCGGGTGGTTGATGAGCAACCCTTCGAGCGTGTCGGCCTGTGCTTTCTTGGCGCGTTCGCCCGGGGTGCCACCTTTGATGTATGCGGGGTCGTAAGGAAGCGCGGGGGTCGCGGCATCGCGTTTGTCGTATTCGCCGGTCACGATCACATTGCCATCGCGCACCGGCGTCTGGCACCCTGGCACCACCTTCGGTTGCATGGTGAGTTTGCCATCTTTCAGGTCGCCCATTTCGACCAGGCACATGCGGCAACTGGCGACCACAGAAAGCGCTTCGTGCCAACAATAATGAGGCACGAAGACGCCCGCCAGTTCTGCCACCTGAATGACATTCAGTTTGCGGTTGCCGATCTCGACCGGCTTGTCGTTCACATAAACGGTCGGCATAGGGGCAAACCTTGAGTCTCGGAAAGCAAAATACCTATCGGGACCGCGTTAGCGTGTGGCTCGCGCGAGCGTGGCAAACTGTCCCGCGGACACATTCTCCGGGCCGTTCTGGCTCGCGACCCAACCGCCCTGCTTTGGCGCGTTGAGTTCGTAAGCCCATACTCCTTCGCGCGATCGCGCACCGGTGAGCACAATCGAGCCATCAATAACGAGATCCGCAGCGGGCGACTTCGCCTTAATGAGCGCGGTTAGAACGAACTCCGGCGGAGGCATTTTCCCACTCGCAAGCGACGCATTCTCGATGAAGATCCACACTTCGTTCATGTCGGCCTTTTCTACTCGCTTGGCGGGCCGTTGCGGCGACTGTACCGGGGCGGGTTGCGGCGTGCCTTGCGGTGCGGGCACCGGCACCGGTTGTTGCGTGTTCGCGGGCATCACCCAGTTTGGATCGTTCTTCGGCTGCGTTTCGGGCGGCAACTGGTTATCGCGCTTGAAGCGCGGATCGTTCAACCAGTTTGGCTTCTCGGCAGCATTCGCCTTCACATCCGGCTTCAGCTTGGGTGCGACCGGTTCGGGTTGCGTGGCCGAGGCAGAATCGTCCGACTTGCCCGTGAACTTCGCGACTTTCTTCGCACAGCCCACGAGCGGAAGTAGCACGATCAGAAACAGGAGCGGTCGCATGTTCGTCTCCCGCTGCAGTTAGTGAGCACCCACCACATTCAACGCCTTCGCGTACTGGCTCTTGACGCCGCTCTTGATGGCGGCTTCAAACTCCGCACGGAACTTGCGAATGGCAGTCTTCACCGGCCAACCCGCACCATCGGAAAGCCCGCAGATGGTCGTTCCGGGCATGATGCCGATTCGGTCGGCCACATCCACGAGTATATCCAGATCTTCGCGTCGGCCTTGGCCGCGGCGAATGCGATCGGTGATCTTCAGCATCCAGCCGGTGCCTTCGCGACACGGCGTGCATTGCCCGCAGCTTTCGTGGCTGAAGAACTGGCACACGTTATGAAGCACTTCCACCATGCTGGTTTGGTCGTCGATAACAGTAACCGCTGCGGTGCCAAGGCCGAGACAGCCCACTTTGCCCGGCCCGTTGAAATCAAGCGGGATATCGTATTCGGTCTTGCCGTCTTCGCCCTTGAGCGGGGCGTGCACGTCAACGAATCCCATGCTTAGCCCACCCGGATTCACGGCCTTCGCTTTGCGGCCCTTCCACACGCCGCCGCCATGCGTTTCCACCAACTCCCGCAACGTGATGCCCATCGGCAATTCCACGCACACCGGCTTCTCAACGTGGCCCGCCAGCGTGTAGAGTTTCGGGCCATAGCTGCCGGCGTCGCGCGGGTTCTTCGGATCGGGCGGCACGCCGAGACTCTTGAACCAGTCGATGCCACGCTTCATGATTTGCGTGACGCAGGCGAGCGTCTCGACGTTGTTCACGATGGTTGGCTTGCGGAACGCGCCTTCGACTGCGGGGAATGGCGGCTTGATTCGCGGCCACGCCCGCTTCCCTTCGAGGCTCTCGATCAGGCCCGTTTCTTCGCCACAGATGTAGGCCCCTGCCCCGCGATGCATCACCACGTCGAGGTTGAAGCCGCTGCCAAGGATGTTCTTGCCGAGCAAGCCCGCCGCATAGAGTTCGTCGATGGCACCTTGCATGCTCCGGTAGCCATCGCCGTATTCGTAGCGAATGTAGAAGTACGCGCACTGCGAGCGAATCGCATAGCACGCCAACATGATCCCTTCGAGCACCTGATGGGGGTCTTTCTCCATCAGAATGCGGTTATTGTATGTGCACGGTTCCGATTCATCCGCGTTCACACACAGGTAGATCGGGCCAGGATGGTCTTTCGGGAGGAATGTCCACTTCAAGCCCGTGGGAAAGCCCGCACCGCCGCGACCGCGCAAACCGGAATCTTTCACTTGCGTGATCACATCGAGCGGTTGTTTCTCTTTCAACGCGCGCTCGAACGTGTCGTAGCCGCCATCGGCCCGATAGCCCGCCAGCTTGTTGCTGTTGGGCTTGTTGATGCGGGCCAGAAGTACAGGTTCGTATGGCATAGCGGTTGGCTGTTAACTGTGAACTGTTGGCCGATCCAACAGGTGGTACGAAGTCGGTACTCAACACATCGCGCGGCGTTATCGCTCTCTGGAGATCGCTAACGGAGCTTCAGTTCTTCGATGAGTTTATCCGCCTTATCGTGCGTGACGTTCATGACGTGAACATCGTTTCGCAAGCAGGCTGGTGCACCATCGCAGGCACCGATGCACTCTGCGAACTCCAGCGTGATCGCACCATCGGCCGTGGTCTGCCCGCAATGCACGCCGAGCTTGGATTCGCAATGTTCGATGAGTTCATACGCCCCGCGAAGCATGCATGCCAGCCCGCGACAGACCCATAACCGCGTCTTCCCGAGTTTCTCGCCTTCGGCCTTGTAGAAGGCGTAGAAGGTCATGGTGTCTTGCACTTCTGAAGGGTGCAGTTCGAGAATCTCCGCGATCTCAACGATGGCTTCGTTGGACACCGTTCGCAGTTCATCGTGAACGAGGTGCAACGCCGGCAACGTGGCCGCCTGTTTCCGCGGGTACTTCGGCAAGAACGCTCGAATGCGATTCTTCAGGTCTTCGCTAAGTGCAGGCATAAAGACAAACCCCGGAACCACAGAGATACATGGCGTGGTGTACTTACCGATCCAATTCCGCAGCAATAATGTTCAGGCTTCCCAAGATGGCAGGCACGTCGGAAATCTGGTGCCCTTCCATCAGGTGCGGGAAGGCGGCGAAGTGGATGAACGACGGCGGCCGTGTGCGTGCCCGGAACGCCTTTCCGCTGCCATCGGCCACCAGATAGAACCCGAGTTCGCCGTTGGCAGTCTCGTTCGCGGCGTAGATCTCTTCGACCGGGGTTTCCCACCGGCGATTCCACATGAACAGTTCGAAGTGTTGAATCAACCCTTCAATGCTGCGATAAGTGGCTTGCTTGTCTGGAATCGTGAGTTTGTCGTTCAAGTCCACGTTGACTGACCCACCGGGCAGGTTCTCCACGGCGGCCGCGATGATGTTCAGCGACTCCGCCATTTCGGCCATGCGAACGAGGTAGCGGTTATAGCAATCGCCACCCTTCGCGCAGATAACCTTGAATGAACCCTGCAACTCCGGGTACGCCAGATAGGGTTCGTCTTTCCGCAGATCTCGTGTCACTCCGCTGGCCCGGGCGATTGGCCCCGAGCAACTCATGTTGATCGCTTCTTCTTTGGTCAGCACCCCAATTCCCTTGGTGCGATCCACGAAGATGCGATTGCGATTCAGCAGGCGTGTGAGATCGGCGTGGGCTTTCGGGAATGTCTTGACGAAGTCGCGTACCTTTTGGACCACATCGTCGGTGATGTCGCTCATCATTCCGCCAACGCGGCAATAACTCGGGTGGAACCGCTGCCCGGAGGCCGATTCCATAATGTCGTACACCTTCTCTCGCTGATTGAAGGCGTAGAGAAAAGCGGTGAGCGCACCCAGATCGAGGCCAACCGCCCCGATGCACAGGAGGTGGTCGCTGATGCGGGCCAACTCGGACAGAATGGTGCGAAGGTATTTGCACCGCGGCGTGGGTTCGATCCCCATCAGCTTCTCGACCGCGTCGAACCACGCACATTCGTTGGCGAACGGGCTGATGTAGTTCATCCGATCGACAACCGTCACATACTGGTTGAAGTCGAGATCTTCGCCGAGTTTCTCGAAGCCGCTGTGCAGAAACCCGATGTCTGGCACCGCCTTCACAATCGTCTCGCCCTCAAGCGTGAGGATGAGACGCAGCGTGGTGTGCGTGGCGGGGTGTTGCGGGCCGAAGTTCAGCGTGTACAGATACTCGCGGTCCGCACCGGCGATCTCTTCATCAACTATCGGCATCGCTGTATCAAGAGGCATGTTCGCTCCGGGTGAGCGGTGGGCGGAAGTAAGCGCGCAAAACTAGCTATCGGCTCGTGTCACGGTTTCAAAGTTGTGCCGTTCGCCATAACCACGCAGGGGATAATCCTTGCGGAGCGGGAACGCGGCGAACTCGTGCGGCATCAGGATTCGGCGAAGGTCCGGATGCCCGGTAAACTTCACGCCATACATGTCGTAGACCTCGCGTTCCATCCAATCTGCGCCGCGCCACAGATCGTATACCGATGGCAACTCCGGGTCCGGATCGTTGGCGAACGCCTTCACAAACACGCGCTGGCCCGTCGTCATGTTCGTCAACCCATACACCACGCAAAAGCGATCTGTGGCGTTCGGGTAGTTCAGGTAATCGATGCCGCCAAGCTCCGCGAGCATATCGAACCCGCACTCTTCTTTCAGGCACTTCAGGAGCGGAAACAACACTTCCGCCGCTTTCTCCGCAGAGATCAGCACACGCTTGTTATCGCGGAATTCCGAAGTGGTGAACGCACCGGAGAACTTGGCATTCAGCGAGCTAAGGTAATCGGGCATTGCGAACTCCGGTCGAACCACTCGAACCACATTGCGTTTTGCGGGAGTGAATCAGTTCAGGGGCATGCGGAAGCGTGTCGCGGTGCGGTAATCGCCGGGTGCCACGATGGCTTGCTCCGGGGCAATTTCTGTTGCAAGCGAGGTTGGGCCTTCGTACGTATCGCGGTCCGCGAATTCACGGGCATCGATCGTCCCGGTGCGTTGCACCTTCTCCTGAATATCGAGCACCGCACGAATGAGTTGTTCGGGTCGCGGCGGGCAACCGGGCACATACACATCGACGGGAATGAAGCGATCGATCCCTTGCACCACGGCGTACGTATCGAACACGCCGCCACTGGAAGCACAGGCTCCCATGCTGATGCACCACTTGGGTTCGGGCATCTGTTGCCAGATCCGTTGCATCACGGGCACCATCTTCATGGCCACGCGCCCCGCAACGATCATCAAATCGCACTGCCGCGGGCTGAAACGCATCGCCTCGCTACCAAAGCGGGAAATGTCGTAGCGACTGCTCGCCGTTGCCATTAGCTCGATCCCGCAGCACGCTGTCGCGAAGGGCATCGGCCACAGGCTGTGCTTGCGGAGCATACTCGCCAGCGCGTCGATCGGCGCGATCATGAAATCCGGCATCATGTTCGTTAGCGCCATTTGAACGTCCCCTTTCCCCACTCGTAAAGGTACGCAACCGTAACAAGTGTGATGAATGCCAGAACGGCCAGGAAGGTTGTTGTGCCGAACACATTCCGCCAGAGTGGATCGCCACCTTCGCCAAAGGCGATCACCGCCCAGGGATATAAGAACAGCAACTCGACATCGAAAACGAGAAACGTGATGGCGATCAGGTGAAAGCGAACATCGAATTGCATGCGAGCCGAACCAACCGGGTCCATGCCCGATTCATACGGCATTTGCTTGACCTTCGTCCGCTTGCGGGGCTTGAACGGAAACAGGTGCGTGGCCGCGATTGTTCCCACGGCGAACAAGACCACGACAACCGCGTAGATCAAAACAGGGTAATACGTTTCGAGATTGAATGCCGGTTCAAGCCCGGCGGGAGTCATGACAGGGGTAGCCGGCATCTTGGAAACCTCTGGACCCTTTCCTTGTGAATTCTTTCACAAGCCCGGCCAAAAAACAACCTCGACGATGGGTCGAGGCGGGGTCTGCTACCATGCTGATAGTAGTGAGGCAATTCGCACCGTCAAGAAAACTCCGGACTTCGGTGCAGAGTTCCGGAGCCAACGGGTCGAATCCTCGCGTCCTCGCAGTTAAACGACTAAACCGGTGATGTTTCGAGAAACGCCACGGTTTCCCGATGCGACGAAAGCTGTAATCGTGCCCGGTTTCCACACGATGCGGGCAACTTCGATATCGTTGAGAAGGTGGGCCTCACGCCAACAACGCGCGAATGCATAAACGCACCTGTGGCTTGACTGGGGCAATTGCGGTAGAAAGAATAGAGGGTGCTGCCCCCGCCCTGCTCGCCGCGCTGGCGATCTCGCTTCTTCCTCCCTCCCGAGACTTCAGATGGCTGATTCGGTCCTCCGCTCCCCCCGTTTCAGTTGGATCATCGCTCTCGTTCCGCTGTTGCTGCTCACCGGTTGCGGTGCCGGTGGCGATGATGGCATCAAGACGTATAAGGTCGCCAAGCCTGATGGCGTGAAGGGTGGCGGTGGTGGTGATACGCCCAACGGTGCGAATCCGCCTGTGCCCGATGGCCCCGCGAAGGTGCGATTGCTCGGTGCGATCATTCCGGAAGGTGCGGATGGAAGCTATTTCGTCAAATTCGTTGGCCCGATTGAACAGGTCAATGCGAACGAGAAAGACTTCGACGCATTCCTGAACTCCATCCGCGTTCCCGGCGAAGGCGGCAAACCGATCAGTTACACCGTGCCCGCCGGTTGGAGTGAAGCCCCTGCCCGGCAGATGCGCGTGATCACCTTGAAGAAGACTGAAGGCACCGCACCCGATCTGTATGTTTCGACGCCCTTCGGCGGCAGTCTGCTGGAGAACGTGAACCGCTGGCGCACGGGCGACGCCGGCATCGCACCTGTGAGCGAAGCGGAACTGAAAGATTCGCTGAAGGAAGTGCAACTCGGCGGCACGAATGCGTTCCGCGTGGATCTTCGTGGTCCGGGTGGCAAGGGGATGGCTAAAGGCCCGTTCATGGGTGGCGGTAAATAATCGCGGTAACAATCACTCCTGCCGGTTTCAATTTCTCTCGGGCCACCTGCGGCCCGTTCTCAAGGATCAGCCGAAATGACCACTTCACCGTCCGATCCGCATGATCCGATCCCGCGCACCGGCCCGAATCCGGTGTCGGCGGCGCTGCGAACGATCCTGAAACCACTGGCATCGTTGCAGCTCACCGTGGTGCTGCTCTCACTGGGCGTGGTGCTGGTATTCTTTGGCACGCTGGCACAGAAGACATCCGGATTGTGGACGGTCGTCGATCAGTATTTCTGGTCGTGGATTGTGATGATCGATCTCCAGCCCACAGTGGAGTTCGCAAAGATCTTCTTCGGGTTATCGAAAGAATCGGAAGCGCCAACATGGGCGAAGTTCCCCTTCCCTGGCGGGAAGCTCATCGGCGGGCTGATGTTCTTGAACTTGCTCGCGGCCCACACCATGCGATTCAAGCTCACCTGGAAACGGGCCGGCATCTGGATGGCCCACGGCGGGCTGTTACTGCTGTTCGTGGGCGAAGCCATTACGCGCGAATTCCAGGTCGAACAGCGCATGACCATTCAGGAAGGCGAGGCCGTTAACTTCACGGAAGATCATCGACTGGTCGAACTGGCTTTCGGCACGCCGGATGAAGACGGCACCATTCGCACGACAGTCATTCCGGGAACGATGCTGCAGAATGCCGCCCGCAACAAGACAGTGATCACGCACCCGGATCTGCCGGTGGATATTCGCGTGGATCGCTACATGGCCAACTCGAACATGCTGGGGGCGCGCGAAATCAACGCCCGCAAGGCCGAGGGGATGGCGATTCCCGAGAATCCCGCCACCGCGGGGCTTGGCCTCACTGACCTTGCCGAATCGATTCCCGAGGTTTCCGGCGTGGGCGATCAACAAATCGATCTGCCATCCGCATACATCACGCTGTTGCGCAAGGGAACCGAGGAGAAACTCGGCACGTATCTGGTTTCTCTCTGGTACACCTTCAACCCGTTCGATCGCGGATCGACGCCCGATCAATCCGTTGCCATCGACGGCACAACGCACGATTTCACGCTGCGATACACACGCTATTACAAGCCGTTCAGTCTCTATCTGCGAAAGTTCAGCTTCGATCGCTACACCGGCACACAGCAGGCCAAGAATTACTCCAGCGATTTGACGTTGGTCGATCCGGAACGCGAGCAGAGCCGCGACGTGCGCGTGGCCATGAACGACCCGCTCCGCTATCGCGGCGAGACGTTCTACCAATCGAACTTCGACAAAACGACCGAGAAGACGACCATCTTGCAAGTGGTGCGGAACCCCGGTTGGATTCTGCCGTATGTTGCGTGCGTGATGGTCTCGATTGGGCTATTGTTCCACTTCCTGCTGGGGCTAACGAGCTATCTCACCAAGCAGAAGAAGGCCGCAGTGCCCATCGCACTGGCGGCGGGCGAACGGCCATCGTTCTTCGAGCGGGCATTGCCCTGGCTAACGGTTGGCCTGGCATCGCTCATGCTCGCGGGAGCCGCCGCACCCAAGACCAACCGTGCGAACCCTGCGGTGCCCGAAGCCGCCCGACTGCCCGTTGTCGATGGTGGACGCATTAAACCGCTCGATACCGTCGCCCGCGTTTACTTGCGGCGGATCAGCGCTCGCGAGCAGTTCGTCAACGAAAACGGCGTCATGCGACCAGCGATTGAATGGCTGCTCGATGCCATGGCATCGCCACTTCAAACCGGTGGCCCTGCCTGGAAGCACAAGGTCATTCGCATTGAGAACGATCAGGTGTTGTCGCTAATGGGGTTGGAGCGGCGCGAAGGCTATCGCTATTCGCTCGATGAAGTGGCCCCGAAGATCGGCGACTTGCAAAAAGCCATGGACAAGGCCAAACCGCGGCCCGGCATGGGCAAGCAACCCGAAGATGCCCGCATCAATGAATTCTTCGAATCGGGCGACCGCGACGTTTTCGCTGCCAAAGTGATCGAAACCGCCGAACGAATCGAACTTTACACAAAGTTGTGTGCGGGTGCCGTTCCGCTCGCATTGCCGCCCGCCAATGGCAAAGAATGGCGTTCCCTGGGCGATGTGCAACAACAAGCACAGCAGCAATCCGTGATGGCCGTGCTCGGGGCACGCGGGCTATTGCCCAAGGATCTTCGCGAGTTGTCCGACGCAGACTTCGAGAAGTTGCAGGCAGAAGGAGAACTGAAGCGCATCGAGATCCTTGGCTCTGATCCCTCGGCGTTGCAATTCATTGACCTGATCAACGCGAACAAAGCTGGGAACCCGGACCGATTCACGCAGGCCATAACCGAATTCCGTGCGAAGACGGCCGGAACGATTAGCCCCGCCGATCAGACTCGCGTGAACTTCGAAGTGTTCCTGAACGAGTTCGCCCCGGCATACGAAGCCATCAAGCTCTTCGTGTTCGCCGGTTTGCTCACCCTGGCCGGGTGGGTGACACTGGCGTTCCGCCCGTCGCTGGGCGAAGCGTTCCGCCGGTCGGCTTTCTGGCTGCTCGTGCTCACTTTCGTCATTCACGGCTTCGCACTCATCGCCCGCATGTATCTGATGGATCGGCCGTTGGTGTTCGTGACCAATCTCTACTCGACTGCGGTATTCATTGGCTGGGCTGCGGTGGCGTTGGGTCTGTTTGTGGAGAAGGTCGCCCCGATTGGCCTGGGGAACTTGGCCGCGGCGGTTGTGGGTGGGGCTACGGCCATCATCGCGCACAATCTGGCCGCCAGTGGCGATACGCTGGAGATGATGCAGGCGGTGCTCGATACCAACTTCTGGCTGGCCACGCACGTTACCACCATCAACCTGGGATACTCGGCCACATATGTCGCGGGTGTAGTGGGTGTCGTGTACATCCTGTTCGGTGTCTTCACTCCCGTGCTCTCACGCCGCGTCGGAGTGGGAGCGCCGGGTTCCGGCATCCGCGGCGAGACCGTGGGCCGCGTGCTTGGGCAAATCATGTACGGCGTGATCTGCCTCGCGGTGCTGTTGAGCTTCGTCGGAACCGTGCTGGGCGGCATCTGGGCCGATCAAAGCTGGGGCCGCTTCTGGGGATGGGATCCGAAGGAGAACGGCGCGGTATTGATTGTGCTGTGGAACGCACTCATTCTGCACGCTCGCTGGTGCGGGTTGGTGAAGGACCGCGGCATTGCGGTACTCTCGCTGGTTGGGAACATGATCACGACGTGGAGCTACTTCGGCACGAACCAACTCAGCGTTGGGTTGCACGCCTACGGCTTCAGCAAAACTCTGGCCGACTGGTGTAAGTGGAGTTGGTTGGGCCACCTCGCACTTGTTGGAATTGGGTTAATCCCAACAATGTTCTGGCGGAGTTTCTCGGGTGGCACCGCCCAGGCGACAACAGTTACCGGTGCCGAAGCGCTGCCAACCGGGCCGATCGCCAGCACACCTGAGGCTGTGAACGGCACTTCGGCCGCGACCACAAACGGAACTCGCCCGAATAATGGCCCTGGTAAGGGGAAACATCCTGGTAAGAAGCGGTGACAGCTTCTCGACAATCGCACCGCACTTCGCCACAATCTCGAAAGCTCGCCCGTTCCAAGGGCGGGCTTTCGACACTTATGGAGTCTCCTCCCCATGCCCGCACAAAACAAGGTCCGCGTGGCCATCGTTGGCCTCGGATTCGGAGCCGAATTCATCCCGATTTACCAGGCGCACCCCGATGCCGAGATGTACGCGGTGTGCCGGCGAAACAAGGCCGAAGTGGAACGATGCGCGGAGCAGTTCCAGATTCCCAAGGCGTACACGGACTTCGACGAGCTTCTGAAAGATCCGAACATCGATGCCGTTCACATCAATAGCCCGATCCCCGATCACGGGCCGCAAACCATCAAGGCACTGAAGGCCGGCAAGCACGTCGCCTGCACCGTTCCGATGGCCACGAGCAAGGAAGAGATCAAGGAGATCGTGGAACTGCAGCGCAAGGTTGGGAAGGTGTACATGATGATGGAAACGGTGGTGTACAGCCGCGAATACCTGTTCGCGAAGGATCTGTACGATCGCGGGGTGCTGGGCCGCATTCAGTTCCTTCGCGGCAGCCATCAGCAAGATATGGATGGCTGGCCGGGCTACTGGCCGGGGTTGCCGCCCATGTGGTATGCCACCCACTGCGTTAGCCCTTGCCTCGCGGTGCTGAGCAACCCGGCGAAGGGAAGCAACGCGCTGGCCGAGAGTGTGGTCTGCCACGGGTCGGGCCGCATTCGCGAAGAGATGATTCCCATCTATGGCAGCCCGTTCGCCATCGAAACCGCGACGTTCAAGATCAAGGGGTCCGATGTTGTCGCAGAGGTAACGCGCAGCCTGTTCGACACGGCCCGCCAATACCGCGAGAGTTTCGATGTGACCGCGAGCAATGTGAGCTTCGAGTGGCAGCAAGTGGAGGGGGAAGAACCGGTGCTGCACATGCGTGGGCTGCCCGAAGCACAGATTCCACGCCGCGTAAAGGTGCCGGACTTCGCCGGTCGCCTACCCGAATCGATCCGCAAGTTTACTGGTGCAATTCACGATGCCACGCACCTGAGCTTCCTGCAAGGAGCCGGGCATGGCGGAAGCCACCCGCACCTGGCCCACAACTTCCTTATGGCGGTGCGAGGCCAGCAAGCAGCGTTCCCGGACGCGGCTACCAGCGCGAATTGGACTTTAGTTGGTATTTGCGCTCACGAGAGCGCCATGAAGGGTGGCGAGCGTGTCGCCATTCCGATGGATTGATCGGCGGATTCGCATGGCACATCGAGCGGGGAGTGAATTGATTCACTCCCCGCTCGCGGCGACCTATCACTTCTTCTCGCGTGGGGCCGGTGCAACTTCGACTGCGCCGGAGAACACGGTATCGACCGGTGCGGGTTCGGGCTTCGGCTCCGGTTTCTTCTTGGGCGGATCGACGCGCGGAGCGGCGGTGTTCAGATCCGCGAGATCTTCCATACCCGCTCGCGTTCCCATCGCCAGCAGCACCTTTGGGTTGATGTTCGCCGGAACAAAGCGAACCGAGCCATCGCCCATCAGGGCATATGTCCCCGGTTTGCCGTTAGGGGTTCCGATGGTGTGCGTGAAGCCTCGCATCGGTTCGGCTTCGTTTAGCCCACGAATGGTGGCTCCGCCGCCCGCGATCCACGGCTGCGAAAGCCCCGGCGGTGTCTGCATCAGGTAAATGGTGTTGGAAAGCCCATCCTTCACCTCCTCCGGCTTGGAACCCCAGTCGTAACCCGTAATGCCCACTTTGGTGGCATAAGCGGGGTTCTTGGGATCGAAGCGTGGGGAATCGAGGCCCACGCCCGCGATGCCGACATAATTGGTGCCGCCCATCACTCGCCCATCTGCCACAAGCGGCGAAGTGGCCCGCCATGCGGATTGCGGATAATCCGGGACAAGCAACTCCGGCACCCAGGCTTCCGCGGCGGGCAGGTTCACGTCGTCGTACCACGCGGCATCGCGGTTAATGCCACGAGTCAGATTATCGCGGCCCAGGAACGGAAGGAGTTCGGCAAAAAAGCTGACACGCGTTTGCGGCGGGTAACGCAGCCCGCGGCGGGAAGCGTCGGCCAGGCGACGATCGGCAGTGCCACGCGGGAACGCCCCATCGTTGGCCGTGATTCGCGGCAACGCACCCGCCAGAACGTGGTTTTCCTGATCCGTGGCGAATACGGCCATCTTCCCCTTGATGGTGTTCGCGATCCCGATGATCCGCGGTTCGATCTTGTTCCGGTAAACCTCGCTGCTCCAGTGCCAATCCACATTGAGCGTGATGACCTGATCGGTCAAACCGAGGTCGATGTACGATAATTGCGGCCCCTTCGGCTTGTTGGGCGTCAGCGGTTGTTCGCCACCGGGGTCTTCACCGCCACCAGGCATACCCATGGGCATGATCATTGGCATGGCCATGGGATCGATGGCACCGGGGTTATTCGGGTCGCCACCCATGGGCGGCATGCCACCGGCGGTGGTGTGATTGCGGAACAGAACGGGCGTGTTGAGGAAGTCGCTCACGCCCCACGCGGCCAGCGTTAATGCGGGCACAAGCTGATCGCGGACCGATTCGAACGCGGCGGTGTTCGAGGTCATCTGCATTCGTGCTTTGGCGGTCAACTGACCGGTGCTGAGGGTGTACAACGCCGCCGAGAGATATTGCATGCGCGACAGCACGGGATCGAGAACAGCGGAGACAGATTGAAGATCGGGCTTGAGCAATTTCGGATCGTAGAAACCTTGAATCACTTTCTCGGCGAACACAACAGGCGGCACGGTGGTCATTTCGGATCCCACATCTTGCAAAGCACGCTTGAGCTTGGGATCGATCGACAGATAAACCGGTTTATCCGCGAGCGTGACGCCGGCGGGCGGGTTACCGGTGCCGCTCAAGAGCTTGGGCAAGCCCTTGCCATCCAACCCCGCCAGAAACGCCTGCAACTGGGAGTGATCGCCCACCAGAATGTGCTGCGTGTCGTACAAGCTGACGCCAATCACTCGCGGCTCTTGCGATGCGGGAACCGGACCGGCTGGCACCTTGACGTAAAGATCGCCAAAGAGCGCATCGAAGTGGAAGGCGGATGACACCGCAGTGGTGAAGGGGTTGGACTTGAAGACGTAGAGCTTCCGCTTCTTGATCTCCTTCGGTTCGCCAACGCGCCCCATCGCGGAAAGCACGGCATTCTCGTGAACTGGCGTTCGCAGGCGAATCACACCGAACGGCTCGCGTTTCTCGCCCACGATGGCGTGGTAGTAGACCGCGACGTTATCCGGGTCGATGCCGAATGAACGGCGGAACAGGTCCAGCGCGGTGCGATCGAACAGAACCGAAACCGGTGTACGCCGAATGGCGTCGATATCAAAGCGGAAGAGTGAAACGGTTTCGTTAGGGAAGAGGTTGGTAGTTTCCTGTTCGCTCGCAAGTGCGGAAGGGACTGCTGGTGGAGTTTTGTCCTTGGGTTTTTCTTTGTCCTTTTCATCGTCCTTCTTGGCGAGCGGATCGGTTCCGTCCGGGTTGGTTCCGTCGGGGTTCGTTCCGTCCGGGTTTGTTCCATCGTTGTTGGCAACCGGTCCCGTATTAACCGGACCGGGGACGAAGCCGCCGCCCTTGGGCTTGTCGTCGCCGCCCATCATGGCAAAGCCGACCACGCCAAGTACGCCCACCGCGAGCAAGCCCACAACGATCGCCACGGCTTTTTTGGACGATTTCTTCTTTTTTCCGCTGCTCGCTGCGACGGCTTTCTTCTTGTCTTTGCCTTTGTCCTTGCCTTTGCCGGCCGCGTCCGCATCTTTTGCGTCCCTCGCCGGCGCTTCTACTTTGAAGCGATACTTGCACTTGGGGCATTCCACTTTCGTGCCGACAAGTTTTTCGTCCTTGATTGGAACCGGATTTTCACAACTCGGACAGGGAAGCTTGAAACTGGCCATAAGATCTCCAGCGTCGGCGCGGAAATGAAAGCCGCCAGAACGGTAAGCATCATCTTATCGGGCGGGCTTGTGTGTGTGCAAAGGGAATTGGATCTCGGCGGCTGTACCCGTGGGAATGCGTGTCGGTTGTGCCGGCGATTGTGGCGAAATGGGGGCAGAAAGCGATTCGCCAAGCCCTGGTAAAATCGGCGAACCGTGACGTTGCGGCCAAGCACAATAAAAGGAATTCGGCGACTGGCGACGATTTTTTCTTCATTCCGTGTCGTGTCACGATATCTTGTTTAGAGTCGACACTGGTTCTTCTCGTCCCGCCAGTGTCGAGGAGTCTTCTCACAATGCCTGAGCCACTCAAAAATATTTTTGATCGCCTTCGGCCCAACCGATATGGACGCAAACAGCCGTTAGTTCTGATCAATGGCCTCGCCGAACAGGCAGAATCGTGGTACCGGAACCGCAGATACTGGTCCCGCTACTTTGATGTGTACACGCCGAACATTTTGGCGTTCGAGGGAGCAGCGATTCACCGGAAGGTGGCAGCCCGGGAACCGATTACGGTCGATTACCTGGTGAACCAACTCCACACGTATCTCGATCAGTTCGTTCAGACGCCCCCTTACCATCTGGTTTCCAGCAGTTTGGGCGGCAAAGTGACAGTCGAGTTCGCAGCACGCTATCCGGAACTCGTATCAAGAATGGTGCTACTGTGTCCTTCGGGCATGGGGGATAAAGAACGGCTGCCCATCATGGATGGGGTGATGGGTCGGGATGCGCAGTTGATGGTTCGCAGTGTGTTCCATAAACCCAGATTGGTCGATCGCGAAATTCTCCGGTACTACAAGACCCGGTTTGTAAACCGGCGATGGAAGACTGGCTTCGTGAAGACCGTGCGTGGAACGCTCGACCACACGGTGCGGGAGCGGCTCAAAGACGTGAAATGCCCCACACTGCTCGTCACCGCTTCGGAAGATAAGATTTGCTGCCCGCGAACCGCCCAAGAGGCCGCCACGAACTTGCCATACGGGCACTTTTTGAAAATCGAGAAGTGCGGGCACGCCCCACAGATTGAAAAATCGGCGAAGATCAATCGGCTGGTCGTACACTTTCTTAGTTCGCCCCGGCCGAGCGCGAATCCTTCCTGGACCCAGTTGCTCCTCGTGAAGCCCACACGGGCTAACAACAAATGACACCCCACCTACCGGCCGTGGATACGAAAACCAATCCTCATAACCCACCGGCCCCGCCGAGCGGTTCGCAAACGCCGCGACCCGGCGGACCGGACTGGTGGTTAATGATGAAGGCCTTCTTTACGCAAGGACGAAAGATCGCCTCTTTCGCCCCGAGTTCTGGCCCGATGTCGCGAAAGATGATCGATGGGATCGACTGGGATCAGGCCAAGTGCATCGTCGAGCTCGGTGCGGGAACTGGCCCGATTACGGCCCAACTCATTCACCGCGTGAAACCGCACACGCGGCTCGTGGTGATCGAACTCGACCCGACGTTGTGCGCCCGCTTGCAGGCTCGATTCCAGGGTGTTCCCAACCTCGATGTGATTCAGGGCGACGCAACGCAGTTCGATAAGTATCTGGCGGAGCGGGGCATTCCTGAAGTGGATCACGTTCTTTCCGGGCTGCCGTTGCCGTCGTTTCCCGAAGCCGTTCGCAACGCAGTGCTGGAAACGTCCGCCCGCACGCTTGGCCCGAAGGGAACCTTCCGCCAGCTCACCGTAATGCCACTGGTGTACTATCGCATGTATGCCCGGTATTTCGACGATATTCGTTTTCGGTTCGTGCCGTGGAACATGCCTCCCGGTGGCGTGTATGTTTGCAAAGGTTTTCGCCCGGGTGGCGTTCCCGCTAACTGATCTTGGCCCGACACGTTGATTCCTGCAGCCCACCCGCCCAAACGGGTGGGTTCTTGCTTGACACCTGTTACGCGAAAGCAATTTATGCCAAGTACTGCCTTCCTCGCACCGATTGCAGGGAACCCACTCGTCCGCCGCATGGCCGACGCGGCGCTGCTGCAGTTTGCCAACAAGCGAACGCTGAGGTTGGATCGGATGGACGCGGGCAAGGTGCAACACCAAACGTTACTTTCGCTGGTGCGGCGGGCACAGAACACGCGATTTGGCCGCGACCACGATTTCGCACGCATCACCTCCGTCGCAGACTTCCAGGCTCGCGTTCCGCTGCGCGACTACGAATTCTTCTGGGAGAATTACTGGAAAGACGCTTACCCCCGCCTCGACGATATCACCTGGCCGGGCAAAATCCCTTACTACGCGCTTTCGAGTGGCACCACGAGCGGGTCGACCAAGTACATTCCCGTTTCACGCGAAATGGTGAAATCGAACAAGAAGACCGCGTTCACCACACTGGCACTGTTCCGGCATGCAAACCCAGAAGCGAAACTCTTCACCGGCCGCTTCTTCTTCCTGGGTGGCAGCACGGAACTCCGCAAGCAAGACGACGGCAGCCTTGCGGGCGACTTGAGCGGAATTGCCGCCAAGGAGTTAATGGAACTGCTGCGTGCGTACACATTCCCGCCGCTCGAATTGGGCTTGCTCAGCGATTGGGAAGTGAAGATGCGGCGGCTCGCCGATCAGGGCGCACGCGAACGCATCACCGCGATCAGCGGCGTGCCTTCCTGGATTCTGCTGTTGTTTCAGCGGCTCAAAGAAGCAACCGGAAAGAAGACCATTTCCGAGATCTGGCCGGACTTGCGGCTCGTGATTCACGGCGGCACCAAATTCGATCCGTTCCGCGATCTGTTCCGCAAAGAAATTGCCAGCGATCTGGTGAAATTCTGCGAAGTCTATCCTTGCTCGGAAGGCTTCATCGCCACGGAAGACCCGCGCTACGGCTTATTGCGTATCGTTCCGGATCACGATGTGTTCTTCGAGTTTATCCCGGTCGAGGAGATGGATAAGGAACGACCCACGCGGCACACGCTGGCGAATGTGGAACGGGGCGTGCAATACACCGTGGCGATCACATCGTGCTCGGGAATGTGGGCGTATCTGGTGGGCGACACCATCGCCTTCGAGCAACTCAACCCGCCACTGATTCGCTTCACGGGTCGCACGAAGTATTTTCTCTCGGCGTTCGGTGAACACCTGATTAGCGAAGAAGTGGAGAAGGCTGTTGCGCATGCCGCCCGCATGCTCGATGTGAATGCGGTCGATTTCCACGTTGGCCCGCTCTTTCCGGACACTCCGCAACAACCGGGGCGTCACCTGTACCTCATTGAGTTCGCAGGGAACCGCCCCGATGCGGCCCGCTTTGCCCAAGAACTCGACGCCGAGTTGTGTCGCGCGAACGAAGACTACGACGCACACCGCAAGGGGGATCTGACGATGCTCTGCCCCGAGGTGCGCACCGTGCGGTCCGGCGGGTTCGCGGAGTGGATGAAGGCCCGCGGCAAGTATGGCGGGCAAAACAAGGTGCCACGCATGGATAACGACGGGACGATGACGCGCGATATGGCCGCGTGGTTTGCCGAACGCGGCTTCTTCACCACTTAACTGCCGGTTCATTCAATGGTGGTGATATGGCCGGAGGAAACCTGCGCGATCATGGTCGGAACTTTTAGCCCAAACTGCATGAGTAATGTCTGGGCGATGTCTTCATTGCCCACGATGGCGAAGACTGTTGGCCCCCACGAGCTTTGCCCTACGCCACGCACGCCCATGCTTCGCACTTCCGTAATCAACTCGGCGATCGCTGGCGAAGCGTAAGTTCCCCCTTGGGCCGCCGCAAACGGCTCGCCCGCCTTGCGATTAAACTCGTAAACCGCTTCGCCAAAGGAATCGAGATCGCCGGCCCGCGCGGCGGGGAGAATGCCCGTTTCCGCTATGCGTTGCAGCGATGCCGGATCGGTGCGGGTGGCGTTAGCGAACGCCTGCCGTTCCCGCTGGCCGTGCCATTCTCCCGGAACATCGGGAAGGAACAGCACCACACGCCAGGCTTTTGGTAAGCGAACGTGAGCCGCTAACGGGGCCACGGCTTCGCCTGCTGCTTTACCGCGATCGATCAGCAGTCCGCCGTGATCGAACCCATGCACTCCAATCGCCGAACGTTCGCCTCGCCCCACTCGGTGTGCGAGTGTAACGGAATCGATGTGCGGTTGGCCCATCGCCACGGCCAGAGCTTTCCCCACGGCTAGCCCGAGTTGCGTGCCAACGCCCAGCCCCGCATGCTCGACCGGGCTACACACGACCCGAATCTTGAACGGCATCGTTGAAGATCCTTCGGGCATCGACTCCACAAAGCGTCGGGCGAACGCTTCGGCACGAGCCGCAAGCGGTCCCTTGAATTTCCACAGCTTCGCGGGCTTAGCGGTCACTTCCACTCCGGGTGTATCCGTCATCAGCCCCACGCCACCGAACGCACGTTCGCCCGGCGGCAGTTCCCCATCGTGGGTGGGAACGTTAAACAGCCCGAAATGAAGCCGATTGGGTGCTACGACACGGATCATTTCGTCGCCTCCGTTTCACGCAACCTGGCTTCGAGCAGGTCCATGGCGAGTTGTTCATCGGCCCCGCCCGTCTTGCGAACGATCACCCGCAATTTCTCGAACTCGGCGGCCACTTCGGCGAGTGGTAACAGGTGCAGGCGTGTCGCCAGGATCGCCGCTTCCAACACCGCGTGCTTGGCGCGATTAAAGCCAAAGAAATCGCGCATTCGCCCGGTACGCACCACTTCGGCTTCCATGCTCACGCGCTCGGCGGAATCGTCGAGCTTCATGATCCGAAACTCGAAGTAACGGCAGGCATCGCTCAGGATAAAGCCCCGCACCCGTTGCGCGGGTTCCACTTTCGGAAACACATCGATCGCTCCAATTGCCGCTTTCGCGAGTAAGAGCGCATCGTCGGTAATGTGAAGCACGCCTTCCGGGTGCTGGCACAAGTTCTGATAGGTGTGCGATGTGGGGAATGGGCGCAGGGTGAAGCGTTGGAAGTCCGGTGCCACCTGCGGCCCCATCGGGGCAAGGTGCGGCGATCCGTCCGGGTTCACGGTGGTAATCAATCCTTCGAGAATCAAGGTATTCACCACTTCTCGAGCGCTCGGAGCAACCCTGCGGCTTTGTGGAGCGTTTCTTCGTATTCGCGGGCCGGATGGCTATCGGCCACGATACCGCCGCCCACGGGAAACTGCACCCAACCGCGACCGGCCGTGAACGTCCGAATCAAGATATTGGTGTCCATCGCTGCGTCGAACCCGATCCAACCGATGCAACCGCAATATGGCCCGCGTGCGGTTGGTTCCAGTTCAGCGATAATCTCCATCGCGCGAACTTTGGGCGCACCGGTCACGCTTCCGCCTGGAAACGCCGCCGTGAGCAGATCGAGCGGCCCAAGCCCCGCGCGGAGTTTCCCGCGAACCTCCGATACCAGATGATGCACGAACCGGAACGTCTCCACTTCGCACACCCGCGGCACTCGCACGGAACCGAATTCGCAAACTTTGCCGATATCGTTGCGAAGCAAGTCCACGATCATCACGTTCTCGGCGCGGTCTTTGGGGTTGGCCACCAAGTCGCGAATCTGTTCCGCGTCTTCTGTGGCGGTCGCTCCGCGTGGGCGTGTTCCTTTGATCGGGCGGGTTTCCACTTCGCCACCGGCATCGACCCGTAAGAATCGCTCCGGCGACGCGCTGAGAATCTGGAAGTCGCCGAGATCGAAGTAACCGGCAAACGGTGCGGGGTTGAGCGTACGAAGCCGGCCATAGAGTTCGAGCGGGTGTTCGCGCAGTGGCGATAGCAGGCGTTGCGAAAGGTTCACCTGAAAGCAATCGCCCGCGTGCACGTACTCGACCGCCCGTTGCACCGCCGCTTCGTAGCCCGCGCGATCGAAGTTACTCGTTACCGTGGGAAAGCCAGGCAAAGCGTATTGTGGCACCAACTGCCGAACGGCGTGTGGCGATGCGAACGGTGGTGCGAACTCCGCGGATGGCTCCGGCACCGGCGAGCGGAGACACGCATACAAACCACCGAGTTTCTCCTGGCAACGGCGCTGGCACACCACCCACGCGCGGGCCTGTTCGTGGTCGAAGGCAATGACCCAGTCGTATCGCCCAACCGCCCAATCCGGCGTATCGAACTCATCGGCGTGCGGTGGCGGAATGCGTTCAAACCCGCGGCCAAGCCCATACCCGAACAGCCCGGCATAACCGCCCTGGAATGGCGGCAAGCCTGCGACCGATTCCACCTTCGCCTGCTGGCGATATCGTTCCTGCAGCAATCCGAGTGGCGGCGTTTCAGAACCCGATATGCGGCCGGAAAGCCACTCGGCGGGTTCGGCAGCGACATAGGAATAGCGGCCGCGTTCGGCGTGCTGTTCCGCGGAGTCCAGGAATAAGAGATGGGGCAGATGCGCGAGGCGGCGAGCGCTTTGAAACGGGTCGGGGGCCGGGATTAACTCGAAGGCCAACGGACCGCCTTCGGGCGTGGGCACCGCAACCCGATCAAACTGAAGAGAATCACCCGCGTTCATGAAGAAAGTATACGAGGCGCACAAACAGGCCCGCGCACGCCAATCGCACGCGGGCTGATACGAGACTGATTCAGAGCCGGTTCAACCCTTCATCTTCTCGGCTTCTTTGACGAGATCTTCAACGGCCTTATCGAGCTTATCGTTACCCGGATTGCCCACCCACTTCTCGCGCACCACACCGGTGTGATCGATGAGATACATGGTGGGGAACGCACGGACGCGAAACTTCTTCAAGCTGGGGTTGCGTGCGCCATCGTCCCACCAGTGAACCCAGGGCATCGGTTCTTTTTCGAGGAACTTGACGAGCGTATCTTTCTCGTCGTCCGCGCTCACGCTCACCAGCACGAAGGGCCGATCCTTCATGCCGGCGACCATGTCGCGTTCGTGCGGAATCATCGCGCGACACGGCGGGCACCACGTGGCCCAGAAATCGAGCAGCACCACTTTGCCCTTATAGTCGGAAAGCTTGATCTTCTTCCCTTCCAGCGTCATCGATGCGATATCCGGAGCCGGCTTGCCAATGGCAACAATGGTGATTCCCTTCAACTCTTCGATTTGTTTGCCAGCCAGATCGGAAATGGTTCGCCCACCGGCACCCACCTTGGTATCTGGTGCTTCTTTGATCGCGGCGCTAAGGAGTTCCGTCGCCTTGCCCACGGCGGCCGCAAGCTCCTTTTCGTCTTCTGCCGCGTCGGCTTTGCGGGCCGCGTTGAACCCGAGGATGAACAGGGCTGTCCCCTTGGCTTCCTTGTCGGTGGCCTTTTCGCTAACAGCGGTCAGGAGTTTCTCACCTGCGGCACCGAGGCGCATCGCGGGAATGAGAAGTTCCTTCACGCTCGGCTTGGTGGCGTGGTGTTCGGCGATCAGTTCGGCGGCCGCACCGATCTGCTTGAGATCGCCCGCGTTCACTTTCGATGCGGCCTTGAACAGGAACTCCGCAGCGGCGAAGCCTGTGTCGCTCTTCGGATCTTCCTTGGCAATGTCAATCGCCTTGTCGGCCGTAAGAGCCACGAGTTCCCGCATCTCGGCTTGAATGCCGCGAGCTTCGCCTGCGTCGGTCGCCTTATTCAGGCGGGCGGTAAACTCTTCCATTTCTGCATCGAACTTCTTCTTCAACGCTACGACTTTGTCGGACACGTTAGGTTTGGCGTCGTCAGCAAACGTGACGAGCAACCCAAGCGTCAGGGACGCCGCGGCTGCGAACATGAGTCGCATCGATTGGCTCCTTGAGGAGGGAGGTTGGAGGGTGAAACACAACAACATTAGCGTACGCGGAACCGCGAGCCGGAGAAACCAAGAATCGCGCCAGATTACAATTCCACGCACGCAATACAGACGAGCCCTGTTCCCGATCTTCACGCCATGACGGCGCGAAAGCTCTCGATGGTTTGTTTGGCGGCGGCGTTCGAATCGGGCAGCGGGAACACTTCGGCGGAAAGATAGCCTTCGTAACCAATCTCGCGCAGCGCTTGCACGCATTCCTTAAACGGCGTGTGCCCCATGCCGGCGGCCTTGCGATTCGAATCGGCGAAATGAACATGCCCCACGAACCGACCCGCCACGCGCAAGGCATCGGCCACGTTCGCCTCTTCGATGTTCATGTGGAACAGATCCGCCAGCAACTTCACGCGTGTCACGCCTAGCCCGGAAAGAAGTTGTACGCCATCGTCCAGCGTGTTGATGAGATTGGTTTCGTAGCGGTTGAGTGGTTCGTAAAGCACCGCCGTTTCGAAGTCTGCGGCGTGCTCATCGAGCTTGTACAGAGCGTTTCCCAGGTAACGCAATGCGATCGGTTTGGAAACCGCGTCGGCCGCCCTTCCCTGCATGGAGCCGATAATCACCGGCGCGTCGAACGGAGCCGCGAACTCCATCAAGCGTTTGATGAAATCGATGGCACGATCGCGCGTGGTATCGTCCGCAGCGGTCAGGCTCAGTTTGTGTTTCACCCACCCCGCACCGGTGCCAACCGCCGCCAACGATAAACCGTGGTCGTCCAGGAGTGTGCGAAGCTCGCCGGGATCAACGGCATCCGGACCGGGCGGGAACAGCTCGATGGCATCGAACCCGAGTTCGCTCGCAGTGCGGCAGGCGGCTGGTAGATCGTCCCAGAAAACGAACGGCCCACCTCGGGCTTCGGCTACCAGCGACACGGTGACAGCAGATTTCATGGTGCGCATCGGCCCTTAACTCCGGACGAGAGCCGCGTAATCGGCTTGCAACTGCTGCGTGACTGGCCCCAGCGGGTATTCGTGGGCGTCGATCATCCCGACCGGTTGCACCTCAACCGCAGTTCCGGTGAGGAATACCTCGCTCGCCTTGGCCAGTTCATCCGGCCAAATCTCGCGTTCCACCACCTTGATGTTTCGCTTGCGGGCGAGTTCCATCACGGTTTGGCGCGTGATCCCATTGAGAATGGTTTCCGTGGTGGGCGTGTGCAACTCACCATTGATGAGCAGGAAGAGATTCGCCCCGGTGGCTTCGGAAAGACGGCCTTTGTAGTCGTGCATCAGGGCGTCTTGATAGCCCGCATCGAGTGCTTCATCCTTCGCAAGCGTGCAGATGATGTAAAGGCCGGCGGCCTTGCTTCCGGCGGGGGAACTCTCGGGGCTGGGCCGCTTCCATCGACTCGTGGTAAGTTTGATCGCCTTTTGCTCGTAATACGCGCCCCACGGGAACGCCGCGACTGCCACATGTACCTTGGCTCCGCGTGCCGATACGCCGATCACTTCCGCCCCACGCCAGGCAATTGGCCGCACATAGCCGGACTCCAGCTTGTTCATCGCCACAACAAGCTTGGTTGCGGAGTCCAGTTCTTCCACGGAATACGGCAAATCGTAGGCGAGCATGTTCGCGGACTTATGAAGGCGAGCCGAGTGTTCTGTGAGTTTGAACACTTTGCCATCGTAAATGCGTTCGCCCTCGAACACGCCATTGCCGTAGTGCAGACTGTGAGTGAGAACATGGAACTTGGCTTCTCGCCAGGGGATTAGTTTCCCGTTGTACCAGATCACGCCATCGCGGTCGTCCATCGGCGGGCTACTCATGGCCGGCTCCTGAAAGTATTTGCATTTTAGTCTATCACCGATCGCCCATTATGGCGTCTCTGACGCACATATCGGGGTATACTGGCCGCACCACTACAAGTGGCTCGCCGAAAACTACCATACAATTCCGTTATGGCCGACGAACCTGCACCCAAGAAGAAACGCCGACCGTTCTGGCGGAAGCGCGTGCGTCGCTCGACCGCAGCCGGCGAACACCGCCCCGTGCTGCTGGACGAAGTGCTCGCCGCTCTCGATCCCAAGCCCGGCAACGTGGTGGTCGATTGCACACTCGGATTCGCCGGGCATTCGCTGGAATTGCTCAAACGCGTGGCTCCAGATGGCCTTCTCGTGGCCATGGATCTGGACCCCGGCAACATCGAGTTGGCCCAACCAAAGCTGGAAGAACTGGGCGGGTTGTTCGCGTTACACCATTCAAACTTCGCGGGCCTGGTGGGTGTGCTCGCCATCGAAGGTGCGTCGCAGGTCGATGGCCTCCTCGCCGATCTGGGCATGTCCAGCATGCAACTGGACGACCGCACCCGCGGCTTCTCGTTCATGCGCGACGGGCCACTTGATATGCGTATGGATCGAACGCGTGACCGCACCGCGGCCGATCTGCTGAACACCCTTCCCGCCGAAGAACTCGCGGCCTGTTTCCGCGAACTCGGGGATGAGCCGCAAGCGGGTGCCATCGCCGCGGCCATCGTGGAACAGCGACAGGTGAAGCCGATCGAACGAACCAAGGAATTGCGTGCGTTGATCGAGCAAGCCGCACCGGTGCGAGTCGATCGCACGCCAGGTGCCCCGCCTGAGCGGAAGCAATTGCTTGGCCCAACCACGCGCGTGTTCCAATCGCTGCGAATTCTCTTGAACCGCGAACTGGCGAACCTGACGCACTTGCTCCGCGTGCTGCCAAAGGTGCTCAAGCCCGGTGGCGTCGCCGCAATCATCAGCTTTCACAGCGGAGAAGATCGACTGGTGAAGGTGGCATTCCGCGATGGACTGCGGACGGGTGTGTTCGATGCGATTAGCCCAGATGCGATTCGCCCCGCATTCGAGGAACGGCAAACCAATCCGCGAAGCCGCTCTGCTAAACTGCGCTGGGCACGGCGAACCTTGTAACAAGCTCAAGCCCACCCGGTTACAGGTGGGCTTGCAAAGTCATTAGCACTGCTTCAATCACCACTTCAATCACTTGCGGGCGTGCAAATCGGCGACGAAGTCCCAGTTCACCACGTTGAACCACGCCTCAACATACTTCGCACGCAAGTTGCGATATTTCAGGTAGTAGGCGTGTTCCCACACGTCGCAACCGAGCAACACCTTCTGGCCATCGGTCACGGGGTTGTCCTGGTTGGCGGTCTTCACGATCGCGAGCGGCTTCTCTTTACCGGCGACGAGCCACGCCCACCCGCTACCAAACTGCCCCAACCCCGCGGCGAGGAATTCTTTCTTGAAGCCATCGAGGCTACCGAAGCTATCGTCGATCGCCTTGGCCAGATCACCCTTGGGGCCAGGGCCGCCTGGCTTGGTCATCATCTGCCAGAACCAGGTGTGGTTCAGGTGCCCGCCACCGTTGTTCCGCACCGCGGTGCGAATCTTCTCGGGAATATCCTTCAAATCTCGCACCACTACCACGATATCTTTGGTAAGCCATTCGGGTGCATCCGCGGCTAATGCTTTGTTCAGGTTATCCACATACGCCTGATGATGCTTCGTGTGGTGAATCATCATTGTTTCGGCGTCGATGCTTGGCTCCAGCGCATCGTAGGCATACGGGAGCTTCGGCAGGGTGAATCCCTTGGCTTGCTGGGCCGACGAGGCAAGCGATGGCACGGCCAAAGTGGCGGCACCGGCCATAGCCGAACGGAGCACTTCACGGCGGGTCAACATGGTCTACGCTCCAGTTGCGAGGAAGGAAACGAGGGGGAAGGACCAGGACTCAGGACCACTGCCATGCTAGCAACAGCAGTCGCGAAGAACACCCGACAGGCCCAGGCACACGAGTTAAAGCGAACGCCGACGGGTCACACTGTGGGCCACATGTTCTACACTGCTAACGAATCTTCGCAAGGAACAAACCGGCACAGATTCTCTAATAACCCGAGCACCGGTAACGCACCATGAAAGCGATCCTGTTAGCCGGAGGCAGCGGAAGCCGGTTGTACCCACTCACGCGATCGGTGAGCAAGCAATTACTGCCGGTTTACGATAAACCCGTGATCTACTACCCGCTTTCCGTGCTCATGCTGGCCGGAATTCGGGATGTTCTCATCATCAGCACGCCGCGCGATACGCCACGAATCGAAGAACTCCTGGGCGATGGAAGCCGGATTGGGTTGCGGCTGTCGTACAAAGCTCAGCCAAACCCCGGCGGAATCGCACAGGCGTTTCTTGTGGGCGAAGAGTTTATTCGCGGAGAGCCGGTATGTCTCATCCTGGGAGATAACATCTTCTTCGCCCACGATCTGATGCCCACGCTCGTCGATTCCGCCCGCCTCACCCAAGGCGCACGTGTCTTCGCTTACCACGTTACCGATCCGGAGCGGTTCGGCGTGGTGGAATTCGACCGCAACTTCCGGGCCGTTTCGCTTGAAGAGAAGCCAAAAGTTCCGAAATCGAATTGGGCCGTCACCGGGCTTTATTTCTACGACGGCAACGTGGTGGAAGTGGCGAAAGGGTTGAAGCCATCGCCACGCGGGGAACTGGAAATCACCGATGTGAACTTGCACTATTTGCGTCAGCAACAACTAACCGTTACGCCGCTTGGCCGCGGCGTCGCGTGGTTGGACGCCGGCACGTTCGACTCGCTGGTTTCCTCGTCGCTGTTCGTTCAGACTTTAGAGCAACGTCAGGGACTGAAGATTGCCTGCCTGGAAGAAATCGCACTGTTGAAAGGGTTCATCGACGCGGAGCACTTCGAACATCTGGCCGACGAATGCGGCAACAATGACTATGGTCAGTATCTTCGACGTGTGTTGAAGGAACGCCGCACGACTGGTGAAAGATGAAAAAAGCAGAAATACCTCTCTTAATTGCCCACAAATCGCAAAGTATTGCGGAAAGATATGTGAGGGGTATTGACTACACGCTCTTTGATCAAATACTATTCAATAGCCCAAGATTGTGATTTGGTGCAGGATTATTCTCCCTCCTCGAATCCTCACAAATCACTCTAGCCATTTTCTCTTTTTTCACCGTTACTCTTTTTACGGGAGCATCTCTGTGACTCATCGTGCCTCGACGCGTCGCGCCTTCACGCTGATCGAACTGCTCGTTGTGATTGCCATTATTGCTATCCTTATCGGCCTGCTGCTGCCAGCAGTGCAGAAGGTTCGTGAAGCTGCCGCACGCATGAAGTGCCAGAACAACATGAAGCAGATCGCACTGGCCCTCCACAACTTTCACGATACCGCTCAGTACCTGCCTGAAGGTATGGTTCAGGAAACGGGACTATTCGCACCCAAGGATGCGGCTGGTGTTCACTATCACCGCCGCACAAACTGGTTCCAGTCAGTTCTGCCTTACGTGGAACAAGGTGCATTGTACAACCTCTACGAAGCGGACCGCACACAGTACATCCACGCCATGACTTCCGCAATTGTCACCACACCGATTTCGATGTACACCTGCCCTTCAGACTCGAACTCCCCCGGTCGCGGGGCAAACGGTGGAACGGTTGCGTTCCAGGGTAACTATGCGGTGTGCGCCGCGGGCATCACGTGGAACGGCTTAGTGCCAACCAACGTTGGCGTGGCAACGACCAACACCGGTGGTATGTTCGCTTACGACAGCCGAAACAAGATTCAGGCCATCCCAGACGGCTCCTCGAACACCCTGATGGTGAGCGAAGGAATTATCCGCGGCAACGGCACTGGCGCTTGGGGTGAGCTCGGTGGCTACTGGGGCGGGGCACCGCACGGTGCTTATGGCTTCTCGACCTTCGAAACGCCCAACACGGGCGTTGCCGACCGGGTGTATAGCTGCAAATCTACCACCTTCCCGAACGCACCGTGCGAAAACGGCAACGCGGGCAGCTTGCCTGGTCGTTATGCCTTTGCTCGTAGCAATCACACCGGTGGTGTGAATGCGGCCATGGGTGACGGCTCGGTCCGCTTCTACAACAACAACATCCCGCGTAACGTGTGGCAGGCCATGGGCACCATCGCCGATGGGCAAGCTGTTAACATTCCTTGATTCTGCTCACGTTGTTCTTCACTGCTAACAATGTGGCCCGGCTTTCCGAAAGGGCAGCCGGGCTTATCTCATTTACCACTACTAGGAGTTTCTACATGCTGACAAACACCGCAACGATTCGCTGTACTGCAATGGGTTTCTTGTTCACTGCCGCTCTCATCGCCGCCGGTTGCGGGGATAGCTCCATGAAGCGTCATGCCATAACGGGCAACGTCTCATACGATGGCAAGCCTGTCGAAGATGGCCGGATTCAATTCCGCAGCAACGAAGGTAGAGCGTTCTCGGCCATAATCAAAGGCGGCAAATACGAGATGGAGTCCGAGGTGGGTAACATGAAGGTTGAGATAACGGGCCAAAAGCCTATACCAGGCAAGTTCATCCTGGGTGAGGGGGACGACAAGACCCAAGCTTCAGAACAGTACATTCCCGCGAAGTACAACACGGCCACCACACTGACCACAGAAGTGAAGAGCGGATCCAACGACATCCCGTTTGAACTGGCGAAGTAAGTATGTAAGCCGTTGGAACGGCCAAGAAACAGTTCCTGTTGTGTCTTGCTCAGATAGTAGAACTAAACATATAGCCGGGGTTGTGTGTCGTGTTTTGACGAGCCGGAAGCGTCAGCGACGGTTTAGCAAGACCCGTCGCTAACGCTTCCGGCTCGTCAAGAAAGGTCCTCAAGAAAGAGCGTCACGAAGGTGCGTCACGAATTTACCAATCATCTGTGGCCCAGTTCAATTAGACCGTCCGCCGCTTCAGTAGCGGGCGGTTGAGCACTGGGTCGCGTTCCGTGAACGGGCCATCGCTCACATCTTTCGTCAAGCAGCGATAATACATCTCGAATTTCGCGTCCAAATCATCGACGTGATGCAAAATGAGCACTTCCGGAATGCACGGCAATCGTGGCGAACCCCATTCGGGCGTCTTCAGATGCGTAATCACGATGTGCAGCAGTAACTCCAGCAACTCTGGGTTCAACTCGGGCACATCCGCCGCAGCGGTGCGGATCATGTCGTAGCCGAGGAACAGATGCCCGAACAATTCCCCGCTCACACCCGCCCGAACCGGTTGCCCGATTGAGGGCCGTTCGAGTTCTTTCGCGCGGCCAATATCGTGGAGCACAGCCCCCGCAACGATCAGATCACGATTGAGTGGTGGGTGCAGATCGGTGAACTGCTGCGCGTAGCGATCCGCGAACCAGATCGCACTGCGGACCACATTGAACGTGTGTTCGAGCCAACCGCCGGCGAACGGGTAGAAGTGGCGGATCGTGGCGGGCAGCAATTTGAGCGTGGGCTCATTGTCTTTGAGAATCTTTTGCACCAGTGAACGCAGTGGGGAGTCGGCGATCTCGGCCGCGACGAGGGCATCGAGTTCGGAGAACATTACGTCCGGATCGAAGCGCGATCGTTCGAGAAAATCGAGTTCGGTAAACCCATCCTCGCGATCCCGCTCCTGCGTTAAGCGAACCTGCTCCACTTCCAGTTGCGGGCCATATTTTTCGTGCTCGAAGAAGGTGGCACGGATCTTGAAGAAATCGCCCACTTGCCACTCGGTCCGGCATTCCTCGAAGAACAGCGTATCGGCCCAAACCATCACGGCGGCGGTGCGGCGAAGGTCGCGAAAGCGACACGAATAGAACGGCTTGCCATCGCGCGTGCTGCCAGTCTTTTTCTCCACGAGTTGGGCGAAGCAATCGGCCGCTTGCCCCGGTTGCATCTCGCTGAGTTTCACCAACGACGGTTTCTTGGCTTTAGACATGGCGATCCCTTGTCACAGCATCATTCCAGCACCCGAAGCCACCACGTTATTGAAACGCCGATGCTCGCACTTTGCCCGCGTATCAGTTCACGCCAGCCGAGAGCTTGCGCCACAAGATGCGGGTTTCCCGCTTGGTGGGTTCATCAATCGCGTTCCATTGTTGGAGCAATTCATTGATAGCCGCATCGGGCGGAGTCGCTCCTGTCGCAACTTTGCCAAGTATCGCCGCGGCGGCCGCGTTCAACGCCTGTTGATCGGGTCCGCGAAGGCCATAGGCGGGGTTCTTCACTTCCGAGCGAAGATAGTACCGCATGGCTTCCTGCAAACCGCGCGTGCGATCGGCATCGAAGCCGTAGCCGAGCCAGGCGGAAAGGCGATCGCGTTCCAACTGTTCGGCGCGGAAGGGGCCAGCTCCGAGGCCGGGCGTGCTGAGCCATTCCAGGCTGCGTGTTGGCCCGCCAAGCTCGGCAAGCAAGTCGAACGCAGCTTGCGAGTTCGCACAGCGGCTGCGCACCACACCCACACGGCCACCCGAAAAGTATGGCACATAGTTCGGCAAGCCCGCCGGCACGAGTTGCCGCTTCTCGGGGTCGTAGTACATATTCGCACCGGGCAACGGCGCGATGCCAAAGCGTGGTGGCACGGCCCCATTCTCGCGCGGCAACGCGGCGAGTTGCTTCAACGAGAGAACAGCCAAGCTGGCATCTCCCGCCAAAGCAGCGGCCGCATCGGTTGAAGCGGCACGCGGGGCCGGGAAGCATTTCCGCTCTGCCAACAGCCCGAGCCAATCGATTGCCGCGCGAAAACTCGGTGCGTTCAATCGTGGTTCGGCGGTCATCGTATCGTGCTGGAACGAAAGCGCCTGACCAGCGGTTTGTGCCACGACCACTTCCGACGTGGCTTTGCGATCGTAGCACGCCGCGACGCGGAAGAAGAGATCCGCCACTTCTTCCGCGGTCATGGGGGCAAGGCTCGGTTTCTTGTGGAACTCCGCCAACTGCGTCGCAAGAACGGCAAACTCTTCCCAACTAGTCGGAGCGGTCGGCACATTTCCGGTTCGTTCGCGAAACACCGCGATAAAGTTGGGATCGAGTAAGCGATCGGCCCGATAGACCACGACATACCCATCGCCCGCCATCGGCAAGGCATTAGCCTGGCCGCCCCAGTTAATGATGTGTTCGCGATAAGCAGTCAGCACGCCGGTCCACTGGAACGGATGATCCGGCGCACGCAGAGAATTGGGCACGGTTACCAGTTCGTTGCGATCGGCCCATGCGCCAAGCTCGGGTGCAGGAATAACGCCCAGATCGAAGGAATCGCCAGGCGTCATGGCTCCGCCATCGATGACAACATCGGCACCCGTGCGAAACGCCCAACTCTTCACAGCCGGGCGAATAGCGGTTGCGAACTCTGAGTCCGGACAGCTTAGTTTCAGTGAAACATTGGAGAAGGACTTGGCCGCAGGACCGGTATTACTTCTAGAATCGTTTTCACAACCGAATGCGGAGAGTATAAATGTGATTCCGAGGCCGTAACAGAGTGGGCGAATCACCGAGAGTTTGTTTGCGTCGGGGTGCCTGTAAAGTTGCTTCATTCCTGGCCCCTTGCATAAGATAGATGTATCGGTCGCCAGGTAGTTTCGCTTACACTCGCACGGACCGCTCACAAGCAGCGTATCCATGCTTGGGGGTTTCTGGCAAGCGGACGATTCGCCCAACTATTCGCTCGCGATCGCCTGGCAACAACGGAATAATACCGATAACGGATACGATTTGCTCGCAGTCCCGGTTCACTCAATTGTGAATGACACCACCTTTAAGCGGGTAAGATTATGAAGGTGACTCTGGTCGTGGCATCGGGGGTCCACCAGGGTAAGGCGATCCCAATTGCAGCGCCACAATTCTACATTGGCCGCGATGCCCAGTGTCATTTGCGACCTGCCAGCCAGGCCATCAGCAAGCGCCACTGCGGAGTCATCCTTCGCGATGGCAAAGTGTTTGTGCAAGACTTCGGCAGCACAAACGGCACGATGGTTAACGACGCACTCGTGAAGAATGCGGAAGTCGAAGTTCAAAACGGCGCTTCGCTCAAGCTCGGGCCACTCGATTTCACCATCAAGGTTGAGTACAAGGAAGTAACCCCGGACTCAACGCCGCTGCCGGATATGAGCGATCCGAACACTGCCGCGGCGCTCGCAGCTGTGAAAGCCAGCAGTGCGGCGGCCACAGTGGCACCCACGCGGGACGCCACACCGAACCCTTCGCGTCCCGCCAAGCCGGCTTCTTCTACCGGTTCGAAGGAAGCACCGGCTCTGAAGCCTCAGCCCAAGCCCGCATCCGAAACACCCAGCAAAGCCCCCGCAGCAACGCCAAGCGGCAACAAAGAGCAGGATGAACACGATGCCATGGCGGCGATGCTGATGGGCATGGACGATGAACCAGGCGAAGTGCCCGACGGCAGCACCGTAATGGACATGCCCAACCCGTTGCAGGGAATGGATGAGAAAGGCGGGAGCAAGCAAGGCACTGCTGAGGATAAAGGCAAAGAAGGCGACAAGAAGACTGTTTCTCGCGAAGATATGACCAACGCTGCCAGCGAACTGCTTCGCAAGATGATGCGGCGGCCCAAGTAGTTCGCCTCGCTCTTGCGACTAATGCTCTCCCACTCTCGGCCGGGTTAACCCCGGCCGATTGCGATTCCTAACACTTCTTCTTTTCGCACTGCCACGATGCCTTCACCCCCACATCCCACTGGTGTGCCCGAATCGCGGGCGCTGGCTCCGCAGTGTACCCGATTGCTGGGCTGGTTCGACACGCATCAACGTGAATTACCCTGGCGTAAGGATCGCGATCCGTATCGCATCTGGGTCAGCGAGATCATGCTTCAGCAAACGACCGTCGCAGCCGTTGGGCCATACTTCGAGCGTTTCCTCACTGCGTTCCCCACCATCACGAGTCTTGCCGCGGCGAGCGAGCAACAGGTGCTGCGGCTCTGGGAAGGGCTGGGGTATTATCGCCGCGCGCGTCATCTTCATTCCGCCGCGAAACAACTCGTCGCATCGCATGGCGAACAGCTTCCGGACGATCCCGTTGTGTGGGCCGCTCTGCCCGGAGTTGGTCGCTACATTCTCGGGGCGGTGCTGTCGCAAGCCTTCGACCGCAAGTTGCCGATCGTGGAAGCCAACAGCCTGCGTGTGCTTTCGCGTTGGTTCGGCTATCCGGGCGACCCACGCACCGGCGAGGGGAAAGCGTGGGTCTGGGCCACGGCGGAAGCAGTGCTACCTGCGAAGCGGGCCGGGGACTTTAACCAGGCGCTCATGGAACTCGGCGCGCTGGTTTGCACGCTCAAGAAGCCCGCTTGCGAGAAGTGCCCTCTGGCTGCGAAGTGTGTCGCGCACCGCGATGGTTCGCAGGAAAGAATCCCGCCTCCCAAGAAACCCATAGCCTTAACGGATGTGAGCGAAGTGGGCGTCGTCATTCGCCGCGCGGGTTCGTTGCTGCTCTGCCGCAGATCCGCCGATGCGGGCCGCTGGCGGAACATGTGGGAGTTGCCGCACGCCGAGCGATTACCAAACGAAGACCTGCCCGCCGCTGTGGTGCGAATCGCCCGAGAATTAACCGGGTTAGAAGTGGAACCGGGTAGCGAAGTGGCAACGATTCGGCACGGCGTGACACGCTACCGGATCACACTCACATGCGTGGAAGCCGCTTCACCAAAGGGCCACTTCTCACCGGGTTTCTATCCCGAAGCGAAGTGGCTCACGGTGGAAGATTTGGCAGAATACCCCGTCAGTTCCCCGCAACGAAAACTGCTGATGGAACTGACGAAGCCCAACCGCACTCGTCGCCTTTTCTGATAACACTCCCTACTGGCTCACGCGACTGCAATAGGGCTGGTGCAAGCCTGGACTGCAGCACAGGCACGGGCCGCCCGGCGACACAAACCCCTCGGACTCAGGCAGCACACCTCCAGCCGCACCCGCCACGACCGGTTGCCCGCCGAAGGGGAACGCCACGCCGACCGGATCAACAGTCGTTGGCCCCACCGCAAGCAACCGCACCCAACCCGTGGCACCGCCGGCCGGAGCGGTCACGAGTTCCGCTTTTCCATCGCCATCAACATCGCGCGCCGCGACGCGGATTCCGTTGCGGTCATCGGTGCCGTTCGCATAAAACTCCTGCAACAGCGGTAGCGACGAAGCCGAGATGCCGGGCGTTGTGGTGAGCGACGCACCAGACCACACGCGAACCAGCGGGCTGCCACCAACATCTTGCGACACGATCAGATCATCGTAGCCATCGCCGTTCAGATCGCCGGAAGCGATGTTCACTCCAAATGCCACGTTCGAATCGAACGCGAGAAAAGATGTTCGCATCGTGATGGTGCGGCCCAAGCCAAGAGCGGCTCCGTCGTACAGCGCGACGCGCGGAGCCTGACCAGCCCCGGTTCCGAGTATCAAATCGGCGGCACCGTCGCGGTTCAGATCGCCCATGGCCACGCGAACGCCGTTGCGATTCGCAGCACTAAACGGAAGGAACGCCAGCGACTTCGTGAGCCGATTGGCGTTCACGCGATACAGTTCCACGAGCGGCAACCCACCGCGATCCGCCGACACCACAAGCTCGGCTTTCCCATCGTCATCGGTATCGCCCGCCGCAATGAAGGCACCACCGGTGAAGCCGCCCAGCACTGGCGTGGTTCCCACCAGCATGCCATTCGTTGAACCGTCTACAACGCGCACTCTGGCCCATGTTCCGGCCCCGGTGGCGAAGGCATAATCGAGAGTGCCATCGCCGTTGAAGTCCGCGACAGCCGTGCGCACCGTGCCAGTGTAGCCCGCGAATGGCGTGAAGGTGCGACCAGTGAATGCCAGCGTGCCATCACCGCGGCGCGTATAGACCTCGACCTGGCCGTTTGGCCCGGACGCCAGCACCGGTTGCCCGCTCGTGCCACTTGCAGGCGGAGGAACTTGTGGCGGCGGTGGCGCGGGAGGCGGTGACGGAGGAGAAGGAGGAGTAACCGGAGGAGGAGTAACCGGCGGGGTCACGGACGATCCTGCCGCCCAACCGATATCGCGAAGGGCGGCTTGATCGAGGCTGGACCAATTCATTCGCTTCCCGAAGTCCAGAACCGGATCGAGCGACGCAGGCTGGCCTTTTACCGTCACGCCATCGGCCCAGTGCGAACCGCCCGGTTGAAGCGGCACGGGCCCGCCGTAGATCGACGTGGCATTCGACCCAATAAACGCTCCACTCTGAACCTGGGCAAACCATTCGGGTGCGGTGCCAAGGCCGAGCAAGTGCCCGAGTTCGTGCGAGGCGACCGAATAGAAATCGAGTTCGTTTCGATCGAGGCCGCTTGTGGTGGTGCCGAAGTGCCAGTTCTCGGTGGTATCGAAGGCGATGCTTCCGCCCCAGGTGGCGAACCCGGACCAACCCCGCTTCGCCACCGTGTTAGCCCACGTCGAAGACCCAGACCAACTATACCCGCCGAAGCCGCCCTGCCCCGCTTCTGGCCCCGGCATCGCACGACCCGCGACATAAACCACCAGTGTGTTCGCGGGTATCGTGGGGTTGCGAAGCGTGATTTGGCCACCGGTGCGCGGATCGTAGAAGGAAGCCGACCAGGTGTTGCCACCGCTGGGAGTGATAGCCGCGAGGTTCGCATCGATTCGCCCGCCCAACTCTCTGGCGACTTGATCCAGCACAACACGCGCCGCAGGGCGATCTTCGAAGAACCCCGCCCCACCGTTGGCACGCAGATCGAGCGAATAATCGACGAGAATGCCGACCGCCGGAACTTCGCGTGTTTCGAGAGCTTCGAGAGCGAGATGAACAAATCCGTTTATGTGGGACCGGGAATGCATGGCAGTTCCTGCGCTCTTCGGCAGGCCGCCGGGCGGCGTTCATGCCTGCCCATGCAGTCGCGCTCGAAGAGCGAATGACCGGTGGCTGCCGGCCCTTTCCCTGGCTGGCTGAAGTATCCCGGAAGGGATGATGGCGAAGTCAACGTCGCGCGGCGGGTGGTGCTGTCGCGTTCGCTGTGTCTGCTTGAGTCAGAAGACTCATGGCCCTGCCGCGGTTACCCGTTCGAGCGGACCGCATCCTGAGATGTGGTATATTTAGCGCGAATCCGCGGAAGATGTTTAATAGTCTTTGGGAATTGATTATTCCGATTACACCAGTTGCAAGTAGAACCCGAAAATCTTGCCCGGACTACCACTATCTCGCATCAGTTCTAACAATCGCTTACGCCTTATCCATACTCCGAGTACAATCGCTGCAATCGAATCTGCCGCGGAGCGCCCCATGTCTGAGCCTCAAGGCAAACCGATCACCGATCCCACCGTTACGGCGGCCAAATCCGTGGCCACGCCAACGGGCACCGGCTCCGATACTGGTGGACCGAGTTCCCCGGCGCCGAATGCGTCCACGCCGGCCAAACTCGGGCTGTATCGCATTCTGAGTGAGCTGGGTCGCGGCGGAATGGGTGTCGTGTATCGGGCCGAAGATACCGCGTTGCGGCGTGAAGTGGCGTTGAAAGTGCTGGCCCCATCGCTGACCGCCGATTCGAAAGCCAAAGCACGCTTTGTCCGTGAAGCCCGTGCTCAGGCGGCGGTTGAACACGAACACGTTGCGGTTATTCATCAGGTCGCCGAGCAAGACGGCGTCACGTATCTGGTCATGCCACTGTTGAAGGGTATGACGCTGCACGCGGCCATCAAGGCCAACCCGCGTCCACCGTTGATAGAGGTGATTCGCATTAGTCGCGAGATTGCCGAAGGGCTTGCCGCTGCGCACGCGGTTGGGCTGGTGCACCGCGATGTGAAACCGGCGAACGTGTGGCTGGAAGGAAAGCGTCTCCGCGTGAAAGTGCTGGACTTCGGGCTGGCACGCGCGGCCGGCACCAACGAAGCAAAGGCACCCAGCGCACAGGCGGACGATGACGCCAATATCAGCATGACACATGCGGGAGCGATCATCGGCACGCCATCGTACATGTCGCCCGAACAAGCACGCGGCGATGCGGTGGACACCCGCACCGATCTCTGGAGCCTGGGCGTAATCCTTTACCAGATGACAACCGGCCGCATGCCGTTTCATGGCAAAACGACCACGGCCGTGCTGATGGATGTGCTGACGCAGGAACCTACCCCGCCAAGCGTGGTCAATCCATCGATTCCAGCTCCATTGTCGGACCTCACCATGCGCTTGCTGGCTAAAGCTGCCAGCCAACGCCCGCACACGGCCGAAGACGTGGTTGTAGCGTTGACGGCGATGGAGGCGGCGTTGGGGAATGCGGTCCAAGTTGTCGCCCTGAGCGATGTGCCGCCGATTGTTCTCGCTTCCGGCCCCGATCCGTTCGCCGATCTGGATATTACTGAGGCCAAAACATCGGTGACTTCGGTTAAGCGTGTACCAAAGCCCAGCGGCCGAGATACCAAAGACAGCGGTTTCCCACTCTGGGCCATGGTTGGCATCGCGCTGCTGGGTGCCGGCATCGCAGTCGGCTTCGTCGCCATGCAGTTCAACAAGAAGCCCGTTGCAACGCCCACGCCCGAGGTTATTCCCGATACCGCGAATCGCAAGAACCCCAGAACAGATGGGAAGACCACAACTCCACGCGCGCCCGTGCCCAGCAACGAATTGGTGTTGTTCAACGGCAAAGATCTCTCGCAATGGACATCAACCAAAGGCGAGCCAGCCTCGTGGACTGTTCGAGATAGAGATGGAAACTACACACAAATTAATGGTTCCGCAGGCAACAACATCGTTTCGAAACAACTGTTCGGGGATCACGAAATCCACCTGGAATACTGGCTTCCCATAGGCGTTCAGGCGAACAGTGGCGTCTATGTGTGGGGTTGCTACGAAGTTCAAATCATGGACGACTTCGGGCCTGTTCTCTCGCCCACAACAACCGGTTCGATCTATGGCGAGATCGCTCCGAGTAAGAACGCATCCAAGCCAGCGGAGGTTTGGCAAACCCTGGTGATCCGGGCCACGGGCGTGCCTTCCGATCCGAAATCGGTTCGGTTAACCGTGATCCTCAATGGCGAAACGGTGCAGGACAAGGTCACGCCGACAAAGTACTCTCCTATGAACTCCGCCACGCTGTTGAGCACGGATCTGAAACGCGGGCCAGTGGTGCTTCAGGGCCACGGTAGTGCCGTGCGATTTCGCAACATTCGCGTTCGCCCCGTGGTTGATCCCATTGCTAGCCGCAAGGCGATCGAGGCGATCCACGCTCATGCTTTCCTTGACTTTGCACAACATGAACAAAATATCGCCCCGACCGACCCACTTCCAGACGGCCCGCTCGAACTGATCGCGATTGGCACCGATGGTCGAGTCATGCCACAAGACTTCGCTGCAATGACGATCGCTGCCCTTGAAGGCGAGACGGCCTTCACCGGAATCTACGACCAATTTCAGACCATTACCTGGAACGAAGCCGACTTCGCCAAACTGGCCGAACTGCCGTGCCGCAACACGCTCGTGGAGTTCCGAACGAAGCTCGAATTGACACCCAAGACCGCACAATTACTCAAAGCCTTTCCAGCACTGAAGGGGCTAGGATTGAACGCTCGCCAGGCAACGGATGAGATCCTGTTAAGTCTGGAAACGCTCTTTCAGTCGCAGCGCTACCTGGTGATCACTGAACTCGGCATGTCCGGAATGGTGACATCAAAGGGATGGGCGGCTGTTTTAGGGCCAGAGATTATTGAGTTGACACTCAACAGCCCTCAGGGAATGGACCGAATCGTGTGTGCGAACATCGCCAAGCTCCCAAAACTCACAAGCCTGGCGATCGTTCATGGCCAACTGGATGGTGGGCCAATTACAGCGTTGGCGCTCTCCCCTCAACTCACGCATCTCAACCTTTCCCATAGTAATCTTCCTCCTGATTTCCCCCGACGCCTGAAACTAGCTGCGTTGCTCCATATTTTGCTGCTGTGCAATACCAATGTCTCGGACAAAGATGTTTCGAACCTCTCAGCTATGAAGTCACTGCGATCGCTCAACGTGGGAGCAACGCAGATAACTGAGGAAGGGGTGAAGAAACTTGCAGCGGCACTCCCTTTCTGCAAGATTGAGTGGAATGGCGGGGTTATCGAAGCGCGCAACCCCGACCGCGAAGTCGCGGAATGGGCCTTGAAGCTCGGCGGGCATGTCGGGTTCAACACACCGAAAGGGTTCTTCGACACACGCCGCGGCGATACTCTCCCGCAAGAAGCGTTTGCGGTCAAAGGACTTGATCTGGCATTCAAAAAGGAAGTCACCGACGACGATGTGAAGCGGATGATCGCATGCCCTGAACTGGACACGCTCATCCTCTCGAACACCTCACTTACCGAAGTTGGACTTACCCAACTCGCCGCCGAAATGCCCAAACTCAAGTCGCTTTACATCAACGCCCTTCCAGTTACAGACAAGAACCTTCCGCTACTCAAGAAGCTCGCACTGCGACACCTCCACCTGGCGGACACCAAAATCACCAATGCGTCGACTCAAATCCTTGCGGAATTCGAGAAACTGGAAGATCTGAATCTGGGCGGTGTGGCGATCACGGACGAAGGACTTCCGGCATTAGCGAAAATGGCGTCGCTACGGATACTTGCGTTGCCGGGAAATCAGCCGGGCATCACGCAAGTCGGCGTGGAAAAACTCTCGGCCGCACTGCCGAGGTGCCAGATTCAGTGGAAGGGCCAAACCTATGGCCCAACGGAGAAATAATCGCTTCGCCATGTCGCAAGTTGTTACTCATTCGCCTGTTAAACTACTTATGATAACAGCGGAATGTATGGCCAACCAACGCACGCAAGGGAAGTTGGCGACCTGCGACCAGCAATGCCGGCCCGAACATCTGCGAGATTTGAGGCAATAGTGAACGCCGAATGCTAAGAATTGTGCAGATCGCCGCCGGCGGTTTGTGTGCGGCAATACCTGATGGAAAGTGGAACGAGACGGCTTACGTCTTCGCCAAAGGTCTGTAAGATCATGGTGGACGTGCAACCCGCGTCCCCACCATCACCCAAGGGTTTAACTAAGGATCCCGTTGTCATGGGCGAACAGAACTCGACTCCCTCTCCGAAGACCGGCACCCCCATGAGCGGAGCCGACATTCTCGTCGAGGCTTTGATTCGGCACGGAGTCGACACAGTCTTCGCCTACCCGGGCGGAGCGAGCATGCCAATCCACCAGTCGCTCACTAAAGTGTCCGACCGGCTTCGCACGATCCTGCCACGCCACGAACAAGGCGGCGGGTTCATGGCGCATGGCTACTCGCGCACCACGGGCAAGGCCAGCGTGTGCATGTCGACCAGTGGCCCCGGGGCCACCAACTTCGTGACCTGCCTGGCCGATGCGAAGATGGATTCGATCCCGATGATCGCCATCACCGGCCAGGTGAGCACATCGGTGTTGGGCAACGATGCGTTCCAGGAAACCCCGATGGTGGAGATCTGCCGCGGGATCACCAAGCATCACTATCTGGTAACGCGGACCGAAGATCTCACGCGCGTGGTGAAAGAGGCGTTCCACATCGCCACGACGGGCCGCCCTGGCCCAATCATTATCGACGTGTGCAAGGACGTGCAGATTAATCGCGTGGTGCCCGACTGGGACGTGCCGATGGATCTGCCCGGTTACCGGCCGATGCGGAAAGCCCGGCGTGCCGAGCTGGAAGCGGTGATCGCGGCCATTCGCGGAAGCAAGCGGCCGTTCATCTACGCAGGCGGCGGAATCACGCACGCCGGTGCTGCGGCCGAACTAAAGGAGTTCGCGGAACTTACCGGCATCCCGGTTGGCCTCACCGTCCACGGGCTTGGCAACTTCCCTGCAGATCATTACTTGTGCCTGCAGATGCTCGGAATGCACGGCACGGTGTATTCGAACTACGCCGTTAACGAAGCCGACTTGCTGCTGGCACTGGGCGTGCGATTCGACGACCGCGTGACCGGCAAACTCTCGGAGTTCGCCAAGCATGGCAAGATCGTGCATGTGGACATCGACCGCAGCGAGATTCACAAGAACAAGTTCGCCCACATTCCGGTTCATGGCGATGTGCGATTCGCCCTCGCCGAGTTGAATGCCCTGCTGCGAGAAGAAAAGAACGCCGACCTGACCGGCGGCGGGCGGTACGGCGAATGGTGGCGGCAGATCGATAACTGGCGTGAAACCGACGCGATGCGTTGCCCCGATCGCCCCGATGCCATCATCCCGCAGTTCGCGATTCACCGCCTGTGGGAGATTCTGCGCGACCGGAAGCAACTGGACAACACAATCATCACCACGGGTGTGGGCCAACACCAGATGTGGGCCGCCCAGTTCTTCCACTTCAACAAGCCACGCAAGTGGATCACCAGCGGCGGGCTGGGCACGATGGGCTTCGGCTTGCCAGCAGCGTTGGGTGCGAAAATCGCTCACCCGGATAACCTCGTTATCGATATCGATGGCGATGGCAGCTTCCTGATGAACGTGCAGGAACTCGCAACCGCCCATGCCGAGAATATCCCCGCGAAGGTGATGCTGCTCAACAATCAGCACCTTGGCATGGTAATGCAGTGGGAAGACCGCTTCTTCGGCAGCAATCGCGGTCACACGTACCTCGGTGCGGGCGAAGATAAACCGCCTTACCCGGATTTCGTGAAGATCGCCGAGGGCTTTGGCGTTCAGGCGAGAAGCGTGATTGGCAAGGGCGACCTGGATGCGGCCCTGATTGAGATGATCGAAAGCCCCGGGGCTTTCCTCCTCAATGTTCACGTTCCGCACCAGGAACACGTGTTGCCAATGATCCCCAGCGGCATGACCGTGAAAGACATCATCAAGGCGTGATGTTTTCGGTGAGTCATTCATTCATCGAAACCAACCAAACGGCCGAGGTTCGCCTCGGCCGTTTGCGTTTCATCTTCCGATCGGAAATTGCTCGTAGTCGGAACGAAGACTCGTGGGAAGCAAGCTACTTCCCTGGTGGAAGTTTCAATTCGCCGCGGGGCTTTGGCTTGGCGTATCCGCCAACCTTCTCATACACTCGGGTATAGTCAACAACCATTTCCGCCGGGAAACTCGTGTCCTTGTTTGGCTTGCCAAGGAACTTTCCTCCAACGGCGATGTTCATCACCAAATAGAACGGATGATCGAACGGAGCTGGCCAGGGGTTGAGGTCTGCTTCTGTCTTGGGCTTAGCACCCTTCTGCCCGTCTGTTTTGCTACTGCTCCACCACAGCGACTGACTTGCGTACTGCTTGCCATCGACGAACCAGCGGATTTCTCCTGGCTCCCACTCGATTGCGTAAATGTGAAAGTCTGCGATCGTCCCCTTGTCCGGAAAGACGTATTCCTTGCTGGTGTGAGTGTTCGCGGGCCAGCGTGAGCCGTAGTGGAGTGTACCGAGAACCTTGCCCGGCTCTTGCCCGCGTGCCTCCATCACATCGATTTCCCCGGAAGCCGCCCACGCCCCATACTTCTCGATTTGAGGCAACATCCAAAGCGCTGGCCAAATCCCCTGGCCAGTCGGCAACTTCGCACGAAACTCGAAGCGACCGTATGTCTGATTAAAGAGCGGTGTCCCATCTCGCTTTCGACTCTTCATGCGTGCAGAAGTGTAGCCGCAACCGTGTACTGATTCCTTGATGGCCCGGATGTGAAGCATCCCTTCTTTGACGAAGGCGTTCTCGGGTTCCTTGGTGTAATACTGCAACTCATCGTTGCCCCAACCGCTGATCCACTGGCTGGCTTCGTAGTTGTAGAAGCCGTTGCCAATATCGAAATCCCACTTGGCACGGTCGATGTCCTTGCCGTCGAATTCATCGCTCCACGTTAACTTCCAGCCAGCCGGGTCTGACTCCACGGCGTCGTTCGAATCCACGAAGGCGACCATCGTGCACAACCCAATGGCGAACGCCACGAATCGGCTAAAATCCTTTGGCATAATGCAAGCCCCGATTGCGAACATGAGTTGTGAGTAGTGATACGTTTACCTTCTTTACTAAAACCAGAAGCCACCAGCATATGCGGTGTTATCCCACTTCGCATGCTCTTCCAAGGGAATTGCCCACAGTTCGCGGTTATTTCACCAGCAGTTCAACGGTCGCATCGAGCCGCACGAAGCGGCACTGCCCGCCCACATCGTCGCACAGATGGTACAGAGCATACACCGGCACGCGAAGGGCGCCCGTTGCGTCCTTGGGCACTTGCACCTCGAAGCCCACGGTGCGAACCTCCGACGAAGTCACCGATTTGGGTAACTCGGCCTCGATCAGGCGAGCGTTCACCACACATTTCTCGGGGGGATTTACCCACACGCGCAGCGGGTCGGCCTCGTTGTTCCAGTGGTCCGTTGTCTTGGGTGCAAGGCGAAACGTCAGGTGCACGCGGGCGGATTGCCCCGCCTTAACCGACGCCGGAACGATAACCGCTTCGCATGCAACCGAACCGCTATCTCGCGTGACCTTTCCTTGCGGATCAGGATCTTTTGGTGTCTCTTTCGCGACGGCGAACGCCCGGGTTGGTTGGGCGATTTCCGCGCCATCGGGCCGCACAGGCAAGGGCACAGGTGCCTCGCCGCGCTTGCGAATCGCCTCCTCGGCTTCCGGCACCCAGTCGTAAAACGGGTACGGCTTATCCAAGCGGGGGCCATATTGCTGAATCCGCCTTCGCCAGATGTACTGGTTCGGATCGAGATCCAACGCGGTGCCCCACGAAGCAACGGCGGAACGGAAATCGTCCGGTTGGCGTGTGGAGAGTTCGTATCTCTTTCGGAAGCACACACCCAATCGGAACCACGCCGGCCCATCTTTTGGGTTGAGTTGCGTCGCCTTTTGGTATGCGGCTATCGCATCGATAACGCGGGCATCGCCGCCCCACAACGCCAGCGCATCGCCATATCGTCGCCACGCACCGAAAGTGTTCGCCTTCTCGGCCGCCGCCTTCAATTCGTTGAACTTCGGCGGGTATGCGGGCGTTGGAATCGCGGGTTTGTTCGTCGCGTTATCGCCGAAAGTCTTGTCCAGAAAATCCGCCTGGAACGTCCTGGGATTGGGCCGCGTGGAACGCACAATGCCGTGCTCGTCGATGGCCATCACAATCGGGACCGCGTTCGATTCCAGCACATTGATCGGGTCGTGAAGAATGGGCCAGGTGAACCCCTTCCACTGTGCGAACAGCTTGCAGCGTTCCGGGTGCTGTTCCTGCGTTACGCCGAGCAAAACAAGTTTGCCGTCTTTCACCCATTGTTTGGTCGTATCGTGCCAGACCGGCACGTGTTGGCGGCAGCCCGCTCACCACGATGCGAACTGAATCAGCAACAGCTTCTTGCCGCGATAGTCCGATAGCGACTTTGGTTTGCCATCCGCGATATCCGCCAACGTGAAATCGGGGTGCCGCTCACCCACTGCGGGCGGTGCTGCGTTCGCGGGAGTCGAGAACGTGCATGCGGCAACGACAAACGGAATGAAATGGCAACGCGACATGATTGCCCCAGTTTGGTTGAGGGTACGAAGAATTCGCCCAGTATACTACATCTTGCTCGCGAACGGGGCGTTCCCGCTCGCTTTGGTGATTGGTATGGAGATAAGTCATGAAGCGTGTATGGGCACTCGCTATCGGGCTAATGCTCGGTTCCGGAGTCGTTGGGGCTGCCGATCCGGCTCCGGAAGAAAAGACCGGCATCAAGGTGGGCGAGAAAGCCCCGGACTTCAAACTCAAGGATCAAGCGGGCACCGAGCGCGAACTATCCACATTGCTCAAGGATGGGCCGGTGGCGCTGGTGTTCTACCGCTCCGCCAGTTGGTGACCATACTGCCAAAAGCAACTGGTTCAGTTGCAACGTGACCTGAAGGCGATCGAAACAGCCGGCGTCAAAGTGGTGGGCATTAGCTACGATTCCGTGGAAGTGCTCAAGGCGTTCGCAGACAAGCAGAAGATCACATTCCCACTCGTCTCCGATCCCGATAGTAAAACAATCACCGCCTACGCGCTCAAGAACAAAGAGACAGCAGGCAAAAAGTTCGGCAAGGTCGATCTGGACGGCGTTCCGTATCCGGGCACCCTGCTTGTGGATAAAAGTGGCGTGGTGCGTGCGAAACTCTTCGTGGATGGATACCGAGAGAGGCACTCCGTCGAAGAACTGATTAAGGCCGCCGAAGCACTGAAGAAGAAGTAGCCACGCCTCCGCGAGCGGTCCGAAGGGGCCGCCCGGCCTGCAGGAGTGACACCGCGATGTCGCGACCCAACTTCGAGTCTCTCTTGGCCTATCGCGAGTACCCGATCGAAGAGATGCAACAGCGGGCGTCCGAGTTCTTCACAGACATGCAACGGAGGCGAAGCGTCCGCGACTTCTCGGAACGCATGGTGCCACGCGAAGTGATCGCCCATTGCATCCGCACCGCCGGGACCGCTCCCAGTGGTGCGAATATGCAACCCTGGCACTTTGTTGTGGTCAGCGATGCCACACTCAAGAAGCGCATTCAGCAGGCGGCCGAAGAAGAAGAACGGGAGTTCTACCATCGCCGGGCATCGCAAGAATGGCTTGGCGCGTTGGCTCCGCTCGGAACAGACGAGCACAAACCATTCCTGGAGTCGGCCCCATACCTGATCGCCATCTTCGCGCAAACGCACGGCGTAGGGGCCGATAACCAACCGGTGAAGCACTATTACGTACAAGAATCGGTGGGCATCGCAACAGGATTGCTTATCGCGGCCTTGCACCATGCGGGGTTGGCCACGCTCACCCACACGCCTAGCCCGATGCGCTTCCTCAACGAATTGCTAGGTCGCCCGGCACACGAGCGACCGTTCTTGCTTCTGGTCGTCGGTTATCCGGCTCCGGATGCCCAGGTGCCGCGAATCACACGCAAATCGCTAGACGAGATCGCCACCTTTCTGTGATGCCAGCAACGCACGATGGTCACTTACCGATGCAGAAACGCGAGAAGATGCGGTCGAGCAGGTCGTTGGTGTAGACCGCGCCGGTCACTTCGCCGAGTTGGTCCAGGGCCGCTCGAAGCGCGGCCGCGGTGTGTTCGGGCGAATCATTGCCGGCGGTGTGTTCGCGGGCTGCGCTCAAATGCCCCGCGCATGCCGCGACATGATGCCGACATCGACTCTGACTCGGAGCCAACGCGGGCCGGACGAGCGTCTTGATTCGATCTGCAAGTGCAGCGAGAAGCGAGTCTGTGCCGCCGGGCGCGATCACCGAACAGGCGAGAATCGGGGTGTTTGTCTCAATGGATTCGCTCACACGCGGCAAGTGAGCGGTGTTGCGATGGTCGCATAAATCGGCCTTCGTTCGCACGCGCAACACTTCCGCTCCGGTTGCCATCAGCCGATCGGCGTCGGCTTCTGCGAAGGCACCGCGCTCATCGCACCACACAATCACATCAGCCCGCGTAGCCTGTTCGCGACCGAGCTGTTGGGCTTGCTCTTCGATCGTGTCGCCCGCGTCTTGCCAGCCGGCCGTGTCGATGAGTTCCACCGGTATGCCACCTAATTCGATACGCCTAACGAGATAATCGCGCGTGGTACCAGGAACAGCGCTGACCAACACATCCGCACTCGCCAGTGCATTGAACAAGCTGCTTTTCCCGGCGTTGGGCAACCCGACGAGTGCGACCCGCACCAACCGACCGGATACGGCGCGATTGTCTAATTGAAGCAACAACGCGGTGAGCTGGGCGAGTGCGCGATCGAGTTGGGCAAGTGTTTCGGATTGCCCAACGAACTCAATATCTTCGTCCGCGAAATCGAGGGCCGCTTCGATATCCGCGAGCAAGTTAAGCAAATCCTCCCGCAAAATCGCCAGCGGTTGCGATACGCCGCCGGCGAGTTGGGCGAAGGCGGTTTCCAGGTCCGACTTGGAATTCGCCTCGATGATCGCATGCACCGCTTCGGCCTGCGGAAGGTCTTTCTTGCCGGCCAAGAACGCCCGCAGCGTGAACTCGCCAGCCTGGGCGGGTCGCGCTCCCGCATTCAGGAGGTCCGCAACGAGCCGTTCGACGAGTGGTGGCGAGCCGATGGTGTGGACTTCGGCAAGATCCTGCCCCGTGTACGATCGTGGTCCGGGGAAGAAGTACAGGGTTGCGGGTAGTGGCGAATGCACTCCGGAAAGCCGAAGCGACCCTGGAATGACATACCGGCGCGACCGCACATGCGATTGCGGCTGATCTTCGGTAAACACCCTCGTGACAACCGCGCGGGCGTTCGGGCCACTCACACGCACAATCGCCCGCGCACCCGCCCCAGGCGCAGAGGACACCGCAACGATCGTATCATCCGGATTGGGGGCGGCGGTCTTCTCGAACGACATCTCAGCTCCTGAGTCGTACACCGAAATGATAGCAAACCGTATTGGCAGACTGTTCGAAGGAGAACGATTGTGACACCGATCGAAGCTTACGCGGAATTGATTCGCCGCAGCAAAGAACTGGGCGTTCTGAACTCCTGCGCCGCAGTTCTGGGCTGGGATCAACAGACCTACATGCCAGTGAAGGCGATGCACCTGCGTGGCGAACAAATGGCGTTCCTGGCAACACTGGCCCACCAGAAGTTCACCGACCCAAAGGTGGGCGAATTGCTGGCAACTGTGGAGAACTCGCCACAGGTAGCTGACCCGGAATCCGACGCGACATCCAATGTGCGAGAACTCCGCCGCTCTTTCGACCGCGCTACCAAGTTGCCGCCCGCACTGGTCGAGGAACTCGCACGGGTTACCACGCAAGCCCAACAGGCGTGGGAGCAAGCAAAGAAAGGAAACAACTACGCCACGTTTCAACCCTGGCTCGAAAAGATCGTCGCCTTGAAACGACAGGAAGCCGATTGCGTCGGCTTCAAGAATCATCGTTACGAAGCCTTGATCGAGGAGTATGAGCCGGGCACAACTGTGGCCGAGTTACGCGAGCTATTCGCAGGGTTAACGGCGGATCTGGTGCCACTGGTTCGCAAGATTGGAGAGAGCAAGGTCAAAGCGAATCGCGCGGTATTGGCACGCGAATACCCCATCGAGCGGCAGAAGATCCTGGCGGAGATGGCGGCGTCGGCTTTTGGCTTCGATTTCGCCGCCGGTCGCCTCGATACCACCACTCACCCGTTCTGCTCCGGGATCGGTCCCGGCGATTGCCGCATCACCACTCGCTACAATCCGCGGTTCTTTTCCGAAGCCTTCTTCGGTGTGCTGCACGAAACCGGCCACGCCCTGTATGAGCAGAACCTTCCAGCGGAGCACTTCGGCACGCCGCTGGGATCGGCATGCTCGTTGGGCATCCACGAATCGCAGTCGCGATTATGGGAAAACCAAGTGGGCCGCGGGCGAGCATTCTGGAATTACTTCTTCCCGTTACTGCAACGAACGTTTCCGACTCCATTGGCCGATGTGAATGCCGAATCGTTCTACTTGTGCCTGAATGATGTGCGGCCGTCGCTGATTCGTGTGGAAGCGGACGAGGCGACTTACAACCTTCACATCGCGCTTCGGTTTGAACTGGAGCTGGCGTTGCTGTCGGGAGATCTGACAGTTGCGGAACTTCCGGGCGCGTGGAACGAACGGTTCGAAGCACTCCTAGGAATTCCGGTGCCAGACGACGCACGAGGTTGTTTGCAGGATATCCACTGGAGCTTTGGCGGCATCGGCTACTTCCCAACCTACACACTTGGCAATCTCTACTCTGCTCAGTTCATGACCGCGGTGAAGCGAGATCTGGGCGCGGATTCGCTGGAAGACGACTTTAAGCGTGGCGAGTTCGGGCGACTGAAAGACTGGCTCGTGAAGAACATCCATTGCCACGGGCAGCGATTCCGGGCTGGCGAGTTGTGCCGACGGGCGACCGGATCGCCCCTTTCGCCCAGAGCCTTCAATTCTTACCTGACAGAAAAATACTCCGCACTTTACCAAGTGTGCTAGAGTTCCCCACGCCTTGCCCCATCAGTACAGTTGCCCGAATCGGCACAACCGGAAAATGGGTTTGCAAGATCTGGTGGCCTCATTCCCGTTAAGTCGGCACAAGACGTGCATCACGCGTTAAGCGATTGATGCCCGCCTTACCGATGGGACGAATTGACGACAATGGAGCAGCAAGTCCCGGATAAAGCTATTGGCGTTAGCGACGACGTGACCGACACCGTATCCGCAAGTGCGGGTGGCACGCAGCCGGTCGCTTATGCGCGGCGAGAACCGCTCGCACAATCGCCAAACACAAGCCCTCCACCGGAAACGGGGACACGGGTCGGCACGTACATTCTTCGTGAAAAGCTTGGCGAAGGTGTCTCGTGCCATGTCTTCCGCGGGTGGGACGACGCGCTCTCGTGCAATGTCGCGTTGAAGATCTTGAACTGGGCGAACGTATACGACCGGCCGGCGGCGATGAAGCAACTTCGCATGGAAGCGGCCGCGCTTTCACGCATCAAGCATCCGCTCGTCGTGCGGTTCATCGATTTTGGATTCGATCCGCGCTGGCCCTATCTCGTCACCGAGTTCTGCGACGGTCAACCCCTGGGAGAGCTTCTCCGCGCCGGCGGGAGTTTGCCGCCGCAATGGGGCCTATACTTGATCTCGCAAATGGCGGACGCACTGGGAGCCGTATGGCAAGCGGGCCTGGTTCACCGCGACATCAAGCCGGACAATATCCTGGTGGGGGCCAACGGGAGCGGAAAGCTCATCGACTTCGGGTTAGCGAAAGCCAACGCCATTGAAGCCGCTTGCGAACGGGTCGCTCCTGAGGTTGCAGGCACGGCGGCTTATCTGGCCCCGGAACAAGCCAAGGACGCGAGCGTCGTCGATCTTCGCGCCGATATTTATTCACTGGGTGTGACGTTCTACGAAACGCTCACAGGGCGACTTCCATTCGAGGGGCGAAGCCGCGTGCAGGTGATCTTCCAGCATTTGAACACGCCACCGGTGCCGCCGGCGCAGCGTGTCGAGGGAATCCCCCCACTCGCGAACGATTTGTGTTTGTGGATGCTCTCGAAAGATCCGGCCGATCGGCCGCAGAACTACGAGGAATTGCGACAGGCCATTAACACTGTGGTGGCCGCGTCGCGTAAATGATGAGGTCATACCAACAAGCAGAACTGAACACTTGACGCAACACACCCGCGCCATGAATGGCACGGGTGTCTTGGTTTGCTGCTTCACTTCTATCGACTTAATTCGAGCTTATATTCTTTCTGGTCCGGCTTCACCTCAACGCGAAGGGGACTTTGCGCGAGGTTGGCATAGCGGTTTGGGATCGGGCGATTCTTCAAACTGGCCAGATACTTCGAAGCCGCCATTTGCGCCTCGCCCGATTGGCTGCGGAACTTCTCGGGCAAGGATGCTTCGCTAACGGTCACATGGTTTTCACCCACGGCTGCGCCATCACGTCCGCCGCTCGTCAGTTTGAACTTGCCGTTCTCATCCGTGGTGCCCATCGCAATCACTTCCGCACCGAATCCTTTCACCATCGGCACGAATTGCACATCGGCGTTTGGGAGCGGTTTGCCGTCGAGAAGAACCTGGCCTTCAACTCCGACAAACTCCGGAGGCGTCTTCGCGCACCCCACTGCGAATAGGGCCGCGAGAAGAACGGCCGCACCTGCAAATCTCATTAACATTATGCTTGCTCCGCTCAGTTCGGGTCACGGAATGCTCACAACCTGACCATCACTTGGGCGAGCCAAAAGCTGGAGAGTTGGCAAGTCGCCAGCACTCGTGAGTGTGAGAAACCGGACGGAACCATCGCAGAAGACGAAGTTGGCTCCACCCGAATGGCCACTGCCAAACGAACTGAGGCGATTGTCTTGAAGGGCGAAGACCGGGCTTGGCCCCGCCCCGGCAGGAAGAACGTAGTTAACGGGTTGCAGCGCGCCGGCCATGCAGTCTTGAACGGCGTTATAGTTGGACCAAGCCCAACCGCGGCGGTTAGGTAGATCGGCCCACTCGTTGTCCTTGCTATATCGTTCACCAATCATGATCGTGTTCGAAGTTCCATCGGTGATACCCGAGATGGTGGTGCGGCTGTTAATCTGGAACACACCATCGAAGGACGCCGTGGAGATGAACCAGGACTTCACGCCGCCATTGGCGAAATAACTGTTCACACCGAAGTGATAGGTGACGCCACCAGTGGTGTACTGAATCACTTCATCCGGGATATGATCGGTTGGGCAAAGAAACGTTTTCACTACCTGAGCAGCAATCGAGTTTGCGCCGTTGGCGTTGCCGTAGTCCCGCACATCGAAGTTATAGTTCTTCTGAACGTTATCTTGTTCAATGAACGGCAGAATCCAGGCCATCCACGAGCCGAACTTGTTCGGAAACGGTGGCTGACCAATCTTTCCGGTCGTGACAAGCGTGTTAGAAGGGAAAACCATCCCCGAAGTCGTGCCAATTGGAATGTTGAGGCCGGGAGCAAAGCGATTGTTGACACCTTCGAAACTGTGCATCGCCAGCCCAAGTTGCTTCAGGTTGTTCTGGCACTGAAGGCGGGCGGCGGCGTCGCGAACTTTCTGTACGGCTGGCAGGAGCAGTCCGATCAGAATGGCAATAATAGCGATGACAACAAGCAACTCAATCAACGTGAAACCACGACGAGACAGACGCATGGGAACCCCATAGATGGAAACGTGTGTATTGCGAAACGCGGACCGCGAGTCGCATGGATCCGAAACCAAACGTTTCCCCGTCGGGGGTCGGCCGGGATTAACCGCGACCAACGGCACAACACACAATCTCTTACTTGCCATCGAGCAACCGCGTCAGGTTACTATCCACCTCACGGATTAGCTTCCAGTCTTGTTGATAGTTGACCGGAGCAAACTTTTCCCATCCTTGATCCTGATATAACTCTCCCACGGTTGTCCCGGCGAATGAAAAACCGTTGAAAGTTTTACGAACGGAGTTCAACACTTCTGGCGGCAGGTTGTGAGGCACACCGAAACATAACGGTGGAAACGATTCTGAGCGATAAATGGTTCGAAACTGTTCGGGCTTTACTTCGCCATTGGCGACGGCCCGCGCGAGCAAGTCGCTCGCCACGCACACGGCGGCGTGCTTGCCGGCCACGAGTTCTTTCACCGAACGAACATGCTCGCCCGTAAAACTGTAGGTGTAATCTCGCCCCGGAAGCATGCCGAATTGCTCCTTCAACAGCACGAGCGGGGCCTTTCCACCCGAGTGCGAAGAGAGCGCAACCAACCCGATGGATTTCCCTTTAAGATCTTCGGGCTTTTGTGCCGTGCTCGATGCGGGAACCAAGATTTCCATCTGATAGGAATACTTCCCGTTGGTGTCGGCCGGGCAATACAACGGCACGAATCCCGCTGCGTTCACTGTGGAAGGCACCTGACCGGTGTTGAACGCGGTAACATGCAATCGCCCTTCCGCCAGCGCCGTGGTTTGATCCGCCACGGAACCCAAATCGGCGAGGTACTTCACCTTTTTGCCCGTAGCTTTCTCCAACGCCACCATGAAGTCTTTCCACTGCAATTGCGCTTTCTCCGGATCGTCGCTGCCAACCAAAGAAAAGCCGATTTCATCGGCCTTTAGGAGTTTCGCGGGGTCGGTTGGCGTATCGGCCACAAGGTCGCCATCCGCATCCGTGTAGCCGGCGGCGAGCTGTTGTGTCTGGGCGAGATTCGCAATGTAAGTGCGCAGGCTGACGAGTTCATCCGGGGGAGGACTCGGCCGCGTAGAATACTGCACATAGCCATACCATGCGCCCGCCGCGATCAATAGCAGCAGAAGGAAACCTAGCGTCCAGCCCCACGAGTTTGTGCGTGGTGTAGGAGCCGGGAGCGGGCTAGGAACGGGTAACCCGTTCGGTTCGGTCATGGAAATGCCCGCAGTGTGGAGTATTGGTTGAACTATTTTCCCACAGTGCATTTTAGTGAGGTGATCCGAGCGGTCAAAAGAAGAAGTGATGAAGAGATTGCCGCGAGTTGACAACCGCGCAAGGAAGCAACTGCCACGCTGTGACCACGCACCCTGGTATCACATACAATTCTCGCATGCCGACCGGGGAACAAACGCCACGGTCGTATTCCCGGAGATAAACATGCCCGACGTGCGTGAAACGCAACTTCTGGTAATTGGCGGCGGCCCCGGCGGTTACCCGGCCGCTCTGCATGCAGCCGATCATGGCATCAAGGTTACCCTCGTCGATTCCGATCCCAAACTGGGCGGCGTGTGCCTGAATCGTGGTTGCATCCCGAGCAAAGCTCTACTGCACGCGGCCAAGCTCATTCACGAGACACGCGAGTTCGCCGAGCATGGTATCGCCTTTGGTGAACCAAAACTCGATCTCGATAAACTGCGGGCTTTCGTGCAACAGAAAGTCGTCGGCAAGCTCACCGGCGGCATCGCGATGTTATGCAAGGGTCGCGGGGTCGATGTTGTCAAAGGGCATGCCAAATTCACTTCGCCCAACACGGTGGAAATAACCGGCGAGCAACCGCAAAGCATCAAGTTTCAGAACTGCATCATCGCGACAGGCTCTGTTCCCGTTGTGCCCAAGCCGTGGCAACTCAACGACGACCGCATCATGGATAGCACCGGTGCGTTGTTGCTGCCCGATGTGCCCAAGACACTTCTCGTGATTGGCGGCGGCTACATTGGCCTGGAAATCGGCACCGTATACGCCGCACTGGGTAGCAAAGTTACCGTGGTCGAAGCGCTCGATAGCATTCTGGCGATGGCCGACCGCGACCTGGTCGCGCCGCTTGAGAAGAAGCTTCGGAGCGAGTTCGAGGCGATTTATGTGAACACGAAAGTTGCCGCGCTCTCGCCCAAATCGGAAGGGATTGTGGTGACTCTCGAAGGGAAGGACGTGCCCGCGTCGCTTACCTTCGATCGCGTGCTGATCTCCGTGGGGCGACGCCCGAACTTCGCGAATCTCGGCCTGGAGAACGCCGGCATAAAGCAGGATGATCGCGGCTTTATCGTGGTCGATAAGCAGCGAAAGACGAACGTGCCCGCTATCCAGGCCATCGGAGATATTGCGGGCGAGCCAGGACTGGCACACAAAGCCACCGCCGAAGCGCGTGTGGCCGTGGATGTGCTATTGGGCGAACCGGCCGAGTGGAGTCCGCGAGCGATTCCGGCCGTCATCTTTACCGATCCGGAAATCGCCTGGGTTGGGTTGACGCAAAAGGATGCGGAAGCACAGAACGTTCCGCACGAAGTGCTCAAGTTTCCCTGGGCGGCGAGCGGGCGAGCGGTCAGCATTGCCCGCACCGAAGGATTGACCAAGATGCTCATCGATCCCGAGAGCAAGCGCGTTCTGGGCGTCGGAATTGTGGGGGTTAGTGCCGGCGAAATGATTAGCGAAGGCGTTCTTGCCGTCGAGATGGGTGCAGTGGCCCGCGACGTGATGGAGAGCATTCACCCGCACCCGACACTCTCCGAGACGATCATGGAGAGCGCGGAACTGGCCTATGGGGGCGCGACACACGTTGCCCGCCCACGAAAAACCGCGAAGTGACTCACCACTAGCCGCCGCCCGTTGTGTCCTACAGCGGGCGGTTCTCGCTAACCGTTGTTAGCGGTGCATGGCTGTGAGAATCTCGAGTTGCAATCGGCCCTGATCGGCGTCGCTCAGATAGAACTTCTCGTTCACGCAATACTCGGTCACATACGCTGCCACCACGCGACGCAATTCCGTAATCTCCACTCGTTGCAGATCATAAACACCCAGATTTGCCAACTTCGTCAAGAGTCGTTCGAGAATCCGATCGCGGTGTCGCACCAGATGATCGGGCGGCGATACGGCCGGGATAACTGGGGGAGGCGTCGCGGGTTGGCTTGCCGCTCGCATGGTAAACGAACGAGAGGTGTCGCTCGCAATGGCGGCCGCTGCGGTTGGCATAGGCGTGATGGGTTGGCCCGTCCACGGTTGCGGAATCGGGGCCGGCGCGGGGCTTGGTTCCATGCGAATAAAGGAGACGCATGGCGGCGTTCCCAACGCAACGGGCGGAATCACACCGACGGCACGAAAGCCATTGGGCAGTTTCAGATCGAAGAGGTTCACACTGGTTGTGACAGGCCCCACGGTGTCGGCGTGTGTCGCCAATCGGTCCAACGTCGTTCGCAGATGCTCATCATCGCGAAATCGCACATTACACGGCACCCAGTTTCCCAGTTCTCGCCGGGCAATCACTGCGTGCGGGCCGGCCACCATCACCTCACGCACCTCCGCATCGCCGAATAGTTCATCGAGCGGCCCATACCCGAGTAACTCGGAGAGAACCTCTTCCACCATTCGGTCGCGATCCGCCTTGGGCAAGCCACGAGCTTCTTGCTCGGCCATTTGCTCCGCGAATGTGCGAAGGCTCTGCCGCAACAGCGAGGCCGGCATCCGCTTCGACGCCGAGGGATCGAGCCGATCTTCAATGCGTGCTAGCAAGCGGTTCTTGATCGAGTCATAGGATCGGTTTGATGCGGGATAAGGAACCGAACCCGATTTCTGTGCGGAGTTCAAAGAGGTTGGCCGTTGCGGGAGCATCCGGAGTCCATCCTACAAGCAACAATCAAAGTGAAGGTACGCTAGCTTAGAGCAGAATCCGATTCTCGGTCAGAATTCTGATCCGCATGGCGGTGCCCGTATCACACCCGCGTTCAACTTCATGGTTACTCCAACACAACCCGGTGCGGTTGATAGATTAAGATCGCTTGTTCTCCGAGGAGGGTTGCGGGCGCGATCCCGCGACAGAAACGATAATGGCCTCTGCCGTGCGGAAACTGTTCGAACTCATCCGCTTCAGTCACACGATTTTCGCGCTGCCATTCGCATTGCTTGCCGCGTCGCTGGCATGGGCTGACGAGCCATTCCGCTGGGTCGATTTGGCCGGTATCCTCCTGTGCATGGTCTTCGCACGCAGTGCCGCCATGGCGTTCAATCGACTTGTCGATCGCCACATCGACGCGCGAAACCCCCGCACTTCCATGCGGCACCTGCCCGCTCAAACGCTCAGCGCCTCCGTTGTGTGGGCGTTCATGCTCCTGTGTTGCATCGGGTTCATCGCATCCACACTTTTATTCCTTTATCGCACGCCCTCGAACCCGTGGCCGCTGTATCTATCTGGCCCGGTGTTGCTGTTCCTGTTGGGTTACTCGCTCGCCAAACGCTTCACGAGCCTGGCGCATTTTTGGCTCGGTGCCGCGCTCATGCTCGCGCCGATCGCGGCGTGGATTGCGGTAAAAGGTATAACGGATATGACCGTGCCCATCTTGTTGGGTGCTGCGGTCGCATTCTGGGTGGCCGGGTTCGATATGCTCTATGCGTGCCAGGACGCCGCTTTCGATCGTGAAGAAGGCTTGCATAGTGTGCCGGCGCGGATGGGCGTACCCGCAACCTTGCGAATCGCCGCCGCGTGTCATGCCGTTATGCTGGCGCTATTGGTCGCGCTCGCATTCGCTTCCCCGCATCTGGGTTTGCTGTATCTGTGCGGGCTGGCGTTGGCCGGTGTGCTACTCGTATATGAACACTGGCTGGTGCGGCCCGATGATCTCACCCGCGTGAACCGCGCTTTCTTTCACGTTAACGGCGTGATTAGCATCGGCTTGCTCTTACTGGTTCTGGCACAACTCGCGGTGAACTGATCCAAACGGTTCCGCCTCAACCGCGCAGCAACAAGATGATGATTCCCACGAGCGAAATGAGAAGTGCGATAGAAAGTGTCGAGATAACAACAGCCTGATCGGGAAGCACAAGGCGTTTCCCCTTTGGCTCGGCATCGTGATCGTGCTGCGGCAAATGAGGAATGGTGTTGGTCTGCGTATCGGTCGCACGCAAGCTGCCCGTCGAAGCGGTGTCCGGGCCATTGGGCATGCGTTCACTTCCCAGTGCCAGTCGATCGGTTTCGACCGAGTTGGCCGAAGGTGTCGCAGTAGGCGATCGGCGAGTTGCGGAAGAAGATAAGGAACCCGAGCCGCTATTCATCGCAGCTGCGAAGATCTGCGAGGTGGAACCCGACACACGCGGGGCAGCGAGTTCCGGAGCAGGCGAGCGCACCGCCACAACGCGAGCCGCGGGCGCGGGAAGCCACGCCGGATTGGGCGATGGCACTTCACTGCCAACAAATGGCTCCAGGGCAACGAACACCTCTGCGGGCGTCTGCGGGCGATCGCCGGGCCGCTTCATCAGCATCGCATGAACGAATTCCGCCAACTGCGCAGGAACCTCGGGCCGTAAACGATCGATCGGCACCGGTTCCTTGATCTGTTGCCACACCAGCTTCTGCGCGGTTCGCCCTTCGGGAAAGAGCGGTCGCCCCGCCAACATGTGGTAGAGCGTCGCGCCCAAGGAGTAGATATCCGCCCGAATGTCGGCACCCGAACTATCGGACGCCTGCTCCGGTGCCATGTAGTCCGCAGTGCCCAGAACCGCACGATCGCCGAGTTGGCGCGTCAAGTTATCGCCCGTTTCGGATTCGGAGCGAACCAGACCAAAGTCCAGGATGCGAACCACGCCGATCCGATCCACCAGAACGTTCCCCGGTTTGATGTCGCGGTGAACGAAGCCAAGTTCGTAAGCGTGTTGCAGGCCAAACGCGATTTGCCGGGCGTAGTGGCAAGCGGTCGTCACATCGAGTGGTCCGGCTCGCGCGATCATCTCTTGAAGGCTCAACCCTTCGACATACTCCATCACCAAATAGAGGAGCTTCCCTTCCTGGCACAGATCGAACACCCGCACAATATTCGGGTGATCCAACGTGCCGGCGGCGCGTGCTTCGCGGAAAAAGCGTTCCCGCGCAACCGCATCGTGCTCGAATGCGTGCGGCGATAACACCTTCAGCGCCACCAATCGCCGCATGTTGAGGTGTTCCGCCAAATACACCTGGCCCATGCCGCCACAACCGAGTTGATCCAGTATCAGATAGCGGCCAACATGAAATCCCTTGTATTTGCCAACGATGAACTTATCGGCGTGAAAGCGGGTGATCATCCCGGCATCCATCAACCACTTGAGCATTTCACTCGGGGTTGTGGGCGGTCGAGCAGAGGCTTCGAGCGTGGCCAACAACACATCAAGGCGTTCCGGCGGGACAACGCCACTGCGGCGAACCCGATCCAGAAGCTCGTGTATGTTTGTGGGCGGCGGCATAGGACCGCTGGGAAAGTTCGGGAATTGGATACCTAACAGCTTAGAATACATTTTGACTGGTGCGCAGAGAATAATCTAGGAATCGTCTAAACAGATTGTCTGATTTCGATTTGCGCGGAATTGGTTTCAGTCAATCATAGCCTCAAAACGTGCCACGCCGCCCAAAATGTCCACTTGTCGCACTTGTCATGCCGGTTGAGAAACTCGTTACAATGGCATTGTTTTCTTTCTTCAAGTCCCTGCTGTTGAAGAATTGATGATATCGAGCGAATCATCCGTGTGAGGGGCATCCCTCGGCCGAGGCTCTTTCATGACCGGGATGAAGTTTACTTACCGATCAGGCCAGCGACCGCTCGACGGCTTCACGCTCAAACGCGGCGTGGGCCAGGGCGGATTCGGCGAAGTCTACTTTGCCGTGAGCGACTCGGGCAAGGAAGTGGCGCTCAAACTCCTGCGCGGCCACACCGACGCCGAACTTCGCGGCATCGGCCACTGCTTGAACTTGAAGCACGGCAATCTCGTTCATCTCTACGACCTCCGCACCGATTCACGCGGCGATAAATGGGTCGTGATGGAGTATGTGTTCGGCGAATCGCTCGCACAGGTCATTAACCGGCACCCAGCCGGCTTGCCGACGGAACTTGTGCGTGAATGGTTCGCCGCTTTGGCCCGCGGCGTGGGCTACCTGCACGATCAAGGCGTGGTGCATCGCGATCTGAAGCCCGCGAACATTTTCATCGAACACGGCCATCTCAAGATCGGGGACTATGGGCTATCGCGCCGTATGAGTTCCAGCGAACGCGGGGAATTAACTCGCGGGGTTGGCACTCCGCACTACATGGCCCCCGAGATCAAAAACGGCAACTACACACGCTCGATTGATGTGTACGCGTGCGGCGTCATCCTCTTTGAGATGCTGACGGGGCACCCGCCGTTTGAAGGCGAAACGCCGGCGGAAGTCTTGATGAAGCATCAACTCGATTCGCCCGATCTAAAAAAAGCTCCCGCCCAACTGCGACCGGTGCTCGCGAAGGCGCTGGAAAAAGATCCGGCGAAGCGTTACAGCAGTATGCAGGAACTTGCCCGTGCAGCGGAGGCGGCGTTAGGCGGCCCGCGGTTGGAAGCGACCTCGGCCACCATCACCAGCATTCCAGTTCCGGGCATCGATTTAAAAGCCCCCGCAGCCGATACGGTTGTCGATGAGCCGCTTCCGAAAGCTCCGCGCACTCGCTCCCCAGCGCCCGCACCCGCGCCGCGGCCACCCGGTCCGCCCACCATCCGCGACCGGCTATCGGAACTCGTCGGAGGCTTGGCCATCACTCCGGCCGTGTGTCTGGCTTGCACCGCACCATTCGCACTTCTGCAAACGGCGAATGCCTGGCCGCTACTCGGGCGAGTCTTCTTAACCGCCACAGCCCTGACATGGGCGGTCGTGCTCATCGGGCGACTGCCAGGGCGAGACGAACGCAGTTCCTCGTGGGGCCGTCGCGCGATCCAGCTCGTAGCGGGGCTTGGCGTGGGGATGCTGGCGTTCTGGCTTGAAGGGTGGGGCCTTCCAACGGGGAACGGATCGGCCAGCACACGCGATCTGGTTTTCTGGACCGGTCACCGCCTGAGTCCGGAAGCGTTCTCGGTCGGGGTGCGTTATCTCTTTTACTTCGGGCTAACCACGGCGGCATGTCGCTGGTGGGTGGCAACCGACCGGCGACGACGTGAACGAGTGCGGATGTTCCCAATCGCGGCCGCCGCTTTCTGGGGCACGGTGTTTCTGTTTCTATGGCCCTGGGAATCGTCCCCGGTGATCGCGGGCTTTGCCCCCATCATCATTGCGGGAGTTGCGGCACAAGCTGTCAGTCCGTGGTCCGGCGGGCGCGAAGCCCTTGCCAGACGGTAAGGCACGAAGGGTTCGCAGTGGGAGAGCGATTCCAATGACCCGTCTTTCAATCGTTGCCGGCGTTGCCATTCTGGTCCTTGCGGGGTCCGGCTGCGATCCCAAGCGACCCGCGACACGCACAGCGTCCGCCAAGTCCGGATCGCAAAAGAAGCAAGACGAAGCGCGAACGAAGCTCGCCGTGAAACTATCGCCACCCAAGGCAGTGCCACCGGCACCAGCACCAACTCGAAACCCCTACCGCACCGACACCAATGTTGTCATCAGCGAGCGAGTAACCAGCAGTATTCCCCACCAGACTGAAGCCGAAGCCGATAACGATGTGTTCGCGATCGCGGCGGATTTGCTGGAACAGAAGCTCCTGGAACTCGATCCCCCCATCGTATTTCGCCCGACACCAAACGAAGTGCGGAACGAATTCGTTCGGTATAACAGCCGCACGGTCTTCCCTCCCGATGAAGATAAGCGGCTCGAACTGGAAGCATTTGGCATCGATGCGAATCGAGTGTATGTCGCCTATCAGGTCGAAGTTTCTGCCGAGCAAATCCGCGATCTCCGAACGGGCGAGCGCGTGACTCAAGGATTGCGGATGATTGGCGGGTTAACCGCTGCGGCCATTGCGGGGTTTCTGTTCCTTCGCCTCGATGAACGAACCAAAGGCTATCTCACCCGATGGCTCGCGGTGGGAGCGGTGACACTGGCGGCGGGTGCAGCAATCACGATGTATTTGCTGTAAACTGATTATGCGGCACAGGAGAATGGCCACAGAACATCGCAGCACGGAACCGATCGCGCGACTCTCGCTGCCGGGGTTCTTTGCCGATTACCCATCCTTCCTTTTCGAACCCATGTCTACCGAATCCGACCGACTTCTGGTGCAACAAGCTCGCGCCAGAGATGCCGAAGCCTGGGCGGAACTGGACCGGCGGTATCGCGGGCGATTAACGGCATATGTGCGCCGCCGCCTCAAAGACCACGCCTCGGTTGAAGATGTGGTTCAAGAGACCTTCATCGGCTTCTCCAATAGCCTGGCCAACTACGACGACCGCCGCGATCTTCAAACCTGGCTCTTCACCATCGCAGCCCACAAAGTGACGGACCAACTCCGAAAGATGGGGCGGCGGCCCGCGACCGCCGGCGGCGAGGGCGAAGACGATGTGATGGGGCAAGCACCGGATGAGCGACAGCGACCCGCTTCAAGCCTCGCTCGGAGTGCCGAACAACGCGAAGAAGAGGAAACCGCGCTGGGGCAAGCCTTGCGAGAATACGTTCGCGAATTGCAAACCAAAGGCGACTACACGCGGGTGATGGCTCTTGAGTTGATGTACGTTAAGGGGTGGCGTAATCAGGATGTGGCCAGCCGGCTTGCGATGTCGGAGCAAGACGTGGCGAATCTGCGCTTCCAGGCGAAGAAGCGACTCCGCGACCGACTCACGGCCGCGCGACTCTCACCCGATCTATTCTTGGAGTTGAAGGAGCAATCCGAAGCTCCTGATGCTTGATTCGCCCGGCTCGCATGACTACCCTTGGGATGATGATCTCTCTCCTTTACTACTCGAAGGGCTGCGACCATGCCTTCTCATGCCGACCTGACCAACGAGTTTTTCCAGGTCCGGCGGCACGGCGACATCGCGGTGATTGTCCCGTCGCCGCAGATTGAGCATTTAGCCGAGACACTGCTGCAACCCGCAGCTCAAATGGTGCTTGCACCGCTCAAGGAAGATCCGCCGAACCAGATTATTGTCGATCTGTCGGCCGTGGGCTACTTCGGATCGGCGTTCATTACCTTTCTCTTGCGATGCCACTTGATGGCCAAGAACCGCGGGAGTGAACTGGTGCTTGCCGGTGTGAACAAAGAGATCCGCGAGTTGCTCCGCACAACCGCACTGGACACTTTGTGGGCACTGTACGATTCCACGAGCGAAGCTTTGGACGAACTGGGCGGAGTCGATTGACTGCGAACGCTTTCGCTGCAATTGGGGCGGTTTGGGCCATGCGGCTTCAATAGACGAACCAAAAAATTCGAGCATTCTGGTTGCCGCTCCCCTAACACGCCCTTATCTTTTAACCAACTGCGCGGTTCACCGCACGGTTACTGACAACTTACGCTGGTGAGCATCTTATCCAGAGTGGCTGAGGGGCCAGGCCCGACGACGCCACAGCAACCGGGGGGCATTGACGACTGAAGATTGATCCGTGATGTTGCAACAGAAAGTGTTCTTCGCTTTCTTCTCAACGTTCACTTCTCAATCTTCAATCGCCAATCCTTTGCAGGTGCTAACTCCTGCCCGGCAAACGCCAACACTCGCGAAGAGTTTGGTATGGCCGGGGAAGATAAGATCTCGTGTGGGGCTTGCCCCACCGATTCCTCTTATCTCACCGCACCCACTGAGTTCATCAGTGGCGTAATTCCTGGACTAAGACTCACCCCTTGTTAACTCCTAACACGCACGCGCGTTGTTTGAGTTACGGCCATCCCCGGCTTACCGGGGCCATAATGCGACAACAGGGGTGTTTCCGTGGCGAATAGTGATTTCACGATCGGAATGAAGTGCCGTGTCTGCGGCAAGATGTATCCAAAATCCGCCATTAACTTTTGCGTCGATGACTTCGGGCCTCTCGAAGTTGCGTACGATTATGCACGGGTGAAGCCGGTTCTGACTCGGGCGAAACTCGAAAAGCGGCCCTGGAACATGTGGCGCTATCGGGAATTGTTGCCGCTCGATGGCGAACCCACTGTTGGCGTGAATGTCGGCGGCACCCCACTGGTAAAGGCGAACCGCCTGGCCGAGGCTCTGGGCGTCGAGCGGGTCTGGATCAAGAACGACGCGGTAAACTTCCCCACGCTTTCGTTCAAGGATCGTGTGGTTTCGGTCGCGCTATCCAAGGCACGCGAGTTCGGCATGCGCACGGTGGGGTGTGCCAGCACCGGGAACCTGGCCAACAGCGTGGCCGCACAGGCCGCAAGTGCGGGGCTGGAAACCTTCATTCTGGTTCCCGCGGATCTGGAACGCGCGAAAATTCTTGGCACCGCAGTGTATGGTGCGAAGGTCATCAAACTCAGCGGAACGTACGACGAGGTCAACCGCGTCTGCACGCAGATCGCCATGAAGTATGGGTGGGGTTTCGTGAACGTGAACCTCCGGCCGTTCTACGCCGAAGGCTCAAAGACGATGGGCTTCGAGATCGCCGAGGAACTTGGCTGGCGGTTCCCGCAGCATGTGGTTAGCCCGATGGCGGGCGGGGCGCTCATCGGCAAGATTCACAAGGCGTTCACGGAACTGCACAACGTGGGCCTTGTCGATACACCTGTCACCACAAAAATGTGGGGCGCGCAAGCCGCGGGTTGCAACCCGATCAGCGATTGCGTCAAGAGTGGTCGCGAACGGCATAAGCCTGTGCGTAAGCCCAACACCATCTGCAAGAGCCTCGCCATTGGCGACCCCGCCGATGGTTACTTCGCGGCCAAACTTATTCGCGAATCGGGCGGTTGGGCCGAAGATGTGACCGACGAGGAAATCGTCGAGGGAATGCTGATGTTGGCCCGCACGGAAGGTGTGTTCGCCGAAACCGCCGGCGGCACCACACTGGCCGTGGCGAAGAAACTGATCGAGAGCGGCCGCATCCCACGCGATGAGGAAATCGTGCTGTGCATTACGGGGAATGGCCTGAAGACACAGGACGCGGTATTCGACACGATCGAGCCACCGGCGACCATCACGCCATCGCTCGCCGCATTCGAAGAACTGGCCGGGCTAAAAACCGCCGAGCCGGCATTGGTGTAATGAGTGAGAAACATGGAACAGAACCGCGAAGACGAAGCGAGTTACATTACCGACACCGACCCATTAGACCTGCCGCACAAGAAGTCGCGTTTGATGGGCGGGCTGTTGGTGTTTCTCGGACTGCTCATGCTGCCCGTGATCTTCCTCGGACAGGCCGACAAGGAAGACGGGCGGATCAAGACGCTGGTGGGGCTGCTCGCCAGCGGCGGGTTGTGGATTGGCATCGGCCTGCTGCTGTTCCCGTGGTCGAATCGGACGGTGAAAGGGTTCACGGCCGAGAATAACGCGATGGTCGGGTTCAAGAAGTTGCCCGTGCTGTGGAAGGCGTGGCTGGTGCTGGCCCTGGTAATTAGCGTGGGCACCGTGGCGGCGTTGATCGTCACGCAGAAGTGAGTGACCGTAGCCGAAAGGTTCAGGACATGGCGATCAAGATTGAGATCCCGGGACCGCTGCGGGAGCAAGCCGGCGGCAGCACAGAAGTCTTCGTGACTGGTGCAACGGTGGGCGAAGCACTGGCCGATCTGGTGAAGCAACACCCCGCGCTGGAACCCAAACTGTTCCAGAATGGCGTGCTGCGGCCGTACATCAACGTGTTCATCAACGACGAAGACATCCGTTACCTCGACGAGATGGACACGAAAGTGACCGAAGGCGTTATCGTCGCGCTCATCCCTGCGGTTGCAGGAGGTTAAGCGATGCCCGATGAACAAAGCCCGGCGGAACCGCCGACCGAAACGCCCGATGGGGCCGCGGTGTTTCCGCTGATCCCGGTAGAACTAGGCGTTCACCCGTTGCTCCTCGCCACGCTGCATGCGTATGTGTTCCTCGAAGGCTCCGACGCCACCGTGCTTAATCCGGCCGTCGCCGAGGAAGCGATGAACTATCTGGTCACGTATCTTCAGCGGCTCAAAGGCGAAGACCTTCGCCGTGTGCGTGAAGATATGGCAACGCTCGCCGCGTTCGCGAAATCCGATCAATGGCCCAAGCAACAGGTCCGATTCCTGCAAGATCTCCTGAAGGACAACGGAATTACCCAGTAATCGGGCGAGTGGTGCCGCGATTCGCATGCCACGCCCTTCACACCCGCGTCGATCCCGACGGGGTTTGCCGAGTATTGACCATGACCGACATCAATCCGCTTGAACGCTACTCTCGCCAGATGCGATTCCCGGGCCTTGGCAAGGCGGGGCAAGAGAAGCTCCTTGCCAGCCGCGTAACGCTGTGTGGTTGCGGAGCACTGGGAACCGTGCTGGCGAACACACTCGTGCGGGCAGGCGTCGGCTTTGTTCGCGTCATCGATCGCGACTTCGTCGAGCCATCCAACTTGCAACGGCAGGTGCTCTTCGACGAATCCGATGTCGCCAACAACATGCCCAAGGCGGAAGCCGCCGCCATCAAGCTGCGGCAGATCAATTCATCGGTCACGGTGGAACCGATCGTCGCGGATATCAACCGCACCAACATTGAAGAATTCGCCAAGGATTCGGATCTCATTTTGGATGGGAGCGATAACTTCGAGATTCGCTATCTCATCAACGATATCGCCATCAAGCACAACAAGCCGTGGGTGTATGGCGGCGCGGTGGGCAGCGAAGGGATGACGATGACCATCGTTCCCGGCGAAACGCCTTGTTTGCGGTGCGTGTTCGAAGCGGCTCCGGCACCGGGCGAAACTGGCACTTGCGAAACAGCGGGCGTGCTGGCCCCCATCGTGAGCATCGTCGCGAGTTACCAATCGACGGAAGCCATCAAGTTGCTATCGGGCAACAAGGCCGCGATCAACCGCGAGTTGTTAATTCTCAATGTGTGGGAGAACACGAACAAGCGCGTGAAAATCGCTCCGCTCGCGGGCCGCAAGGGGAAGTGCCCGTGTTGCGCGCAACGGAAGTTCGAGTGGCTGGAAGGCGCGCACGGCACGCAGACAACCGCACTGTGTGGCCGCAACGCCGTGCAAGTGTCGCATCGGGCCGCGAGCCGGCTCGATTTCGCGTATCTCGCGGGCGTTCTCAAGCAAACCGGCACCGTGAGCTACAACAAATTCCTTCTCAAGTTCAATCTCGTCGAGAACGGCGATCCTTACGAATTCACCGTGTTCCCCGACGGGCGTGCCATCATCAAAGGCACGAGTGAACCCGATAAAGCTCGCACGCTTTATGCGAAGTATGTGGGCCACTAAGGCGGGCTGAGGAAGCAACAGTTGCGTGGTCGGCGATTGCAATGAACTCTCGTGCCTTCTCGTGAAAGAGCATCAGCCGTGATTTACCTCGATAACGCCGCCACTAGCTTCCCAAAGCCCGAGGGCGTGTACACCGCGATGGATCACTTCGCACGCCATTCACTGGCAAATCCGGGCCGCGCCGGGCACAAGATGGCGCTGGCCGCGGAACACACACTCGATGATGCCCGCCATCGCCTCAATCGTTTCTTTAATGGTCGCAGCCCCGATCGCTGGGTGTTCACGCTCAATGGCACCGACGCACTGAACATGGCCTTCAAGGGAGTGATCAACGAAGGCGACCATATCATCACCACAGATCTGGAACACAACAGCGTTTCGCGGCCGCTTGTCGCAATGGCGGAAGCGGGCCACATCACGTTAACGCGCGTGGCGGCCGATGGTGGTGGAACCATTGATCCCGCTGCCATCGAAGCGGCATTCACGCCGAAAACGCGCCTCGTGGCGATCACGCATGCGAGCAATGTGCTGGGCACGGTTCAGCCCGTCGCCACCATCGGGAAGCTCGTCCGCAGTCGCGATGCGTTGTTCCTGGTCGATGCGGCGCAAACCGCTGGTGTCCTTCCGATCGACGTGCAGACGGCGTGCATCGATCTACTGGCGTTTCCGGGGCACAAGTCGTTGCTCGCCCCCACGGGCACCGGCGCGCTTTACGTTGGCTCGCGTGCCACGGTGCGACCCTGGCGTGAAGGTGGCACCGGCGGCGATTCGTCCACGCCCACCCAACCCAAGGAATTCCCTTACTATCTCGAAGGTGGCACACCGAATGTGCTTGGCATCGCAGGGTTGATCGCGGGGCTAGATTTCGTGGAAGAACGCGGCATGGCATCCATTCTCAAGCACGAACTCGAACTCTGCGATCAGTTGCGAAGCTCGCTCGCCGAGATGTCCGCCTTCCAGCTTTTTGGCCACGGCGACGCGGCCACTCGCGTGGGTACTGTGAGCTTTCGTTGTGAAGCGATGGCCGCGACCGATCTCGGGGCGATACTCGACGAAGCCTTCGATATCGCCGTTCGCCCGGGCTTGCACTGCTCGCCCTACATTCACAAAGCGGTCGGCAGTTATCCTGATGGTCTGGTGCGGGTTAGCCCTGGGCCATTCAGTTCTTCAAGCGATATCACGCAGCTCGTCGATGCGTTAAGTGAAGTCACAGCGGGCGTGTAGCAGGAAGCTGGAGCCGCATTCCCACTCACTCTTATGAAGCAAAATCACGCGATTGTTGGTGGAAATCGCTTTGCCACCAGACTACTCTAATCATCACTCCGGCGGTAAAGATTCCGTCGGCAGCCCTGTATCACGCACCGATTCTCTCGCAGCCCATTTCCATCTGGAGGTTCAACACATGTTGCGTTACGCGTTCCTCGCAACCGCGATGGCGATGTTTATCGCCCCGGCACAGAGTGCAGACACCGATTTCTCGGGCAACTGGTTTCTGGCTTATTCCTCTCGCCCCGGTTCAGAGTCTAACCTAGCGATTGTGAAGGTGGAAATGAAAGATGGGAAGCCGGTGCCCACCGCAGTTTTCCCCGCTGGATTAGTGGTCACTGGATTTGAGATTACTGATGGCAAGCAGGTGAAGTTTACCACCAGTATCGGGCCATCGTTTGAAGGGGTTCTTGCGAAAGACGGAAATGTGGTCGGAAGCCTGGGTGACGATCGGTTAATGTTCCGCGCCCGATTGATCAAGACGGAGAAATCGGAAATCGCAGCAAACGAGCGGATCACGGCCGTTCCGCTGCCGGAACCTTACACCAAAGCGCAAAGCCTGACGAACGCCGCCTTGATCGCCAAGGGTTCCGCCGGACGCGAGAAGGATGAAGAAAAGAAAAAGGAACTGCTGGAAAAAGCAGAGGTCGCGCAAAAGGAAGCCAACGAGAAGGTGCCCCAACTGTTCCGCGATGTCATCGCCAAGCACGCCGATAGCCCTTTCGTGATCGAAGCCGCCGCAGAATTGTTTCGCAACAAGTTGGCGAATGTTAAAGAAGATGAAGCCAACGCCATTGTCGCCTTGGTCGAAAAAGCGGCTATGCCATATGGCGAGCGGTATGCGACCGTCGCAAAGTTGCAGACACTCGAAGCGCTGGCTACCATCCGCGGGTTGGAAGACTCTACAGTTCTCGCCGCCGATAAGCTGAAGAAGTCCCTGTCTGCCACTGCCCCCGTGGCACTTCAATCGCGGGTGTTGACAGTGCTCCAGACGGCCCTGCGAGGAACGAACTCGCCGAAAAACGATGAAGCTCTTAAAGCCGTGACGGCCGAACTGGCGGGCATCGAGAGCAAACTGGATGAGGAATACAACGCAAAGGTGCCTCCCTTCAAGCCAACGCCGTTTGCAGGCCGCAAAGACAAGGAAGCGAACAAGGTGGCGGTGCTTGAACTGTTCACCGGGGCACAATGCCCGCCGTGCGTTGCCGCCGATGTGGCCTTCGATGCATTGCAAAAAGCCTACAAGCCTTCCGAGTTGGTACTCATCCAGTACCACTTGCACATTCCTGGCCCCGACCCGCTCACCAACACCGATGCGATTGCTCGCGCTCGGTACTACGCTGCCAACAGCACGCCCAGCACCTTCTTCAACGGTGCCAAGGCGGCCGCAGGCGGTGGTGGCATGGCGGGTGCCGAGAATAAGTACAAGCAGTACATCGGCGTGATTGATCCGCTGTTAGAAACTTCCACGGAAGTGAAAATCGCAGGCCGCGCCGCACGCAGCGGAGACAAAGTGAACATTGGTGTCGAAGTTACTGGCCCAACCGAAGGCCTTACGCTTCGCTTGCTGGTGGTCGAAGAAACTGTGAAGTATGTTGGCGGGAACAACCTGCGATTCCACCATCAGGTCGTTCGCGCCATGCCCGGCGGAGCCGATGGCGTTGCGATCAGCGACAAGACCTTCAAGCACGCCGCAACCGTGGAACTCGGCGAGGTTCGCAAGTCCTTGAACAAGTATCTGGACGAATACTCCGCCACGCGGACGTTCCCGAAGCCAGATCGCCCCATGGATATGAAGGCCCTGCGTGTGATTGCTCTGGTTCAGAACGATAAGACGAAGGAAATTGTGCAGGCCGCACAGTTCAACATCGCCGATTCGACCGACGGCGAATGACTCTTCCCGTAGCGGAATCGCTTTGAAACCGACGCCAGCCGCGACTCCACAAGAGTAATGGCTGGCTTCTGGCATTTGTCAGGCGTCAGCATTTCTTAACCGTTGCCAGGCTTTTGCGTGGCACTCCGCGATTGCCAAACTCGCACCCACACGACCAATCCGCCCACAATGCCCACAAAGTAACTTGTACTGTGCGCCCACAGATCGGCGAGGAATCGGGTATGCCGTTCCGGTCGAATTTCCGTTGCTAACGGTTCAACCAGCGTTATCGCGTTTACCTCGGCCAGCGCGTAACCAATTAGACCCATCGCAGCCGCACTCACGCCAGCAATCGCCATGAGCCACGCGACCGGGCGAACCAGCGACAGCGCCGATCGCGGCGGGCGTCGCCCGCTCCGGGCAGCGATCACCAATCCAATGCCCAGTATTAGCCCGACCCACCACGTGGCGATGATTCCCCAGCCCAGGCCAAGCAGTGTCGGGTCGTCGGTTGGGAAAACGGGAGGGTGCCCGATCGTGAAGTATTCCACACAGATGCGAGCCGTTATCTGGTCGTGAAGCACTCCGTATGTAATGGACGCCAGAACGCACATCACAACAATTGCCGCGGCTTGCAAGGCGTTTCTCCGGGTTCTGAGGATTGGTTGATATCGTAACGGATAAATTCCTCGCACAAGTATCTTTCCTTCACACCAACTACCGGCTAACTTCATGATGGATTCGCAACCTGGATTTGGAACCTGGATTTGCAATCGCTTCGTCGCCCAGGAAGGATTCTCATGACGTTCGATGTGGTCGTGCGTCTGCCCGTGTCCGTGCCTTATGGCACCGACGAGGACTTCGATCTGCGTGTGCTGTTAGAAGGGGAATTGGCTTCATCTCTGCGCACATTGGGGATGGAGCAATCTGTGTGTGGAGAAATCGACACTTCCCACCTGAACCTTCGCCTCGATGGAATCGCCGAGCCGGTTAAAGTGTTGGTTGGAACCATGGGAGTGCTCATCCGCCATGGCGTGCTCGATCGAGCGGTGGTGCTGCTCGAAACTCCAAGCCAAGATGACCCGGATGAACGTAACTCCGTAGTGCTCTGGTCCGGGAGCGATGCCAGCGCTTCGCAAGTGGCGTGAACTTGGCGGTGCGTTGTGGCAATTCAAGCGTTATCATCCGTTTGAATCGCCACACTCGCCCACCGAACCACGTTATCAGTCCCGGTTCGATTATCCGTGCCAAATTCAGACGAATACCATGGCACCGTTTTCTCTAGCGAACACATCTTTGCTCGTCGTGGATGTTCAACAGGGCTTCACGGATCTTTGCCCGAATGAGCTTCCGGTTCCCGGTGCGTTGGAAATTGTTCCACAAGTAAATCGATTGCTGGAACTGCCTTTTGCTCGCATCGATGCGACGCAAGACTGGCACCCGCCCAAACACTGCTCGTTCCTTGGCCAACGGGATAATCTGTATCCGCCGCACTGCGTGATAAACTCGCCCGGTGCGGAATTCCTTCCCGGCATGCACACGAATCGTTTCTCGGCCATCTGGCGAAAAGGGTACGATCCGCACTTCGAAGCCTATGCGATCACCGCGCAACACCCCGCCTTCTCTCTCTTTCTTCGAGCTTGCGGCGTGGATCGGGTGATAATCTGCGGCATCGCGACCAACATCTGCTGCTTCTTCGCGGCGCGCGACTTGCGAAACGCGGGCTTCGATGTGTGGATCGCCGAAGATGCCAGTGCTGGTATCGATGTGCCCGCAGCGGGGTTGATGCAAGCGCAGACCAAACGCGAAGGGGAAACTCTCGGCATCCGATATTGCACGGTTGCCGAGATCGAGAAGGCGATGGCGAACGCAACGCCGTGAATCCGTACTCGTGCAGGACACGCGGCGTTCAACCTCCAGACGATCCACTCAGCCGTTGGCGAGCGTGGCCCAGAATCATCTCGTGATCGAATGCCAGAGTCGGTAAATCGTCGAGAGGGTGCCAACCCACATCTGCGGCATCGTCTGCGGCAACGGGTTTGAGTTCCGCCAGGTTAACCTGTGCCAGATATGCCACGGATACCGTCCAACCGCGTGGGTCTCGCCCCGGATCACCAGCCGTAAATAGCTGTGTGAGGTCCGCAACAATCACCCCAGTCTCTTCCACCAATTCTCGCCGCGCGGCATCGATCAGCCGTTCGTTCTCATCGACGAAACCACCGGGCAATGCCCAACTTCCGGCGAAGGGGTCTTTTAAACGACGAATCAAGAGTACACGCGGGCGAGGCTCAGAAGTGGCAATGACCAGATCTACTGTCAAGGCCGGTCTGGGATAATCGCAAGTGTACCGACGGGCGGATTTGGCGGACACAAGAGTCTCCCGACAGGGTATGGACTTGGGGCGGACGTTCCGGCACTCCCTTGAGGAACTTACCGGCTGCGTGGCCCCTCGCCAACAGGCAGGTTTTTGAAACCCCTGGTACAATAGGTGGTGTTCTGGCCAAACCTCAATCGGACTGGGACGAGCGGGCGTGATGCCCAGCACGGGGCTTTTCCCGTGCCCCGGCGAGAGGCAAGGAGAGGTGTTTTGTGCAACCCAAGCGGATCGTGGTGTGGGAAGCGTTCGATGCAGCAGACCCCATGACGCGGGCGGCGGGCAAGCTCTACGAGCAGACATTGTCCGCGGACGAACGGATTCCCTGGTACTGGATCGAGAAATCGGTCGAAAGCCGGACTAAAACGAAACTCGCCAAGGGCGACGGGTGGACCAAACACCTGTTGCTCGCCGCTCCCGATGGTCGTGAGGACGACCCAACCGGGCTGGCGGGCTACGTGTATGGTGCGCTCATTCCGAACTACGGCGGCTACCTGTGCTACATCGGCGTGGCCGACTGGGCACGTCGCATGGGTGTTGGTACCCGGCTATTCGAACAGTTCTTCCGCCAATTGAATGTGGATGCGGGCGAACTTGGTATGTCGTTGCCGTTCGTAATCTGGGAAAGCCATCGCCCCGGACCGAATGCCCCCGCCTCGGAATGGGACATCTGGGCGGCCCGCACGAAACTGTTCGACCGGGCCGGCGGGCACTGGGTTGAAGGCGTGGATTTTCTCTCGCCTAACTTCGCCTCGGACAGCGAAGAGGTGGAGCCGGTGTCTTTGCAGTTGTTCGTGAAGCCGATGGCTGAACCAGCCGCGGCGATGGATGCGGATCGCCTGCGAGAAGTGGCAGGCGGTTTGCATCGCGAAGTGTACCGCAATAGCCCCGATAGCGAACTCTTTCAGCGCACGCTGCCGCCGGAGTGTCGCCCGACGCTCAAGCCAGCCAAACTCGCGGGCGTGGTGCAAAAGAGCGGGAAGTAAGCGAATGGTCGGGTGCCAACGCACTACCAAGCGTGGCGAGTGGGCACCCAACCGTTACTGTTCGTGAGCGTGGCAGTTTCACCTGTGAGCACATCCCCCACACGCACTCTCACTGCACGCTGGGTGTTTCCCGTCTCGGGGCCACCACTCGCTCGCGGCACCATCACAATTATCGGCGACCGCATTGCAACCGTTGAACCACACGGTTCACGCACAGCGGATGAAGATCTCGGCAATGTCGCGATCATTCCGGGTCTGGTAAATGCGCACACGCACCTCGATCTCAGCGGCGCGCGTGGCAAGATTCCGCCAACCGATCCCGGCCACTTCACCGATTGGCTCGGCGCGGTCATCGCGTACCGCCGCAATCGCACTCCTGAGCAGATTCAAGCCGATATTCGCAGTGGCCTCGCCGAGTGCTTGCGACACGGCACCACGTTGATTGGCGATATCGCTTCCGATGGTGCGAGTTGGGCTGAAGTCGCACTCGCACCTGTGCGGGCGGTGATCTTTCGCGAAGTGATTGGAATCACCGAACAGGGTGTCGAGCGATGGAAGGAAGCGGTCGATTGGGTGCAGCAACACGCGGGCGAGCTTTGTCAGGCGGCGTATAGCCCGCATGCCCCGTATAGCGTGAATGCCGCGGTGTTCATGAAGTCGGTCGGGTGCCTGCGACCGGTGGCCATTCATCTTGCGGAATCGCCTGCAGAGATCGAATTGCTCGAACACAAGACCGGGCCATTTGTCGAGTTCTTGCGAAGGCTCGGGCTTTGGGAAAACGCGAAGCTCGCGCCTTCGCTCGCATGGATTCTGGAATCCACGCAGTCGGCTGGCTCACCACGACCGGTGCTGTATGTTCACGGGAACTATCTTCCCGCGAACACATCCATCCGGTCGCATGTCAGCATTGCGTATTGCCCGCGCACGCATGCCGCGTTTCAGCACCCGCCGCACCCGTTTCGCGAGTTGCTCGCCCGCAAGGTGCGTGTGTGCCTTGGCACGGATAGTCTAGCTTCGAACCCGGATCTGGACATTCTCGCCGAAGCCCGGTTCCTGCACGCACGCCATCCGGACCTTCCTGGCGATCAGCTATTAAGAATGGTCACACTCGCGGGGGCGGAGGCGCTTGGCTGGCAGAAGGAGTGCGGCAGCCTGGAACCGCAGAAATCGGCGGATTTGGTGGCGGTCCCCTTACCCGACCGCGAGACGCACGACCCACACGAATTGCTTTTCGCCAACGACACACGAGAACGCCGCACGATGTTTCGCGGCGAATGGCGAGGCGAACCGCTCAGCCACGCAAAGCGATGAACCCGGCTGCGAGCCACGCATTCAGTCCATCCCCATCGGTGCCCGCCGCCGCATATACTCCGGGGCCAGTGGTGGAAACAGCGCACCGCCCAGCCAGCCACCAAAGATGGCAATGATCGCAATACAACCCACAATTCCGCCAACCACACCGGGATCACTGAAAGGCACGTCATCGAGTTGCAGTTTGGTGATGAGGAACTCAATCGGCAGCGGTGTAATGGGTGCGGTGATACTAAAAGCAAATACAGTTGTTCCACCAATCAAGCCTGTTAGTAACCCATGCAGAATTCCTGCCCCGGTTCCCGCACCGGCAATCGCCCCGCCCAGAATCAGTGCCAGCACGGCGAGTTGGAAGGTGATGAACTCGCCCTGTGCCCGGCTCTCGACCCGCAGCACACCCCCGGAATATTTCTGGGCGTATTCCCGCACGGGTTCCGCCACAACCACACCCAGCACGATAAGCCCGGCACCGGCCAGAATCTTCAGCCAAGAAATTGGCCGCTTGCGATCATTCGACATGCGATGAGCCAGGCAGATTGAACTCTGTTTGCCGTGCTGCGTAACGGGCAATTCAAACTGAGGTGCCGCCTTCCAGATCATGGCCCCCACTGCTCCGCCAATCATGCCAAGCACGGCCAAGACTGCGGGGCGAGCGAAGAAAACCACCTCACGTGGGGCACCATTGAGAAATTCATGCCCGGCTAGCAGACTGGCGAAAAGAATGCCCACAGTTAGCCCGAGCCAGTAGCCGCGCGATCGCCCCGCGGCTGCAATCACGGCTCCGAACACAACAGCCAACGCCTGAGCAACTTGAATCGCAATCAACCCGTTGGGCGATGTTCGCCAGGCGGCCGGGTTTGGGGAAGTCAGTGCAGTTGCACCCGAAATGAGTGCCTGGGATGCGAGAAAAGTACCGAGGGCCAGCACTGTGCCGAAAACCACGCGTGCGACGGCGGAAGGCTGCGATACCGGAATATCGAATTCCGCAACCGGTTCTGAAGCTTCTTGCGACACTTCGTGCGGCATCAGCAGAATTCCGCCGCAGCGCGGGCAACGCGATACACCGGGAAACGCAGCCTGGCAGGCCGGACAGTGAAGGAGCATACGTAGATATCCCGGCTTCCCTCGGGCGAGAGGTCGCCTGAAATGTAGAACGCAAATCGGCGACATGCCAAATCGCCCGCGCGACGCCGCGATCGCGGCAATGAACTGCGTCGCACGATGCCAAACAGATAGAGCAACCGGCAGGGTTGACCCTTCGCGCGTTGATCCGGACAATCAACCTTAAACGTCCTACGAGAAAGCTCACATCATGCGAATGCTCATTGCTCCGCTTCTCTGCGCATTCTCTGTTTCACTCGCCTCGGGTGCCGACACCAACGAAGACAAGGCCAAGGAAGCCGCAGTTGCCCTGTTGAAAGCCATAAAATCAAAGGATGTGGACAAGGTGCTGCCGCTCATGGCAACGCCGTTTCTGTACCGCGAAGACGGCAAGCCCCGCGTGCTCAAAGACGATGAGACGGTCAAGACTTGGCTGAAAGAGCAACTTGAGATGATCAAAGATGGCGAGAAAGTGCCAACTACGGTCGAGAGCCTGACCACCTTCGCCGACTTTCGAGACAAGATTAAAGACGAAACCGACCGAAAGACTGTCGAAGATGTGGTCGGAGAGAATGGTTATTTGGCGTTCGTGAAAAGCGCGGACGATAAGCAGATTGTCATCCTTGTGAAGTTCAAAGACAGCAAAGCGAAAGTTGTCGGGATCGTGACGCACTAATGCCACACGTTGTTATCGCCGGCGGAGGTTTAACCGGGTTATCGGTCGCTTTCCGCCTTCAACAATTGGCTCCGGGTGTCTCGGTATCGGTTCTCGAACCGCGCGACCAACCGGGCGGGAACATCGGCACCGAAGATCACGACGGCTTCCGCGTGGAACGTGGCCCCAATGGCTTCCTCGATCGCACGCCTTCGGTTCCGAACCTCGTGCGTGATCTCGGCCTTTCTGATCGTCTCCTTTGTGCGAGCGAAGGAAGCCGCAAGAACCGCTTTCTGTTCCTGGGCGGCAAACTGCGCAAGCTTCCCGGCGGCCCGTTCGGGTTGCTCAGCACTTCGCTCCTCTCGCCGCGCGGTAAGTGGCAACTGCTCACCGAACCGTGGCGAAAACGGCCGGAAGGCACACCCGCCGATGAATCGGTTGCGGCGTTCGTGGCACGCCGGGCGGGCAAAGAAGCGGCCGATACCTTCGCCGATGGGTTGGTCACGGGGATTCATGCGGGCGACCCCGCGAAGCTCAGTGTTGCCGCGGCGTTTCCGCGTCTTCCGGTGATGGAGCAAGAAGCCGGTAGCATCATTCGCGGGTTCATGCGGGCAGCGAAGAAGCGCAAGGCCGACGCGCAAGCACGCGGTGAAACGATTGGCCCCATGCGGATGTGGTCGTTCAAGGAAGGGCTTGGGGTGCTGGTCGAAGGGTTACTTGGCGTGCTCGCCGATCGCGTACAGACCGGTGTACGGGTGAATTCCCTCGCACCGGGCGCGGCATCAGCATCCCGGGCGCGCTGGCAGTTGCAAACGACTGCTGGCCCCATCACGGCCGACGCCGTGGTTCTGGCGTGCCCGGCCTACGAACAGGCGGAGATTGTCTCCGATCTCGATTCCGCGCTGGCATCCTTGGCCGCCGAGATTTCGTACAACCGCATTGCCGTAGTCGCCCTTGGATACAAGCAAGCCGATTGCCCGAACACCCCGGACGGTTTCGGTTATATCGCCCCGCAGAACACTCGCCGCGATGTGCTTGGCGTGCAGTGGTGTTCGGCCATCTTCCCCGACCGCGCGCCACCGGGGTTCGTACTCTGGCGAGCGCTGTGCGGCGGCGTGACGCGGGCCGATGTATTCGACTGGGACGACGAAACGCTGACGAAAGCCGTGCACACCGAGATGAAGCTGGCGATGGGTGTTCGCGGCGAACCGGTGTTCCAGCGGATTGTGCGCTGGCCCCGTGCGATTCCGCAATACAACATCGGCCACCTCGATCGCGTCGCAAAGATCGAAGCCGCGACCGCCAAGCATCCGGGGTTATTTCTGACGGGAAATGCCTATCGTGGAGTGGCGATGGGGGATTGCGCCGAGCAGGGTGAACTTGTCGCAGCCAGAGTGGCCGCTTTTCTCAACTCAGCAACCTGACTGCCTTCACCACATACTGCACCCCGCTGCCAACCGTGGCCGCCAGCATCGCCCAGAGGAGTGTGAGTTGCACCGGTTCGAGCAATGCGAGAACCGGCGGATTCTCGCCCGCGGCTCGGCCGATGTCGCGCAGCCATTCGATGAGATACACGCCGATGAGCACGGCGCATTGCAGGCCCATCTTCAACTTGCCGAACCAGTCTGCCCCAAACTTCTTCCCGGTCGCCTCGACCATTCCACGAATACCAGTGACGAGCAATTCGCGGCCAACCACGACCACCACCATCCACGGCAAGATGCCCGCCGCCGGAACGATAATGAGATAGATGAACGCCCCGCAAACAAGAATCTTATCGGTGAGAGGATCGAGATTCCGGCCGATGAGTGAAAGCGGGCCATAGCGGCGTGCCCACCAACCATCGAGCCAGTCGGTGGCACATGCGATGCTGAACACGATGAGCGCCGCAAGCCACGCCCCCTGCACCGTGCACGCGAACACGATGACGGCGAGCGGAATTCGCGAGAGCGAGAGAAGATTCGGGATGTTGATGAGCGAGGATTGCGAGCCGGCGGTGGGGGAAAGCATGGGCACCGGTTCGCGTTGAGTTTCGTCTGGCATTCCACGCTCTCCGTTCCAACCGCCTGACCTGGCCGCGTTCTTACCACACTTGCCCAAGCGTGCGGCCGGCAAGATCATAAGCGTCGGCCGCGGTCACTTTCACGCGAACGAAATCTCCGGGCCGCAGGTTTTTCCCTTTCACGCGAATGGCGCAATCGATATCCGGGCTATCCGCCGTGGTGCGGCCGCGTGCGTGGCTGGCGAACTCTGGGTCTGGCCCATCGATCACCACGGGAAGTTCCTTGCCAACTTGTGCCGCCGCCCATTCGAATGCCACCCGCTGTTGCGTCTCCATGATCGCGGCAACGCGAGCTTGCTTCACATCTTCCGGAATGTGCCCTTCAAGCTTTTCGGCCGGCGTGCCGGGTTCAAGTGAGTAGGGGAAGACGCCGAGCCGCTCGAATTTGTAGTCCGCCACGAACTGCCGCAACTCTTCGAACTCTGCGTCGGTCTCGCCCGGAAAGCCGGTGATAAACGTGGTGCGAATGGCGAGATCAGCCCACTTCTCCCGCAACCGATGGAGCAACTTCTCGGTCGCGGTGCGATCCACGCGGCGGATCATCCGCTTCAGCACGCGGTCATTGATGTGCTGCAATGGCATGTCGAGGTATGGAATCACTTTCGGCGAGTTGGCGAGTGTATCAATCACCTCATCGGAGATGTGTTCCGGGTACGCGTAAAGCGTGCGAATCCACTCGATGCCGTCCACTTTATCCAGTTCGCGAATCAGGTCCGCGAGCCGCGTGCGACCGTAAAGGTCCATGCCGTAGTAGGTGCTATCCTGGGCCACGATGATGAGTTCACGCACGCCATCGGCGGCCAGTTCTTTGGCTTCACGAATCACTTCTTCAATCGGTTTGGTCACATGCTTGCCACGCATCTTTGGGATGGCGCAGTATGTGCAAAGGCGATCGCAACCCTCGCTGATCTTCAGGTATGCGTAGTGTTGTGGAGTTATGCGGAGGCGAGCGGTGTCTTCGAGCGCGCGAACCGGCGCGGGGCGAAAGAGTGATCGTTGTTCATCCTGTTGCGATACGGCGCGATCCACCACCGCTGCGATGTCTTCGCGGCCGAACACGCCAACAATCTGATCGACTTCCGGCACCTGTTCGAGCAACACTTCCCGTTGCCGTTCCGCCATGCACCCCGCCACAACCACGGCACCCACTTTGCCGGACGCCTTCAGCGCGAGCATCTCGCGGATCACCGCAAGCGACTCCTGCCGGGCAGGTTCGATGAACCCACAGGTGTTAACGACGACCACATCTGCCCCTTCCGCATCCGGTTGGAGCGTGTAGCCATCCTGGGCGAGTTTGCCGAGCATTCGCTCGCTATCGACGAGGTTCTTGGGGCATCCGAGACTAATGAACGCGTAGTTGCCTTTGGGCGTGCTTGGGGCGTGCGCAACGGGCGTTTCGGCGAGCGGCAAACTCTTGGGAGGCATTCGAAGACCATCTCGGCGTGTGCGGCGAAGTTCGAGTCGGCATTATACTGAGTTCGGCAATCTCAGTCGAATCGGTCAATCGCCCATGCTATAGAAAACTGCGGGTGCCGCGACCGTTGTGAGGCTCGCAATCTTGGCAAGGGCGGCTTTGAAGCGGCCCGTTTCGGCGTAATGCGTCACTATCACGAGCGGCACGCCGGGCGGGGCGGGTGGCGTGCCCGGTTCCACTTCCGGCACTTCGTGCTGCACCACGCTGGAAATGCTGATCTGTTCATCCGCGAGTATTCGCGTGACATCGGCCAAAACGCCCGGCATATCGGCGACGAGGAGCCGCAAATAAAACCGGCTCCGCACACGCTCACTCGGGGCGACCGTAAAGCCCTTGGTCGCATTCGACCATAATCGAGCGGCCGCGAAGGTTCGCTGTGCACGCCCCACCGCGAGATCGATGATATCCGCGACAACGGAACTCGCGGTTGGCCCGCGCCCGGCACCCGGCCCCTGATAAAGCGTTTCGCCAACGATATCGCCGTGAACCAGAATGGCGTTGTACGCGCCCCGCACCTGAGCGAGCAAATCCGTGTGCCGCAACAGCACCGGTGCCACATGCAACGCCACTTGCTTTGGTTGGTCCGATACTTTCCGCATCGCACTTCGCGGATCGGTCCATGCTTCCGCAAGAAGTTTAATGGTGTAGCCAAGTTCATCGGCGAAGCGAATATCCATCGCATCGAGTGTGTCGATGCCTTGCCGCTCAATTTCGTGCGGTCGGGCTGCGACACCAAACGAGATTTGCGCCAGCACCGCGAGTTTGTGGGCCGCATCCGAACCATCCACATCCAGTGTGGGGTCGGCCTCCGCATAGCCGAGTTTCTGCGCTTCAGTTAGCGCTGCGGCGTAGGTCATTCCTTTCTCGGCCATCGCGGTGAGAATGAAGTTGGAAGTGCCGTTGAGAATGCCTTGAATGGCGGTCACCTGGTTGGCGGCAAGACTCTCGCCCAGCGCACGAATGATTGGCACGCCACCGGCCACGGCCGCCTCGAAGCAAACGACGCGTTCGGCTTTGCGTGCGGCTTCGAAGATCTCGTGCCCCGCATCGGCGAGAAGAGCCTTGTTGGCGGTAACGACATGCTTTCCGGCCGCGAGCGCATCGAGGACGATTTGCTTGGCTGTGGTGGTGCCACCGATAAGCTCAACAACCACATGAACGGCGGGATCGCGGATCGCGCTGGCGGCGTCTGTCGCGATGAGTTCCGCCGGAATCGCAGGGTCGCGCGATTTATTCGGGTCGCGAACAACCACGCGGCGAAGGGTGATGGGGCGGCCCGCACGCTCGGCCAGGCGATTCGGATGGCGAAGCAGAATCTCTGCCACTCCGCCGCCCACCGTGCCACAACCCACCAGTGCAATCCCCAACGTGTCACTCATATGCCCGGACTCCGTGTGCGTTCCGGGCTATTATCGCGGGTGTCGCGTTCGCGGCCACATTAGGAATCGATCGACCGCCGTCTAGCACGCTACCAATCGCCAGAGATGACTTCGAAACCCATGCGTGTGGAAAGAGCCTGTAGCGTCTGTGCGGAAGTGGTGTCACGCAGGAAACGAACGCTTCCATCGGCCAACGTCACGTTAACACCGCCCGAGTGATAGCTGCCCATTGCGCCGAGCCGCGCCCACCATTGCGGGCCAATCACTTTCCACTGCTCCTTTGGCGGCGGCGGCGGGATCATTGGCGGCGGCGGGGGTGGCGGCGGTGCCCACCGGCTTCCGTGGCGATAGTTGAGGCTCGCCGTCGAACCGATTAACCCGCCCGCAGCGTTCGGGCCGGGCGGCGGTGCCCACACCATATAGATCCCGGTGGATTGAATTGCGGGCGTCGGCGGTGTGTCGAATGGTGCGGCGAGGAACGTATCCAGGTTATCGTCGCCCACCACACGCTCGGCAAACAAGAGCGTATTGCTTGCACCATCGCTCACTTCTGTGATCGCGACACCCGAACGCCCCGCTTGCGGCAACGATCCTGGGCCAGTGGTGGAGAACATGCCATCGCAAGGCGACATGGCCGGCGGAAACGGCCGCGTGCCACCATTGCCGCCATACGTGCTCAGTGCGTAAGCCCCGCTCGTTAACGTAAGCAGCGTATCGGCCCGAGAATGCGATGGGCAGAGATACGTCTTGATGATGGTGCCGGCGCGAGCGCCACCGTTTGCCGCGGGGTTCGCGAAGTCCCATTGCTTGTGCAACGGATCTTGTTCGATGTGCGGGAGGAGTTCAACAAACAGGGACGAATAGCGAATTCCTCCTTGCTCGATCCCGCCCGGAAAGCGGCCGTTCCCGTCGTGGTAACTATGGGCGGCCAGCCCAAGTTGCTTCATGTTATTCTGGCACCGCAACCGGGAACCCGCTTCGCGCACTTTCTGCACCGCGGGCAACAGCAGGCCAATCAGAATCGCGATAATCGCAATGACGACCAGCAATTCAATAAGCGTGAAGGCCACACGCCGTAGCGAAGCACGTGGGGTGGTGTAGCGTCTCGGATGATTACAGAAAGCGGACATGTGAACTCAAGGAGGGTGCAAACTCTACACCATCATGACGAATCGCGATGGATTCGTCCACACGATGCGGCATAAAAAGGCTTAACGGAAGAAACCCGGTCACTTGACGGGGCACAGCTCACTTTTTCCAGTGAACCGCGTCGCGCCAATAACCGGGTGTTTCGTGGCAAATGCCCCGCGAGCTAACGCTCGTCGGCTCGCGGCGCACTCACGGCTTACTTCATGATAGCCGGGCTTCCCACCATCACCGCTTCACTTCCCGAGAATTAACCGCACATCATCGCTGAACCAACCATTCACTTTTTCATTGGGCTTTGTTGTTGATGTTTACTTGGTTCAGCATTTCGAGCCCGTTCAAATATGAACACGGTCATGCCATTTTCTTTTGTTGTTTTGAACGATTTTGGCAATTCCTCCAAGCGATTCGGAGCTGGCACCTTGGTTGGCATCATAACTGTTAAGCGGTTCTTATGGACCTCATATAGTCCAATAATCATCGTCGACTCATCGATTGATGTGTCATTCTTCTTGATATGTGATAGAACGTAGCGATTCGGGCTGTTAATCCCATCGAGTTGAAGCGTGGCGACATAGATGATTCCGTCGTGCTCGAACTCAAACTTCTCACCCGTAACTTTCACTCGGGCAGCTGCAATGTAGTCCTTATCAGTGATTACAGTGCCCTGCGACTCACAACCAACACCTTTCCATGATCCTTGCATCAGGCTGAAGTGCCAGGCCGATGGATCGTTCATGTAAAGAGATTTGTTGCGTAAATCGATGATCGCGGAATAGGCCTTCAAAAAGTTTTCGCCAATGATGCCCTGGTATTCCACACCGAAATGTTCTTTGTGAAACGCGATATTCTTGGACATGTCGTTGACATCGAAACGAGTGTGCCCTCGACGTGCAACCGGACCCAGGTGAAGATCGCTGACCTCAGTCATTTGAGTCGGTATCTTGACACCATTGAAGTGAATAGTACTGCCAGAGGGTTTCAACGTAACACCAAGTTGCTTGGCAAACGCGAGGTCCAGGAAAGAGTTTGTTGCACCCGTATCTACGAGAAATGTGACCTTGGTCTTTCCGATGAACCCTTGAACATACAATCCGTTATCTCGCGTTCCCGAGATCAGCGGCACTCGGACATAGCCCTCAAGATTCAGACACACAAGCGGCGTTCTGGATTCGCAATTCAATTGTGGTAAAACATATATAACCAATTGTAATATTAGCACGAACATTAATCGCCCCCTGATACGAAACAGTTTGCTTCACTTTTTGGCCGGTGCAGCAGGTGGTGGCAATGCGAACTCCCATCTCACCACAGGTTTTGGCCCATCTCCGGTCGTCCACACTCGCTTCAGAGGTTTGCCATCCACATCAACGAAATGCAACTCCAAGCCCTTTGTTTTCACATTCCACCCTTTTCGATTCACGAATTGACACTCCAGACCTGAATGTAAATCTTCTGGGTCCGACCCTTTAAAGCCCATCATGGTGATTTCGCCTGACTTCTCGTCTTTCATCATAAAGTTGGTTGTAAAGGAGTAGTCGAAGGGTGACTGAAAGGGCAGTATTGATGTATCGACAATCCAAACCTTAGGCGTCTCGCCGAGCACCAAAAATACCATTAGCAATGCGAGGGTCATATTTACTGTCACCTGGAAACTTATGTTATAATTGAAACTAGTATATATTGCGGCTTGTCTTCATTTTGGGAGCTCTCAGCTCGACTGATGCCGATTCTGTGACGGTCATGCAGCAGGTGCGAGCGTGGTGAGCAAGAGTTCCCGCACGGGCTTCGGGAGTTGTTCAAGACCCATGGTTTGACCGGCCTGTGGCAAAAGGGACTCGGCCCACAGCCACCG
>JBGSLF010000130.1:0-3051 GCA_041740855.1 Gemmata sp.
GCTGCGCGGTGACGAACGCCACTCACCCGATGTCGTCGGGGTTCATGACCTTCACGAGGCCAACGCCACACGCCGACAGGAGCCGAGACGGAAGCACGACCACTTCGCACCAAGCACAAATACCGTGCCGAACAGTATTGGCTTACACCTTAACTGAATGGCATTCCGGAAGAACTCCTTTTCGACGCTGATTACCCGCCCACATCCGCGCCGTCATGACGGGTTTGCAACAAAATAAGACTATAAACCTAGGCATTTCGCAATTCAGTGTGTGACGGTCGGTGGTATGTGTAGGGCGCAACATCAGACGCCTCACACCAGGGCTTAACCGTCATGAATCCGCTTGCCCCAACCCCGCCGGACTATCAACCCAATCCGATCAGTCTCACTGATTCACCCACGTACTGGTTGGCGGTCCTGATCTCCGCTCGGAAGTCGAAGGATCAATTGCTCCAATGGCATGCCCGGCAACACCTTACGAGGCTCGATGTTCGGCTCGTGTTTGATGACACGCCTCTGGCCAGCCCTGCCAAGAAAGGTGGTCGGTCATGATCACCACACCATTAAGCGTTGACGCCAAGTCGCTTGCCAATCTGCTTGGCCTGTCGTTACGGACCATAAGAGCACACGACGCATCGGGGAAGTTGCCCGCCCCGATTCGAATCGGTGGGCGAGTCGTTTGGTTGGTCTCGGAAATCAACTGTTGGCTTGAAGCGGGCGCACCCGATCGCGTGACCTGGAACGCTCGAAAGTCTCGATTTGGCTGATGGCAAAACAACACAACCGGTCCGGAGCTATCAGGCTTCCAAACCGGTCGCGTAAACCCTTAACTTACCGATTCACCGGAACCACGCCGCCAGCATGGTTCCGGCACACAATGACCAGGAACATATTCATGATACCAGGCGAAAACCCACAAGAACAACCCCTTTGCAGTGATCCCGTATTGCAGAAATTTCCATCACACGAACCCATGCGAAGGGTGACAAAACTGCAACCCTGCCCTGTATGTGGGAAGCCAGACTGGTGCTTGATTGCCACGGATGGAACAGCCGCAATCTGTGCAAGACTCAAATCCAACAAGCAAGCGGGCGAAGCGGGTTGGCTGCACTTGCGTGTACCCGGTGTCAATCGCAACAGTCGGAAACCACGCTACAACACGGTCCGACTGCAACCGGAAATAGCACCAATTGATCTGGGTGGCCAGGCCTATGCCTATCTCGCGGCCGGTTCGCGAGACCACGTTGAGCGATTTGCTTCAGACCTGGGTTTGCGGGTGAACTCATCCCGTGCGTTTTGCGTCGGTTGGGCTGACGAATACCAAGCATATTCGATCCCACTATTCGACCCGATCACACGGCAAATTATTGGGATTCGATTGCGTAAGGAGGATGGAACAAAATTCTCTGTTCGGGGAGGTAAAGAAGGCCTGTTTGCACCGTATCGGATGTGGATCCCAGACGACGTTCTTGTAATTGCGGAAGGAGCCACGGATGCCATCGCGGCTCACAGTATTGGTTTCCTGAACACCATAGGCAGGCCAAGCTGCACAGGTGGGAAAGGGCAGATAGAAGCCCTGGTAAAGTTGAAGAAACCCACCGACATTGTCATTGTTGCCGATGCCGATGAACCAGGCCAACGGGGTGCGAATGAACTGTCTTTACTTCTAGCGCTACACTGCACAAACGTGAAGATACTTACACCACCCTCCAGTGTGAAAGACTTGAGGGCCTGGGTTAACACAGGTTTGACTCGTGCCAACATCGAAAGTGATTTAAGCAGCATCAAACCATGTCGCCTCTCCATCCGTGAAGGGGGGTGCAATCATGTCGACCGCTGACTCTCAATTGGATCTGCGATTCTGGCGAGATGGTAGAAAGTATCGTGTTGAAATCCTGATGGGCGACAAGGTGCTGCAGATAGACACGTGTGATTTGTGCAGTGACTCCGCTCGCACCAAGTTCTTGGATACTTTGGCCAAGAAATTTCCGGGAATCAAGCGTGATGACATTGAGGCCAAGTTACTCCAACAAGCCGCATCGTCACACAACCCACATGTTGAAGTTGCGGAAACAGTCGTCGATCCACTCGATGGCACACCACCGGACATCATCGCAGAAGCCATAGCGATTCTTGATAACCCCGATCTGCTGCAGCGAGTCTGCAGTGATGTTGAAGGGATCGGTGTGGCCGGTGAACGCGAACTGGTGGCGACGATATTTCTGGTCGGAATATCTCGGTTGTTGCCGAGGCCCTTGGCGGGAATCATTCGCGGCTCATCATCATCCGGCAAATCCTACATTGTTGAACGGGTAGCCAAACTATTCCCGCCCGAGACTCTTGTTCACGCGACACAAATGACACCGCAAGCGCTTTTCCATATGCCACGAGGCAGCCTGGCGAATAGATGGGTAGTCGCTGGCGAGCGCTCTCGACTCGAAGATGATGACAAGGCTGAGGCAACAAGAGCGCTTCGCGAGATGCTGGCCAGTGGCAAGCTCTCGAAACTCATGCCCGTGAAGACCAGCAATGGCATCGAGACGCAAATCATCGAGCAAGACGGACCGATCGCTTTCACTGAAACGACCACACTCACCAGCATTTTCGAGGAGGATGCCAACCGTTGTCTGTTACTTCAAACCGATGAAACCCGTGAGCAAACGAAGCGGATCATCGCATCACTTGCACGGCAACAGAATGGCGAATCGATCGACACTGAGCGTGTGATTCATGTCTATCACGCACTGCAGCGGATGCTTCCGCGTAGTCACGTTCGTGTCCCATTTGCCTCGAGGCTGGCTAGTGCGTTTGCCTGTGACCGGGTTGAAGTTCGTCGAGCCTTTCCGCAGCTAATCGGCATGATCCAGGCTTCGGCACTACTGCACCACCGACAGCGTGATCGAACTGATGACGGTGCGATCCTCGCCGATGTGAGGGACTACCACATCGCGAGACTTCTCATCGTGAAACCGTTCGGCATGTCGTTAGGGGGCGGGCTGTCCGAATCGGCTCGTGCGTTTTTCAACGGCCTACCACAGTTTGAGGCTCAGT
>JBGSLF010000131.1:0-22174 GCA_041740855.1 Gemmata sp.
TGTGCGAAAACAAGGGGATTTCGCAACATTGCGATCTCCGGGCGGGAGGGTGGGGTGTCCAAAAAACTCCGCCACCCCAGCGGAATCGCTTGGAAACCGAGCGATTCTGACACCCGAAAATCGGCATCAGTCGAACTAAGGTCTGATGCACAACAAGATGTGGAATGAGTGTAGACTTGATGAAATAGGCGATCATTCGGGCTTGCGTATTCGCTTGGTCAGTCACTTCATTGAAGTGATGCCAAAGCGTGTCCATGAACGTGTGGCCGACGACCAGAGTTGAACCGCGAGAAAGTTTGCAATTAGCAACTTTCAGGCCGGAACCTTCCGGCATTAAGTGGGTTTATTGTGTATGCCTGGTTAGTGAGTCTGATAACTCCCAACCAGCCGTTATGGGCTTAACCAGTTGAGGGTTAACAAGATGCGGTATCGAGCATTTTCTCTATTCGCACTCACAGCCGGCCTCGCCGTGCTGCTTGGCGATATCGGGCTTGGCGTCGCTGATGCCCAGGTCGCCAAGGTCCAGAATAAAAACAAGAAGCTCAAGAAGGCCGATCCGCCACCGGTTGCCCCAGTGGCACCAGTTGCCAAGGCGCAACCGGCCAAACCGGCTCCCAAGCCGCTGCCCACGGTTATCCCCGCACCCAAAACCAAAGACGCCATAGGGCTGGCGAAACTGATCGACGCCGAAGTGAACAAGAAGTTCACCGAAGCCAAGATCACGCCATCGACGCGAAGCTCGGACGATGAGTTCCTTCGCCGCGTCTATCTGGATATCACCGGTGTCATCCCGACTGCGGATAAAGCGCGTGAGTTCCTGGATTCGACCGATCCGGAAAAGCGGGTCAAACTGATCGATGAATTGCTCACCGATCCGAACTATGGCCGCCGCATGGCGGATATCTGGTCGGCGAAGTTGTTCCCCATCGATTCCGCTAACCGGTTCGTGCTGAAGGAACCGCTGTATAAGTGGTTCGAGGGCGAATTCAACAAGAACGTGGCGTGGGATAAGTTGGTCACTTCGCTGATCACCGCGACCGGCGAAGTGGGCACGAACCCCGCCGTGACCTACTTCCTCGCTAACCGCTCTGTTGACAAACTGACGGACACCACCGCTCAGCACTTCATGGGCATTCAACTGCAATGTGCCCAGTGCCACAACCACCCGTTCACAGACTGGAAGCAGTCGGAATACTGGGGCATGGCGACCTTCTACTCCAAGGTTCGCGCCGATAACCCCAAGAACGCCAACAAGGGCGGCGACAACACCAAGATTGGCGTGACGGAAAACAATGCCAAGAGCAAAATCAAGGACTTCTTCCCCGAATCGGCCAAGACGGTGCCGGCCACCTATCTCGGCGGTGGAGAAGCCGAAGTTTCGCTGAATGAAGCCTATCGCCCGGTGCTGGCCAAGTGGATGACTGCCCCGGAGAACCCGTTCTTCAGCAAGGCGATCGTAAACCGAACCTGGGCACACCTGTTCGGCCGCGGATTCGTTAACCCGATCGATGATATGCTCGAAGAGAACGCTCCGACTCACCCCGGACTTCTCGACGCCATGGCTCGCCACTTCGGAACGGCGGGCGAATTCGATCTCAAATACTTGATCAAAGCCATCTGCTTAAGCGACGCCTATCAGCGAACCAGCAAGCCCACGGAAGATAACAAGACCGATCAGTCACTGTTCAGCCACATGACCGTGAAAGTGCTTTCGCCGGAGCAACTGTTCGATTCACTCGCGGTGGTGACGGGGATCGGCCGTGGGAATGCCGCTTCACCCAAAGCCAAGGGTGGAAAGAACGCGGTGGGCGGCCCGCGAACGGCGTTCGTCAACTTCTTCTTGGCCGGTTCGGAAGCAACCAGCCCTGTTGAATACGAAGCCGGGATACCGCAAGCCCTGCGATTAATGAACTCGCGAATCGTTAACAACCCCGGTTCCCTCAGGGGTATTGTGGGCAAGACGACAGAGCCAACACAGGCGATCGAGCAGATTTACCTGACGGCTCTCTCACGCCGACCGACCGCAGAAGAAATGAAGATGCTCAAGGAGTATGTTGCCTCATCGGGCATGTCGTCGATGTCCGCCCTGGAAGACATTCTCTGGGCCACGATCAACAGCAGTGAGTTCACTCTGGTCCGCTAAAAGCCGATGCCCCGCGATGCGAGTCTCGGGGCATTCGTGAACATATACCTTGAAACCTTAACTCGGAGTCACGAACCATGTTTTCCTCACGCTTGCAAGAAAAGACACGCCGCGACTTCATGAAGCTCTCGGCCGCTGGCGTCTTCGCGCCGTCGCTGTCCGGGTGGCTGCCGGTGATGGCGAAGGCCGCCGCCAAGGGTGGCAAGGGCCAGGCGAAGTCGTGTATCCTGTTGTGGATGGATGGCGGCCCGAGCCACAAGGATACCTTCGACCTGAAGCCGGACAGCAAAGGTGCGGGTGACTTCAAACCCATCAAGACCAGCGCACCCGGCATCGAGATCAGCGAGCACCTGCCGAACATTGCCAAGGTCATGCACCACGGCACCGTGGTTCGCGGTATGAGCACGCCAGAAGGTGCCCACCCTCGCGCCAAATACATCGGCCACACCGGCTATCGCGAAGGCCAGGGCGGGTTGATTTACCCGTCCATCGGTTCGCTCGTGTCCAAGGAACTCGGCAACCCCGATGGCTCGATGCCGAACTTCGTCACCATTGGCGGCCGCAGCTTCGGTTCGGGTTTCCTCGGGCCAAAGCACCAACCGCTGCTCATTACCGACGCGAACCGAGGCGTTGAAGACCTCCGAGCGACCATCGCCAACGGGCAGTTCGATAACCGCGTTGGCTTACTGGAGAAGATGGAAAAGGCTTTCCAGCGCGAATACCAGGCCGACGCCATCAACGACCACACCACGACCTATCAGCGAGCCGTCAAGCTGATGCAGTCGAAGGAATCCAAGGCCTTCGATCTGACTTCGGAACCGAGTGCCGCACGAGAAAAGTATGGTTCCGGCAAGTTCGCCGATAGCGTGGTGATGGCCCGCCGGTTGGTGGAAGTGGGCGTGCCATTCGTGGAAGTGAGCCTGGGTGGCTGGGATACCCATCAGGACAACTTCGCTCGCGTGCAAAGCCTTTCCGGCCAGGTCGATTCGGCCGTGTCGGCACTCGTCGCCGATCTGAAGGATCGCGGTTTGCTCGATAGCACCCTCATCGTGTGGATGGGCGACTTCGGCCGCACGCCAAACATCAACACACGCGGAGCCAAGCCTGGCCGCGACCACTACCCACGCGCCTGGAGCCTCGCCATGTGGGGTGGCGGTATCAAGGGCGGCTCGGTGGTGGGCAAGACCGACAAAGAAGGCGCAACGGTTGTTGAACGGCCCACCAGCGCTCAAGACTACCTTGCCACCGTCTGCGAATTGATGGCGATCGATTACACCAAGAAGAACGAGACGGCGACCGCTCGCCCAATCCAGATCGTCGAGAAGGCCAAGCCCTTCACCGACATGATCGTCTGATCCAACGACCGCGGCCCACCTGTTGTGGGTGGGCCGCAGCGTGGATCTCACTTTCGAAGCCCACCCTCAAACCGGTGGGCTTTCTCATTTCAGTCCTTGCTTTTCTTCGGTAGCACCAGCAGCAACACCACGATTCCCACTATCGCGCTCAACACCGATCCGGTCAACGTGCCAATCTTCCCTTCTGTCAGCAGTAGTGGGTGGTCTTTGAACGCCAAGCCCGCAACGAAGAGCGACATGGTGAAGCCAATCCCGGCCAGGCACCCGCCACCCGCCACCGCAGCCCAGTTCACGCTGTTGGGCAAACGCGCCAAACCCGCTCGCACGGCCAAATAGCTGAACAACAACACGCCAATGGGTTTGCCCAGGAACAACCCCATGGCCACCGCAATCGCCACCGGGCTGGTGAGTTCAGATACCTCCACATGCACGCCCGCGTTGGAAAGGGCGAAGAGTGGCATGATGAGGAAGCCCACCCACGGATGCAGCCCCACCTCCAACCGTTCCAGCGGAGATACGCCTTCGCGAGCCGTGAACTCGACCGCTTTTAATGTGTCGTATCGCTCTGGCCCTTCGCCGGGCACTTGCTTAATCGCATCCTGAAACACATCAAGCAAAGTCTTATCGCCGATCCATGCGCTCGCTGGGGTGAGCAGGCCAAGGAGCACGCCGGCAATCGTGGGGTGAATGCCCGACTTGTACACTGCCAACCAGATGAACGCCCCGACAACCACATACACGGGAACCGAACGAACGCCGGCACGGTTAAGCCCGTAAGTCACGCCGAAGCCGAGCGTCGCCAGGCCGATCATCGACCACTCCAACCCACCGCTATAGAACACCGCGATCACAATCACGGCCCCGATATCGTCGGCAATGGCCAGCGAGAGGAGCATGATCTTCAAGCCGAAGGGAATGCGAGAGCCAAGCAAAGCCATGACGCCGACGACAAAGGCGATGTCGGTCGCCATGGGAACGCCCCAACCGCGCATGGAGGCAGGGTCTTCGTGGGCGAGCAGGGTAATAAGGCCCGCATAGATTCCGGCCGGCACCAGCATGCCACCAATGGCCGCGGCAACCGGCAGAGCGGCTTTCTTGGGATCGCGGAGTTCGCCGGCCACGACCTCGCGTTTGATTTCCAAACCCACGACGAAAAAGAAGATCGTCATCAAGACATCGTTGATGAAGAAGTGGCCCAGATCGCCGCCGAGTTTAAAGCCATTCTTCTCGGGATCGCCGATTTGCACGCCAACGTATGTGTGCCAGAAGTTATGAAAGGCTTCGGCCATGCTGGAATTCGCCAGCACCAGTGCGATCACGGTGCAGACGAGCAACACCACTCCACTGGCCGACTCGATTTCGAGGAAGTTCTGGAGTGGCCGCGTCCACCGGCGGAGCGGCGGATTCGGCAAAAGAGGATTCGGTTTAGCGGGTTTCTTGGCCATGCGACTTCATGTACGAGAATTACGGGGGCTTGCGAGACTGTTCAGGTTCCGGAATTCCCCAGTGAACGTCCAGAGAGGTTTGGGCAACGCGAGGCGTAGATGGTGCGAAGTGCGATGAGAATTCCGCCCGGGAAGAGAACACGCTCAGACCATCTCGCTGGGCAACCGTTGGGCGAGAACCACGGCCCCGACGGCCGGATCGTGAACCAACCCCACCGGGCCGGGCGTAATCCCTTTGGCACGCAACTGCGACAGAAACCGTTCGCGGAAGGCCTCGCTGCGGAGGAACAAGCCGCCGGTTAAAGCAATCGGCACACCTTCTCGCGGCAACGCACTATTCAGAACTGCGGCTGTGGCGGTTTGCGCCAGCATTTCCGTTTCGGTATCAAAGATCGCGCGGGCGACTTCATCGGTGTCGATGAGTTCGATCAGCACCGGCGCAAGCCCTGCGATGGCGGCTTTATCCCATGCCCCGCGATACACAGCAGGAATGAAATCGCGTGCGTCGTTGGTGCCGAGCCGAGCGAGGAGCGCGGGAAGCATTTGCGTGGCGGGGCCAGCACCATCGGCCGCGCGACAGGCGGCCCGCAGGGCGAGATGACCGAAGCGGAACGCGCTTCCTTCGTCGCCCAGCAAATAGCCCCAGCCGCCAGTGCGGCCGATGTTCCCGCCGCGATCGAGCGTGAAGGCGATGGAGCCAGTGCCGGCGACCATGGCCAGGCCCCAGCCTTCAGGAGTGCCGGCGGCAAACAGGAGAGTGGCATCGTTGGCGATGGACACTTGAGCCGCCAGCTTCACCGTTTCCGCCCAGTTGCGAATCACGCCCACGCCATCCAGATCGATACCCGCAAGGCCCAGTGTGGCCGCGACAACGGGCACGCGCGGAAGGCCCGCCGCGCTGAAGGCGGAACCCACCGCCGAGTTAAGCGCCCGCAGTGCTTCTTGCTCGCCCACGGCTTGAATGTTCGAGGGGCCATCCACGCCGCGGCCGATCTCGCGGCCCGATGCGGCTTCCGCGAGAATGGCGACCGTACTCGTGGCTCCACCATCGATCCCAAGGACGAGGGGAGGCGCGTTCATTGGGAACATGCGGTTCTCTGACACGTTGCTCGCTTGCGGAGTTAACACGCGCCCCGCCGGCCTGCCGGGGCTTCACTTGAAATCTTCGAGCGCTATTGTCCCTAGCGGGGCTTGGCGTTCTTCACATGCTTCTCGAACCAGTCGAGTTGCTCGAAGAGCACATGCTCCACCGATTCGCGGGCCTCGTAGCCGTGCGATTCGTGCGGAAGCAAAACCAATCGCACCGTGCCGCCATTCGCCCGCACCGCCGCATACATGCGTTCGCTTTGCACAGTAAAGGTGCCCGCATTGTTATCGGCCTGACCGTGAATCAGTAGTAGCGGTTCGTTGATCTTATGGGCGTGATAGAACGGCGACATCTTGGCGTACACCTCTGGCGCGTCCCAGAACGTGCGGCGTTCGTTCTGAAACCCGAACGGTGTGAGCGTGCGGTTGTATGCCCCGCTGCGGGCGATCCCGGCGCGGAATAGATCCGAGTGTGCCAGCAAGTTCGCCGTCATGAACGCACCATAGCTGTGGCCCACCACACCCACGCGGGCCGGATCGATGCCAAATTCAGCGGCTTTATCAATCGCGGCTTTCGCATTCGAAACGAGCTGTTCCACGAACGTATCGTTCGCACTTGCCGGCGGGCCAACCACGGGCATCGACACTTCCATCACCGCATAGCCCTGCGTTAAGAAGAACAGATGCGAATAGCCGGTGATGGTGGTGAAGCGGTACGGCGAGCCGATGACTTGCCCCGCGGTATCGGCCGATGCGAACTCGATGGGATAAGCGTAGAACACGGCGGGGATCTTTTCGCCATCGGGCTTGTGCCCCGGCGGCAGGTGCAACGTGAAACTCACAACTGTGCCATCCGCGCGTTTCGTGGTCACGATTTCCTTGCGGGTCTTTCGCAGTTCCGGTGCGGGATCGGTGTTGTTCGTCAGTTGCCGTTCGTGGGTGCCATCGCGGTAGAAGTAGTTGGGCGGCGTAGTAAGCGATTCGCGGCGAATGAGCAAGCGCGTGCCCTTGGGATCGAGCACGGAAACAACATCTTCGAACACGTCGTCGCCGCTCTGGAAGATGCGTTCGGCTTTCCCGGTCGCGCTGTTGAAGCGATCGAGGAACGGGCGGTCGCCTTTGGGCGAGGCACCCGGTCCGGAGAGCCAGAGTGTGTCGCCCGCCGGATCGCCCGCTGTTCGCAACACGCGATGGCCGCTTGGCAATGTGCGGCTCAGCGGGCTGCCAGGGTCGCCGTAGCGATCTTGCGCCGAACGCTCGAAGAGCAACTTCGGCTCCGCCGCGGCGAGTAAGGCCGTGGTGGGTGCGACGAACGTGCGAAGCCACTTGCGTTCGCGATCGTAATCGCGGATCAGCATCCGGTTACCGGTGGGGAAGAAGTCTGCCCCGGAATAGCGATGTTCGAGTTTCATCAACTCACGCGCTTCGCCATCGATTGATGCGGTGAACACGGCGTCGCGGTGTGGTGCTTTCTTCTTCGGGTCGCCATCGTCGAGCGCTTCCAGCCACAACAGCGTATGCGGCAGTGTGGGAATCCAACGCACCGCACGCGGCCCGGTGGGCACGCCCTCGATGGGGATTTTGTCCTGCAACGGCGAGTCGGAAATCGTTCGCATCACCTTCGCGCCTTCGCCCCACACTTCCACCGTTCGCGGGAACGCCGAGTATGGTTGCAGGTAAGAGAACGGGCGTTTCACCCGCGCGACCAACAGATATTTCCCATCGGGCGAAGGATCGGCACCAATCACGATCGCGGGTTCGCCAATCCGTTCCACTTTCTTGGTCGCCACATTCACGGCGGCAAGCTGCGACGTGGCGAAGTACTCAAATAACGCTTCGTCGTGCGGGTTACGCAACAGATCCTGGTACGTTCGCACAGGGGCCGCTTTGCCATCGGATTCTTGAACGATCGGGCCAGCCGGTGCCACCGGTGCCACGGGCGGTTCGCCCCGCTTCTCGAGAATGAGTTGAACCAGCAGCGTTTCGCTTCCGGGCATCCACTGGAATTCGTCGCCAATCGCCGCATTCAATCGCACGCCGGGAATTAGCTCGGGCTTCGCGCCGGGCTTGGCCTCGCAAACCCACAGTTCAATCCCCTTGGCGGTGGTCACTCCGAAGGCGAATCGCTTCCCATCGGGCGACCAAACCGGGTAGCCGCTGCGCCCCGTGGCAGGCAGTTCGATCGGGCTGGGCTTGGCATCGGTGAGCGGCAACACGGAAAGCCCAACCATTCGTGGCGAACGGGCAGGGCCATTGGTGATGGGATCGATCCGCAACCCCGCGAGGCGAAGCTGCGGCGCTGCGAATTCTTCAATCGATGGGTAGCGCGTGCCTTGCACCAGCAGCAGCGTGTCACCCGTTGGGCTAACGGAAAGCCCCGGCGGCGGCGCAACGTCCAGAATATCCGTGACGGATTTGGGCGGTCGCTGATAACCCTGGGCGGATACATCGGCCGGAAGAATCACCGCAAGCACCCCGCAAAACAACACGCGGAACATGATTGGTTCCCTCATCAGTGGTTTGGGCAGTGTACCGGTCACAGTGGCAAGCGTATACTGATCGCGTTTCCTTGTTTCGTTTCCCAATCAATCGAGTCGCATTATGAAACTCTCCCGCCTCGCTGTTCCCCTGGTCGCTCTGGCAGCGTTCGCTTCAACCGCCCAACCGGCCGATCCCGCCCCATCGTGGGTTGTGCGTGAAGGATCGGAAGGGCCGGGCAAGGGGAAGCATATCGTTCTGGTGAGTGGTGATCAGGAATATCGCTCGGAAGAAGCGATCACGCAACTGGCCAAGATTCTCGCCGATCGCCACGGTTTCAAGTGTACGGCGCTGTTTACCACCGACCCGAAAACCGGCATCGTGAACCCAACCATCAACCACATCGCCGGACTGGAAGCACTGGCAACCGCAGACCTGCTGGTAATCTTCACGCGCTTTCTTGATCTGCCCGATGAGCAGATGAAACACTTCGAAGACTACATTGCCGCCGGGAAGCCCGTGGTTGGTTTGCGAACCGCAACGCATGCGTTCAATATCTCCGGTAAGAAGACATACGCGAAAATGGGCAACGGCAGTAACGTGAAGGGTTGGGAAGGCGGGTTTGGCCGGCAGGTGTTGGGCGAAAAGTGGGTCGCACACCACGGCGGCCACGGCAAGGAAGGCACGCGCGGGCGCATTACGGAAGCCGGACTGAAGCACCCAATCTTCAAGGGAATTCGCGATGGCGAGATCTTCGGCACCACCGATGTTTACACCGCGAAGCCGCCCGCAGAAAGCACCATCTTGGTGCTGGGCGAAGTAACAGAAACGCTCAAGCCCGATTCGCCTGCCTTGGCCGGTAAGAAGAACGACCCGATGATGCCGGTCGCCTGGGCTCGCACCTATCAGTTGCCCGATGGCAAACCCGGCCAGGCGTTCACCACCACCATGGGAGCGTCGCAGGATCTGCAATTCGAGGCCACACGCCGCATGATCGTGAACGCGTGCTACTGGGCCGCGGGGCTTGAGAAGCAGATTCCGGAGAAGTCCAACGTGGAGGTTGTGGGAGAGTTCAAGCCCACGCCATTCCGGTTCAAGAAGAACGAAGAGTGGATGCCCGGCGTCACACCGGCGGAACTGTTTAAGTGATCGGAAGTGATTTTGGCGAAGCGGCCAAGTTAACCATGCGAAAAGCCCGCACGCGCAAGCATGCGGGCTTTTCTGTTACCCGTGAACAACCTTCCAATCACGATGTTAGCTCTTGGGCAACACCGCGATGGCACCGGTGTCGCTGATGAAAATCAGATGCCCGGTGCGGTTGTCTTCAAACACTTCCACGCCATACTTCTTGGCAGTATCGAAGCTCTTTTCGCCACCCTTGCGTGCCTTCAACGCCATGGCGGCTTTCCATGTTACGCCGCGCGAATCGCTGAACTTGCCGGGATTCGGTGCGGTCGCAACGGCACCGGTTTCGGTGATATAGAACAGGCGATTGCCGGCGTTCGGGTCCGAGAACACTTCCACGCCGAACTGCTTGGTCTTATCAGTGAAGTCCGTCTCGTTCGCTCCGCGCACGCGAAGCACCAGCCCATATTCGGTCTTCGGCGGTAAGATCTTCTTCGCATCAGGTGGCGTGGCCGGTGCAGGTGAAGTCGCGATCGCACCGGTTTCCGTGATGTAAATCAGACCGCCCGTGTTCTCGTCCTTGAAGACTTCCATGCCAATCTTCTTGGCTTTATCGAAGCTCGTCTGATCGGGTGCCCGCACCTTCGGTTCCAGTGCGTGGTGCCACTTTGGCCCGCGATCGGTTACCAAGCCTGCGGGAATCGGTGCGAAGGCCAACGAACCGGTTTCGCCTACATACAGCAACTGGCCCGAACCGCTGTCGCGGAACAACTCGGTGCCATACTTCTTGGTCTTGGAGGTAAATTCCGCTTCGCCGGCTTTTCGGGCGGACATATCGTGTGCGGTCAGCCACTTGCACGTCTTATCGTTGCCAATGGCTCCCGCGGGAACCACCGCGAGCGATCCACCTTCGCTAATCCCTACCAGTGCCTTCGTCCCCGCATCTTCGAAGACTTCCAGGCCAATCTTCGCGGCCTTAACCCAGTCTGTTTCGCCACCGGGGCGAACTCGCAGGTCGTGACCGTACAGGAACTTGGGTGCCTTGTCGGTTTTGCCGTTCTTGTCTTGTGCGTGTGCCAGGTTGGTGACGCCGAGTGTGGCGACAAGCCCGGCCGTCAGAGCAATCAGCCCGACCGCGATCCGCTTCCGCATGGTAACCTCTTTGGTAATTTCAGCCCGTCGACCGGGCGGGCGATCAAGTGCGACGAGTCCGAACGTCTCCGTTAACAGCATAGGGCACATTCTTTGCGGCGGCACCGGGTGATTTCTCAGCATTCCGGCCACACCAACCTTCGGCTTCGCCTGCAACCCAGAAGATGGGGGGAACACGGATGGCACGCGAAACTTGAATCAAAATCGCTTGACCCCAATTCGCACTCTGGTTATTGACCCGCTGCTTTCTCACACACTCTCGACGCGGGGGCTCACGGATCGAGTTGATGCGAACCTGGTGCTGCCATGCAGTAACAGCCATCACATTGTCTCGACCGCCCATCGAACGCGACCATAAGGCATCGGGGGATGTCGGTTGCGGATTGCGGTGCGGGCTTCGGGCGAAAGGGAAGGAGGCCATGGTGTTCCACGATAAGAAGTGGGGCTGGAAGCGGCTCGCCGCGAACCTGCTGCTGGTCCCGTTGTTAGGCGGATGGGCGGGGGTTGCCCACGCTCAGTTGAAAAAAAGCTCATCCCCACTCACGGGGAAGCCACCCACTGCGGGCATGCCAGCTCCCAAGGGGCCGGCACCCAAATCCGGTGGCGATTACAAAGCCATGCTCAAGCAAGGCCGCAAGGCGCTTGACGATGGCCAGTTCGATCGCGCTCAAGACCTCGCCCGTGCGGCCGAGGCCAACAACGTGACCGGGAAATGGGGCCTCTTCGACGATACCCCACGCTCACTGCTCGAAGACATTCAGAAAGCCGTGGCCAAGTCGCAAAAGAATCAGTCCGAACAGATGCTGAAGGAGGCCAAAGCCCTCCTTGCCAAGCCCGCGCCCACTCCGCAAGAGCGAGCCGCCAATCTCGATCGCGCGCTTCAGTTGGCCCAACAAGCCGAACGCCTTCACGGGCCATACTCGGTCTGGGATCTCGGCGATCGCCCAGACAAAGTGATGAAGGATATTCAGACCACGCGCACCCGGCTGAAGATCGCCCCTGCGGGCGGTGCGGCAGTCGCCAGTGGCGGGCCGAAGCTCCCGAACACGAATAGCTCCGCACCCAAAATGCCACCGGTGTTGCCTGCTAGCGGCACCGGCGCACAAGCCAAAGCGGGAACGCCAGCGGCTCCGACCGTTGATGCCCGCAAGACAGCCGCGGTTCAGTTAATGAGCCAGGGCCGCCAACTTGCGGACCAGGGTCAGTTCATCGCGGCACGAGCCAAGTTCACCGAAGCCGATCGCGTCGGAGCCATCTTCGAGGTGAGCGAACGCAGCCCCGGCTTCGAGTTGCAGGAACTCAACACACGCGGTTCCGCCGCCATCGATCGCCTTCTGGCCGAAGCACGCATTCAGATTGAACGCAAAGACTTCGCCAAGGCCGATGCGGCCCTGAACGGAGCGGCGGAAGTTGCTGCGAATCTGGGCCTGTTCGCGGGCCGGATCACGGAAACGCAGGGCCAACTCTGGGCCGCTTCGGGCGGCAAAGTCGGCAAAGCCGGTGCGAGCACCGTCGCAGTGGGTGGGCCAGAAATTCTGGTGCCAGCCGGCCCGAACGGGCCAATGGGGCCAATGGGGCCACTCGCACCTTCCGCGCCGGGCATCGCAACAGTTGGTGGAACATCAACGGTTCCGATGGGCGGACCGATCACCGGTCGGCAACTGCTGGATCAAGCCGCCATCGAATATCGCAACGGCGATTTGGATACGGCCGCCAAGCTCTCGCTTCAGGCCCACAATATTGGTGGCGTGAAGGACGAAGCCACCGATCTGCTCCGTTCCATCGATGCGGAACGGCTCGCCCAGAAGCAACTGAACGCGACTCGTTCGTTCGATGCGGCCAACGAAGCGCTGAAGAACAAGGACTACAATCACGCTCTGGGTGTTCTGGTTCTGATCGACCCGAACCTGCTGACGCCCGAACTGAAGACGCGGCACGCGGAACTCATCGCCGATTGTCGTTCGTCACTCGAACAAACCGGCAACGCCGTGGCCACGGCTAGCGGCACGCAGCTTCCTTCCGCGTTGCCCGGCGAGAACCCAACGGGTTCCGCACGAACCGGGTCCGACGCACCGGTTAGGCCAGATAGTGCCACGGGCCAAGCCAATGCGCTCAAGCAGGTGCAGGTGCAGAAATTCCGGGCCGAAGGGCTGGAAGTGCAACGCGATGCCCAGGCCGCATTCGGCCGCGGCGAGACCGATCTCGCCATCCAAATGCTGCTGGATCACAGCAATCGCGTGCGGAACGCGGGCATGGACCCATCGGTCATGGCCATGCTGCTGACGCCGATCAACAGCCGGCTCGAAATGTTCCGCGTCATGAAAGGGCAGACCGACGCGCTAGGCCGCGTGAACCGCGAAACGCGCGAAGCGAAGGACATCATCGCAGGGCGAGGGTTGGCCGAAGAACAACGCCAGGCCGAAGTGAAGAACCTGGTTCGCAAGTATCACGATCTGGTGAAGAAGTCCGAGTTTGGCGAAGCCGAGAAGCTGGCCATGCAGGCCAAACAACTCGACCCGGATAACCCCGCACTCAGCGCGCTGGCCCACATGGCCAAGGTGCAGAAGCGGGTCCGCGAGCAGGAGCAACTGAAGGCCGACAAGGACTTGATGGTGTATGGTGGGTTGACCGATGCGGAACGCCAGGGGCCGCTTGTGACCATCGATGATCCGGTCGCGGTTCGCCTGGAATCGATGCGGCGTGCCCAGCGACGCGGAAGCCTGGACAACGTCCACATTAGCACTCGCACGCCCGCCGAGTTCGAGATCGAGATGAAGCTGGATAAGCCGATTCCGATCGAGATTAGCCAGACGCCACTCGATCAGGCCATCGAGCATTTGCGAAACGTCACCAACCTGCCCATCTCGATCGATACCGCTTCGATCGCCGCCGAGGGGATTAACCTCTCGACGCCAATCACCGAAAGACTCTCCTCGGTCGCCACGCGGCATGTGCTCAGCATTATCCTGGAGAAGGCGGGGCTGAGCTATGTGGTCGAGAACGATGTGGTGAAGGTGACGACAACGAAGAAGGCGAAGGGCCGGCTGTTCACGAAGGTGTTCTCGGTGGCCGACCTGGTGACGCCGATTCCGAACTTCGTACTGCCGGACTACTCCAACTTCGACAAGATGCTGAACGCGAACGCGATTAATCGCGGTCATGCGTATATCCAGGGTTTAAGCCCGACGCCGCACATGCCGCAGCAAGGGCTGGGCGGCGGTGCAGCGCTCTCCGGGCAGCACGCGAGCAACCCCGGCATCTCGGGCGGCTTGAACTTCGGTGCGAGCGGCCAGCTCGATACGAACCAGTTCGGGGGAAGTGGCCCGCTCGATGGCTCTGCTAACATCACCAACGAGCGGAACACCAAACATGAGCAACTGATGAAGTTGATCACGGGAATGGTGCGGCCCTATTCCTGGGATGGCATGGGTGGCCCGGGACGCGTGGAATACTTCGACATTGGCAGCGCCTTGGTGGTGAACCAGACGGCCGACGTGATTCAGGAAGTCGCGGACCTGCTCGAGGCCTTGCGACGGTTGCAAGACCTGGCGATTGCCGTCGAGATCCGAATCGTGTCGCTCTCCGAAACGTGGTACGAGCGGCTCGGCGTGGACTTCTCGATGAACATCAAGACGCACAACACGCAGTTCGAGCCGGCCCTCACGCAGATCGATCCGAACACCGGCGGCACCGGCGTGTTCCGCCCCAGCCCGTACATCAACGACAACAACTTCAAGGGTGTAACGGTTGGCCTTAGCCCGGCGGGCACCTTCACCGGCGACCTCGACGTGCCGATTCGGCCCAACACGTTCAACCGGGCGATCCCACCGTTCGGCGGATACCCGAACACACCGGGCGACAACGGCGGCGTGGCGTTCGGTCTGGCGTTCCTGAACGATATTCAAGTGTATCTGTTCATGGAAGCCGCACAGGGCAACCGCCGCGTGAACGTGATGCAGGCACCCAAGCTGACACTGTTCAACGGGCAAACCGCCACACTGACCGTGTCGGATCTGCAGTTCTTCGTCACCAGCGTGTCGGTGGTATCGGTGAACGGGCAACTCGTGTTCATCCCACAGAACACCCCGCTGCCCGGCCCAGACACCAACTTCAGCATTGGCGTGCAGGCGGTCGTTTCGGCGGACCGGCGATTCGTCCGGCTTAACCTGCCGGTTAACCTCGCGGCTCAGTCTGGTGCGGTGGTGCCACTGTTCCCGATCACCACCTTCGTGACACCAGTCTTCGAAGGCGGTAGCCAGGGGATTCCGATTCCGTTCACGCAGTTCCTGCAACAGCCCTCGTTCACCAACCTGAACATCCAGACCACGGTGGTGTGCCCGGATGGCGGCACCGTGTTGCTCGGCGGGTTGAAGACCTTGCAGGAAGGCCGCAATGAGTTCGGCCCGCCCGTGCTCAGCAAGATCCCGTACCTGAACCGACTGTTCAAGAACGTCGGGATTGGGCGGGAAACGCGACACATCATGATCATGGTGACGCCGCGAATTATCATCAACTCGGAGGAAGAAATCTTCCAGACCGAAGGCCGCCCACCGCTCACGCAGCCTTAATCCGCAGTGCGTGATGTGAAGCAAAGCCCGAAGCCCCAGGACCACAATCCTGGGGCTTTCGCGTTGCGTTTACAGTGAATGCACCCAGCCCGTGGGTTCCAGCGGTTCGCGTTTCCCGGCTCGCTCCAGCCATAGCCCCGCCTCGATGCACTCTCCCACTTTCACCAGCCCCGATACCGGTGGCTCGCGTAACAATTGTTCGCCATCGGCGGGCGACACGGTGAACACTAACTCGAAGTCTTCGCCATCGCCCAGTGCGTGTTGCAATGGCGATTTCCCGGATGTGCGGCTCAGTTGCGTGGCCGCGGCTGAAGCGGGAATCGCCTCGGCGACGAGCACCGCACCGCAGCGGCTTTCTTCGAGAATGTGGTTGAGATCGGCGGCCAACCCATCGCTGATATCGCACATCGCGTGCAGCGGAACGGCTTCATGCAATGCGAGCGATTCGCGCACACGCGGGGTGAAATCCAGATGATGCCCGAGAAGGCTTCCGCCCAGTGGCCCTGTGACGAAGATCCAATCGCCCGGTTTGGCCCCGTTGCGTCGCACCGGTCTGCGTGCGGTCGCTTCGCCCAGCAGAGTCACGCTAATCACGAGTGGGCCATCCCAGGAGTTGGTATCGCCGCCCACGATCGACACGCCGAAGTCGTCCGCCCTTTCACGCAGACCAAGATAGAGTTCCTCGGCCAGGTCGCGCGAGCCGGCGGGCGGTTGCGGCAACGCCACGCTCACCACGGCGGCCACCGGCACTCCGGCCATTGCTGCCATATCGCTGAGGTTCGCGGCCATCGCCTTGCGACCGACGCGACGCGGCCCGACTTCGGCAACTAGAAAGTCCGTGCCGTTCATGAGCATGTCGGTGGTTACCAACACGGAGCGTGCGAGCGGGGCGAGGGCCGCACAATCGTCGCCCGGCCCAATGAGAACGCGCGGATCGGCGGGCGTGCGGGCACGCAACCACGCGATATACGCAAATTCGCCGCGGGCTGGGGCGACTGGGGGAATTGGAGTGGTTGGGGGCATATCTTCGCCTCGGCAAACGTGATATATTCGGCATCATCCGGCGATGGCATGCGATCCCATGTTAATTCGGGACAACATTCACCGGCTGGTTTTCTTGTATCACCGATTTTTCCATCTGAGTTCTTCAAGATTTCGCACGCGGCATCAAAGTCTGTTCTACACTGCGCTAGGCAGGGTTTGCCCTGACGCCCCGAAATCGAGAGCAGAATGTATACCACCGTGCCTTCCGATTACGCTGCAAATGCTTCCCCTGCGTCCCCGCCGCCCTTCGTATCGCGGGTTTATGGGGAACCGCGCTTTCACACCGCTGGCGATGTCGCGGCTCTTTCCTTTGCGGCAGACGGCAGTCTGTGGTCGATCGACGAATCCGGCTTGCTTCAACACTGGACGCCCGATGGTAAACTCCTGTCGCGTCAGTTCTTGTCGGACCTGGAAACGCTCTGGGCGTTCAGCCCGGACGCGCGACAACTCGCCAGCGGCAACGATGATCTCATTCTGTGGGATGTGGCGACCGGTCAGCTCTTGAACCGGATGCCGCAACCTTCCTGGGTCACGGCTCTGGCGTTCACGCACGATGGCCGAACGCTCGCCAGCGGTCACGATAACGGAACCGTGCGGTTCTGGGACGCGGCCAGCCAGAAGTTCCTGGGGCAAGTCGTTGCTTCGGAAGAACCCGCGCCGGTTTCTGCCATTGCATTCTCGCCGCGTGGCGATCTGGTCGCCACGGCAGGGGAAGACCGCGTGGTGCGAGTGTGGGATAGCACAACGCACAAGATCGTGGGCGAACTGATCAGCCACACCGATCGCGTACCGGCTCTGGTCTGGAGTCCGGATGGCGCGCTGTTGGTTTCCGCCGGCTGGGACACCTCCGCCCGCGTCTGGCGACCGCCGCAAGCCGATCCGCTCATCTTGCTTAACAGCCACGCCGATCAAGTTCACATCCTCGCGTATAGCCCGGATGGGAAATATCTCGCGTGTGCCGACTCCGACTTCGATATTTACCTGTGGACCGATCCGGTCGGCGGCACAAGAGGGCCGGTGCTGCGTGGCCACGCCGACGAAATCCGCTGTCTCGCCTTCAGCCCGAATGGCTCGCGGCTCGCGAGTGCGGGCTTGGATCGCGTGATTCACGTTTGGGATGTGCGTGATGGCAAACTGCTGGCCGGGCCAAACCTGAAGGGGCGGCACGCGGTCGCCGTCATTCCCGGGAACCCGCTGCGGTTGGCGAGTTCGGGCGGTTCAACAGTGCGAGTTTGGGATGCGGACACCGGCGAAGAAGTCGCCCCTACTGGCCTTTGCCCCTCGTATTCCGTGGCCGCCAGCCCCGATGGGTTGAAACTCGCCATCGGCGGAACCGACCACTTTACGCAAATCTGGGATACGACCGAAGGGAAGCTCTCCGCTTCGCTCGAAGCCACCAAGCCGCCCATCGGATCGCTCGCATTCTCGGCCGATTCGCAGCGTGTTGTTCACACCAGCCCCGCCGATGGCCTCGCCTGGATCTGGGATTGCAACGCCGCGACGCCGGAACTGATTGTGATCGAAGCCGCGGATGGCTGCACCCTGGAAGGTGTGGCGTTCCACCCGGATGGCCTGCGAGTGGCAGCCGGCGGCGTGGATTACCTTTCAACCGGTCAGCGGGATGGTGCGGTGTGCGTGTGGGATATCGCCACGCGAGAAAAGCTCTTCACACTCGACATTGGTGTTTACGCCGTCACGTTCGATCCACTGGGGAAATATCTGGCGGGTGCGGGGTTGGATGAGACCGTTTACGTCTGGGATATGGAAACGCTGAACACCGTCTTCGCTCTGACGGGGCACCGCGACAAGATCCATGCTGTCGCGTTCACCCCGGATGGCAACTACCTCGTCAGTGCTAGCGATGATGCCACCATTCGCGTGTGGGACATGCTTTCGGGTCGCACGATGGTGATCCGCGAGTTCGATTCGCCCGTGCAATCGCTCGCCTTCAGCCCGGACGGCACCCAACTCTTCTGCGGTAATGGGAATACGACTTGCTACCGAATCGAATTCCGCAAATTACTGGAAGATTAAGCCGTTGGCAAGAAACCCGCGTGTTCACACACGCCGGCTCGCAAAGATGTAGAAAGCCCGTGTGTTCACACGCACGGCTCGCCAAGATGCGAAAATCGAGCGCCGCATGCAATCGGAAACTTCCACTTGACACTTCCAGGTGCTACGCTTCAAGTAGTCGTTTCCGATTTCGGGTATAGAGTTTCGGGTAGAGCTATGGGGCCAAACCCGCGCAAGGCCTACACCCGATAGCGGAAGAACCTCTTCCCTGGCACTCAGGAGGGTAGCCATGACCGTGTTACGGACAACCCAACAGATCGCGAGCCGCACCAACCACTCGGGCTTCCGGGGGTGGCGATGGGCGGTGCTATCTCTTGGCCTGTTCGGCTGCGGTACGCCCTCGCTCCCGCCGATCGACCCCGCAACCGTTCCCATCGCCACAACGCCCGGAGTGAACGATCCCGCGTGGCTCACGAGCCGCGAACGGCTTCCCGCTCCATCGTTGGATCGCCTCGATTACGATCCTCCCACGCGAACGCTGGCGTTCTTCAATCTGCCCGGCCGCGATGTGTGGATGATTCAACTGCCCGGCGAAGAACAAGGCCGGTTGGCTGGCCCGTCGTACCAACTTCCCGCGGGCGTGGACACGAGCCGCACGTTGGTCTTTTATTCGCGGCCCGGAATGAAAGTGTCGGCTCCGGTCACGGTTGCCGCTATCGAGGCGGGTCGCCGTCCGCACACCAGCACGGTGGCGTTTGGCCACTAAGCCGGCCGGCAAGGGTTTCCATGTTCCGCGATGTTTCGGCGCTCGTCGCCCATAATGCCCCGGGTTTGCACTACGGGGTTGCTGTTGCGGATTTGAATGGAGACGATCGCTTTGAATTCGTGATCGCGGGCTTCGCGGGGCCGAATCGGCTCCTCCGCTGGCACAACGGCCAGCTTCGTGATGTCGCCCCGCCCGATCTGGCGGATATCTCGCGGCAGGCGGTCGCGCTTGCGGCCGGCGATATCGATGGCGACGGCCGCGAAGAACTCTACATTCTCAACACCGACACATTCTCCGGAACCAAACAATCCGCCGATCGGCTGTTCGACACGCAACCCGACGGGCGATGGGAAGATCTGTTCTCGCGGCCGGGAAACCGCGCTGTTCGCAACCTATCCGCCGGGCGAAGTGTGGCCGCGATCGATCGCCGCGGCGTGGGGCGATACGGCTTCTTTGTGGCCAGCCACGGCCGGCCCATGCGGCTCTATGAACTTGGCCTGGATGGCGCGCTTGCGGATCTGGCCCCTTCGCTCGGCTTGGCCCTCACGGCCGGCGGTCGCGGCGTGCTTACCTTACCGCTTACGTCGGATCACGCCGATATTCTGTGCATTAACGAGCAAGGCCCCAACTTCATCTTCCGAAACCGCGGCGACGGAAGCTTCACTGAGTGCGCCCAGGCACTGGGGCTAACCGATGCGGAAGAACACGGCCGTGGCGTTGCGGCCTTCGACTCAGGCGAAGGTGAACTCGCGCTGTGTTGGGGCAACTGGGAAGGGCCGCATCGCGTGATGGCTCCGCGCGATGATGGCACCTGGAAAGACTATGCCACTATGGGGCTAGCGTTCCCCTCGGCGGTGCGAACCGTGATCGCCGCGGACTTCGATAACGATGGCCACGACGAACTCTTCTTCAATAACATCGGCGAGCCGAACCGCCTGTTCCGCATCAACTCGCCCTTAACCGCACCGCCAACCTCAGCGGGTGCAAACACCAGAACTCGCGAGTTAAGCATTACCATGCTGGACGCGGGCGACGCACAGGACGCCGATGGCTTTGGCACCGGAGCCGCGGTGTGCGATATCGATGGCGATGGTGTGCTGGAACTGCTCGTGGCGCGGGGCGAACGTGGAGCGCAACCGCTGGGGCTATACAAGGCGCGCGCGGCAGAGGGGAACGGCTGGCTTCGCGTGCGACCGCTGACACGCTTCGGCGCGCCCGCTCGCGGTTCCGTGGTGCGTGCGGAAGCGGCCGGGCGTGTGCGCATCAAGGGCGTATGTGGCGGCAGTGGTTATTTGTGCCAGATGGAACCGGTCGCGCACTTCGGGTTCGGGCCAGGCGGCCACGCCGACCGCGTGCAAGTGACATGGCCCGATGGTGCCGCCGTCGTGCTTCTGAACCCCGGTTCCAATCGCACCATTACGGTTCCGTACCCACGCGGGTAAAGCTTGCTCTCTTCGCAACGGGCATCGCTCGAAATTTGACCCGTGCCGAATCCTCTTCTAAGTTTGCGCCGCAAGTAATCGGAAGTGGCATCCGGCTGCACGCGCACGCCCTCTTCGCGATGCACCGCGACAACCCGGTTATTCCATGCGGGAAGGGCGAAATGCGTTGGTCCGATCTTTCTAGCCGGCAAAACCTCGGATATCGCGCGTGGGCTGTGAGCCTCGCGTTGCTCGCGTTCCCCACCGTGGCGTTGGGCGTGCTGGCGTATCGCACCGGTTCGACCGATGTCGCGATTGGTGCCGGTATAGAATCGCTGTTCCTGCTGATTTTTCTGCGGGCACACCCGGTGTGGCGACCGCCGCTATCGATCTCGGTTGTGGTGCTTTATCTCACCGCATTTCTCTGGGCGTGGATTCCGCTTCGCGATCAAAGCGATGGCGTCGCTTCGCTCATTCAGGGTGCCCTGCTGCTGATCGCGGTTGGGCTGTTCTCGATTCACGATCTGATTCGAACCGGGGCCGAGCCACTGCGACGAGCCAACAAGTGGACACGCCGCATTGCTCGGCGAACCGCCTGGCCGGAACAGCTCGCGGATTGCCGACTCATCCCGGAAGTGGTCGTGCTTCGCGCAGCGGTGCGAGAAGAAACGGGGCCGGCACTGGCGTTGCTTTCCGATCCGCGACCGCAAGTGCGCATCGCGGTTCTTGGCGCATTAGAACACCGCCCGCACTGGCGACCGGGCGAAGCCGAGTTGGTGCTGCGAACCGGGCTACAAAGCGCGGAACCGGCCGTTCGTGCGTCGGCTGCATACGCGCTTGCCGGCGTGACCGGTGCGGAACTCGTCGCGGGGCTGGCGGCTTTTCTGCGTGATCCCTCTTCCGAGGTGCGCACTGCCGCGGCCGAAGCGTTGATGTGGAACGCCGATGCCCGCTGGCCGTTCGCACGCGATTCCATCAAGGATTCGCTCTCCGATCCCACTTTGGCCAACGATGGCGCGCTCTTCGTGGGCGTGGGGCGTTTGCCCGCTGCGGCCGTCGCGGATCTCATAACCTGGGCCGGCGAACATCCGCCACTGGCGCAGCGCGCTATCTTATCAGTCATCGAGCATTTCCATGCGGAGTTGCTCGCCTCGGAGCGGCCAGAACTCCCGACCGAACTTGCCGAAATGATGCTCGACACCGAGACACCGCCGGCCTTGCGTGTGGAGGTTGCGGCTCTGCTGCGCGATCACCATCTGCTGACGCCGGACTTGCTCGATCGCCTCACGAATCTCGATCAGCCCGCACCCATTCGCCTGTTTGCGGCGGAGTTGATGTTAACGGCCAATCCGCACGATTCCGATGGCGTGGATGTGCTGCGTGGTCTCGCACGCCAGCCTAATCGCGAACTCGCGGTGTTGGTCGCAGCGGTGATCCAGAACACACTGGGGATTGAACTCGGGCTTCCCGGTGGCGAATTGCCCGCATCCAATAGCAAAGTCGCGGCCGAGGTCACGCGGCGCGTGCTGGCGTGGGCCAACGGTGCCCCGCTCGACGCCTTGCGATCCACGCCCGCGC
>JBGSLF010000132.1:0-23411 GCA_041740855.1 Gemmata sp.
GGCGAGAACCTGGACCAGCGCGTGCGCCTCGGGTGGTAGAATCATGGCGGCCGTCCGTGGGCGAGGACCATGGGAGCTTCAGCAACCCTCATACTACCTCACCACGGACGGTCACCCAGAATCGGCATCAGTCGAGCTAAAACGCTGTCCACTTTTCCTGGTTAAGATCACTCGGTTCGCGATCGAAATCAATCATATTGCGAAGTGCTCACTATTCGTGGCAGGTTCGGACCCGGTACAATTCAAGTTCTGCCCCCACGACCGGGACAGCCCTACGCAAACTCCGCCCGGCATCGGTGCGTACCCTTCAGCGAAACAATCAGGTGGTGTGGATGCGCGGATCGATCACACTCGTAGTGTTGCTGGCCTTGAGCACAGCACGGAATCAGGCCGCAGAGCCGGACGCCGGTGCCGTTGCGCGTTTCGAGAAGCAGGTGCGCCCGATATTGGTCGAGCACTGCCATGGGTGCCACTCCGTAAAGGCGAACAAGGCGCGCGGTGGGCTCGCACTCGATAGCCGCGAGGCCATTCTCAAGGGCGGCGATTCCGGTCCCGCAGTCGTGCCCGGTAAGCCCGAGCAAAGCCTGCTTGTGTTGGCCCTCCACGCGACCAAGGCCGAGTTTCAGATGCCGCCGAAGGGTAAACTGCGCCCCGCACAGATCGCCGCATTGGAAGCGTGGGTCCGCGACGGGGCCGTCTACCCTGCCGGGGCGAAGGCCGCAGCAGTTGCGGCGATCGACCCCGCTTCGCCCGAGGCCCGACAGTTCTGGTCGTTCCAACCCCTCAAGCGGCAACCCCGGCCGGTCGTTCAGAACGCGAAGTGGTCACAGCGGCCGATCGACGCGTTCCTGCTGGCCGCACTGGAACAACGGAAGCTCGCACCATCCGCACCGGCGGATCGCCGTGTCCTCATCCGCCGAGCGTCGTTCGATCTGACCGGCCTGCCGCCTACCCCCGAGGAAGTCGATGCGTTCGTCCAGGACACGCGACCGGACGCTTACGCCCGGCTCGTCGATCGGTTGCTGGCCTCGCCGCACTACGGCGAACGCTGGGCACGCTACTGGCTCGATCTCGCCCGGTACTGCGATGTACCAGAATATTGGCTGAAGCCACGGGGCCAGGCATGGCCATACCGCGATTGGGTAGTGCAGGCGTTGAACAAGGACATGCCTTACGACCAGTTCGTGATGCGACAAATGGCCGCCGACCTCATGCCGGGCATCGATCCGAAGGAGCGGGCCGCGCTCGGATTCCTGGGTATCAGTCCCGATTACTGGAAGGAACTGCAACTCGATGTGGACGTGATCAAGTCGATCGTTGCGGACGAGTGGGAAGAGAAGATCGACACCGTGGCAAGTACGTTCCTCGGGCTGACGGTCGCGTGCGCCCGCTGTCACGACCACAAGTTCGACCCGATCAGCACTCACGATTACTACGCACTGGCGGGCGTGATCGCGGGAACTCGGCAGATCGATCTTCCGCTACTGCCAGAGGCGGAAGCCACGGCCGTGCGGAAGGCTGAGGAAGAAATCGTGGCGATCCAACAGCAGATCACGACGTTGAAGGCGACCAGACCCACTCCGGCTGACGCCAAGGCCCGGTTGGAGGAACTGGTAGCCCGCGTGAAGCGACTCGAAGAGACGCCGGGGTACAAGGCTGTCCCCGTTCGCGGCGTGGTGGACGGGCACGTGTCGGTGGTGTCTCGCGGCCCGAACAAGACGCGACTTGAGTACGAGGACGGCGTCGGCCACGACATCGCCATGCACACACGCGGCAACCCGTCCCGTCCTGGGCCGGTCGTGCCGCGACGTTTCCTCGTCGTGCTCTCGCCTGAAGGGGCGAAGCCCTTCACACAGGGGAGCGGCCGACTCGAACTCGCGAAGGCCATCGTGACCGATGGGGCACCGCTCGCGGCCCGTGTGATCGTGAACCGCGTCTGGAAGCACCACTTCGGCCGAGCACTGGTAGATACCCCCAGCGACTTCGGCCGGCAAGGAGAGCGACCGTCGCACCCGGAACTGCTCGACGATCTGGCCGCGCGGTTCGTCGCGGAAGGCTGGTCGCTGAAGTGGCTGCACCGCGAGATCATGCTTTCGGCTGCGTACCAGCAGGCCAGCACGCCCGACGCCGCAAAACAGACGACCGACCCGGACAACCGATGGCTCTGGCGTATGAACCGACGAAGACTTGAGGTCGAATCCTGGCGTGACGCGATGCTCGCGGTGAACGGCACGCTCCGCCCCGAACTCGGCGGCCCACCCGAGGAACTGACGGACGCGAACAACCACCGGCGCACGCTGTACGGGCTCGTCCGTCGCAGGGATCTCACCGACCTGCTTCGCCTCCACGACTTCCCCGACCCACTGGCCCACAGTGCGAACCGGATACCGACCACGACGCCGTTGCAGCAACTGTATACGCTCAACGGCCCCTTGCTCCGTCAGGAAGCGGTGACGCTCGCGAAACGACTCGAAACCGACGTGCCCTTGGGCGGCGCAGCCCGCGTCCGCCGGGCATATGAGTTGCTGTTCAACCGCCAGCCCACCGAAAAAGAAACCAAACTCGCCCTGTCGTTCCTCGGCGAGAAGCCGGACGCGGACGCCTGGAACCGGTACACCCACGTGTTGCTCGGCAGCAACGAGTTCCTGTTCATCGACTGATCGAAGCAGGCACTTAATCACCCTCTGGCCGTTGGGGAGAGGGGAGGATGTCCCGGTGTGTTCGCGAAAGTGCTGCCATGCCGCAAGAACGCTCCGACAATCTGGATGACCTTCTGGGATCGGTTTGTGACGAGCAATCGTTTCGTCGATTTCTGTTTGCGCTGGCTGCTGATCGCGAGGACTCGAGTTCGAAAGAAGCTGTGCGGCCGAGTTCGCCGTACGGCCCGGATGCGAACGGGTGGGAGAACACGACGATTGACTGCTTCCTCTACGCTGCCGTGGAGTGGGCGAGGGCTTCTGAGAACGGGTTGCCGCTTGCGGGCTATCACCCGCCCTCGAATCCGTGGCGACGTTGTGCGGAAATCCTGTACGCCGGGAAGAGTTACGAGTGACGGCTTCCTCGCTGTGGCATTCGCATTGCTGACGGGTTGGAGGACAATATGAATCTCGATGCCGCGTTCCAAGTTCCGCATCCCTTCCTCTCGCGCCGTGAAATGCTGCATCGGCTTGGCGGCGGGGTGGGCACACTCGGCCTCGCGACCCTGCTCGCGCCGAACGCCGTTGCAGGCAGCTCGGGCGGCCCGCACTTCAAGCCGAAGGCGAGGCGGGTCATTCACCTGTTCATGAACGGCGGCCCGTTCGGCCCGGACTTCCTCGACCCGAAACCCGCCATCACCAAGTTCGCCGGCCAGCGGCCGAAGGAAGTTGATCTTCGCACCGAGCGCCCAACCGCAGGCCTACTCGACGTACCTTTCAAGTTCAAGAAGTACGGGCGGAGCGGTTTGGAGATGAGCGAATTGCTCCCGCACCTGTCGCGCCACGCCGACGACCTGTGCGTGTTGCGCGCGGTCCACGGCGACAATCCGAATCACGGCCCAGCCCTGTTCCAGATGAACAGCGGTGTCCTCACACCGAACCGACCCAGCCTTGGCGCGTGGCTCACATACGGCCTCGGCACAGAGAACGCCGACCTGCCTGGCTTCGTGGTACTCTGCCCGGGGCGGCCTGTGCGTTTCGCCGAACTCTGGGCCAGCGCGTTCCTCCCGACCGAGTTCCAGGGCACCTACATCAACCACACGAACCTTGACCCGCGGAAGATGGTGCCGCACCTGCACAACCCAAACACGACCGCCGCCGCCCAGCGCAAACAACTCGATCTGCTGGGCGACTTGAACCGCGACCACGCGACTGAGCGCGGCGGCGACCCGGCGCTGGAAGCCCGCATCCAGACGATGGAGACGGCGTTCCGGATGCAGACCGCGGCGTCCGATGCCTTCGATCTGAACCGCGAGCCGACAAAGGTCCGCGACATGTACGGTCAGGGGCACTTCGGGAACGCCTGCCTGCTCGCCCGGCGACTGGCCGAGCGTGGCGTCCGCGTCACGCAAATCTATTATGGCAACGGCCAACCGTGGGACACGCACGGCAAGCACAACGAGAGCACGCGGAAGTTGGCGGCGGACATGGACCGAGCCGCGGGGGCGTTGCTAACGGACCTGAAGGCCCGCAGACTACTCGAGGACACGCTGGTTTTGTGGGGCGGCGAGTTTGGTCGCACACCGACGACCGAGGGCGGCGACGGCCGCGACCACAATCACCACGGCTTCACGATGTGGATGGCGGGCGGAGGCGCGAAAGGCGGCACGGCGTATGGGGCGACCGACGACTTCGGCTTCAAGGCGGTGCAAGACAAGGTCCATGTCCACGACCTGCACGCGACCGTACTCCATCTCATGGGCTTCGACCATGAGAAACTCACCTACCGGCACGCCGGCCGGGACTTCCGCCTGACCGACGTGTCCGGGCGGGTCGTGACGGAACTTGTGAAGTGAAGCTCCCCACGTTTGGTGGACTGTAGGAAAGCGGTGTAAACTCTCCTACCTGACGGAGATTCCCACACTGGATGCGATCCTCAAGAGCCAAGCGGAGCAACTGGCCCCCGAGATGGCGACGCAAGTCACCACACACGACGACCTCAACGGTCTGATGCGGACCATGATGAAAACCGCACTCGAACGCATGCTCAACACCGAGATGGACGTTCACCTCGGACGCCGAATCACGCCGCTCGGTAGCGATAAGCCCAGACTGTGGTGCCGTCGATCACGACCAGTGCGTTGAGTGCAGGATCGACATAAGCGAGCCGCTTGCCACCGGTCGGAATTGCGTCACCTTCAGGTGTTAGTTTCACCCACACTGGCTTCTCCGGATCGTACGCCCACAAGCTGTTAGTCTGGAACTGCACCAAGAGCCCGTGCCCGCTCAGGGGGTCGTGGTAGAACACCGAACGAGCATCGTGCCCATATGGCGACTTGCCGTCATCCTTGTTCCCCGGCAGCACTTTCTTCCACGCGTTCTTCTTTGGATCGAAGTGGAACGTGTCGTGGTGCCGCTGCACAACGATCATCTTGCGAGCAGGGTCGTAGTAGCCGATCTGTTCCGGCTCGGGCGACTGCGTCTCGAACAGCTTCCCGCCGCCATTCGCCTTCAGATCTTTCCAGGTGTCCTTGTCGAAGTCGTGCAACCAGGTGCCGTGCATCTGCCAGTTGTTCGCGTGCCACACGCTGCCGCCGAGTTCGGGGATGTACTCCAGCATTCCGCCGAACACGCCGACCGGATACGGCTTCGCGGTCTTGAACGGCTTCCACTTCTTTTCCGCAGGGAAGTACGCCCAGAGTGGCGGACCGTTGTACAGATCGGCTGGGTCGCCGCCGAGATCGATGACGGCCTTCTTCCGATCGGTGACCCAGGTATTCATGAACAGCAAAGCCTTCTTCTTCGGGTCGTATGTCAGCCCCCACCACGTATGGGCGATCACCGCAGGCCCGCCACGCTTCGTGATCAGAATGCCGTCCTTGAACTCAACGTCAGACGTGTCTTTGCCGAGATCGCCGTAACCGCGGGTGTTGTCGGGGGCGTAGAGCATCGCCCACGTGAGCGACGGCAGGTCGAACTCCCACACATCATTGAGTCGGTGCGGAACGCCGTGGTTGGCTCCGCAGAACAACGCCCGCTTGCGGTCAGGTGCCCAACACATCTTGATCGTGAAGTCGCGACCCTTCGGTCCCGTCTTGTGCAGGTCGTACTTCTTGGCGGTGTCGTTGAACTCGCCGACCACGTCGGCCTTGCCGAGCAACACGCACTGATTCGGTTTCAGGGCCGCGATCTTCTCTAGTACGACCGGCTTCGGGTCGAGGTTGGGTTCGATCTTCGTGGTGGGTAGGGAATCGGCTGCGGCGGTGTTGGAGAGTACGGAGAGAGACGCTGCAACCGCCGGAGGTATGTTCTTCAGGAACGCACGTCGGTTTGGACGGTGTGGGATAATCATGACCAGCCTCACGCGAGTGGTGACGGGAAACTGGAGCGATTGTACCCACACACTGGCGACGACGGTATGATCCAGATCGCTCACCAAGACGGCCAGCGTCCTCGTTACCCCGATCGTGAGGGGAGAAATTCCCTTGAAAATCGCTTTCATGGAATTCAAGGAAACCAAATCGAATTCCATGATTTCTACGTGTTTGCGCATGCCCTCGCGTCTTGTTGCAACGGGTGTTGCGTGGTATAGTTCACCTAAGAATTCATGGCGATAGTGGCGAATTGAGGCGGATTTGGGGCCTGTTTCCTATGTGACGGGTCGCCGATTCAAACCCAACCTGCGCTATTATTCCATAGAGAGTTTAATTTTAAGTACTTGCGTAGTTGCGGTACGGGAGCAGCTGATGATGCGGTTCTTGCTTGCTATTGCAATGTGCCCTTTACTTGGGGCCGCATTGTCGGCGGGCGATGTGGACACAATTGCTGGCAAGAGAGTGGTCTTCCTTGGCGATAGTATTACCCAATCTGGCGGCTACATCAGCTTCACGACCTACTATCTCGAAAAGCAAAATCCGACCAAGAACTTTGACCTTATCGGTCTGGGGCTGGCAAGCGAAACGCTTTCTGGCTTGAGTGAAGATGGGCACGCGGGCGGCAAGTTTCCGCGGCCGTGTGTGTTCGAGCGGCTGGGTCGCCTGTTGGAGAAGGCCAAGCCAGACATCGTGTTTGCCTGTTATGGAATCAACGACGGCATCTACCAACCACTCGATAAGGACCGGTTCAATGCGTTCCAGAAGGGTGTGGCGAAGTTGATCCAACAGTGCAAGGCCGCAGGTGTGAAGCAGATCTTCATCATCACGCCACCGATCTACGACTTCAGCCCCACGAAAGACGAATTCAACTACGATTCGGTACTAGCCGAATATGCCAAATGGGAGTTGACACTTAAAGAGCCTGGTGTGTCCGTGATTGATCTGAACACGGCGATGCGTAAGGTTCGCGAGGAGCGGGCGGAACCATTCTCGAAGGATAAAGTTCATCCCGGCGAAGACGGGCATGTGCTGATGGCGAAGACGATACTCGCAGCGCTTGGCATGAAGATGTCGAACGAAACGGCAGCAACGATCAAAGCCGACCCGTTGTTCAAGTTGATCGAGCAGAAACGGGCGATGCGGTCGGCCGCGTGGATGAAGCACATCGGCTACACACGCGAGAAGCTTGTGCAGCCGGAACCACTTGGTAACATCGAGTCCGACGCGGCGAAAGTTCAAGAAAAGATCGACGAGCTTCGCCGCAAGTAGCAATCAAGCGAGCACAACAAGTCACTCTGATGCCGGCTTCTTATCGCATAACTTCACCATGGCCGTTCCCATTGCCTCGCCAATGAGGTAATAAGTTTCGGCGTTGGTGTTCCAGTGGTAGGCCTGCCCGGTGGGCGATACTTCCTTGTCGCGCCAGAACGCTTTGGTCCCAACGAACGCCACGTTACCTTTGAATTCTTTATGTTCGGCCACGGCCGCCTGTGCCTTCATCAGTGATAGGGCACGCGGGTGTTGCTCGTCCTTACCACTCATTCCTGTTTCAGCGATAACGAAAGGAAGATCCTTCACCCCGAGGTCTTTCCGGATGTCGCGAATGAAGTTGGCCATGTTCTTCTCGTACTCGTCGTTGAATGCCTGATTGACGCGATCATTCCATCCTTGGTGCCAGCCAAACCCGGCGAGTTCGTATCCTCGTCCCGCAAACTCCGGGAATTGTTTATTCAGATCGCCGAGAACTTCTTTGGTGCGAGAGAGGATCTCTTTGTAGTACGGCCCCACTTCGCCACCCGAACTTGGCGGGCGGAAGTCCTTGCCCAGGCTCTTTCCACCCCAGGCAATTTTGATGAGCAGAACTGGCTGATCAAATGCGTTACCAACAACCTGCCCGAAACCCAACTCAGGCCCAATGCGATCCGCATCGGGTCCGTAGCCCACGGTGAGCTTCCCCTTGCGATCCATGTAATGGATCCACACATCGTCGCGGACTAACCACGAGCCATCTTTTGCCAGCAGGTGTTTGAAGCGTTCGGCCGTGGCCGCGTCCTTCACGAGGTATTCCAGGCTCCCTTTACCGCCGTTCCGCTTGGGATCGGCTTTCACGAATCCACTCCCCACCATGTTCGATTGCCCGGCCAGGATGAATACCTTGACAGGTTTTTCGGCTGCCTGAAGGGAGGTGGTGATCAGAACGCACACCGATAGAGGCAAGATCAGATTACGATACATGGCAATACTTACCTGAAGGGAAGGGTATTTGCCCACTGGCACGGTGGACGCGATGGTTACGAATGCCAGCGGCGAATTACTGGAGTTCTACCGCAAGTGTCCTGTCGTTACGAGAACCATCTCGCGCCAATCCTGAACGGACAATTGCGATGCCCCTGTGACAGACGTGCAACGGCTCACAACGGAATTCCACATTCGGCAGATGCAGCCATGCCGCAACGAGTGTAGTCTGGCGTTTTCAACCACTCATCGTTGTGTAGCGCGTATGAAGTTCCGGCGATGGTTGTTCCGCGATCTCCACTCCTAACCCGTGGTGCAAGTGATGCGACACATGTTTACATTCTTCGTACTCCTGGCTGGCACAACGGACATGCAAGCCCAAGAGCAGCAACTGAACATCCCTTACGTTGTAAAGGGAAACGAGAGGCAAATACTGGACATCTTTGCTCCGAAAGGTGCGAAAAACTTGCCAGTGGTGTTTTGGATTCACGGCGGCGGTTGGCAGGCCGGAGACAAGAACGACATTCAAATGAAACCGAAAGTGCTTAATGAAAAGGGCTTCGTGTTTGTTTCAACCAATTACCGACTCTTGCCATCAGTCGATATGGAGACCATTGTCCGCGACGTGGCCAAGGCTCTAAGTTGGACGCACGACCACATCGCGGAGTATGGCGGCGACCCAAAGCGAATCTTCGTCATGGGCCACTCCGCCGGCGCGCAACTCGCAGCGTTAATCTGCACCGACGATCGTTACCTGAAAGCGGAGAAGCTTTCGCTCGACATCATCAAGGGTTGCGTGCCAGTTGATGGCGACACCTACGACGTACCCGCCATTATTGCAACGGCGGAAGCGCGCTGGAAAGCTCATGGCTTACCAGCGGCGAAGTTCGGACACCGCGAGAAATTCGGCAACGACCCCGCCAAGCATAAAGACTTCTCGGCCGTCACGCACATTGCCAAAGACAAGAAGATTCCACCCTTTCTGATCCTGCATGTCGCCGGTCATCCGGACGTTACTGCCCAGGCTGTGCGGTTGGGTAGCGCGTTAAAAGAGGCGGGGATTCCTGTCACGGTGTTTGGGGCCAGAGAAACGACGCATAACAAATTGAATGCGGATCTTGGCTTGCCCGACGATCCGGCTACCAAAGAGTTGTTCAAGTTCCTTGAGAATACGCTTAAGCCTTAAATCGATTGGATCGCGTGATGAACGAAGCGGATCACCGGTTGCCGTCGGTGTTCCGCTTCTCTTCAATTGGGTGTTATTTGATGACGGTCGTCTCCTTCGCGATTTGCTCCGTCAGCGCTTTCAGGTTGATCTGTTGCCCCTTCTGGGGAAAAGGATGCGATAGCAGCCACCACTCTTCGGTGAACGCAGCAGATTCGCCCGGCTTGAGTGTCTCGCGTGGCCCGATTGGTTCGAGTTCAATTCGTGGGCCGGTTGGATACCAGACCGAAAGTGTAAGGCCTGCGGCTTCGTTGTAAACGCGATCGGGGTAAGTCGCGAACCGTTTCACAAACACTTTGTCGTTGGGCATAACGTAGGCGAGCCATCCGGCGTAGGTGTCGAACCCCAGTTTCGGCTTACGCGGAGGCGCGAGGATTTCGAGAAAGCCATCGCGCACCCGGATGTTGTCATCTGTTGCCTTCACATTGATAATCGCGCTTTCTTCGTACATCGCATATTTACTTGGGAAGCGACTGGCACGATCGCCAAGCGGGATCACGCAGATACCCCCGCCCGGAGAAAACGACCGGCCCCAGTGACACACTTCGCGCGTTTGCTTTGAAGTGTTGGTCATCGTTTGTTGGCATGAAAGCCCGGCGGTATCGCCGTGTGGGATCAGGCGGAACTCCCGCACCAACTGAATGCCAGCGGGGTCGTCGCCAGGACTTGTGAGTTTCACCGAGTTAGTCTTGGTGATCTCTGTTGTCCATTCACCGGCCCACGCTTTGGGATGCGGAGTCACCGTGAGTTCTGGCCCGTAGTCGAAACGGCCAGCCGTGATTGGGACCGTTTTACCTGGCTGCCATTTTTTCTCGGCGTCGTCCATGTACAAGGCGTTCGTATCGCCAACCGAGAACTCCAGCACTCGGCCACCCGCCTGCGGACAGAGGATGACACGTGTCTTGCCATATTTAAGCTCGACGGCTTTCGTGTAGCCGTGGAAGACTGTCTCGCGGGCGCTCGGTTCCTCCGCCGCCGCGACCCGATGCGACAATCCCCAACTGGCCACCAAAGAGACAATCAACATTCTTGTTAACATGGCGTGAGTCTCGGAATCAGGGAGAGGATTGGGGATCACAGATTCGTTGTCGCCAGCATAAAGCCCATCGCACCTTTCAACCCGCGACCACCGCGATCAATTCAATCTCGATCAGCCATTCCGGCACTACCAGTGCCGAGATCCCAACAAGTGTGCTGGCGGGAGGATTGTTGGCGTTGAAATGCGTGCTGCGAATCTCGCGAATGACGGGTGTATGTTCGGGCTTGAGATTCACGACGTAGTAGGTCACCTTCACCACATCTTTGAATGTCGCGCCTGCAGATGCCAGTGCGGCTTTAAGGTTCTCGAAAGTCCGTTCCACTTGTGCGCGGAAATCGCCTTTACCAACCACCTCACCTTTCTCATTCACGCTGACCTGACCGGAAACGTAAATTGTTTTTCCACTTGTAGTCGTAACAACATGCGTGAAGCCAGAGGTTGGGTTCAAGGTTGTCGGGTTCAGAAACTGCTTTTCCATGGCGGAGTGCCTTTCGAAGAGGATAGGGCTTCTACATTCAGAGTTATCGAGCGATATTTTTCCGCGCAACACGGCTAGTCACGCACTGGCCGTTCACTAATATACTTTTTTGTGCAATTGCGCTGCGTTCACGTATTGGGTGTAGGACATGTACGCGATTTTTGAAGACGGTTCGCGACAATACCGAGCCGAAGTAGGCGAGATGATTGTCATCGACCACCGCGAGATTGAAGCGGGCCAAACACTCGAATTGCTTAACGTGCTCCTGATTGGAAGCGGAAGCGATTCGAAGATCGGCAAGCCTTTGGTTGCCGGTGCGAAGATCGTCACGGAAGTGATCGATTTCCCCAAAACAAAAACGATGACGCAAAAGTATCGCCGCCGTAAGGCCTCCAAACGACTGAAGGGTCACACGCAACCGTACGTTCGCGTGAAGGTCAAAGAAATCGTGACGGGCTGATTCGCGTGTGAGCTGGTGTTGGCTTCACTCTTCTTTCTGACGCCAGCGCCAAACGCACCGAACAATAACTTGTATGTCGCCGTGGGCACGTTCACATTGCGTACCTGCGGCGAATTCGTTTAGCATGCCGCAACATACCGATCCAGCCATGGAGGGCAGATCATGCGGCAACGATTTCTTCTAATGGGCTTATTCTTCATCACAACTGGTTTGGCAGTTGTTGCGGTCGCACAATCACCCGTCGCTGTCCCCACGATAACGCCACCTGCACCCGTTAATTCTGCTCCGGCAGCACTACCCAAAGCAGACGGCAATCCTCCACGCCTTCTCGGCACGAACTCAGCTAAGGCACCACAAACGACGCCGTTGATGGCGTTTGAACGACTTTCTGCATTTCCGCAACAAACGCAAGATGCTGTGCGAGCCGTTTTGTTGGGTGCAAAGTGGATGACTCGCATGAACCAGGTGCAGGGCCGGTTCCTGTTTGGCTATAACCCATCGCTCCGCCAATCACTTGGCGGCGACCATGATCTCAAGCAGGCCCAAGCGGCGTTCGCACTGGCCAAGGCGGCCAAGTTTAGCGGCGATGAAGAACAGGTTGTTGTCGCGAGTCAGGCGATTCTCGCCATGCTCGCTGCTACACGCATCGAACCGAGTGATCCCACCTGTCGCGTTCCGGTTCATTCACCGCTGGTGTGCAATCGAGTCGGGTTTGCCGCAACCGTTGCGCTTGCGATCTACGAATTACCCGGGGCCGATCCCAAACTGGTTGATGAAGCCGAGCGGCTGTGTGAGTTCCTCCACAAACAATGCCGGTCAGATGGTTCAGTGGATTACGTGGGAGGTGGTGCGGATGCAACCAAAGTTGATCCCGCTGGTGTCAATGAACACCCCGCGGTTGCGCTGCATGCGATATTGGCGGGCAATCGAGTTCGACCAGCGGCATGGAAGATCGAGGTCGCGAAAAAGGGACTCGAACACTACCGCGGAATCTTTCGAGCGAAACCGCATCCAGCGATGGTGGGAAGTCTGACTCCTGCTGCGGTAGAATTGGCGCTTCAAACCAAAGCATCTGAGGCTTCGGCAATCGTTTTCGAGATGAACGATTGGCTCTGCAACCTCCAAATTCCTGGCAATGACCCGCGAAACCCGCAATGGGCCGGTGGCTTTCGGCCAGTTGTCGACGGGCAACAAACCGATTCACCCCCAGGGCCAGAAACCGGTGTATATGTTCAAAGTTTGGCATTGGCGTGCAAGTTAACGCGGCTGACGCCGGACCTCGACCGCTACACCCGCTATAAGGCGGCTACGACGGATGCAGTGCGGTTCCTGACAGGTTTGCAGTATCTCGATATGAACACGGGGCACTTCGAACTTACGTTTCGTGCCCAAATGTTGATGGGGGGATTTCATCTCTCACCAGTGGATGGCAATCTCAGAATCGATGCGACTGCCCTCGCGGTTTCTGGTCTGGTGGAGTTCCTGGGTTCAGGGGCAGAAAAGTAGTGTGGGCCTTTGCTCGGATTATCACAAATCGAGCGTGAGAATCCGTGGATCGATGAGCAAACTGGAGTGTGATAGAAGCCAGGCAATCAAGGGTTTTCGCACTCATCCGCCCACAGTGTCCTTCTCGCTCGTATAATTTTCACTTCACGGCCGTGAGTTCATGCCCGGGCCGGGCTTCCGTGCGGGTGGCGTCTGATGAGTAATGAACGACCATCGCAGCGACCGAAGTGCCGGTCACTCATGGGTGTCCGAGTTCTGGGTACGGGCAAATATGTCCCCAATTTGGTTGTGGATAACGACCATCTTCATGCTCGACTTGGCTTTGACTCCGATTGGATCGTCAAGCGTACCGGTATTCTGGAACGGCGTCATGCGGCCCCGAACCAGGCCACATCCGATCTGTGCGTCGAAGCTGCCAACGATCTCTTTGCCAAGACCGGGTTAACGGCACGCGACTGTGATCTGCTTGTGCTTGGCACATTCACACCCGATATGTCCTTCCCAAGTACTGCGTGTTTGGTGCAAGATCGCCTTGGTTTAATCGGTCCCGCCATCGAGGTGGAAGCCGCGTGTGCTGGCTTCATGTACGCCCTGATTACTGCTGCGGCTTACGTTAAAGCGGGTGTCAGCGATCGGGCACTTGTGATTGGTGGCGACACGAACAGCCGGGTGTTGAACCCAACCGACATCAAAACCTACCCGCTGTTTGGCGACGGGGCTGGCGCAGTGTTCGTGGAACGCGGTCGAGCCGATCAGGGAATCCTTGCATACAGCATGGGTTCTGATGGAGCCGGCGGCCCACTTTTGCAACGCGAGACGTGCGGAAGTCGCTTGCCGCCCACACCGGAACTGCTGGCCGAAGGAAAGCATTACATGGTGATGGATGGTTATCCCGTCTTCAAGTGGGCCGTCAATATTCTGTGCGATACGATCAAGGACGTGCTCGACGCGGCCGGCGTTGGAGTTGAAGATGTCGCATTATTCGTCGCCCATCAGGCCAACATCCGCATTATCAACGCCGCGATCGACACACTGAACATTCCACGCTCAAAGGTCTTCAACAACCTGGAAAAGTACGGCAACACATCTGCGGGTAGCATTCCCATCGCGCTGGACGAAGCTGCAGCAGAAGGGAAGTTCAAATCTGGTGATCTGGTTGTTCTCAGTGGGTTTGGTGCCGGCCTCGCATGGGGGACTGCTGTCATTCGTTGGTAACCCATTCACCCCACGCTTCACTCGAACATATCCGCACGCTGCCGAACCTGCTTGCTATCGGTGGTGTCACTCGTACCACGGAATTGGTGGCTGGGGTATGATTGCGGCATGTATGAACTCTTTGAACATACCGCCGATCTCGGTCTTCGCGTCCGATCGCCTGAACTCAACAGCCTGTTTGCCGAAGCGGGACTGTGTTTGTTTCTGGCGATTGTTGAAGATATCGGCACGATTAATCCGCGAACGATGGCGAAGATTGAACTCTCGGGCAACGACCGCGAGTTTCTGCTGTTCGATTGGCTTCGTGAACTCCTCTTGCAGGCCGAAGCCGATCGAATGCTCTTCTGTAAATTTGAGGTGATTGTGCGAGATGATGGGCTTTCCGCTCTTGCATGGGGCGAACCCTTCGATCCGGCACGCCATCAACTCGCACATGAAGTGAAGGCAATCACCTATCACGAGCTGAAGGTTGTCCGTGCTGGCGAAGAATGGCTTGCGGAAGTGATTGTTGACATTTAACCCGATCGAATCGCCTGACTGCTACTGCGTGTTTCAGGCTTGCGAGAAACGACCATGGCCAAACCCGAATTCACCGGCCCGCTTGAAAAGATCGGCTGCAATTGCTGGCGGATTCCACGCGAGTACAAGGCGGGCATGCGCGTCGATGGGCACATCTTTGCGAACGATAAACTCGTCGCGACCCTTCGCAAAGATCAGGCTCTGGATCAAGTTGCTAACGTCGCCACGTTGCCAGGAATTCAGAAGGCAAGCCTCGCAATGCCGGATATCCACTGGGGCTATGGTTTCTGCATCGGTGGCGTTTGTGCTACCGATCCCGAAGAAGGTGGAGTCATTTCGCCGGGCGGCGTGGGATACGACATCAATTGCGGCGTGCGATTGGTAAAAACTAATCTGTTCCTCGACGATGTGAAGCATCACATCCGCGAACTGGTGAAGGTGCTGTTCCACACCATTCCGTCCGGAGCCGGGCGTTCTGGGCGATATAAGTTTGACACCACCGAGACTCGCCGCCTTATGGGTGAAGGCCCAAAGTTCGTGATCGATCGCGGGCTTGGCATTGCTGAGGATCTGGAACATACCGAGTCTGGCGGCCGCATTCTTGATGGGAATCCGCATGAAGTCTCGGATCATGCCGTGAAGCGTGGTTCCGATCAATGTGGCACGCTTGGCAGCGGAAACCATTTCCTTGAAGTTCAAGTCGTCGATTCGGTCTTCGATGCTGAGGTCGCGAAAGTCTTCGGTCTCGAATTGAATCAGGTGTGTGTCATGATTCACTCGGGTAGCCGCGGGCTGGGCTATCAGGTGTGCGACGACGCGCTTGCCGCCTTCCGCAACTGCCCCGCCAAGTACAAGATCGAGTTGCCAGACCGACAGCTTGCCTGTGCCCCCGTTGATACGCCCGAAGGTCGCAAATACATCGCCGCTATGCGAGCCGCCGCCAATTACGGCTTCTGCAATCGACAACTGCTGATGCACCAGACCCGTGAAGCCTTTGCCACGGTGTTCGGCCGTTCGTGGCAAAATCTCGGGATGGAACTCCTTTACGATGTGGCACACAATATCGCGAAACTCGAAGAGCACGCAATCGATGGCGTAAACAAGAAAGTCTGGGTTCACCGCAAAGGTGCGACGCGGGCGTTTCCTGCTGGCCACCCCGAAGTGCCAGAAGCCTTTCGCGCTGTGGGCCAACCCGTCATTATCCCTGGCGACATGGGCCGGGCCTCATGGGTGCTCGTTGGCAGCGAGGGAAGCATGGAAAAAGCGTTTGGCTCAACGTGTCACGGTGCGGGCCGGGCCATGAGCCGCACCGCGGCAAAGATGGATGGAATCGGTCGCAAAATCGATAAGGAGCTTGAGAGTCGAGGTGTGATTGCGATGGCGGCGAGTCGCAGCGGCCTCGCGGAGGAGCAACCCAAAGCGTATAAGAACGTAGATGATGTGGTCGATGTTGTCCACGAGGCAGATCTCTCGCGCAAGGTCGCACGCATGCGCCCGATCGGAGTCATCAAAGGATGACTGACTATGAACACTTCCATCTCATGCCGCGCATTCGTCTCTTGGTTCACACTGCCCTGTTCCAGAGTGAATGACACTTCGATTTATTCTTCAACCTTCGGCTTCGTCTCGAAAGAAACAGGTTTTCAAGCTATCAAGGAGATAACCATCGTGCTCCAGAGGCTTAACCATGTCTGCGCCGTACGTTGAACATGTGGAGATGTCGGGCCACATCGTCGATTCGCTTCTCCTGCCCAAAGTGCTCGACGCGGTGTTGTCTCGCGGGGGTCGATACAACATTGAGACTCTCAGGCTGGGCGAGAAACAAGACGACCCGAGTTTCCTCCGTCTGGAAGTACGAGCCGATTCGCCCGAACAACTCGAACGCATCTTGGCGGAGATCCACCCACACGGGGCGATCCCCGCTCACTCTGCCGATTGCCAAACTCAAATTGCCGATCTGGAAGGTGCGTTTCCAGATGGCTTCTATTGCTCGACCAACTTTCGGACCCAGTTGCGTTTGGATGGCGAATGGATCGATGTTGAAGATCAAGAGATGGATTGCGGCATTCTCGTCGATTCTCAAGTCGCTGCGGGACGATGTGTTCCGATGACATCGGTGCGAAAAGGCGATCGGATCGTTGTGGGTCGCCAAGGTACGCGTGTGTTCCCACCCGAAGCCGAGATTCGCAAACACGAACTGTTCGAGTTCATGGCCAGCCCGGTTTCGAGCGAACGCCCCAAGGCGGTAAGCGTTCGGGAGATCGCCCACGCCATGCGCAAGACCCGTGCGGCTGGTGAGAAGGTGTTGGCCGTTCTGGGGCCAGCGGTGGTTCACACGGGGGGAAGCGAGCTAGTCGCGAGCTTGATTCGAGATGGATATATCAACCTCCTATTCGCGGGGAACGCACTCGCCACGCACGACATCGAACAAGCGTTCTATGGCACAAGCCTTGGCGTTTCGCTCGATAAGGGCTTGCCCACAAATGAAGGGCACGAGCACCACCTCCGCACCATCAATAGCATTCGCCGTTTGGGCGGTATTCGGCAGGCTGTGGAATGCGGAACGCTCAAATCGGGAATCATGTACGAGTGCGTTATGCGAAGTGTGCCGTTTCTTCTTGCGGGTAGCATTCGCGATGATGGCCCGTTACCAGAGGTTATGACCGATTCGCTCGTAGCCCAAGATGCCATGCGAAGGTTAATACCCGGAGTCGGTTTCTGTCTGATGGTAGCAACGACACTCCATTCTGTGGCGGTGGGAAATCTGCTTCCGGCCTGGGTTAAAGTGGCGTGCGTGGATATTAACCCTGCTACGGTCACGAAGCTTATGGACCGAGGGAGCACACAGACAGTCGGAATCGTGTCGGATGCGGAGCCATTCATTCGGGCGTTGGTGGCGGAACTGGCGAATAACCCCAAGGCGTAGTCCTTGGTAGTTAAAGATGTGGTATCGTTGCCTCAATTTCCTTCACAATCCAGGCGTTACGCAACGCAGAGAATCGGGTAAGCTGACGAATATGACCGTTACGTGTCCCCGTTGCCGCCGCTCGCTCCTTTCACAAGAAAGTGGCGAGTTTCCCAGCTTCTGCATGTATTGCGGTCACAAACTCCGCGAAGAAGATCCAAAGAACGAATTCCGCACACAGCTCTTTACTCCAACCTTCTCGGATTCTGATGAAGATGATCATACTTCGGCATCGGAACCGGCTCCGCAGATTATTGGTGGGTATCGTCTGCTTCGTCTGATCGGTTCGGGTGGCATGGGAGTGGTGTACGAGGCAGAGGCACCTGTCACTAACTCGCGTGTCGCGGTCAAGTTGCTATCTTCCAAATTAGCTTCCAATCCCAATTCAGTCGAGCGATTCAAACAGGAAGGGTTATTGGCGAGCCAACTCGCTCACCCGTGCTGCGTGTTCGTGATCTCAGCAGATGCTGATGCGGGGCGGCCCTACATCGTCATGGAGTTGATGCCGGGTGAGACGCTCAAGGATGTTGTCGATCGCGCTGGCCCTTTGCCCCAAGACCAAGCCATAACGTACATTCTTGATGTGATCGATGGGCTAACCGAGGCGCATCGCGTGGGAATGATCCATCGCGATATGAAGCCGAGCAACTGCTTTTTGACTGCGGATGGCCGAGTGAAAGTAGGCGACTTCGGGCTATCGAAATCGCTCGTGGGTTCTCGAGATCCACATCTCACCCGAAGCGGCACGTTTCTGGGAACGGTCCTCTTTGCTTCGCCCGAGCAAATCCGCGGTGAACCACTCGACTATAGTGCCGATATCTACTCGGTATGTGCCACCCTTTATTACTTGCTTTGTGGTGAAGCGCCTTTCCAGCACGATAGCATCACAGCCGTATTGGCCAAGGCGATCTCCGAAGAACCGCCACCCGTTCGCGAGAAGCGGCGAGATCTCACTCGCAGCCTTAATGCTGTAGTTATGAAAGGGCTTGAGCGGCACCGGGAGCGGCGCTGGCAATCGCTCGACGACTTGCGTGATGCGCTTGTTTCGCTTCTTCCCAATCGCCAGTTACCCGCTCGGCCACGCATGCTCATTGGGGCCTATCTCCTCGATCGAATCGCACTCACCTTACTTTCAGTTCCTGCTGAAATGATGCGTGAATTGTCGGCAGATGAACATGAACTGAGCGTGATGCAGATCCGCTGGCTTTCCATTCTTATTCTTTTAATCTACTTCACGCTTGGTGAAGGAGTGTTCGGAGCCACACCGGGAAAGTGGCTCCTCGGGCTACGAGTGAGCCGTCTCGGACAGACTACCCCGCCGGGAATTGTGCGAGCCTTCATCCGCGCAATCGTTTTCTTGTGTTTGCTATTGGGATTAAGACAGCTCTTTGTTTTTCACGACGATTTGTCAAGCCAAATCGGTGCAGTTGCTGCGGGGATTCTGAGTGGCTTTGTGTTTCTCGCTTCTGCTGCGGCCATTTTATTTCAGTTGAATCGGCGATATGGCCATCGCGGACTGCACGACTTCCTCTCCGGTTGTCACGTCACACAAAAGCCATTGCCGCGACGCAGACTTCGTCTGCCGGTGCAGCGTGTCAGCCTGGAGAACTTGTTATTGCCACCTTCTGATAACTCGTTACCCGAGACGATCGGCGGCTACACTGTTCGCGGGCGATTGAAGTCCGAGGCAAAAGGCAAAGAGCTATGGCTTGCCGAAGACAAAGCTCTGGCGCGTTCGGTGGTAATTGTGCTGACACCGGGTGTCCGTGAAACGCCAGCGCTCGCGGAGACATCACGGCCCATCCGATTGCGGCGTCTGGGCCACGGATCGCTGACGTGGTCTGGTACGGCTTACTGTTGGATGGCGTTTGCGGGTCCGCTTGGTGGGCCACTCGTTGATTCCATCGACCCCAATCGGTCCCTCAACTGGCCCGATGCACGCCATCTTCTGGAGCAACTCGCAGAAGAGCTGCGGATTGTTGAGAGCGATAACACCAATCCCGAACGATTAAGTTTGGATCAAGTATGGGTGGAACCAAATGGTCGCATCCAGATTCTCGACTTTACATTGACGGGAACACCACCTGCTACTTCATCGTTGACGTTGCTCCGCGAGGTTGCTTCCCTTGCACTGGAAGGGCGACCGCGTTCTCAATCCGGCCCTATCTTCGCCCCGCTACCGCCGCACACATTACCGGTGTTAGATCGCCTATTTACAAATGGCGGCTATTCCAACGCTGCTGCGTTTCATCACGATTTACTCGCAACTCACGCTCACCGACCCGAGGTGACACCGGCGGTGCGTGCGGCTCAGTTGGGTATTCAGGCGGGCCTGTTGGCAATACCAATTGCAGCCTTATTCATACTGGCATTAGCCCTTGCTCCGTACATGGTCGTCATGGCGGACACACGCACGGAACAAGCAGATACAGCGATCTTGGACATATCGGACTCTGAGAAGCGATCCCGCTTCATGGCACGATCGGACTTGAACGGGCCACTCCAACACACGCGATTAGAAGCTCGACTTCAGGAATTCCGCGACCGCAAGGCGGCGGAAACAAAGGCGCGAAGGGAGGCGTTGTTGTCCCCGCAACGATTTCTCCTGGAACAGTTCGAAGAAAATGCTCCCGAACACCCCGATCAGGCAGCCGGGTATACTGAACAAGTTACAGAATTGATCCGTTGGGCAGGTGCCACCGATGGAACTCCGCGAGCCAAATCTCTTTCGCCGTGGCGATCCGATGCGACGCCGATCTTTCTATTAATGCTCATGATTCCCCTGGCAATGCTTTTTCTGGCTACCGTGCTGCGTGGTGGCGTCTCCATGCTGCTCGCTGGCGTAACCATTGTGAAAGCCGATGGCCTGCGAGCCACGCATCGACAATGTGGCTTGCGTGCAGCGATTGTCTGGTTTCCGGTCGTGGGTTTATTGTTCACCTCGGCATGGCTTCAGGCCCATTATTTGGATCGCTCTGCTATTGCCGCGGCATTGTGGTTAGTTGCGGTGATATTGCTGGCTGCGTATGTTGTCATTGCCCTTCGATTCCCCGACCATCCGCCCCAAGACCGAGTAACCGGCACCTATCTAGTTCCCGAGTGAGAACGGTATTCGTCGCCTTTCCCGCCCCTGTATGATGAAGTGCGGTTTCTGGAGTCGCACGGGGAACGCAGGATGCTTCACGAGGAACAGATCGATATCCGCCGGCAACGAGCGCGAGCGGGAAAGTTCCGAATCGAGAACCTGGGAAAGAACCGTGTGTTCTCGGATTACCGGGTCACGAATCCGGATTCCGGGGGCCAATATACGGTTACCGTGCGGGGTTTCGATGTCGGCGATAACACCTGCACGTGCCCGGATTTCAAATCCAACACTCTTGGCACTTGCAAACATGTTGAAGCGGTTCTCGATCATCTGAAAGAGGAACACCCGGCACACCTTCAGAAGAAGAAAGCCACAATCACCCGCCCTGAGATTAACCTTCACTACGGCGAACAGCTGCAACTGGCTCTTCACACGCCACCGCGCACCTCTGATCAACTCGCACGATTGGCAATTGCCTATTTCAATGAAAATGGTCTTTGGTCCGGGAAGGGGAGATATCAAGATCTCATTCCTGCGATCGAGGCGGTGCCGGAGCAAGTGATCGTCAGTTCGGAGGCGCTTGATTTTATCGATCGCGATATTGAGCGCGTTGAGATGCTGGCGAGAGAACAAGAATGGCTCAAGGAACTAGATGCGGGTGCCCTGGATCTGAAACTGCTTGATGTGCCGCTCTACGATTACCAGATTCGGGGTGCGCTGTTTCTGGCCTGTCGCGGTCGAAGTATTCTTGGCGATGATATGGGCCTGGGGAAAACCGTTCAGACGCTGGCGGCGATTGAACTGTTAGCGCGCGAACGCGGTGTGCAACGCGTTCTCGTTGTCGCTCCGGCTTCGGTAAAGTATCAGTGGGAAACCGAAATCCGGAAGTTTGTCGAGCGACCAGTGCAGGTAATCGATGGTGGCCCGAACGACCGCCGCGATCAGTATGCGACCGACACGTTTTATCGCCTCGTTAACTATGAGCAAGTTGTGCGTGATCGTGAAGCCATCAACGCATGGAAGCCCGACGTTGTGGTGTTAGACGAAGCTCAACGCATCAAGAATTGGGAAGCGAAAACGAGCCGAGAAGTGAAGAAACTCGTTAGTCGCTATGCCATGGTTCTCACGGGCACACCACTGGAAAACAAACTAGAAGAACTCTATAGCATCGTGCAATTTGTTGATGAAAGACGCTTTGGCCCGGCTTTCCAGTTTCTCGATGAACATCTCGTTTTCGACGAAAATGGGCATCTAAAAAGCTATCGCAATCTGGACAAAATTCGCGAACGGCTTGCACCGATCTTTCTTCGCCGCACGCGTGGAGAAGTGCTCACTCAGTTACCGCCTCGAACCGATAACACGGTCTTTGTCGAACTCGCTCCGGAACAGCGTACTGCGTATGAAGAGCAGCGTATCGCGCTGGCGCGTTTATTGCGGAAGAATTACCTTACCGATCTCGATCGCAAACGCGTGCTCGCCTCCGTGGTCAACATGCGGACAATCTGCGACAGCCTGTTCTTATTCGATCGAGAGTCGCATGTTTCCCCGAAGCTCGAAGAATTCAAGGAACTCATTCCTGAAGTAACTGTGGAAGATCACAAAGCTGTGGTTTTTTCACAGTGGGAGACAATGATCTTCGAGGCGGCGAAGGTGCTTGATCAACTGGGGGTTGGCTATGCGGTGCTGCATGGCGGGCTGACAGGCCAGGCGCGTAAAGATGCTCTTGAACAATTCAAAACCGATCCGAATTGCCGCGTGTTCTTGAGCACCGATGCCGGCGGAACGGGGCTGAATCTTCAAATAGCGGATACAGTCATTAACCTAGAATTACCCTGGAACCCCGCTGTGTTGGAACAGCGAATTGCTCGCGTCCATCGCATGGGCCAGAACCGGCCCGTGCGGGTGGTGAACCTGCTCACACGAGGCACGATCGAAGAAAAAGTTCTTCGCACGCTCGAATCGAAGCGGGGGCTTTTTGCCGGAGTCTTCGAAGGTGATCTCGATGAAATCCCCTTCGCAGCTCTCAAGAGTGGTGGCTTCATCGCAACGATGCGCGATTTACTTGATGAGCCAGGAAGTATCGTTGACGAGGCGAAACTCCACCCGGACGCAGCTTCAACCAAGCCATCGCTTCATTCGCACGTTTCCTCTCCCGAGATGCCCTCACCGAATCTCGTACCGCACGCATTGTGGCATGGCGTCGCTCAATTGCTGGAAGCGGCATGTCATTCGATATCGCAACCATCCGAGCGCAACGACATCCCGAAAGATATTCGCGATCGAATCCAAGCGGCGTCGCGGCGGATTACCGAATTATTGGATGACGTATCTCATGAATAATTGGTTTTTCTAGCCGATTGGTATGTCGCTTGCATGATTCAATCGCGTGGTTTTACTTGCAGGGCCATTCCTTGTTTCATATTGTGGGATTGAGTTGTGATGGGTAAATGGGGCACCCCGTTTCCGGTTGTTTACGAGATCACCCATGCCGGCTTCCACTCTCTGCGAGGTCCTCGCCACTCTTCCTGATCCTCGCAGCCGACACGGTCGCGTTCACCCTTTACCCGCTGTTATGGGATTGGTTGTTCTCGCCATGCTCTTGGGACGCAAGAGTCTCCAAGGAATTGCACGCTTCGGGAGACAACACGGAACACCACTGGCTCATGCTCTGGGT
>JBGSLF010000133.1:0-12424 GCA_041740855.1 Gemmata sp.
AAGAGCAGCAGTGCACGCTAAAAAAGGAACGCCGCAAGGTCTTACCCTTGCGGCGTTTCTGTTGAGCGAGGACGACGGGACTCGAACCCGCAACCACCGGATCGACAGTCCGGTACTCTAACCAATTGAGCTACGTCCCCAATTTATCTTCAGCGTGTTAGCGGGGTTCCTCTCAATTACTTGCGACTTACGAGCGAAAGTAACGATTAATCATTAACGAAGGTTAGGTTATGAGGTAATCACCACCTCACCTAACGTGAGCAAACAAACATCGCTAACCTCAACTTACTATCCTAAACATAATTTAGAGCGCAACCCAAGAAGTGAGTAGTGTTCTGCGAAGAAAATCTCGATGACAATAACGGCAACTAGTAACGAATCCTCTAACCACACTTCCTCTATACCCTATCACGTTGTTCGATTCCTCTCCCAAGCCTGAGACACTATACGGCAATGCAAATCGACTTTGACAGGAGGCAGATGCCACTAAGCAAGAAAAGATGCACGGAACTGTTTGAGTGCATCCCCGATTCAATTCGAGGGCGAGGTCGGGCTTATCAGGCGAAGTTCGGTAGCCGTCTCCATCTGGGCGAAAAGGGTTGAAACGACAACATCACAGTTTGGCGAGAGCGTGCGGAACTTGACATACTTGGCCAACGGCTACACAGTGCTGCTGAAGTTGTTAGTCTGTTGGTCTGAAGTCGTCCTTTGCTGCGTTAGCCTGCATCACCGCTTCGGTTTCAGCAACGTTTCAAGTGGCACGGCGAACGCGTCCGCCTGACGCATGAAACCCAGGTCTGTGGGGTGCGAGCCGTCGACTGTTCCTTCGCCATCGTCTCCGATCAAGTTATCCCCGCGAAGGTAGAACAAGTTCTTATCGCCGGCAGCGAGCGAATCGTACGCTTTGCGGAACACCGCCCGGCTCTCTGCGTTCCGCTTGGCCGCCGCTGCGAGAACCGGTGCGTTCGCATATGTGCGGTCTTCGACCATCAGAATGGGTGTTTCGGGCCGTGCCTTGCGCAGTTCCTTGACGAACAACTCCGCCCGCTCGGCAATTTGTGGCGCGGTGAGATTGGGCAGGCAATCAATCACATACGCCGCCGCGTCGATTTCTCCCATCAGCACGGCGATATCACGATCCAACGTGCCGTTCCCCGAGAAACCCAGATTGATGACCGGGCGATCGAACTTGCGACCCAAAATCGCGGTGTGCACCATGCCGGGTCGCGACGCACAACCGCCCTGAGTAATCGATGTGCCATAGAACACGATCGGCTTTTGTCGGTCGAGTGGGCGAGCGTCCGCCTTCTTCAATATCGCGTCTTTCGGCAATCCAATCTCCACCGAAGAAACGCCGTTGTAGAGCGGCAAATAGAGCAGGTATTCCTTCTCGCCTGCCGACAGCCCCGTTGCGAGTTGGGCGGTGGTCGTCTCTGCAGTCGGGCGACCGTTGGCCACCCATTGCCACCGGGATTCCGGAGTCTTCACGTATAGATCCAACCCGCTCACACCCGTGGCCGGCATGTGTGGCATCGCGAGGTTTTTGCCGGTCACGGTCCAGCGTGCGTGAATCACCCTTGAATCGGTCACAAACCGAATGCAAAGCCCGGTCGAATTCCGGCTTAAACCCCAGACGGGCGGTCGCGCGGTTTTCTCAGCCTTCGCGGGAAGGCGATCGAACGGCGCTTTGGTATCTGGCCAACCCTGTCCTTCGATCCCAAGCGGGCGGATATCGTACCAGAGAATGCCCGTCTTGGGGTCTGCCTTCGCGGTGTCGGCGTTAATCACCGGCCCAGCGGCAGACACGCAAGGTGCGAACAACAGGAGCGCGAATGTGGTTCGTGATTTCATCATTTCGTCCAGTATGTGAATGGTTTCAAGTGGCCATGAAAGCCGCGAGTGATGGAGTCAGATCAGGCCACCGTTACGCAACCCGAAGGTTCGCGTGAGGAGCAGAACCGCCATCGCCACGGCAATCATGAGCAACGAAACCGCAAGCGCCGCCCCAAGGTTACCATGACTGAGTTCAAGGTAAACACTCGTCGTCAGGACTTCCGTCTTCATTCGTGTCGCACCGCAGAAGACGAGGATTGGCCCGAACTCGCCGAGCGAACGCGCCCAGGCCAACGTCAACGCGGTTAACACGCCCGTTCTGGCTTCAGGAAGTGTTACCCGCCGGAATGCCTGCCACTGCGTGCATCCCAGTGTGCGTGCAATGTCTTCGGCTCGTGGGTCCAATTGCTCGAAGGTCACTTTCATCGTGCGGACCGCGAAGGCAGCGGCCACCATAAACTGAGCCAGTACCACACCGGGTACGGCATAGGTCACGCCGATGACATGGCGTTGAAACCACAGGCCGGGTGGTGTCTGAAACAGAATGAGCAAACTCAAACCAATAACAACCGGCGGCAGAACAATCGGCATGTCCAGGAGCAGATCGATGGCACCGTGGCCTGCAAAGCGCGTGCGCGCGAGAATATAACCAAGGGGAATCGCCACACCAAGCGAAAGGATCGCAGCAATCGAGCAGGTCAACAAACTTAATTGCACCGCCGCTCGTATTTCCGGAGTGGTAAAAGCATATGCCAGATCATCCGGTGATGTATAAGCGAAGTCCGCAACCAGAAATGCGATGATCAGCCCAAGATACAAACTCGCAATGAGGCCAAGACCCACAAGAAACGGCAAGTCGGATGTCTGCTTGAGGTGCAATTCCGTCTTCGCCGCATCGGGCATCGGTTCACTTCTCGGTAGCGGAATGATCGACGCGGTTGTAATGGGTTCCGTTGCCGTACCCCACCTGTTTCAACTCAATCGCACTCGCCGAATCTGTCGGCCCAAGCGAATGACGAGGCCATCGGTCACGTCCACAACGGCCTTGGCGTCACTCGCTTTAGCCCGGTCCGGGCCATAGTTGAACGCGCCTTCTTCGATCTTCCGCCGTGCTTCGCCCTTGCTGGCCGCCAGCCGAGATTCGATGATCAAATCCACGGCAAGCATTGCGCCGTCGTTGAGATTCGCGCTCGCGATGCACACTTCATCGATGTTGTCTGGGTCGCCGCCTTTCGAAGATTTATCCCAGTCCGAACGTGTCGCGTTGGCCGCTTCTGCACCGTGATAGAAGTGAACGATCTCGGTCGCGAGTCCCTTTTTCGCTTCGAGCGGCGTTGTCAGCAGTTGGGCGATCTCCTCGGGTGTCCGATTCGTTAGCAGGGTGTACCACTCGCTGAGCAACTCGTCGGGAATCCGCATCGTCTTGCCGAACATCTCTTTCGCGGGTTCATTCAGGCCGATGTAATTCCCCACACTCTTCCCCATCTTCTTCTCGCCATCCGTGCCGCGAAGAATGGGCATCGTGAGGCAGATCTGCGGCTCTTGCCCCGCACCACGCTGAAGATCGCGGCCAACAATCAGGTTGTAAAGTTGTTCGGTGCCACCCAGTTCGACATCGGCGTGTATCTCCACCGAGTCCCAGCCCTGCATTAACGGGTACAGGCACTCGTGCAAGTAGATCGGCGTGCCCGCTTTGATGCGATTGGTGAAGTCATCGCGTTCGAGCAACCGCTGAATCGTCGTTTGGCTCAGCAAGCGGAGCATTTCCGCAAAGCCGAACTGCCCGAACCAATTCCCGTTGGGTCGCACTTCCGCTCGAGTCACATCAACGACTTTCGCGATTTGCTCGAGATAAGTCTTGGCGTTCTTTTCAATTTGCTCGGTCGTCAATCCCTGCCGGCTCGCATCTCGCCCGGAAGGATCGCCAACGGCAGCTGTTGCGGTGCCAATGATGAGCACTGCTGTATGGCCAAGTTCTTGAAACTGGCGCAACTTGCGAAGCGGGACGGTATGCCCCAGATGCACATCGAAACCGGTGGGATCGATGCCATACTTCACCCGGAGCGGCTTGCCTGTCGCATAACTGCGTTCGAGCTTCTTGCGGAGTTCATCCCGAGTTTCGACCTGTGCGGCACCACGCACGATCACTGCGAGCTGCTCTTCGACGGGACTGAACGCCATTGCCGATACTCCGCAAAATCCGGGTGCTGATTATCTCAGAGGATATCGAAACGCCCACACGCGGGACGCATCAATTCCGGGTATCCGAATGATGACATTGAACTGCTAGCTGAACCACTGGAACGAACCAGTAGACTCGAATGCATGAGGGATATGCTTGATGGTGGGTTCGCGCGCATGGTCTGGCCATGAGAGAGCCAGGACATCGAAGCGGACGGCAATGCGACCCAGAAGCTTTCGGCGGGCCAGAAAACGCAAAGTCGCCCCGGTGATCTTCCGCTGTTTGCGAAGGTCCACCGAGGCGGCCATTTTTTCGAGAGCATCGTGTTGGTTGGATGCTGTGGAGCGAACTTCAACTACAACGAGCGTTTCGTGATCGAGGGCGAGGAGATCGAGTTCCCCCGCAAGATCCTGGACATTCGCGGCGATAATGCGGTAGCCGATGGAGCGGAGGAAGCGGGCCGCGGCGCGCTCACTCCGGCGGCCAAACCACCGTCGCCACCACGGCCAACGCGTGAACTGCGGCTCACGTGTTGTTGCCGAGTCGCGCGTGGTTGCCATTGCTTACTTCTTCTTGGCGGCTTCGGCTTCCTTGCGGGCTTTCTTCTTCTGGGCGGTCTTGGACATTTCGCCTGCCGCGGTCGCCTTGGCTGCGGCTTCCTGGGCGGCCTTTGCGGTCGCTTCGGCTGCTGCCTTCAGATCCGCGTCGATGCGTGTCTGCCGCTTCGTATCATCCTTGATCTTGGTCGCCTTACCCACGCGATCACGCAGATAATAGAGCTTGGCACGCCGCACCGAGCCGGCTTTCTTGATCACGATCTTTGCGATCCGGGGCGAGTGGATCGGGAAAATCCGCTCCACACCTTCGCCTTGAACTAATCGGCGAACAGTCACGGTCTCACGAACACCACCGTTGTGCCGGGCGATCACATCGCCTTCAAAGATCTGAATGCGTTCCTTGACACCATCGAGGAGTTTCTGGTGAATCTCGATGCGGTCCCCGATGTGGAAGTCGGGAACTTCTGCTTTCAGATTTGCGGTTTCGACCGTAGCAATCAGAGGAGTTAACATGATCCACCTTGTCTTTCCGGGCGGTCATTCCGCCACTACCTTTTGCCCCGCACCCCTACGAGCCGGGTTGCACATCTTTGGGTTTACGTTCGCAGGTCCGTTTTTCAGATTGCTCTTGCCGCCAGTCCGCAACCGCCTTGTGGTTCCCACTCAACAGAACATCGGGAACTTCAAGGCCGCGAAATTCCCTCGGTCGCGTGAACTGAGGATACTCGATGCGGCCCGGTTGGCTGTGCGATTCGTCGATCGCGCTTTGTTCGTCGCCCAACACACCCGGAATGAGTCGGATCACCGCATCGATCACGACCATCGCGGGAACTTCGCCACCATTACACACGAAATCTCCAACGGAGATTTCCCAGGGGTGTAGAAGTTGGCGGATGCGGTCGTCGAACCCTTCGTATCGCCCGCAGAGGAGCAAGATCCGCGGCTCTTTTGCTAGCTTTTCGACAGTTCGTTGTGTCAGACGTTCACCGGCGGGCGTGAGCATCACCAGGGTTCCGGCGTCTTCGGATTTGGCCCGAACCGCCTCGACACAATCCACAACGGGTTGAGCCATCAGCACCATACCGGGGCCACCGCCGAAGGGGCGGTCATCAACCCTTTGGTGCTTTTCCGTTGTCCAGTCGCGGAGGTTCCAGGTGTGAACCTGAACCACTCCACTCGTGATCGCATCTTCAAGCAGACTCTGGTTCAGATAACTGTTGAAGATACCAGGAAACAAAGTTAGCACATCGAACCGGATCACGGCGACACCCGCGAGGGTTTGGACAAGGCCCAAACCGGGGATTTAGGCGGTTGCAGCCGCGGCTTCCTTCTCTGCTTTGGCCTTCGCTGCGGCTTCGGCCGCCTTGGCGGCTTCTTGCGTCTCGATCTCTTCCCACTTCTTCATGAAGTTCTTGAAGATCGCGGCACAATGTTCCGAAGGCTTGGCCCCCACGCTCTGCCAGTATTTGATGCGGCTGGGGCGCAGGGTGACTCGCGCTTCTTTATCGGCCACGTGTGGATCGTAGGTGCCGAGTTCCTCGATCACCTTGCCATCGCGCGGTTGGCGATGGTCAATCGCGACGATGCGGTAATAGTGCCGGTGAGTTCGGCCCATCTGTTTCATACGAATGCGAACGGCCACGGTGGCTCCCCTGAATCCAACAATGCACAGAGAAATTGTATGATAGTGGCCAGACCAGCCACTGACTACGGGCGAGAATGATTTCCGCCTGGCGTTTCCGGCACACGTTCAACAGGCCAGTACGCAATTCAAGCACAAATACGAGAGATTATTCCCTTTTTGTAATCGATCTCACCAGCAAAAAACTCCGCCTGCTTATCGTCGCTTCTTCTTCTTGCGTTCCTCGGCGCGTTCTTTGGCGCTCTTGCGGTGGCCCGTGTCGCCTTTGAGTTTCACGTTGTCCATGCCGCCGGGCATGAACGCCCCGGCTTTGCCCATGCCCGTTACCATTTTGAGCCGCTGCCACATCGACATCTGCGACATCTGCTTCATCAATGCTTTAACTTGATCGAACTGCTTGAGAAACTGGTTCACCTCGTGCGGTTCAACGCCTGCACCCTTGGCAATGCGCCGCCGCCTTGGAGTATCGATCAGATCCGGGTCGGCTCGCTCGAGTTTGGTCATCGAGTCGATCATGCCCTGAACACGTTTGAGAGCGGCTTCCGGGTCTTCTCCTTCCGGAATCATTTCGGACATACCGGGCATGCGGCTAATCATGTCCTTCATGCCCATCTTCGAGATCATCTGAAACTGATCGCGGAACATCTCAAGCGTGAAACTCCCTTTGGACATCGCCTCCTGTTGCTTCTTAATCTGCTCTTCCGACATGTCCTGCTGCACGCGGGCGATCTTCTCGACCACGCCCATCAGGTCGCCCTGGCCAAGGATTCGCCCAGCCATTCGCTCGGGAACGAAGTCTTCGAGCTTATCGACCTTCTCGCCCACGCCCACGAACTTGATGGGCACCCCAGTCACACCTTTGATCGAAAGCGCCGCACCGCCGCGGGCGTCGCCATCGAGTTTGGTGAGGATGCAAGCGTTCAACTCAAGAGCATCGTTAAATGTCTTGGCAACGTTGGCGGCTTCCTGGCCAATCATCGCATCCACGACGAGATAACACTCATCGGGCTTCACGAGCTTATCAATCCGCTTCAGCTCATCCATCAACTCATCGTCGATCTGCAAACGACCGGCGGTGTCGAGTATCAAGATGTCGCAGAGTTGCTTTTTCGCCTGTACAACCGCGTTGCGGCACACATCCACCGGGTTGGATTTCTCACTGTAAACGGGAACGTCGATTTGCTGGCCAAGAGTCTGAAGCTGTTCGACCGCACCCGGCCGTTGCAAGTCGGCGGCGGCAAGCATTGGCTTGCGGCCACGATCTTTGAGCGTGAGCGCGAGTTTCGCTGCGGTCGTGGTTTTGCCAGCCCCCTGGAGGCCGCACAGCATGATGACAACCGGGCGATCGGATCGTTGCGGAATCTTGGGATCGACTGGCCCCATGAGGGCCACAAGTTCTTCATACACGATCTTGATAATCTGCTCGGATGGATCGACGCGAGCCAACACGTCCTGACCCAGCGACTTGGCTTCAACACGAGCGATGAAATCCGTGAGTACGTTGTAGTTCACGTCGGCTTCAAGGAACGCCCGACGAACCTCACGCAACCCCTCGCGGACGTTCTCGGGTGTGAGCCGACCGCGGCCACGGATTTTCTTGAATGCGTCGCCCAGTGATCGGGTGATACCTTCAAACATGGGTCAGATCTCTCCGAATGGTCGGCGGGCCGTGCGCGATTGATATCTTTACTGTAAGACAACAAGGCGATCCGTTCAACCGGACCGAAAGGCGAGCAGATATCGCCGGTATTACGCGTTAGGTCGCGATCTGAAAATGCGCAGTGCCGGTTTGCGTTACTCAAATCCCGACCATCCCTATTCTGGAGCCTGGTTCATGCGCATGCGAACGACGATGACGGTTCTTGCTATCGCGCTGACCGTTCCCCTTGCCCATGCCGACGATTGGCCACAATGGCTTGGCACGCAACGCGATGGGATCTGGCGCGAAAAGGGGATTCTCGATAAGTTCCCAGCCGCGGGGCTAAAGAAACTGTGGTCTGTTCCGGTTGGAGCCGGATATGCCGGGCCAGCAGTCGCGAGCGGAAAAGTCTTCGTTACCGATCTGGTGCCTGCCAAAGGCGCGAAACTACCCGATAGCGGATTCGCCAAGGGCGCACGCGTGCCGGGCAACGAACGTGTGCTGTGCCTTGACGAGCTAACCGGCAAAGTGCTTTGGTCGCACGAATACCCCGCCGAGTATCGGATCAGTTACGCCGCTGGCCCGCGTTGCACCCCAACCGTGGACGGCGACAAGGTCTACACCCTTGGCGCGATGGGGCACTTGGTTTGTCTGGATGTCGCAACGGGAAAACCACTCTGGTCCAAGGATTTCATCAAGGAATATGAGTCTTTTCTGCCGGTGTGGGGATTCGCAGCTCACCCGCTCGTTGATGGCGACAAGCTCATTTGCTTGGTTGGCGGATCGGATAATCGGCTAGTTGTGGCGTTCGATAAAAACACCGGCAAGCAGTTGTGGGCCGCCGAGAGTGTGCAAGGCGATTTCGGCTACTGCCCGCCCATGATCTATGAGTTTGGCGGCAAGCGCCAGTTGATCATCTGGCACACCAAGGCCGTGCTTGGCCTGGAGCCAGAAACCGGCAAGCGCATCTGGCGAGCGGACTTCGAATCCAAGTACGCCTTGACTGCCCCAACTCCACGAAAGATTGGCAACGATCAACTCTTCATCACCTCCTTCTACAACGGCTCCATGCTCTTGAAAGTCGCGGCCGACAAGGCAGAGGTGGTTTGGAAGAGCATGGCCAAGGGCGAAAAACCAAACCAGACCACAGATCTGAGCTCAATCATGCCGACACCGGTGATCGATGGCGATCACATCTATGGGGTTTGCAGTTATGGTCAGTTGCGTTGCTTGGAAGTCGCCACGGGGAAGCGAGTGTGGGAAACCATGCAAGCCACGCGCGGCAAACTCACGTCCGCACAAGTCGCGGGCAGTGACGAACCCGCCGAATCGGAACGCTGGAGCAACGCCTTCATCATTCCCAACAATGGGCGATACTTTCTGTTCAACGAACAGGGCGATCTGATCATCGCCAAGCTAACGCCCAAGGGTTACGAAGAGATTAGCCGCACGCACTTGATCGAGCCAACCAACCTGATGGCCGGCCGCGGGCGGAAGGTGGTATGGATGCACCCTGCGTTTGCCGATCAAAGCATATTTGTGAGAAACGACCGCGAACTGGTTCGTTTTGATCTGTCGAAGCGAGCGATAGGTTCCTCCCTGTCATCCACCGATACTCAAGCCCTCTGCATGACCGAAAACACTTCCGGACCCCGCGACACATGCTGTACATTAAGTGTCGCGGGGCCTTTATCATTTCTGCAGCATCATCGCGTTAAGTTGTTTTCGGTAAGTCACTTACCATATCACTTCTGCCCAATGTTTCTGTTCAATTTCTGACATGTATGAGCAGGATTCATACATTCATCATTTTTTTATCATTTGTTATTGACACCGCACCCCAACGCGGGGTAGATAGTTGATATGTTAAGTGTTTGAGTGGCACTCGCAGCCTCTCATAACTTGGTAACTCTTAACCTGTCTTCAGTCGTGTTGCATCATTTTTTTCAGTGTGAATCGTTCTCAATCAGTTTCTGGTTTGTGTTTCTCACGATCTCTCTGTTTTGGCGGTACTCCTGTGCATTCGCGCAGGTTCTATAAGGCCGTAATTTTCCTCGTCCCATCTTTCCGAGGAGTGTCAATGCGCCCGTTCTCTATCAATCGAACCCAACGCGGGTTCACTCTGATCGAACTGTTGGTGGTGATTGCGATTATCGCGATTCTCATCGGACTGCTGCTTCCCGCCGTCCAAAAGGTCCGCGAGGCCGCTGCCCGTTCCACTTGCAGCAACAATCTCAAGCAACTCGGCCTGGCCATGCACAACTTCGCCGGGGCCAACAACGGGCGATTCCCGGACTCGATCATTAGTCTCCCGGGGGTTCGACCTGCCGGCGGCACCACAACCATTCAGATCAACAACCTGAATTACAACTTCCAAATCCTACCGTTCCTCGAACAGGAACCCCTGTACAAGTCTGCCATCAGCGGTATTCACGCGGCTACAGTTGCTCCTCATACTGCCACTACCATGAATTCCTACGACAACTCTACAGTTGGAGCGGGTGGAGCAGTCAACCAGTACGTGCGGTTAGCGGTTATCAAGACCTTACTCTGCCCTGCCGACTATGGCGTGTTGGGCACTGGGTTGAGCCGACACAGCAGCAGTTGGGCCGCCGACTCCTACGCGGTTAACTGGCAAATCGTGGGCACACCTCGTTCGGGCACACACCGCTCGACCGTCATGCTGACCAGCATGCCCGACGGCACCTCGAACACCATCCTCTTCGCCGAAAAACTGGCGGCCTGCCAACGGATACTGAATCCTGCCACGAGCAAGCCAGTTGGCTCCACGGCCAACAACGTCAACGTGGGTAACCTGTGGGCACACCCGAGTAGTGTGGACTGGTATTCGGTTATTGGCTGGGACCACCCATCCTACTTGGCAGGTTCTGCTAATCCCTACTTTGCCACTTGGAACCAACCGCCACTGATTCAACCAAGCGTCACATTGGTTTCCACTGGCTCGAATCAGAAATCGTGTGAGCAGGGTCGGCCGAGTTCGGGTCACTCCAACGCTTCGCTGGTTGGCCTCTCTGATGGAAGCGTTCGCTCCGTTAGCTCGAACATTCGCCAGACCACATGGTTGGCCGCGATCCTGCCTTCCGATGGAACACCACTCGGCAACGACTGGTAATGATGTTGAGATTGAATCGAAGTATTGAGATCGCGAAGCCCACCGGTATTATTCACCGGTGGGCTTTGTGCATTATTACACGAGGCCAGACGCGGAGACTTTGATCCCCTTGATGGCCATCTTCAGTTGTTCCGGGTTTGGCGAAAACTCCAGCGCCGTTGCCTTATCAATCCGTTCTCGTTCCACGAGTTGCCGCAGGTTCTCGTTGAAGTCCATCATCCCCTCGTTGTAGAACGCACGGATGGCGTCTAACAGCTTGGCGTCCTGCCCTTTCAAAATCAGGTCGCGGATAGTGGGATTCACAATCATAATCTCATTGCTTGGCACACGCTGCACACCCGGAATGCAGGAAGGCACCAACTTCTGTGCCACCACGGCGCGCAAGTTAAACACCATCGATTGACGCACGGCACCGTGCTGGGTAGGTGGGAACAACCCCAGGATGCGGTCGATGGTGCTATAGGCGTTGGATGCGTGGATGGTTCCAAGCACAACGTGCCCCGTTTCCGCAGCATGAACCGCCGATTCGAATGTCTCGCAGTCGCGCATTTCGCCGACAAGAATCACATCTGGATCTTCACGCACCGCGTGCTTGAGACCCGTGTGCCAGTCGCACACATCCAGGAAGATTTCCCGCTGGTTCACGATGGACATTTTGTCCGAGAATACGAACTCGATGGGGTCTTCGAGTGTGAGAATATGCATCGCCTCGATCTGGTTCATGTAGTCCAGCATCGAGGCGATCGTGGTGGATTTGCCAGAACCAGTCACACCCGCGAGAAGCACCATTCCTTGTTCATAATGGCAGAGTTTCTCAATGGTGGCGGGCAAACCGAGCTTCTCGAAAGAAGGAATGCTTTGGTTCACCAACCGGGCCACCATGGCAAATCGACCGCGTTGCTTGAAGAGATTAACCCGGAATCGTGCCTCATCGTTGCCGATCACGTGCGCGTAGTCTGCCCCACCGGTCTCCTCCAATACCTTCTTATCCTTCTCTCTGAGTGTGGGATAGATCAGCTTTTCGAGTGTTTCTTGCGTGAGCGCTGGCGTGTTCATTTTCTGAATCACACCTCGCAGGCGCATCATACCGGGAAGGCCCGCCTTCAGGTGCAAGTCCGAACCGTTGTGAAGCATGACGGTGCGGAACAACTGGTTGAGTTGAGGCTCTCCCGGTATGGGTGCGGCAACTTTAAGCCCGGGTTCATTAGAGTTGATTGCGTTAGGACTAGACATGTCGAACTCTCCGTTGCGAACAATTGATCAATGAGAGGATGAAGCGCTATTTTAGATCACTCGTCTTAATTCGACTGATGCCGATTTTCGGGTGTCAGAATCGCTCGGTTTCCAAGCGATTCCGCTGGGGTGGCGGAGTTTTTTGGACACCCCACCCTCCCGCCCGGAGATCGCAATGTTGCGAAATCCCCTTGTTTTCGCACAA
>JBGSLF010000134.1:0-6396 GCA_041740855.1 Gemmata sp.
GCACTCGAACTGCTGCTTGATCGGGAATGCCGGAACTGGGAAGACCCACATCGCAACGGCGTTGGGCCTGGCAATCTGTCGGCTCGGCAAGCGTGTGAAGTTCGTGACGGCAGCGAGTCTGGTGACGCAGTTGGAAGAGGCCCAGCAACAGCACCGTCTGGAGCGATTGCTGGGCCAACTGGATCGAGTGGATCTGTTGATAGTGGACGAGCTGGGCTATCTGTCGTTCAGCCGAGGCGGTGCCGAGTTGTTGTTCCAGGTGTTCGCGGATCGCTACGAGAGGAGGAGTGTATTGGTGACGAGCAACCTGGCGTTCAGCGAGTGGGGCAGCGTGTTCCAGGGCGATCGGATGACGGCAGCGCTGTTGGATCGGTTAACGCACCGATGCGAAATCTTCGAGATGAACAACGAGAGTTACCGGTTCCGCGAATCCATGAAGGCTAAGAAGGAGAAAGACCCCAAGAAGGGGAAGTGATAACATCTCATTCGATTCAGGTGTTTCCCTTTTCGGAGAGAAAGCGCTTCCCTTTTCACCGCTAATTACCATGAGGTTTCCACCAGTTGAACCGGTAATACCAGACAGTGCATATGAACATTCGGCAACTCTGGGCAACTGGTGTCATAACTTGACCTTCGGCGGCTGTCACTCTGAGGTATGATGCATGGACATGCGTCACCTGCCTCGGAGAACGCCTCATGGCTGTTCACTGGACTGATTACCCCGAACGGGTTGAGACCTTCGGCGAGTTGCTTGCCATACTCGAAACGCTCGACCGTCACGAGATGGAATCCGGGTTCACCGCTCAAGACTTTCAAAAGGAATGCTCGCGGCCCGCCGCGTACACAGTCGATTTCGAGGACCAACAACGAAAGTTTCACCCGCGGCTCGACCGGATGCCCGGGCTGGAGCGTCTGCTCGACCGATTTAACATCGACGGCTATCCCGCGCTCACCCAACGCGAGGCGAGAGAACTCCGTCGTCGAATCACGATGTCAATTAACCGCGACGGCGAGAACCTGAACAAGATGAGGTTCATCGAGATCGCGGACTCGCTCGACGCGGCGGAGTGCAAGCCGAAGCCGGCAACACTGCCAGCTCCGCAACCCAACAATTCATCACAAGCCTCCGAACACCACCCTTCGAGGGGTAATGGCACGATCATTTTCGATGAGGGAGCAGTCGTACTAGAGGCACGAACATCGGCATTTCGCCTCGTTGTCGCCATAGACGAGTTGCTTGCCTTTGCTCGTGCGAGGTACTGGGAAGTTTTGAATCCCCGACGAGACATTGATGAGGACGAATGGCACGAACTAGTGAATCTTGAAGGGCGTGTTGTCGGGCTTTTAGCGATTGTTGCGGACGGGCGAATCCAATTCCAAAGTCAACCGAATTCCCGCTCGTCACAGTCGCGGATGCTGTACACAGCCGGAACGGGTCTCCCGTACTTCTTCTGTGGACAAGGACGAAGTATCAACCGCGACGACCGATGGGAACCGAAGATGCTTGCCCTCCGTGCCGCTGTGCAAACAGTGGTTCAGGAAGAGGTATCAGGGCGGAATGATGTCCAACGTCAAACCCGAATGTCATCCCACCACAGCATTGAGGGAAATATGCCTATGCAAATTCCGGCTACTTCCCAAGTCAACACTTGCCCGGTCTCAGTGGAACCACCGCTCCTGTATGTTGAAGCCGCGATGCGTGCGTTGCCAAGCGTGCTGAATAACGCGCCCCATCCGCAAGGATTTGATAATCCTGCCAGGCGTCGCGGGGCGGAATACTGCATCCTGCGGCAGGGGTTGGAATCCGCCTCGCACAACCGCGATGCTGCGGAGTGGGCGATTCACAGGCACGCCGAAGCGGGCCGGCTCGAAGCCGCCCCAAGTCTCACCAGTACGCCAGGGGTTCTCACCAGCGGAGGGTGGACTGTCAAGCCCGTGACGAATCACACTTTCGATCGCGAGCGGAGTTTGATGTGGGCGACGGCCGCACTGTGGGACTGGTGGGACGCAATTAATAACGGTCAGATCCCACTCGAAGGCATGAGCAGGAACGCGAACACAATGGCACTAACGGATGGCAACCAATCAGTGGAACCACAAGCGAGTTTTACGTTGGACGACCTCCGTGATCTCCTACGGTTCCAGCGGGAACAACGAGAACACAACGAATGGTATCGGGCAAGCTCTCGTACAATCACCACACCAACTGAGCTATGGCGACGCAATGTTGAGTGTGCGTGGCGTGCGGTTACTCCGTCCCGGCTCACCTTGGAACAGGCAGTGATGCTGCCGGTCTACCACGACCTCCTCGAAGCAGCATCGGCCATGGGCAAGATTGTGTTGGACGAACCAACCCTATTGCATTTAGTCGGCCGAGTCGCACTTCGACACAATCACAAACTCGAAGTGATGTGGCCGCTCTTTTTGGAAGAGTTCGGTCGACTAATGGGCGTGTCCTCGGACCGAACCGACAGCAGCGAGAACCCAGGAGAGGAATCAAAAGGTGGCAGACCGAAACTCGGCGAAGGGCCGAAGGCTACCACGCAGGAGATCGCCCTGCGGAACGTCTATGACCTCATCCGGGCAGAAAGGCAGGAAGGCTGGGGTCCGAAAACGCTAATGTGTCATTTCCGAGACGACAAGGAGTTCAAAATAAGGGTGAAAGAGGCTGGCCAAAAGTGGGGAGAGCGAGTTTTCAAGAACGCTCTCGCGTGGATACAGGATAACCCCGATCAGAAAACCCAGTCAGGAAACGTTTCCTGACGAATTATTGCCTCTCGCTGACTCATCTGGGAATTCCAGGTCTTCACGCGTCATTTCCCACAATTCCGGCGATCAGGAAACCCTACCTCGGGAATCCTGATCGCCGTTCTTCGTCTGATTCCGTGAACGGCGGGAACTTCTCCCGCTCGCATTCTCACGGGAGCCAAACGTGGCCACCATCACCGATCCAATCGAAAAGCGTGCAGCGCTCGAGGCCGGCACCTATGACGTGCCCGATGTTGCTGCCATGCTGAAGTGCAGTGAAAGACACATCCGTCGCATGATCGACGCTCGAAAGATCCCCGGCATGATTCGAGTCGGTCGGCTCGTCCGTTTCCACAAGCGGATTGTTGACGAATGGTTGATGAGCCAAGCGAAGTGAATGTATTGATGCTCGCCCATGTACGAACTGAACAGTGCCCGTTCCTGAATTCGTCCGATCAACGAGAAAACCGGTGGGATGCAACCCCACCGGCTTTCATTCGACATAAGGAGTTTTTCCCAATGACCACGCCACGAAAACCCCTTGCCGGCATTCTACCCGGTGGTAACGGGGGTGACGACGACATCTTTGACCGGTTCGACATAACCGAGGCTGCAGACGACTTCGGCCCGTTACCGAAAGGAGTGTACATCGCCCTCGCCATCGGAGGCAAACTCGATCAGGCACGCACAGGCACCAAGTGCTACACGGTCGAGTTCAAAGTAATCGAAGGGGAATACACTGGTCGCCGGCTGTGGATGACCAAGTATTTCACGACCGACGCTTTGCCCTTCACCAAGAGAGATCTTGCGAAAGTTGGCATCAACAACCAGGCGAAACTCGTCGCACCGTTCCCCGCAAACCGAATGGTGTGCAAGTTAACTGTTGCGCTCCGCAAAAGCGACGATGGGACCGAGCGAAACGAGATCAAGAATCTGGACGTGATCCGCGTTCAGGAACCGCCGACTGATCCGTTTGCACCGTCTGAAGAACTCGACGACAAGCCCGACCAAGGCGACGATGACAATGGCGACACGTCCTTCCCATTCGGAGCAAACGGGGGGCCGACCCCATGACGCGACCCGGTTACCCGTTCGGGTTCCGGGTCGTCGGGCCGGTAAGCGAAACGCGGCGGCTGGTCGATGCGGCCGCCGCGTTCTCCGCTCACGCCGCTTGCGACCCACAAGCCGACATCAACGCCGAAGTCTACCTGAGCGCTTTCCGGTTCGGTGGCGACTTCCGCAACCACCTATCCACACACGGAACAACTAAAGGATACGTCGGCCCATGTTGGTCGCCGTGGTTGTGGATCGACATTGACCAGCCCGGCGATCCCAACGCAGCGCTCCACGACGCCCGGAAGCTCGTCGGGTTCATCCTTCAGCGATATCGGGCACTCAACGACGACGATCTACTGACATTCTTCAGTGGTAGCAAAGGATTTCACATCGGGATTCCACTCGCCCACAACCCGGAACCATCGCCATCGTTCCATCTCATCACACGACGACTTGCCGAAGGACTGGCGACCGCGGCCGGAGTGAAGATCGACACCGCGATTTACGACCGGGTGCGATGTTTCCGCGCTCCTAACTCAAAACATCCGAAGACGGGACGCCATAAACGCCGGCTGACCCAGGATGAGTTATTCAAGCTGACCTCGGCCCGCATAGCCGACTTGGCCCACGAACCCGTTACCTTCGGCTATCTCTGTGAGGTGGCGGAACCGGATACGGAACTTGCTGCTGACTGGGTCGAAGCAACTGCCACGCTGCAACAAGTTCGGGGGGCAAGAGCTGTACGTGCTGACATCACCGGGAGGCGTCTTCAACGGGACACGTTGGAATTCATCCGAAACGGTGCGGAGGAAGGCGAGAGGCACACCCGGCTATTCCGTGCAGCCGGTAATCTCCGTGAGTTTAACGCCTCTCCTGAACTGATCGACGCTTTGTTGACCGAGGCAGCGCTTGACAGTGGCTTGTCACCATCAGAAGCCGCTCGGCAGATTCGGTGCGGCATCGAACACGCAGACCGACAAGTGAGCACGACCAAACAGACCGATGGGGGTGCGCAATGACACCGCAGTTCACACCCGCTGTTGACATACTCACGGGCTGGCGCAACGATCTGATGACCGGCAAGGCACCGACCTTCTACCCGGTTGCAGATCCGGGAAACATGCTCGCCCGAATCGAGATCGGGCCGGGGCTGGTTAGTCTGTTCGGTGGGCCGCCCGGAGCCGGAAAGACCGCGTTCGTGATGCAGTTAGTTGTCGATGCCCTGCGTCTTACGCCGACGATCAAGGCGATGGTTGCAAATGTTGAGATGCCGCCTGCAACGCTCCTCGACAGGCAACTGGCTCGCCTCTCCGGGATCGACCTGACAACGATCCGACACCGACGGTTGAAGCCCGAACACGCGGATCGTTTTGCTATTGGGATGAACACGCTGGCCGAAGTGATCCCGCGTCTGGCGTTCGTTCATTTGCCGTTCTCCCTCGATAACATCGCTCGCTCCGCGGACGCCTTTGGCGCGGATATTCTGGTGTTGGATTATGTCCAACGAATCGCCCCACCGGGAGAACACGCCCAAAAGAAAGCCGCGGTCGATGCCGTGATGGAGTACGCCCGTGGGTTCGCTGTTGCTGGTGTTGCCGTGATCGTGGTTGCCGCGGTTGGTCGGCAACGCGATGAGAACGGACGTAGTGGATATGGTGGATTGAACCTTGCCAGTTTCCGGGAGTCGAGCGAACTGGAGTACGGGGCCGACGACGCCTTTCTGCTTGTCCGCGACGATGCGAAAGACCCTGGGTTTATTACTTTGAAGCACGCCAAGAGCAGACACGGGGAACCCCTTGACATTCCCCTTCGGTTTTTCGGCGCAGCCCAGCGGTTTGATCAAGCCGACGACGAGGCCGATGGAAAACTCTCGGCTGCGGTCCGTGGCGTGTGGGGCCGAAAGAGCGGAGAGACCGACGCGACCGAAGGAGGTGAGTGGTGAACGCCACAAATGGCCGACACGCTGCCGGGCTGCCGGGTGCAACCATGCTTCCCCCGATGAATCCGACACCCAGGACCAACCCCACAACCCGGAAGCGGTCCGGGGACCGGTTCGCGGAAATCAATGGCTTCATCGACTTCACGCTGGCGAGCTTGACCCCGAGCGCTATTGCAGTCTGGTTGATCCTGTGGCGCGACACCAAACCAAACGGACTTGCCCGGACAGGGCAAGCGGACCTTGCCCGTCGTGCTGGTGTGACACCCCGGGCCGTACGAAAAGCGCTCACGATGTTGACCGCCGCGGGGTTGGTGCGAGTCGTTCGTAAAGGGAGGATTGGGGCCGGCCCGTCAAGCTACCGGGTTCGCGGCGTGAACCCGACGCGTACCGAATAAGTGGAACACCAGTTCCGGTTATAAGCGGAACGCCAGTTCCATTTTCAGAGGAACACCAGTTCCGCTATCCCAGAATGGGACCATAAGCGGCGGCCTGCTTATGCGGCCGCCGCGAAACAGAGGCGGTTGCGCTGTGGGGCGGCCGCTCATCCGACTTTGGCCGATTCGGAACCACCCTCGCCGCTGAGTTCGTGTAATTTTTTCGCGATGGGTGAGAGTTTCATTGTTCCGAAGGAGCCTTCATAACGCTGTGCTTTG
>JBGSLF010000135.1:0-20879 GCA_041740855.1 Gemmata sp.
CAAAGCACAGCGTTATGAAGGCTCCTTCGGAACAATGAAACTCTCACCCATCGCGAAAAAATTACACGAACTCAGCGGCGAGGGTGGTTCCGAATCGGCCAAAGTCGGATGAGCGGCCGCCCCACAGCGCAACCGCCTCGCCGTGAACCTCAAGGTCGCCAGCGGAATCCGTTTATAGCTGGCCGGGAATCCGGTACAAATACCAGAGCATCTTGTTGCACTCTCACGGACTTACCATGCCGCCTGCCTTCGATCACCCTTTCCTCACCGCCGCCCGCAATCGAGTTGTTGTCCTCGATGGGGGCATGGGCACCAGTCTGCACCATTATCGGCCAACCGACAAAGACTGGGGCTATTCTCCCAACGGCCGGCACCTGATGAATCTTTCGGATGCCTTGATTTACACGCATCCGGAATGGATTCGCGAAATCCATCGCGGGTTCCTCGCCGCGGGGTGCGACGGAATTGAAACCAACACGTTCAACGCGACGAGTATTGTTCTCGACGAATTCGGAATGGGCGACAAGCTCGAAGAAATTAATCGGCTCAACATTCGCATAGCACGAGAAGCAGCAACGGAATTCTCCACGCTCGATCAACCGCGATTTGTAATCGGCTCGGTTGGCCCAGGCACCAAGATGCCCTCGCTTACCGATCCGGCCATCTATGTGGATTTCGATCGCTTGGCGAATGCCTATCGGCGACAGCTTCAGATCATGATCGAGGAGCGAGTCGATGCAATTCTGATCGAGACATGCTTCGATCTCTTGCAAGCCAAGTGTGTCGCGATCACCGCGATCGAAGAAATGAAGCGTGCGGGTGTGCGAATCCCGCTCATGGTGCAACTGACCATTATCGATGCCAACAAGAAGATGCTTCCCGGAACGGACATTCCGTCCGCATTGGTCGCTCTCGATCCCATCGATGAAATTGATGTGATTGGCATGAATTGCGGCGTGGGGCCGGATCTGATGAACGACGATATACGCCACCTCAGCCGGCACTGTCGCAAGCTCATCAGCGTGCTTCCCAACGCGGGGTTGCCCGAAACTCGGGGCGACGAAACTTACTTCCCTCTTAATCCCGATGGATTGGCGACGTGGCTTGAGCGATTCGTAACGGAATACGGCGTTAACATTGTTGGCGGTTGTTGTGGCACCACCCACCAACACCTCAAGAGCGTTTGCGATCGCATCCACGGCAAGAAGCCGACGGTACGCACACCGGTTTACCTTCCTGCCGTATCGAGCCTGCAGGGTCTTCAAGAGCTTGTCGTGGATCAGCGGCCGCTGCTGGTGGGCGAACGGACCAACACCAACGGCTCCAAGAAGTTCAAACAGCTTCTGGAGAAGGAGGATTGGAACGGGCTAACGGAAATGGCACGCGAACAAGAGCGAGAGGGCGTTCATATTCTCGACGTTTGCGTGGACTATGTGGGCCGTGATGGCGTGCGCGACATGCGTGAGTGCATCAAGCGTTACAACGCCGTTCTCGGCAAGCCGATCATGCTCGATAGCACAGAGGTGCCCGTCATTGAAGCCGGCCTAAAGCTGTGCAGCGGCAAGGCGCTGATTAATTCGATCAACCTGGAAGATGGCCGCAAAACACTCGACCCCAAGACGATCCTCGCGAAGAAGTACGGAGCCGCTTTGGTCGCCCTGACCATCGACGAGAAGGGCCAGGCCGACACCGCCCAGTGGAAATTCGAGGTTGCGGCCCGCATCTACGACATCGTGGTCAATGAGTACGGAATCCCGCCCTCGGATTTGCTCTTCGATCCGTTGGTCTTTCCCGTTTCCACCGGTCAGGAACAGACCCGCAAAAGCGCGATCGAAACCTTTGAGGCGATCAAGCTCATCAAGCAGAATTTGCCCGGCGCGCTCACGCATGTCGGCCTTTCAAACTGCTCGTTCGGGTTAAACCCTTACACCAGGCAAGTACTTAACTCGGTGTACCTCCATTACGCCCTGGAGTATGGGCTAGACTCAGCAATTCTGCACGCCGCGAAGATTATGCCTTTGGCGAGCATTGATGAGACCGGCATGGAATTGTCTCGCCGTTTGTTGTTCGATGAACGCACCTTCGATGCCGCCGGCAACTGCATTGAAGACCCGTTGCAGATGCTGATCGAGCATTATGCCGACAAGAAATCCGACGCGAAGAAATCTCAATCGCTCGGCGAGAGTGTGGAGGAGCGGCTTCGCCAGGCCATCATTCAGGGCCGACGTGAGAGCTTGATTGTCGATCTCGATTCCGCCCGCACACGCTATTCGCCAATCGACATCATCAACAAGATTCTGCTGGATGGCATGAAGGTCGTTGGCGATTTGTTCGGTAGCGGGCAGATGCAACTGCCCTTCGTGTTGCAATCGGCCGAAGTGATGAAGACAGCAGTGGCGCACCTGGAACAGTTCATGGAGAAAGTGGAGGGCGCGGAGAAGGGGAAGATCGTGCTCGCCACGGTAAAAGGCGATGTTCACGACATCGGCAAAAATCTCGTGGATATCATCCTGACCAACAACGGCTACAAGGTTTACAACCTCGGAATCAAGCAGCCGATTGATGCGATGATCGCCGAGTTCCAGAAACAAAGTGCCGATGCCATTGGCATGAGCGGCCTGCTCGTGAAGTCGACCGTCATCATGAAGGAAGATTTGCTCACGTTGAACGATCGCGGGTTGGCCCCGCCTGTGATCCTTGGCGGTGCGGCACTGAACCGGCGTTATGTGGAACAAGATCTTCGATCGATTTATCAAGGGGAACTCTTCTATGGCGAAGACGCTTTCGCCGGTTTGCGCGTGATGGACGATATCGCGGCCAAAAAGAAGTTGGCTCGTGTTGGTAGCTCTGCGTTGCGGGGAATTGCCCAGGCAAGCGGTCGCCAAGGCTCGGTGGTTCAGCCTTCGCGTAACGGGAGTACGCATCCGGCCGAAGTATCGGTGCCGTCGATCCGCACACCGATTGAATTGCCCGCGCGCTCGCCAACTTTGCCACAGGCACCCAACGTTCCGCGGCCGCCATTCCTGGGTTCACGCACACGCACGGACTTCGATATGCACGAAGTCTTCGCGTATCTCAACGAGATTACGCTGTTCAGCACTCAGTGGGGCTTTGAAAAGGGCGGTGTAGATCCGAAGGAATATCGCCGCCAGATCGACACCACCGCACGGCCCGCGTTGGAGCGGCTTAAAGAGTATGTGCTGGGTGAGAACTTATTCCGCCCCGCGACGGCATACGGCTTCTTCCCCGCTTCGAGCCAAGAAACACGCATCACGATCTACGAAGACGACCACACCACGCCGCGTGTGACGTTCGAGTTTCCACGCCAGGACTTTGGCGACTACCTTTGCCTGAGCGATTACGTCGAACCGGCTCGCGACGGAAAAGCCATCGATTACGTGGCCTTCATGGCGGTGACAGTTGGGCATGAAGTGACGGTCGCGTGTAACCGTTTGCGCGCCGCCGACAAATACCAGGATTACTTGTTCTTACACGGCTTGGGTGTGGAGTCCGCAGAAGCGTTGGCGGAGCTATTCCATAAACAGCTTCGCGCGGAGTGGGGAATTGCCGGCGAAGATTCACCGGAGATTCGCAAGCTTTTCAAGGGGCATTACCGTGGCCGGCGTTATGCGTTCGGTTATCCGGCGTGCCCCAACCTGGAAGACCAGGCTCCGTTGTTCACGCTCATTGATCCGACCCGGGTAGGAATCACACTCACGGAGCAATTCCAGCTCGAGCCGGAGCAGAGCACCACCGCGATTGTGTTCCATCACCCGAGTGCGAAGTACTTCAACGTCAATCGCGCCACCGGTTGCGTAGCAGGTGAATAAATCACGCTACGCAACCGGCTTTGGCCGGTGATCACTTCGCCACTTGCTTGAAGAGATTGCCGAGCACTGCTTCGATTTCCTCGGACGATTTCACTCCGAGGAAACTCGATCGTGCTCGCCACGTTTCGTATCCGCCCAACTTGTGTTGCGCCGGCGTTGGCAAATAACCGTAATAGCCATTCGCCAGTGACACCACACAGGTGGGTTTGAATGGGCTACTCTTTTTCAAACCCAGGCCGATCTCGGTAAATACTTCGCACGGAATGGCGGCGATGGCAAGCTCTCCGATACGAAGAACCTGAAGCGGAACGCTGACCGTATCCGGGTAATCATTCATCAACACGGTCTCGCGGGCGTAGATTTCTTCCACGCCTTTCAACTCGCGACCTTTGGCCTTCTCCAACAGATTGCTTGCGTGCTTGAACTCTTCGGTCTTGGGCTTTCGCACAGCAAGCGGAATGGATTTGGTTGCTGCGGCGAGTGATATATCAGATCGATATTCGGCCTTCTCCAGTGCTTTTGTTGCACTCGTTGCAACGGCATCTGCCACCAAGCGCGAGCGTTCGCCGGTTTGGTATTTGGGAGTCATCTGCTGGAAATTAACGTTGTTCACATCTGCACTGTTGCCGTTCGACAGAATGCCCACGAATCCGGGGCCAGCCTTGAGTTTCTGCCCGATCAACTCCGCGAACACGCCGAAGTAATCCGCTGATAATGCGGGCATGTCGCCTACATAGTGCAAGGAATAATTCGCGAACAACGCCAAGGGTTTGTCGTCGGCCGACCGGATTGACAACACGGTGACACTCGGATCAGTTGGGCCGGCAGGCTCTACAAGATTGGGGCTCATACGCGGCGGGTTCATCTTGACCAAGTCGGTTGTGCCACCGAACGGATTGCTGGTAATCGTGCCGGGTTTCATTTTCCAGCGCCGGTTGAAGATCTGGTTCGGTTCTGTCCCAACCGCCCACGCGGCTTTCGCAGGAGCAAGATTGCCATGGGCTTTCTCGATACCTGCAGCAATTTGTTTGATAAGAAACAGCACATATGCTTTGTCCGGATCGCTTTGAAACACTCCCGCAACAGCGGGAGCGCTGTGTGTATGCGTGGCAGATATCAGCATGTTGCTGGCGGGGATTCCGGTTTGTTTCTCGGCCAAAGCTTTGGCAGCGTCCATCAGTTCTTGGGGAATCATGCAACTATCGACGACAACAATGGCGAGCTTCGTCTTACCGTCATCCATGACCAAACAGCGCGCGTGCAAGCGATCATGAGCGGACATCGCTTTCTTGTCGGCCATGTTCCCATTAACAGAGATAGGGAACTTCTCAGGCGTGATATCCTGGGCAAACGCTCCCGCACGAAAGACCGGCTTGGCCGGTTGCGCGATGAGTGGGGAAGCAAACAACAGCAACGCGATGATTGAAGTGCGACACATGGCATGTCCCTGCGAGGTGAGATAAGTTGGTGGATTCCAATTGTGGAAGCGGCAGGAGTTCGTGTTTTCGCCGCTTTGCTATTGGTTGCGTGGGTGCGGTGACGGGCGATTCACTGGCAATTATTTGGGAAGGGGTATCTGTTCCTTGCTTCGCAGATAGGCGACAAGATCCCGCACCTCGTCGGGTTTCATTTGGCTGAACAGCCCTTCGGGCATGATTGAGATATTCGTTGCCTTGCGAGCTGCGATACTGCTGATTGGCAGAATCAGCTCTTCGTTAGTAGTACGAACCATGACAGCATCCGCGGTTTCGCGAAGGATAATCCCGCTCACAACACGCTCATCGTCCGTTGTGAAGTTAACCATCTTGAACTCACGCGGAACAACCGCGTTCGGATCGAGCACATTTTCGAGGATGTAATCCAGGTTCGCACGCTGCGAACCGGTGAGTTCCGGTCCAATAGGTCCACCTTCGCCGAACATCTTGTGGCATGCCGCACAATGCTTGACGAACAATTGCCTTCCCGCGACAGCGTTCGCTTTGGCAAGCACAGGTTCCGAGAGCAATTCCTTCCACTGTTTCGTGAGCGCAACACGTTCTTTTGATGCCGCACCGATCTTGCCCCAGGTTACATCTAATCGCTGTGTCAGCGCCTTGTCATTAAGCGCGAGAATCTGGCGAGCAGTGGTAACCGGTACGTCCGCACGCGGGATCGTTTTCTTTTCAACGGCATCAAGTAACGCATTGGCCCACGGCACACGGGCCGCGAGTGTTTGTACCGCGTCGAGTTTCTCCTCAGGGGTGAACTTCGGGTACGCCGTCAAGATGGCGGCGGGCGTTTCAGCGTCTGCGAACGCCGCAAGACCGCGAACCGCGACTTGCCGCACGGCCGGATCGTCAAGCAAACCGCGGAGCGTTTTGGCGAAGTCCGGTTGTTTGCGGATGAGCAGAAGTTCGATTGCCGCGCGGCGGTCGTCGGCCTTGGCAGCGGTGTCGGTGATCCGCTTCCCGAGGGAAGCGATGGTGTCCTTGTCCCCCAGAACGACGGCGACAGCTTCAGCTTCGCGCGCAACCTCCCGCGACTCGCCAGAGACGAGTTTCCCGAACGCCGTCCGCCATTCGTGCGGGGCCGTCCACTCTTTTTGGCCTATGAGCGATTCCCGGATGCCGCGCAGGATGTCGAGTTGTGCCTCGGGGTTCGCCCCCGGCAACAGCGTGGCGAGTTTACCGAGTGCGACGCTCGCCACGGGTTGTGGCCGTGTGAGGACCAGTCGAACCAGGTTGCGCCGAAGCAGCGGCGAGCGTATGTCGCAGATGCGGTCGATGGGCGGCCCGGATGCGTCGTTTGTCACGTGAAGGAGGCCGTACCACGTCAGGAGGGATAGGTTCGGGTCGTCGTCGGGCCGCGCGCCGCCTTGAAGCAACTCCGCGAAGATCGTCGGGGCGTTACCAGCGCTGGTGGCCGGCACCCGCGTCGCCGCGGACGCGATGCTCGCCCGGACGAATTGCGACTTCTCTTCCCGGAAGCGGTTGAGGAGAACCGGAGCCGTGCGGGCGAGACGGTCGGGGTCCTCGGCACACAGCCGGACCGCCCACGCCCGGAGTGTTTCTTCGGGGGCGGTGAACAAACCGATCAAGTCGTCCGGTGTGCAGTTGCCTGTCGCTTCCAGCGTCCACAACATCCGTAACCGGCGACCCAGATCCTTGTCGTCCTTGAGAATGGCCCGCAGCAGTTCCGCCGTTGTTTTCTCCAACTTCCCGGCCGCGGCACGCTCTTGCAACACGCGCCGGGCTTTCCGCACGAACCAATCGTTGGCGTGCAATTGCAGCCTTACCAACTCCGCGTCACTCAGCTTCGAGATATCGCCCGACCAGGCTTTTGGAGTCTTGTAAACAACGCGATAGATACGGCCGTTGGTGATGTCGGCTTTGTCGTAGTTATGGCATTCTCCCGTGTCGCACCAGTCGCTGAAGTACAAGCCGCCTTCGGGGCCAACCTTCACGCAAATGCCGCGGAACCACGAATCGTTGGCGAAGAGAAAGTCTGGCCGGCGAACACCCTTGTAACCACCCGGTGTGCGGGCCAGCCCATCATTGTTGAGCCGGTTGCCGTGGATGTTGCAAGTGAACAGCGTGTTGCGATACTCGGGTGGGAAGTTGTCTGCCAGGTAAATTGCGGCTCCCGAGTGGGCGTGCCCGCCGCCGAAATCGCTGTGTTCTGGCTTTCCGCCAACGCCGGTCGTGCGTGAACTTGTCCAGTCTCCGCCGGCCCAGTGTTTGTAGTCCACGCAACTCTTCATCAAGCCGTAGGCGTGCGGGTTCACATCCTGCCCATACATCCGGTCGTAGTGCCCACCCGGAACAAAATGGAAGAGATGATCGATCACGCAATTCGTGATGAACAGTTCCCCGTGCTCATCGAAATCGAGACCGAACGGGTTCGTGGTGCCATGCGCAAATGCCTCGAACACCTTGCGGGTCGGGTGATATCGCCACACGCCGCAATCCATGTAGGTTCGCTTTTCTTGCGGCGTTCCCGGTGCACTGACCCACGACTTCGCCTGAATGCCGTTGCAACCGTAAAGCCAGCCGTCTGGCCCCCATGTGAGGCTGTTGAAGATGTTGTGCTTGGTGTCCTTCATGTTCCAGCCATCCAGCACAACAATCGGCTCGCCTGCGGGCTTATCGTCTTTCACGGGAATGAATAGCAGGTTCGGAAGCGAGCAAAGCCACACGCCGTCGAAGCCGAGTTCGATGCCGGAAAGATTCGAGCCGTTATCGAGGAACACCGTCCGCTTATCGTGTACACCGTCGCCATTGGTGTCTTCAAGTATGATGACGCGATCGGAACCTTTTCCGTCGGCACGCCATTTCGGGTAGCTAAGGCACTCGACCACCCACATCCGCCCGCGATCATCGAAGGTGAAGGCAATCGGTTGCACGATTTCTGGCTCGCCCGCGAAGAGAGTGACGTTGAAGCCTTCTGGCACCGTCATCGCTTTCGCGGCAGCGTCGGTGGCGAGCGGTCGGTCATCAGCTGCGTGGAGTTCAGACGCGAAAGCGAGTACCAGGAAGATAACGAAGGTTCGCATGTGTTGATTCATCGCTGTTGGGTGAGGTAACAGTTTTGGATATCTTAACCGTAACATGCTTCAAATCGTACCGGAAAGCCAACTCATACTTCCACTCATGCTTGCAGTGGAAGGATTCAAGAGTAACTCATGCCATACTCCCTCACTGCCAGCGCAATCGAGCAATACCACTCCCACGGCTCCACACTGATCAAGGGCTTGTTCGATTCCGCCGAGATCAATCTCTTGCGGGAGGCCGCGCGAACGGATAACGAACTCGATAAGCGGTCTTTCGGGAGGGCCGATGGCGAAGGCGGTGTGGTTCGTCTCTCGCTCTGGAATCATCCAGGCGATGGCATCTATGGCATGTTTGCCCGCTGCGAGCGGATGGTTCGCAGTTGCGAGCAATTGTTAAGAGGTGAAGTTTACCATTACCACTCCAAGATGATCTTGAAGGATGCCAAAATCGGTGGGGCGTGGGCGTGGCATCAAGACTACGGCTACTGGTATCAGAATGGTTTACTCACGCCTGATCTGGTGAGTGTGTTCATCGCAGTCGACCCTTGCACGAAAGAGAACGGCTGTTTGCAAGTGATCAACAATTCGCATCATTGCGGACGCATCAATCACGTTCTGACGGGCGAGCAGGCAGGTGCGGATCAGCAACGGGTCGAGGAGTTGTTGAAACGCCGCGAACAATTTCCGTTAGTGCATGTTGAAATGGAACCGGGCGACACGCTGTTCTTCCATCCGAATCTGCTCCATCGGAGTGATCAGAACCAGAGCGAGAATCCCCGGTGGGCCATGATCTGCTGCTACAACGCAGCACGCAACAATCCTTACAAAGATTCGCACCACCCGCGATACACCAAGCTTGATGTGGTGTCGGACGACGCCATCAAGCAGGTGGGCGTGAAGCGTTTTGCGGACGACCCAAGCAATGTGGCGTGGTTAGAGAACCAACGCGATTCCAGTGCGAAATCATTGCTCAAAGATGGAGAGTAATTCAGTCGGCATGCTCATGTTGTCATTCGATCCGATCATTGCTCCCACACGTGCAGAATGATCAAGAGGCGATTGACGAAGATCAAGCCTCCTACCACCGCTGCTGTCACGCTGGCTATGAGCACCGCGCCAGCAGCGATATCCAGGCAACTGTAGGTGCGGCTTTTCGTCTCTGCGTCCATTCCGTGGAACAGTGTCTCGATCGCACTATTGAACAACTCGGCGCTAATTACCAGGCCAATGCAGCCAATAACCAAGCACCACTCTAACAGGCCACAATCCAACGCAAGCGCCGCCGCAAGCGCCAGGACTGCGAAGAAGAAATGAACAAAGAAGCTGGAGTGCCCTCGCACGCCGCGTTTCACGCCACGAAAGGCTTCGCGGAACTTATCGCGCCACCGGCGGGTCTTCTTATGTGGTTCTGTTTCAAGAGTCATTGCAGGTTCCCACCACTCTGCGGGCATGTTTTCCCTCTGAGATGGTAATGGGCAAAGCCAGAAGTCACACCTGTGCCAAACCAATGTGGGAGACGCTAGCGATTGCGCCCCAGTGCTCCGCCACCAAATGGCGTTCCCGTGAAACGACCAGGAGATAAGGCGGCGAGCAAATTCGGAGTTACCAGGAACTGAACGCCGAAGTTGTTCACCAAAGAGTTGTAATTCACTCCAACAGAGACGGTCAAATCGGTGCCGGTGCGGGACAGTGTAAACGAGTTCGAAAGTGCTTGACTAATACCGAAATCGTAACTTGTACCCGCCTGGAGGAAGTAGCGTTTACTCAGTTGGTAGCCCACGCTCGCAGTTACAGCGCGACTGTTGAGTGGGTCGGTTTGCCGGTAGCCCAGATAAAAGCTTGTTCGGTCGGGCCGATTAAGCATAGCCCCGATGGTGTAGAACCGCGAACCGCCCTCATACGGTTCGAACCACCCTGAAGAGATCATCGAAGTTCGATCCCCCAGATTCCAGATACCTTCATATTCCAGGAATGCGAACGGGTTGCCGAAGTTGTCGCGTGAGGCTTCGGGAAAGTACGATGCCGATGCCGCAAGGCTAACGAGATCAACCGTGTGCTCCAAGCCGGGGTAACCGCGTTTGGTCTGGAATCGGTGTCGCATGTCCACCTGCAACACGTTGAGATTATCCAGTGTATCAACCCGGTTCGTGGCTCCCCTGCGGATCAGATATTGCTGCGGATTAAACTGGTTCATCGGGTTTCCCGCACCAGCCAGAAGTACACCATTTGGACCCGGCACGAATGTTGTTTGGTACTCAGTCATGTTCCGCCAGCCCTGATCGGTGGCATCATCGTTCAATCGGTCCAGAAGTGGCAAGTCGGTGTAAGCGAGGTTCGACTGAACGTAGCGGTAGTTGGCCCCGAAAACCACTTTATGATACAGCCCACGAATGTTGAGCAAATCGCTCGTCACGCCTTCATAGAGCCGCGAGAACGGGAGTGTCGAACGCACGCCGCCCCCACCCCAGATGCGACCCACGGTATCGCCGTTCAAATCTTCCGTGTAACCCGTGAGGTCGAGCATACCGTAGGGTGCGAGTTTCACCGGCCCCAGTGAAAAGGGCACGCTGAGTTCTTGCAATAAATCCAGGCGGCCGGTGTCGATACTCCGGTCCGTCGTCAGAATCGGTAGCGGGTTAATCTCGCTGGGCCTTGCTTGGGCGTAACCCAGATTTCCCCTGGCGGAATACACGAATAAATCGTCGAGGAACGTTAGCCCCGTCAGGCTACCATCCACGCGCGGAAGCCACGATGTCTCGCCGACCCAGTCGCGTTCGAGGCGATATTCCGCCAGCCCAGACGCTCCCACGATTCCCTGCTGCCACTTGAGATACGCGAACGTTTCCTGGTTGGGGCCAACATCGAACTCTTGCTTGTAATACTGCTCCAGAAAGTTCTTATCGCTTAAGTAAGCAACCTGTCCCTGGAAATATAAACCCTGCAGGATTTCCTGCTGGTGACGCCACAACACGCGACCGCGAAAATCGGGCGGGGTTGGCTCTGGGCCACGATAGCCACCGAGAATGTCTACGCCGCGATCTTGTATGCCGTAGAGTTTCAGGAGTCCGCTTGTTCCGGCCAATCCCATCTCGGAAGGCGGAAGCATGTACGTGTAATCTGTTCCCAGCGCTGGGCCACGTTCTGAGAGATAATCCGCATTGAGCCGCCATTTTTGGCCGGGCGGTGGTCGCAACGCAAACAGATCGAACATATCCCAGGTGGTGTAGACCTGCGTACCGAACACTCGGTTCTGCCCAACCGAGAAGCCCACGAATGGCCCAAGCGGATCCGTCAGATCGGTGCGCACTTTGGGAAAGTAAAACACTGGCACACCGGCAACCCGTGGTGTCGCGCCGTAGGCCGTGAACAGCTTTTCGTCGCCTTCAACAGGTTGGCCGGTCGCCAGATCGCGATACGGGATGCCAAACGCATTTCTCAACCTCACGCGACGAGTGTTTAGCGTGGTTCGCCGCGAGTCGATTCGAAGGCCGGGATCGCTCGGCAATTTGCTTCCATCGAGCGAAGCCTGGATCGCTTCCCAGTTTTCCGGATCGAGCCGGCGAATCTCATCGCCCCGCATTCGGATCGGGTCAGGGGTTTGTTCCGGTTTAAACTCCAGGCTCGCCGAGAGTGCCACCGCGCGCTCTCGCTGCAGATCGTAATACACCTGCCCGGCACGCAATGTTTGTAGTGGGCCTTCCTTCGATTTTGTGCGTACGATCACGTTGCCCGAAAGATACGCCTCGACTTCCGTAGTCGTGTTTGGCGGGGTTTGGAATCCGTTCTGGATGTTATCGATCGCCAACCCGCGCACCCAAACGACCGCGTCATCGGTGGCAAACTCGATCTCTTCGCCGTTCTCACCAACTGCATTAATAATTACTCCGCCCGTGAACACGAAGCGACGATTCCCGTCCGGAAGGAGCTGACTATCGAGCGTGTTTGGTGTGCCATATCGCCGTGTAAAACGGAACTGGCGTGATTTCCCTTGCGGCACCGGAATGATGGCACCAGCAGGCAAAGTGAAATCGGGCGTATCCGTTATTTCTCCAGGCTGCCGTGCCGACTGATGCGAACCTCGTGGCGGAACGATTGGGCCAGGAGTAAACAGTTCGTCGGTTGGCAGCGGGAATTCACGCGAGCGAGAATCGGAAATTGGCGGCGGTGCAGGTGCAACGGTTACGGATTCGGACGTGTCGGCCACAGCAGTGCTCGCAGGTGCCGGCGGCACCAACGGCATTGGCTCACGTGGTTCAGCCGGTGTTTGGCCGAACGCTGACGTGAACGCCGTCAGTGCGACGATTCCCGCGACAATAATGATCAACCCGCCCCTGACCACGGTGCCTCCGCCGTCCGGCCGCAATCTGGAAAATCTATGCACGAAGGGTTCGGACTATAAGCTGGAACGCGAGTGAATCAAGGCGGATGTGCTCTACCCGGTGCAAGTTATTTTCCCTTTGACGGAATTGGTGCATTGCAGAAACGCAATTCCATGATGCGCAAGCCGATTTCGCAGGTCTGGGACAAGGAAACCCATTCTTTACTTATCCTCTCTCTGAGGATCTTTTCGCGTAATCGATAGGTCGAATTCAATTACTCATTGAAAGATGGCCACACTGGGGAACTTGCGAATCCCTTGACAACAAACTTGAGGAACTCGTGTATACTTTTACCAACCTGCCCAAACCCTGCTGAGATGTCCCATGTCCCGGCTTTTCATTGCTTTCATCCTTCTGATTCCCAGTGCGGCGGTTGCAGACGACAAAGTCGATTTCGCTCGCGACGTTCTACCGATCCTTTCCGACCGATGCTTTCAGTGCCACGGCCCTGATGAAAAGGCGCGGAAAGCGGATCTGCGGTTGGACATCAAGGAAGAGGCGCTCGGTTCTGGTTCGATCGTTCCGGGTAAAGCCGCAGATAGTGAGATTATTCGGCGGATCGTGGCCGAAGATCCTGACGAGATCATGCCTCCGAACAAGATCAACAAGAAGTTGAGCACGGCGGAGATTCAGACATTGAAGCGCTGGGTGGATCAGGGGGCGAATTGGGGGCGTCACTGGGCGTTTGTCCCGCCGGTGCGTGCGAAGGTTCCCGCGACGAAACACGCGGTGCAAAACACAATTGATGCGTTCATTCGCGCTCGCCTGGAGCGCGAAAAGCTCTCGCCTGCACCCGAAGCCGATCGCGAACGGCTCATTCGGCGCGTCACGCTCGATTTGACCGGCTTACCTCCCACAGAAGAAGAAGTCACGGCCTTTCAGAAGGACAAGAGCAAGGATGCATACGAGAAAGTGGTGGATCGATTATTGGCAAGCGAACGCTACGGTGAACGCATGGCGTGGGACTGGCTCGATGCCGCACGCTACGCCGATAGCAACGGCTATCAGGGCGATACGGAACGCACGATGTGGCCCTGGCGGGATTGGGTCGTGCGGGCTTTCAACACGAACATGCCTTACGATCAATTTACGGTCGAACAACTGGCAGGCGACCTGTTGCCAAACGCCACCAAACAACAGATTCTTGCCACAGGCTTCAATCGGAACCACATGATCAATGGCGAAGGCGGCAGAATTGCGGAGGAGAACCGCGTTGAGTACACCTTTGACCAAACCGAAACCACCGCGACCATCTGGCTTGGCCTGACGTTCACGTGTGCCCGCTGCCACGATCACAAGTTCGATCCGATCACGCAAAAAGACTATTACTCGCTTCTGGCATACTTCAATCAGACACCCGTCGATGGCGTCGGTCGTGGTGGCCAAGCTCCGCCTGTGATTGATTTCAGCACACCAGAACAAGAAAAGCGACAGAAGGAGACACAAGCCGCATTCGATGCACTGGTGAAGAAAGTGCGGCCTATTGAAGTGAAGTTGCGCGAAGCGGGCATGGCCAAGAATAAAGATGGGCAATACGAGACGACATTGCCGCAATTGATCGAATCCGCCTTACGCAAAGGCCCCGGCGATCGCGCCGATCAGAATTACGATGAACTCATTCGTTACTTCAAGGACAAGGAGCCAGACTACGCCAGATTGCTTCCCGAACTTCGCAAAGCCAAGCAGATCCGCGACTCGGCGAACGTCGCAGTGCCCAAGGTCATGGTCATGGCTGATCTTCCCAAGCCACGCGATACCTTCATCCTCAATCGCGGAGCTTACGATAAGAAGGAAGCAAAAGTCCAACCGACACTTCCCGCGTTCGCAACCACAACCGGAACAGTGCCTGAACCTGCCAAAAGCCAGAACCGGCTTGATCTCGCCAAGTGGGTCATCGCTCCGACAAATCCGCTGACAGCTCGTGTGACGGTGAACCGTTACTGGCAGATGTTCTTTGGTACGGGGTTGGTGAAGACGGCGGTGGATTTTGGTCTGCAAGGCGAACGGCCAAGCCATCCGGAGTTACTGGATTGGCTAGCCATCGAGTTCTTGGAATCCAAGTGGGATGTGAAGCGACTCATCCGCCAGATTGTCACTTCTGCAACGTATCGCCAATCGGCGGTCGTTTCGGCGGAGTTGCAAGAACAAGACCCCGAAAACCGCCTTTTGGCTCGCGGGCCAAGGCACCGATTGCCATCGTGGATGATCCGCGACCAGGCACTTGCGGCGAGTGGCTTACTCACACCCACTATTGGTGGGCCGCCGGTTAAACCGTATCAGCCTGCCGGAATTTGGGAAGAAGCCACCTTCGGCAATAAACGCTATCAGCAAGATAAAGGCGAGGCGTTGTATCGCCGGAGCTTGTATGTCTTCTGGCGGCGAATCGTTGGGCCAACCATGTTCTTCGATGCGGCCAATCGGCAGACCTGCTCCGTAACAAACGTCATAACCAACACACCCCTGCATGCGCTCGCCACACTGAATGACACGACTTATGTCGAGGCGGCACGAACACTCGCACAATCTGCCATGCAGAAGGGTGGAACCATCGATACGGACCGTCTCGCTTTCGCATTTCGTAACGTCATCTCCCGCAAGCCAAAAGCTGGAGAAGTGACGATCTTGCTCAACGCACTTGAGAAGCAAAAGGTGATCTTTACCAGCGATCGCGCCTCGGCGGCCAAGTTACTCAAGATTGGTGATTCGCCACGCGATGAAAAGCTCGATGATGTGGATCATGCGGCGTTAACCATCGTATGCCTGATGATCCTGAATCTGGATGAAGCCCTGAACAAGTGATGGCGCATTGGAGTTAGGTATGCATCCCGCACACGAACGCGCTCGCCTGCTGTCTCGCCGGCATTTCTTCGGCCGCTCCGCAACGGGGATCGGCTCTGCCGCGCTGGCCACGCTGATGGGTGGTGAATCCTCGCTCGCAAATGCCGCAGAACCCAAGCGATTCGGCGGGCTATCGGGTGTGCCACACTTCGCACCCAAGGCCAAGCGGGTGATTTATCTCTTCCAGAATGGTGCGCCCACGCACGTTGATCTGTTCGATTACAAGCCGGAACTCACGAAGCGGAAGGGAGAGCAAATCCCCGACTCGATCGTGAAAGGCGCGCGCTTTAGCACGATGACAGGAGGCCAAACTGTTCGCCCGTGCTTGCCCGAGATCACGAAGTTCAAACAACACGGGCAGAGCGGCGCATGGGTTTCCGACTTCTTGCCGCACACCGCGAGCATTGCCGACGAACTCTGCTTCGTGAAGTCGATGTACACCACGCAGGTGAATCATGCCCCGGCGATTTGTTTCTTCCTTACCGGTGCGGAAATGCCTGGCCGCCCAAGCCTCGGCGCGTGGCTCACCTATGGCCTTGGCGTGGAAACCGAAGATCTTCCCGGCTTCGTTGCGATGACCTCGCGTGACAAAGAAGCGAGCTGCGGCCAGATCTTCTACGACTTTTACTGGGGAAGCGGATTTCTGCCCACGAAGTTCCAGGGCGTGAAGTTTCGCGGGCAGGGCGATCCGGTGTTGTATCTTTCGAACCCGGATGGCCAGAGCCGCGAAAGTCGCCGGGCGTCGCTCGATGACTTGAACCGAATGAATGAACTCACCTTGAAGGAGTTTGGCGACCCGGAAACTTCGACCCGCATGACGCAGTACGAAATGGCTTACCGCATGCAGATGAGCGTGCCGGAGTTAACAGACTTTTCCAAGGAACCACAGAAGATTCTCGATATGTATGGCCCCGATGTGAAGCGACAGGGAAGCTTCGCATTCAATTGCCTCATGGCTCGCCGGTTGGTTGAACGCGGGTGTCGGTATGTGCAGTTGCTCCACGCCGGCTGGGATCAACACCGCAATCTCAATACGCAGTTGAAGGTGCAGTGCCAGGACACGGATGCCCCATCCGCAGCGCTCGTGAAAGATCTGAAGCGGCTTGGCTTGCTCGACGACACACTCGTGATTTGGGGAGGAGAGTTCGGCCGGACGCCTTTCCTACAAGGCGACATCAAGGCGGTCTCAACCTGGGGACGCGACCACCACCCGTATGTCTTCACAGTTTGGATGGCAGGCGGTGGAAGCAAGCCGGGGGTTAGTTATGGTCAGAGTGACGACTTTGGCTTCGCCCCTGCAAAAGATGCGGTCCACATCCACGATTTCCAGGCCACGATCCTTCACTTGTTGGGAATCAATCACGAGAAGCTCACGTTCCGGTTCCAGGGCCGCGACTATCGGCTGACCGACGTGCATGGCCATGTGGTGAAGGGGTTGTTGGCATAAGCCCAAGTAGCGTGACCGGGCTTGCCTTCGGATGGGCCGCAAGTGTGTAATGAGCCAACTTCACCGGCCCACGCACGGAGGTCTGGCCCATGCAAGTTGCCATCGTTATTCCGGCCCGTTTTGCTTCCACACGTTTGCCCGCAAAACCGCTCCTTCGCGCTACCGGCAAATACCTCATCCAGCATGTTTACGAGCGCGCGATTGAAGCGCAATTAACGAACGATGTGATCGTGGCAACAGATGATCAGCGAATTATGGATGCGGTCCATTCGTTCGGCGGCCAGGTGGTGATGACGCGTGAGGATCATGCGTCGGGCACCGATCGGATCGCCGAGGTGGCCACACGAATAACTGCCGATGTGATTCTGAATCTGCAAGGTGATGAACCGCAATTCGAACCGGCGGCTCTCAAGTTGCTTGCTGCTCTAATGGTCGATCCCAGCGCCTCGATGGCGACGCTGGCCGTTCCGATTCACGATCGTGAGACGTATCTCAATCCGAACGTGGTGAAGGTGGTCTGCGACGACTCGGGAAAGGCCCTGTATTTCTCGCGTTCACCTATTCCCATGGTGCGAGATGCGGAACCGGAATTCTCGGCACGACCAGCGCGATTCCTCCAACATCTGGGAGTGTATGCATATCGCCGGGAGTTTCTGCTGCAGATCGCCCACGCGCCACCCCACCCGCTCGAACAGTTGGAGAAACTCGAGCAGCTTCGGGTACTCGGGCAGGGCGGAACCATACGAGTCGGCCTTGTGGAACACGCTCACCGTGGAATTGACACTCCAGCCGATTACTCCGAATTCGTCCGGGCGTATCGAGATGGCGGAACGCGCCACGCTGCGTGACTAAAGGTTAACTACCGTTCCGGAAGCCCGGTAATTGGTAGGTATGATGAAGACCGATATAGTATTGTCATTCGGGTTGAATTCAGTGGGGCAGGCGGAACCTGCCTGCCGCTCTGCGTGAGCTGGCAGGATCGCCTGCCCTCTATCATTTGGCCCGTGTTGCTTGCATCCACGACCGCGGGTATCCATTATGGTGAAACACATTTTCGTAACCGGTGGCGTGGTCAGTTCACTGGGCAAAGGTCTTACATCCGCCTCAATCGCCATGCTCCTCGAACGTCGCGGCCTTCGCGTTCGCTTGCAAAAGATGGATCCGTACATCAACGTCGATCCTGGCACCATGAGTCCTTATCAACACGGCGAAGTTTACGTTCTGGACGATGGAGCCGAGACCGACCTCGACCTGGGCCATTACGAACGCTTTACCAACGTGCCACTGAATCGCGATTGCAACTTCACCACCGGCAAGATTTACCTTTCCGTCATCAAGAAAGAGCGTCGCGGGGATTACAAGGGAAAGACCGTCCAGGTTATTCCACATATCACGGATGAGATCAAGAACTGCATTCGCAAGCTGGCCACCGCGGATGTAGATGTGGTGCTAACCGAAGTCGGCGGGACCGTGGGCGATATCGAAGGCATGCCGTACTACGAAGCGATCCGCCAATTCGCGCTGGATGTGGGCCGCAATAACTGCCTGTTCGTTCACCTCACACTCGTGCCTTATCTTAAAGCTGCGGGTGAACTCAAGACCAAGCCCACGCAGCACAGCGTGATGGAACTTCGCAAGATCGGCATCCAGCCCGATGTGCTCGTGTGCCGCACGGAACGCGAGATCCCCGAGGGCGATTGCGAGAAGATAGCTCAGTTCTGTAATGTGGAACGCAGAGCGGTTATCGAAGAAAAAGACAAAGAGCTGAGCATTTATGAAGTGCCACTCGGTTTTGCCGAGAAGAAAGTGGAAGAGTTGATCGCCGATAAACTCGGTTTGCCACTGCCCAAGGCGCTGGAATTGGATGATTGGCGGGTGATGCTCGAGCGGATTCGCCATCCGGAGCACGAGGTAAGTATCGGTTTTGTTGGGAAGTATGTGAAACATCGCGACGCGTACAAGAGCGTTTACGAAGCGCTGGATCATGCCGGCATTCATCATCAGACCAAAGTGAAAGTCGTTCGCATTGATAGTGAAAAGCTCGCGAGTGAAGGTGCCGAAAAGGCACTGGCGAATGTGGATGGGCTTCTGGTTCCGGGCGGCTTCGATAAGCGTGGTATTGAAGGGAAGATTGAAGCGATTCGCTTCGCCCGCGAAACCGGAATTCCCTTCTTTGGTATTTGCCTCGGCTTGCAGTGTGCCACCATTGAGTTCGCACGCGATGTAGCAGATATGCCGGATGCGAACAGCACCGAGTTCAACAAAGCCACGCCCTATCCGGTTGTCTGTCTGTTAGAAGAACAGCAGACGGTGACTAATGTCGGCGGGACTCTGCGATTAGGGGCCTATCCGTGCAAGCTGGTGCCTGGCTCCAAGGCGCACCAAGCTTATGGAGCAGAGGAAATCAGCGAACGGCACCGCCACCGTTACGAAGTGAACAACCACCTTCGCGAGAAACTCATCGCGAGCGGTTTGGTGATTTCCGGCACAAGCCCGGATGGCAACTTGGTGGAGGTGATTGAATTGGCGAATCATCCGTGGTTTGTCGCGGTTCAATCGCATCCGGAGTTTCTATCCAAGCCCACACGCCCGCACCCGCTGTTTCGCGACTTCATCGGGGCCAGTCTCAAGCATCGCCGCGCAAAAAAAAATGACACCGAAGGGAAGGGGAGTCGTCTTCCTGCGAATGTGCTCTGATCTGTGTCGATTCGGTGGATATCTGGGAACGAAACAAAGAGACGGCCAGGATTTCCTGGCCGTCGTGCGTTAACGGTCAGTGGCTCATCAGCCCTTCGGTGCGGCGTCGAAATCCGTGGGCTTCATTTCGAGTGTCGGCCCTTTGATATCGATCTCTTCGCCGAATCGACCTGCGGCTCCGCCTTTGAAACCGTTTTCGTGCCAGTACACGATGCGGAACTTGCCTGGCGGCGCGTTCTTGATCTCGAACTTGCCGTCTTCATCCGTAATGGCGTAGTACGGATGATCGAAGATGCGCACGTAGCCGGTCATCCATCCATGAATTGTGCACTTGTACTGGATGGGTGGGCTTTCCGCCGCGATCTTCTCGGGCATCGTCCACTTTTCCATCTTCGGAACCGTGATGTTGAACTCCCCATTGTTGCCACTGCTCCAAAAGAAGTTGTGGGCCACCGGGGAGCTATTCTTCACGATCAGTGTGTCGCCCGGTCGAGCCGCCGTCACCCGTTGCATGAACATGCAGCACGGTTGATCGATCGATACTTCGGCGGGTTTGCGGGTCGCATCGGAAGGGTGGATTTGTTCTGGTGCGAACTTGGCCTTGGGGTTTTCTTCGTCGGGTCGCAGCCATACGACCACGTTGCGGATCCCGCGATTCTTCGGGTTCACGATAATCGATTCGTCCAGAATCGCGCCCTTGGAAAGGCAGTGTTCTTTATCTTGTGTGACGTTGAGCGGATTTCGCTTGGGGAGTTCTTTATCGGCCGGGAACACCACTTGGCCCTTGATCGTCACCCACTTTTCGTCGGCCGCACGAACAGCCGTGGCAGTTGCTACACAGAGCAGCGCTACAAGAAACCGAGTTCGTATCATCGCATAGGCTCCACAAGGTATGGGAGAGAGATAACGGGCGGCCGCGAATCTGCCATCAGACGCGCGACAATACCCGCGACAGGCATTTGGAAGGCAATTCTATTGTCCGCCGATTCGACCAGATAGGCAACAGCGAAGAATAAACCCCGAGGTTCTTGCGCGTTTCGCCCTTGGCGGGAATCGTAGGTGCTGCTGCCAGTCGCAAAATCGCGTTACCCCAGCCTTCTCGCAATTCAAGCCGTTTATTTCGTTGTGCCGATCACTTTTTAGGATTTCTACCCCAGCAA
>JBGSLF010000136.1:0-42754 GCA_041740855.1 Gemmata sp.
GAACGAGCACGCTCATCCGTTCAACTGGACCCGAAAATCCGTGACCAAAATCATGGCCAAGTGCGAGATCGCCACAAGCGAAAAACCCGTGGCAATGGCCGCATAAAAACTGTTCCCCTACTTACGGGGAGTTGTACTAAGTTATTGGTACTCTGCTAGCTCACGAACTGAACAGTGAATACCACATCGTCGAAGTCATTTGGCCTCGCACCGGCTACGCCACTCATGTGAACGGTTAACGGTGTGTTGACCGTGGGTGTGGCCCCACTGACACCTTCCGGATTGAAATACCTGGCGTGAGTGGTTCCATTCTCGTTTGCGGCCGCGATAGAGAAGAACGCCGTTGTTCCGCTTGCGGGGTTATTCGTAGGGTTCGTCGCGAGCACAGCGGCCGCTGTGCCATTGGGAACGTAGTAGAAGATCAGGGACTGCCCGCCCAATAGCTTCACGGAAGCATTCGTTCCCGCAGATGTTCCCGCTGCGAAGAGCGGTTGTGCCCGGCCAAGCGCTGCTTCGGCATATCCCGCAGTTCCAGGCTGAAGGCTCCCAATCGCTCCGCTCGCGCTATCGGCGACGATGACGCCAATCTGTCCATTCGTGGTGGTTGAAGTGGTGGGGTTGTTATTGCTTGCGGACTTGGTCGCGGTCTGCAATTGCGCCGTGGCGGTTACGGCTCTGCCTTGTCCCGCTGGAACCGGAAGAGTTGGAATGATTGTTCCACTTGCCACCGAACGCACGGAGAAGACCAGATCGTTGTAATCCTGGTCGCCTCCGCCAATGAGATCTTCCCAGCCGTAATGTGTTTGGTTCGCTACCAGGTCAGCATTCATTGCCAGGTGTGCAACGCCGTCTGGGTTAGCCGCGCGTAAACCGAAGAAGGCAACAGGCCCGTTATTCAAACTGTTGGTCGGGTTCTCCGCAAGAAGTTCCACGCTGGTTGCGTCTTGCACCAGATAGAACACCAGAGCTTCGCCGCCCTCTGCGGTAATTGTTCGGGCTGTGCCGGCTACTGCGGCTGGTGTAAACACAATCTCCCGGCGTGCCATCGCGGCTGCGAAATAGCCCGCGTCTCCAGGCCTCAGGCCGTTCAGCGCTCCCGTTGCGTCATCGGCGATGTAGTACCCGAGTTCGCTACGATGTGCAGCTTCGATGGAAGTTACTTCAAAGGTGAGGCTCTGATCGGTTCCCAGCGTGCCGGGAACAATATAAACGCTGCGCAGGTTGGGGTTGTAGGAGAATGACAGCGGGCTAAGCGGTATCGAATTCGATCCGCTTGAGGCCGTGCCCGCGATCGAGTTTTCCCCCGCTTGCAACAGTTGTTGAGGGACCGTGATGCGATACTGCCCAGCCGTGCTCGTTTCCGTTGCGGTGCCGGCGGCTGTCCCATTAACCGTAACGTTTACCGTTTGGCCAGTCGGAGCCAACACCAAGAAAGTGGGGCTGCTGTCGCCCGTGATGTTATCATCCGCCAAAGCGCCAGTATCGCTGTCCGCTTCCAGATCGAAATTGCCCGTCACCGCAAGAACCATAGTTTGGGTGTCGGTTTGCCCGGAGGCATCACGCACGGCAATAAGCACATCGATGGGGCCAAAGAACCCGGCAGGCGGAATAATGGTTAAGTGGCCCGTAGTCTGATCAATTCGAGTTAACGCGTTGATCGTCTCGCCCGCCGAAGTGGTCGAAAGCACTTGGAATGTAAGCGGATCGTTGTCCAAATCTGTCGCGGTGAGTGGCACCGTGACACCTGTGCCGGGTGTCGTTGTTCGATTCGGAATGGGCCCCAGGAATGGCCGATCGTTTACCGTGTCCGCAACAAAGTTTACCTGGAACGAGTCGATCGGGCCTGCTCCACCCGAATCGGTTGGGGTCACGGTAATGGTCGAGTTGCCGCGAAAGTTTTGCGGTGCGGAAATCCTTAACACGCCGTTCGGGTCTGAGGCCGCGACCGAAGCATTCAGAATGGTCACGTCGTTGACGGGTGTGCCAACCGCCGGGTTGTTCACAGGGGTACGCATCAATCGATTGAATGTGTCGAACCCTGCGACTAGCTGACCAAAGATCGTGTGGTCGAAGTTGAGGTGCTGCGGTTGCTGCGCCAACGTGAGATCGATGTCGGTGATGAAGAATTGAGAATCGCCGGTGTCATCGCCTGAGTTGGCCATTGCCAACAAACCGGGGCTGTTGAATGTCAGGAGCGAGCTAAATTCATCGTCGAGTGTTTGGCCTGAACCGCCGGTTCCGTTTCCGTCTGGGTCGCCACCCTGAGCAACAAATCCGTCGAGGATACGGTGGAATGTTAGCCCGTTGTAAAACCCCTGGTTCACCAGATCCACAATGCGGGCAACTGTCACGGGCGAGAGGTCATCGAAGAGCCGGAATGTCAGATCGCCCTGGAAGGGATTTCCGTCCGCTCCCGTACCCGCAACCGTCATTTTCAGTGTTGTGCCGCCCGCAACCACCTGCACCTGCACCTGCGAATTGGAACTCGCAGCGGAATAGTTCACGGTTCCGTTCACTGCCGTCACGCTCAGCGGGACGTACAGCGACTTGCCGGCAGGTGTCGTGAAGTCGCTACTCGGGAGTAGAGTCGCAGGAACCTCGCGTGGTTCCAACTGTTCAACCACGAGGCGTGTTCGCGAGTTGTGCGAGCGTCGGCGATTTGTGGATTGGTGGTCTGATCCGAAACTCATGCTGGACTCCGGTAACACTACGTTGCAACCTACTAATGCAAATTCCCAACGGTGGACGACACGCCGCCCAAAGAAAAGTGTATCACAGCTTGTTCGGCGATCGATTCAACTCTACGAGTTGCCCAAATTTTGCATTTTACCAGAGACATACAAGTTAACTAATCGGAGTGACCGGACTAATAGGCATGGGTTCTGGTTTGCAAAACGAACCGGATGGCGAGGTTTGATGGGCCATCGCGTTACATTCGGCTTTCGAATTCCCACAGGTGACAGGGCAACTTTCCGTTAAAGAACGGAACTCGACCGCGGACCGGCAAGCCTACACGCCGGGCCAATTGATCGTTGCTGGTGAACACCAGAAGTCGCCAACCTGGCCAGTGGGTTCTGATCACTTCACCGAGTTTGGCGTAAAGGCCGAACCATTCCTTTTCCTCGCCGATCCGCTCGCCGTATGGCGGGTTACAGATCATCGCACCTGGGCTGGCTGTCTCGGGTGGTCGAGCCTGGCTGAGATCGCGCCGAACAATTTCCACCAGATGACCAACACCAGCATTACGCACGTTCTGTTTGGCGAGTTCGATGGCACCGGGATGAATATCGCTTCCCACAATCGGTGCAGGGAGTTCCTTGAGCATCGTAGTTCGGGCGTCGTCGCGGATGGCGTTCCAGAGTGCGCGGTCGAACTCGGGCCAACCCTGGAAACCAAACCATTTCCGCGTTAGCCCGGGAGCACGACGGAGCGCCATCCATGCGGCCTCGACGCAAAATGTTCCAGAGCCGCATAACGGATCGATTAACGGCGTTTGAGGATTCCATCGCGATTGGAGTAGCAAGCCCGCGGCGAGTGCTTCGTTAAGTGGGGCGATGGTTTGAATCGGTCGGTAGCCACGTTTGTGAAGTGAATCCCATGAGCTATCGAGGCTGAGCGTCGCGTGATCGCGAAATACGTGGAGATTGAAGCCGACCATGGGCCGCTCGGGGTCTACGCTTGGCCGCACGCCAATGCGCTCGCGAAACTGATCGCAGATCGCATCTTTAACGCGGCGAGAGGCATACTGCGAGTGCGTGATGGCCGAGTCGCGGACGTTGCAATCCACAGCGAGTGTGTGCGCGGGTGTGAGATAGTCGGCCCAGTTCACCGTGCGAACGGCATCGTATAACTCGTCCGGGGAGCGGACATCCGCTTCGAGAAGCGGACGAAGTACTCGCACGGCGGTGCGGAGCCAAAGATTGGCACGATAGAGCAGGGCATTATCGCCACTGAACCGCACGCCGCCGCGTCCAGGCTCAACGGTATCCGCCCCCAGGTCGGTGAGTTCTTGAGCCAGCACTGGCTCCAGTCCGCGAGCACAGGTGGCGAAGTAGGAAGTCATCAGTTCGCAAATATGTAGAGTGTGCCGAACACCAAGCCAACGGGAATGAGGATTGTCAGGTAAATGAGTTGCATCACGAACCAGACTTCAACGCCTTTTCCGAATCGGATGTTCATTAAGCCCGTATGCAACGACGCAGAGATCAGCAAGTCGATAGGTATGAGTAGGAAGATAACGATAATGTCCGCTTCCCATCTTGGAACACCTACCGATCGACACGATTCTTGCACGATGACGTTCATCACAGCTTCGGAGAGAGTTTTGCTCACCCAGATGAGCATCATCACCCCAGAAGCCGTTGATACCGATGGTTTGGGCAACCCACAGAGTACGCATGCATGGCGAAAAACGGCAGTAAACAGAAATAGCAATACGGGCACAAGCAGAACGGCGAAAATGCAGCACGCGAAAAGCATCACCGGAATCACGTTGCTCACCTCACCGCGCGATTGCAGTCACCGCAGTTAATCCTGTTAACACACCTTGCTCCCGTTCGGTTCTCTGAAATCGATGGAGAACGGGAGACCGCACTCTTCATGTGCTTATGCTTCCGCAGGCGCAGGAAACTGTTCGCAAAGTTCGCGAACTCCGGCACGCACACGACCAAGTACCGCCGGATCGGTGTGCCCCGTAAGCACCTCGGTGATCCAGCGGGCAATCTGTCGCATTTCGGTCTCTTTCATACCGCGTGTTGTGAGTGCGGGGGTGCCGATTCGCACGCCAGACGGGTCGAGCGGTTTGCGAGGGTCGAACGGGATCATGTTCTTGTTCACGGTAATACTGGCGGCATCCAGAGCATGCTCGGCTTGCTTACCCGTCACGCCTTTCGCAGTCACATCGACAAGCATCAGGTGATTGTCTGTTCCGCCTGAAACGATGGGGAAGCCGGCCTGAAGCAACTCTTCGGCAAGCACTTTCGCATTCGCCAAGACCTGAGTGATGTACTGACCGAATGAAGGTTGCGAGGCTTCCTTGAACGCGACTGCTTTCGCCGCGATGACATGCATGAGCGGTCCACCCTGGATACCGGGGAACACGGCGGAGTTCACCTTGTCCGCCCATTCCGGGCGACACAGAATGAGGCCTGCTCGTGGCCCGCGAAGGGTCTTGTGTGTGGTGGTGGTAACAAAGTCTGCGTGCGGCACGGGGTCTGGGTGTTGCTTGGCCGCAACCAGACCGGCGATGTGTGCCATATCCACCATGAGCAGTGCACCGACTTCGCGCGAGATTTCAGCAAACTTCGCAAAGTCGAGCAGTCGCGGATAAGCGCTGGCACCGGCAATGATCATTTTGGGTTTATGCTCACGGGCCTTGGCCGCGAGATCGTCGAAATCAATCCGATGGTCTTCCTTGCGGACGCCGTAGCTCACGACCTTGAAGTACTTGCCGGAAAAGTTCAATCGCATGCCGTGCGTGAGGTGGCCGCCATGGGCGAGGTCGAGGCCAAGGATCGTGTCGCCAGGCTGAAGAGCGGCGAGAAACACAGCCATGTTCGCTTGCGCACCCGAATGAGGTTGCACGTTCGCGTGTTCGGCCCCGAATAGCAACTTGGCTCGTTCGATCGCGAGCTTTTCCGCTACATCCACGAACTCGCAACCGCCGTAATACCGCTTGCCAGGGTAGCCCTCGGCGTACTTGTTCGTAAGGCAGGAACCCTGTGCGGCCATCACCGCGGGGCTGGTATAATTCTCGCTGGCGATCATCTCTAAACCATATTGCTGGCGCTTCCGCTCGCCCTGGATGGCTACGAATAGTTCTGGATCGGCCTGCTGGAGAATGTCCATCGTCTCTTGGCTCCGTCTCTGGCGAACGACCGGCATCAGCCGGCGAGTGAGAGTCGTTCACACCAACTGTTTCGTGGCGGTTGTGGTTACTGGTCTGATGTTTTACCGATTTCTACGCCGGCACTCTTCAGTTTATCGACAAGTGTGCCATCCGGAGCGTAGACGATCCCTTTCCAACCAAACCGTTCTGCTGTCGCAATGTTCACGGGTAAATCATCGATGAACAAGCACTCATCTGGTTCGGCAATTGCAAACTGCTGTGCATACTCGAAGAACCCGAGGTGCGGTTTGCGGTGGCCGGCATGGTGCGAAGCCACGAGATGATTGAAGTGCTGCAGCACATCGGCATACTCGGCAACATACCTGCGAAAGTGAGCATCAACAGTATTTGAAGCCAGGATCACGCGATACCGAGGTTTCAGCAAGTGAATGAGGTTGCACACCTCATCGTTACGCCAAAAGATATTGCAAAAGTGAATCAGGAACTCTTCCTGTGTGCAATTCAGGCGACCGTTCAGCTTTGATTCACGCACATACTCTGGGGTGGAAATCTTTCCGGTCTCGTAATCATCAAGTATTGGCCCGCCGTATAGTCGCAGCGTGAGTTCGATGGCGTTGAGGTCGGTGTACTTTACGAGTTGCTCAACTGCACGCTGATGATCGAAGAAGCCGAGCACGTTGCCGAAGTCGAAGAAGATAGTTTTGATCACGATTGCAGGGTTTGGTTAATGTGAATAGCATGTGAGTGCGGGGCTGTTTTAGCACCCACACATCATCACGCCACCCTCGCCGATTCGCCTCGTTACTTTACCGGGAACTTGATCACAGCCGCATCCGATTGCGGTTTGCCACGCAAAGGCGCACTGCCGAGAATCAGCTTCGTTCCATCTGGCGTGATCGCGACCGCATGAATAGGGCCACAGTCACGTTCGGCACTGTAAACCCGTTTGCCATCGGCGACGTGCCACACCGCAAGATAACTTTTCCCTTTTGGAGCTGCCCCGGCGGAAATCAAATAGTCGCCTTCTGGGCTAAACCGAACGGAGTAAACCCAGCCGGGGTGCGAGGGTGCGGGTTCGTCCGGGAAGGTCGCTTTCAGGTCCGGATTCGCGAAGTCACGCACCACTTTGCCGCTTGCCACATTCCAGAGTTTCACCGTTTTGTCGCTCGAACCGGACGCCATTAACTTCCCATCTTTCGAAAGGGCGATGCTAAATATCTGATCGCGGTGCCCACTCAGGTCTGATGATGGCTTCGGCGGGTTCTTCGGATCTTCCGGCTTCAGTTCAGGTGCGGCCTTGAATTCCCGCACCAGATTTCCGCTCGCAACATCCCATAACTTGATCGTCCGATCGTAACTCGCAGTGAAGACCTGTTTCTGGTCGGGCGACCACACGACCGAATAGATTGGATGCTGGATGTTTTGTGGCTGCGTTTGCACATGAGCCGTGATCGTTTTGAGCGGCGTGTTCTTGGCAACATCCCAGATTCGCAGCACACCGTCATGGCAGCCTGTCGCGAGTTTCTCTCCTGTGCTATCAAAGGCAACCGCATCCACCAGATTAGGGTGTTGTAGCGTCTTAACGGGTGTGTCGGCGGCGATGCGAAATCGCCGAATCTGTTTGTCGGCGCCTGCAGTGAAGAACTGGCCATCCGATCCGAAGACCGGTGAAGCCAGCGCGGCTGGGTGAGAAAACTTCTGAATCACGCGACCGAATTCGTCCGGAAGTGGTTGTCCCGGTTGGAACGCGACGTTCCACGCGATAGCCACGTTCTTGGCACTGCCAACGAGGAGCGGTAGGGTGGGATGAAAGGCGAGTTCGGAAACCGGCCCTTCACTCTTGAAGGTTCCGATCATCTTGCCATCGCCGAATGTGTAGAGCCGTATCGAACCGTCTGCGCCGGCCACTGCGATCTGCTGGCCATTCTTGTTGAAGGCCGCTGCGCTCGCGGCACCCGCGGTGGCGAAGGTCTTATCCTTCTGGCCGTTTCCACTATTCCAGGCCACGCATTCCGCGCCCGGCCCCACCGTGACAATGCGCTGCTGATCTGGTGATAGCACGACACCGCGAATGGCACCTTCGGCATTCCATTCCCGCACGGGAATAGCGGGTATGGGAGCCCCTTTCTTCCCCATGATCTCGAATGCAGCTACGGCTAATCCGGAACCGGGAGCGGCCACGAAGAGAGGAGTTGCGGTGGGAGGCGGAACAGCCCACGCCTGCACTCTTCCATCCGTTGTTCCGATCCACGCCGTGGAGCCGTTTGAAACCGTCGCCAGACCTGCGATTGTTCCGCCCGCCACGAAGCGAGCTGCGAGAGGCTTGCCGTCTGCGGTCCAGAAGCGAATCGTCTGATCGGCTCCTGCCGTTACCCACGTCTGGCCGCTTAAGCCGAGTTGTGTGACTGCTCCTGCGTGCCCCTTCAACTCCAAGATCCCTTTATCTTCACCTTTCGGCAGAATCTTTACGAGCCCATCGGTTGTCGCGAATGCCAGTGTCTTATCCGCGCTCACTTCCACCCGAGTGGCCGGGGCCGCTGTTGTGATGGTGGCAACGGGTGAAGAAACAGGAATCTCCCAGATGCGAACCGTATTATCTGCTCCGCCAGTGGCGATGTAGTCCCCTTTGCTGGCGAAGTCGATACAGAGCACTTGCGACTTGTGGCCCTGTTCGCCACCGTAAACGCGGACTTGTTGCCCGGTGGTGGCATCGAACAGGCGAACATTGCGATCGAAACAAGCGGTCGCAAAGAAGCTTCCATCGGGGCTAATCGCGACACCATCGATGGTATCTTCATGACCTTTCAATGACAGAAGCGGATCGTTCGCGACCTTGGTTTGCCCGCGAAGTCCACCTGCCATCACGAAAGCGGCGCAGGATAGAAGGCTGATGGCGAGAAGACGAGATCGTGTCATCAGTTAAGTTCTCGCTAACACACATGGGAAAGGATCACGACACCAACTGGCGCGATGCCGTTCACCCAGCCGTTCTTGGCGTTCAGTGGGCAGGGCTTGTAGTTTGGCGCGCCAGGTGTGTTAAAGCAACAACACGATGGGGTATCTCATGAATCATGGCTAATATGCTTCAAGTATGTCGGTGACGCAGGGCCAAAGACCGCTGCGGATTCATTCATTCACTACAGGCACCCCCCTCCGTGAAACAATCTCCCAAACTGAAATCATCAGATGCCGGCGAAAGTTTCATGCCAGTGGCGAATCTTTTACGCAATTACGAATGGGGCATCACAAATCTTGCGTGTCTTGCGGTAATCGCCCTACCAACTGTTCCCTCAATTTCGGGAAGCTGAACTCAGAGAGCTATGGTGTGGTTCACCATTCCTGTTCGGTTTCTACGTCTTCCACTATCCAGTCTGGACCCATATCTCCCCACTGAAGACTGTTAAGCCGTTCGTGAAGTTGGCGGGAGGTTTTGTTGCCAAAAACTTGCAGCCGTCGCAGTTGTGAAACGATTTCTGAGTTTGCAAACCGTTCCAGATCGTTCGCTTCCAGATCGCAATACGAAAGCCATAACATGCAAAGCGCCGGGAAGTTGCTCGGTTCCGCCAGTACGGCGAGCGATGCGGAACCCAGCTTCTTGTTGTTGCTCAGCCAGAGTTCTTGAAGTGTGCTTGGATTGGCATGGGCGATGGCTCGAACAGCTGTGTCCGTGAGATTGTTCTGATCGAGTCGCAAAGTTAGCAAATGTGCAATGGTGCCCGAATCCGCCAGGGCACGAACTCCTGCGTCCTCAGTGTTGGCCTGTTTCAAGTCGAGATCGGTCAAGTCTGGCCAATTCGCTAATGCAAGCGCTTTCGCTCCCTCACTCTCGATCTTGTTATTTGCCAGATCGAGTTCGGTAAGTTGGCGGAGATTTGAGGATGCCGCAAGTGCTGCAGCACCTTTGGTTGTTATACCGTTGTTCGCCAAAAACAATCGACGCACAGAACCCGACCACTTGGCGTCCGCGATGGCTTTGGCTCCGTTATCTCTCAACTCGTTCTCATCCAATCGCAACTGATACAACACCGGGAAGTGCCCTTGCGATAAGCTCCTGACACCATCGCTCTTGATGGCATTCCCACGCAAATCGAGTGTATGCAGGTTTGGCCAACTTCCCGCGCTGAGTGTTCGAATTCCATCGGCACCGATGTTATTGTGTGCCAGGTAAAGTTCTCGTAGTTCCGCGGCAAACGGGGCAGAAGACAATGATTGCAGTTGCTCCACGTTAAGCTCGCCACCCACGGCACGCAAGCGAACGAGTGATTCGGTTTGTGGCAGCGAGAGCAGCGTGCGGTACAACTCTGGTTGCGGGCGATAGCCAGATATATCCAACGATTTCCACCGTGCCACGCCGGGCGGAATGTGCATAAACTCGTCGGGAAGTTCGCAGTAGCGTAGCCCAACTCTTTCGAGTTTCGCCAGTGTGGGTGAAATGAGCAAACTGCGAAAAGCTTCAGCATTTATCTGATTCTGCCCGATTTCGAGTGTCTGCAAGTTTCGAAGTTCGGACTCCTTGGAAGCAAGTAACTCGACACCTTCCGAGTTGAGGAATGGATCTTCAACATACCCGCTACCGTAACTGCTAAAGCGAAGATCGCGCAGATTCGCGAGGTGTTTCGCCCCCACGAGTGCGGTCACACCTGCAACACCAACAAAGCAATCGGACAGGTTAAGCTCTTGAAGTCCGGTGAGGTGCTTGGCGCGTGTGATGGCTTCCGCACCCGCGTTCTCGGCTCCGACACCGGAGAGATCGAGTGTGTGAAGTTTCGGCCCACACACGCTGTTGAGGAAGGCTTGGAACTGATCCGCGTTGAAACCGTTGCGGTCGCAGAATCGCACACGCCGCAGCCATTCGATTCGATTGGAGAGTAAGCCCGACTGCGAGTTTTCCAGGAACTCAAGGCTAACCAACGGTGCCGCAGCTTGCAGTTGTGCGGAGTGTTTGGCGAACGCCTCGATCGACCGAACCCGCAAGCTGTTCACGAAGCCCCGTTCAAATGCCCCCCATTCCAAGCCAGGAATCTTGGGTAGCTCATGTCGCCACGTGCTGCCATGAGTTGCGAGAAGCACCCGCATGCGATGTCGCAAGATTTTAGCACGCAGTTCCCAATCTGGGAGCCGGGCCAGATCGCATTGCAAGCGGATGAACTCGGCACGTTCGGGTTGATCGTTTTCTTCGAAGTAATCGGCGAACACAAGACGCGGGGTGTCTTCTTCCGGTTCTGCAATCACGGCAGCAAGTAACTGGGTAGCAGTCGACATGGGCAAGCCTCTTGGTGTTACGAGTCAAGAAGATCCAGTGCAGGTGCCAGACGTTCCATTACCGCATCACGCACTTCGCGAATGGCTTCTGGAACAGAAACAGCGACCTTGTGCGAATCGTGGCAGAAGCGATTCCACTTTGCGTTTTGACCTGAAGATTCCCACATGGCATCGCTAAGTGTTCCTTTGGCCAAAGCGGCATCGTATCCGCGACTCTCGAACGCAACTCGGATGGCACTCCCGAGCGGTTCGGCTTGTAGTGGTGTTCGTGTGAGTAGCCACAGATCGAGTAGATCTTTCGGTCGCCATCGCACCGGTCCCCACTCGCAGAGTCCGTGCAATTTCCAGCCAATCATCGTTGCCCGATGAACAGCCCAAACGGGGCATCTGCCGCCTGCTACCAACGGGTATTCGACGATTTCCGCGTGGGGAACGAGTGGATCGCCGAAACCGATATCCACGGTCGTTGCGTGCGGTTCGCCGCACACAATCGCGAACAGTGTCATTCGCACGCCGGGGAATGCGGAGTTCTCCCAGATCCCCTTGGCCATGCAACGCGTGAGATCGAATTGCACGTCATCGTCGCGATTCGTATCGAGTGCCCTCAACAAGCGGTGCGCGGTGTCTTCGATGGAGTGCGGGAACGTTCCGAGGAAGTCTAAATCATTGGCGATGCGTGGAAACGGTGCCGCCCAACATCGCGTGATCATGCTGCCCCGGAGCACGAATTCCGGTTCCTTATCCACAGGCAAACGCCGCAACACGGCTTCCAAGAAGTGGTGACGCATCACTTCGGAAACCGGGCGAACTGTCTCGTTCGCAGTTGCAATGATTGCATCGAAAGTGCCGCTCACATCGGCACCGCAGATGGTGGTTCCAACCAACCCGTGTCTAGTTCAACATGGCTATCGAACAGCGAATACTCGCGCTGCCGGTTCACCACCACAAAGCCCGCCGATAGAAGGGCCGATTCGAGTTCTTCAAGTCGTGCGAAAGCGGATTGCCGGCCGACGCCATAGGTGCGAAGCGTAACGAATCGCTCGGCATGGCCTTCAGCGAATTGCTTGAATGCATTGCGCGAGAGGCGTGCTTCGAACCGGTTACAGACCTCGCCTAGCGTGCTGTAGTTTGTGTTCGGTGTTAGTGAGAGTTTGATGTGGAACTCGAAGTAGCAACCTGGCGGGAACGCCCGCGCCTCTGTGTCCGATTCCGGAATGCCATCGTTAGTGGCAACCGCTTCGAGCTTCACGCGTGTAATGGGGAAGCCCACGTTCCGCAGCGATTTCGCGATCGCCGCGACTTCACGGGACACATCCTGAGTTGTGCCGCGATGATAGGAACCGGTCATCGGTTGGCTGGGCAATTCACCATCTGATAACTCGATCAATACTGGTTTGACCGCAAGTTGTTCACACACCTGTCGGAATTGTTCATGCGATTGCGGTGTATTGGCCTCAACCGTAATGTGAGCTTCGAAAGTGCCTTCAACCACCTGTGTGGCTAAAGCACGCACCATCAATTCCTCGGGAAGTATGTTCGTCTCATTCATTGCCATACGATAACCGACACAATTGTGCTGTCAAAGTTCGCAGGCGTAATCACGAACGGTTCATCCGGTGGAGTGGTCTGGATTCCGTGGAGCGGAATCATACCGTAGCCATGAATGCGCTCCGGCACGCGCGGCACGATAGCTGCGGACCGCCGGGTCACCCTCGTTGGAGACATGTAATCATGGCTGTGAAAGTGGGCATTAACGGGTTTGGGCGGATTGGCCGTCTGGTGTTCCGGGCACTTGTCGAGCAGGGTTTGCTCGGCAAAGAACTTGATGTTGTGGCAGTGAATGACTTGGTTCCCGCGGATAACCTGGCGTACTTGCTTCAGTACGATAGCACGCAAGGCAAGTTTGCGGGCGAAGTGCGAAGTGAGAAGTCCAATTCGTCGTTATTAGAAGACGACATCCTTGTGGTGAATGGCCACGGGATCAAGTGCTTGGCTGTGAGAGAAGGCCCGCAGGCACTTCCCTGGAAAGATCTCGGCGTCGAGTATGTGATCGAATCCACCGGGTTGTTCACCGAAGCGAGCAAAGCAAAGGGACACATTGCTGCAGGTGCCAAGAAGGTCATCATTTCGGCCCCGGCGAAGGAAGAAGACCTTACCGTTGTGATGGGCGTCAACCACGAGAAGTACGACTCCGCAAAGCATGCAATCATCTCGAACGCAAGCTGCACCACTAATTGCTTGGCTCCGGTTGTTCACGTTCTTCTTAAAGAAGGCTTCGGCATCGACGAAGGTCTGATGACAACCGTTCACAGCTACACCGCAACGCAAAAGACCGTGGACGGGCCAAGCAAGAAAGACTGGAAAGGTGGCCGAGCTGCGAGCATCAACATCATTCCAAGCACTACCGGCGCGGCAAGAGCCGTTGCACTTGTGTGCCCGGAGGTGAAAGGGAAACTCACGGGTATGTCGTTCCGCGTGCCAACCCCGACGGTTTCCGTGGTCGATCTCACCGTAAAGACCCTCAAAGAGACGAGCTACAAAGACATCACCGCTGCGATGAAAAAGGCGAGCGAAACATACTTGAAGGGAATTCTCAAGTATACCGCCGACGAAGTCGTTTCGACCGACTTCATCCACGATCCCGCTAGTAGCATCTACGACGCCAGCAGCGGAATTGAGCTGAACAACAAGTTCTTCAAGCTGATCTCCTGGTACGATAACGAATGGGGCTACAGCAACCGTTGTGTCGATCTGCTGAAGTACATGATTTCCAAAAGCTGAGTGAGGTTCATTCACACGAGGCCGCAGAACAACACCTGCGGCCTCGCATGCTTAAATCCGACAGAGTGCACCATGCCAAAGAAGACGATTGATGACCTGGGCGACCTCAAAGGCAAAAAGGTTCTTGTGCGGGTCGATTTCAACGTTCCACTCGACAAGAAGACCGGCGCAGTTAAGAACGATCGCCGTATCCGTGGTGCGCTACCGACCATTCGTAAACTCCTCGACGCCGGCGCTTCGGTCATCGCCATGAGTCATCTCGGGCGACCCGAGAAAGCGACTCCGGACGAACGCAAAAACCTGACACTCGACAAGGTCGCGGCGCGGTTTGGCGAACTCCTCGGGACGCCCGTCAAAAAGGCCGCCGATGATGTGGTGGGACCGGCCGTCGTTTCCGTTGTTCAAGCCATGAAGCCGGGCGATGTCGTCTTACTCGAGAACCTACGCTTCGATCCGCGTGAACAGAAGAACGATGCTGATTTCGCCGCCGCGATTGCGGCTCTGGGCGATGCCTATGTAAACGATGCCTTTGGCACTTGCCACAACGACAAGGACGCCAGCATGGTTGCCGTGCCCGCCGCTCTGAAGGCTGCCGGCAAGCCACGTGCTGTGGGTTTGCTTGTGGCCAAGGAACTGGATGTGATTGAAGCCTTGATGGCACAACCCAAGGCTCCCGTGATTGCGATCATGGGCGGAGCGAAGGTATCGGATAAGATCAACTTCATCAATGCTCTTCTTACCAAGGTTGATGCGCTGCTAATCGGCGGCAAAATGACGTATGCTTTCCTGAAAGCTCGCGGCGTAGATATCGGTGCCACTCGCGTTGCCGATGAAGAACTCACCGCAGCGGGCCCACTACTTTCACATGTTGGCACCAAGATCATTCTGCCAATCGATTACCTTGCTGCCAAATCCGATGATCTCGGTCAAACCCTCGTGTGCGAGGGGAGTATCCCCGCGGGTTACGAAGGTGTGGACATTGGACCAAAGACAACCGCCGCATATGGCGAACAGATCAAGGCTGCGGGCACGGTTATCTGGAATGGCCCTGTGGGATGGTTCGAACAACATGCTTTCTCAAGGGGCACCAAGGAAATCGCCGAAGCAATGGCCACTTCCCCGGCAACAACCGTAGTAGGTGGCGGCGAGACAGCCGAGGCGGTCGAACAGTTCGGCTACGATGCACAAATGACACACGTTTCAACCGGCGGCGGGGCTTTCCTGGCTTACGTTGAAGGGAAGAAATTCCAGAGCCTTGCCCAGATTGATGACAAGTAGGGACCGGGAAGCGACGCAGTAAGCCTGTGGAACGCCGATTGCCCCGGGATTCTTTGTGCTTGACCCAATTCCTTGTTCCGATTCAGATACAACGCACTTTGCAGAGGGTTTCCGGAGTGGATCGCATGGCGATGGATCGGCCGAAACGTGGGGTGCCAGAAGGGCTTTGGATACGGTGCCCCAACTGCAAAGCCACGGTCTACAAGAAAGAAGTCGAAGCTCGGCTGCATGTCTGCCCTGAGTGCGATCATCACTTCACCATGCCCGCAAAGGATCGCATCGAGCAGATGCTCGATGAAGGCACTTTTGAAGAATGGGACGCGGAACTGAAACCCTGCGATCCGCTCGAATTCGTGGACCGCATTCCTTACCACCAACGCCTCATCGATGAGCAGCAGAAAACCGGAATGCGGGATGCCGCAGTCACCGGCAAAGGCTTCATCCGCGGGCGTGGTGTGGTGCTCGGTATCACCGATTTCGCTTTCATGGCCGGGAGTATGGGTTCCGTTGTGGGAGAGAAACTCACGCGTGCCGCAGAGCGTGCCACCGAACTGCGGCTCCCTCTGATCTTTGTGAGCGGTTCGGGTGGTGGAGCCCGGATGCAAGAAGGGATCTTGTCCCTTATGCAGATGGCGAAGGTATCGGCCGCACTCGCTCGCTACGACAGCGCCGGCGGGCTATATGTCTGCATCCTTACGAATCCAACCATGGGCGGAGTCGCCGCAAGTTGGGCGCTTCAAGGCGACATCACTCTTGCGGAACCCGGTGCGATGATTGGCTTCGCCGGCCGGCGTACCATCAAGAACACGATTCGTCTTGAACTACCCGAAGACTTTCAGACCAGCGAGTTCCTACACAAGCATGGATTTGTGGATCGAATCCTTCATCGTCGCGATCTACGAACCGAAGTCGCCCGCATTATTGACTATTGCCAGATTCAGTAACTTTGCAGTCGCTTGTAGGGCAAGCTAAGTTCCAAACGATTGCAACCCGTGAGTGCGGGTAAGCGCGACGGGTTTCTCAGGATGGTGTAAACTAGCAGAGTGTGTTGATCAGTCGTTCTCGGTGCTATCCTCTCACTTCTGGATTCCACACCCTACATTTCAGGTGTTCCGTGGGCTTGTTCAGTTTCCTGTTCGGCAAAAAGAGTGGTGGCAGCGGAGGCGGTAGTAAGAAATCGCTCAAGCGTGCCAATATCACAAAGCGCTTCGAATTGAGCGGCCGAACCGGTCAAGGGAGCATGTCCAAGGTTTATCGTGCCTACGACCGCGAACTGGGCCGCACGGTTTGTCTCAAAGTGCTCGATAAAGTCAAGACGCAGAAGTTCGAAGAGCGTTTCAAGGGACTGAAGAAGCCCACAGAAGGCGAGATTTGCATGGGCTTACGGCACGATAACATTGTGCGATCTTACGAATACGGAATGACAACCACAGGCGACCCTTATCTGGTGATGGAATGGGTAGATGGGCTTGGGCTGAATTATCTTGTTGAGACACGAAGCCCGCAGATGAATGGCAATCGCATCAACTATATGAGCCAACTTTGCGATGCCGTGCAATACATGCACGACAACCGCTTACTTCATCGAGATCTTTGCACGCGGAATGTGATGGTCGATAAAGAGGGCGTACTCAAACTGATCGATTTCGGACTCGCCATTCCACACACACCCGCCTTCTGTTCCGGGGGCAATCGCACGGGCACCGCCGACATATTGGCTCCTGAGATTATCAAGCGCAAGCCAATTGATCAGCGGGTCGATTTATTCGCCCTGGGGGTAACTGCGTACGAAGTGTTTACTGGCTTGCTGCCGTGGGAACGCTCGGCATCGAGTGAGGAAACCTTTCGCCGGCGATTAAACACCGCGGCGCGAGATCCCCGCGATTTGGCCAAAGGGATTGGCGACGACCTTGCGGAACTGCTTCTGAAGTCGGTCGCTCGTGAACCTAAAGAACGATTTGCCTCCGCAACCGCATTCAAAGAAGCGTTCGCGAAGTTGGAGAAACAAGACTACTGATCAATTGGTTTAGTGGGCCGCACTCAATATCGCCGCTGCGGTAACGGCGGCCGTCTCGATTCGCAGAACGCGCGGCCCCAGGCTCACGCATTGCCAACCGACTGTTGCCGCTAACTGCAATTCTTCCAGCGTAAAGCCACCTTCTGGCCCAATCGCAATCGCAACTTCGCCCCGATCTTTCAGTGGATGCAAGCCTTTTCCGGTGTGAAGAACCAACCGCGCTTGTGGTAAATCGCCCAGAGCAAGCAACTCACTCCATGTGCGGACGGGATCAATCGCCATCAGCCGGTTTCGCCCACATTGCTTGCTTGCTTCGATCACGGCACGGCTGAACTTCTCAGTCACACTTTCCTTCGGGCGGACAATGGCCCGCGCGGTAATAAGCGGAATGAATCGGCTGGTCCCAAGTTCCGTGAGCTTTTCAATGAGATAGTCCGCCCGATCTGCCTTCGGCAATGCTGCTGCGACTACGAGTTGTAAAGGCAATTCGCGATCAACCGGTTCGACGCGCAGGATCTGCAATGCGACGGACTTTTTACCTGTGCTGAGAATCTCGGCAGGGTATTCGTTCCCATCACCATTAAAGAGAATTACCTGATCGCCGCATTCAAAGCGCCGAACGGCACTGAGATGATGCGCCTCAGCGCCAGTGAGGATGAATTCACCAGGGCTGAGTAGGTCCGGGGTATAGAATCGATCCGCCATTGCGACCTATTCTATTTCTATATGCCCTCACGCATCAGTGGCGGTTTGGTTTGTCTTGCTTTGCCCGTTGTTCACCTCGCTTTGGTCGGGCAGGTCTTGCTCGGTCAGGTTGACAAATGTCGAATACGCCTCTGCTGCCTCGACAGGCGATGACGGGTGATCCACGGCCGGAAGATTCCAAAAGGTTGGGTAAGAATCCACGCCCGCGAGAGCGGTTTCGTACGAAGTGGGGAGCATGTTTCTTCATCCCAGGGAGAACGGGCGAGAAATGTTTCAAAACACACCCTACCTCTTCACCCCCTGTCAGGTCAATGATTTTAGCAAGTACGCGAGAATCGATTATGCAGATGCGATTCATTGGATTCGTAGCACTTGAAGAGTGACCGGTGAAACGGCTTGCACAGAGGAGAACTACCGCTAGGCTGGCAGGAACCCCGGAGCGCATCATGCCAACCGTAGCCGAAATCGCTGCATATCTCGAATGCTTCGCACCCTCTCAAACGGCTGCGAATTGGGACAACGTGGGTCTGTTGCTTGGCGATTCATCCGACAAGGTGAATCAGATCATGACTTGCCTCACAGTTACCCCCGATGTTGTTGAAGAAGCGATAGCAAAACGAGCCAATCTCATCGTTTCGCACCACCCCATTCTCTTTCGCGGCGTCAAGAAATTAACGGCATCAACGACAGATGGGAAAGTGGTACTTCCGCTGTTGCGGGCTGGTATCGCGGTCTATTCGCCGCACACCGCGTTCGATAATTGTGCCGGGGGAATTAATGAGTTGTTGTGTCGCCTGGTGTTTAACGTGACGGAAACCGAGCCATTGCGGCCTCGTGAGGGCGACCAGAAATGCAAGTTGGTCGCGTTGGTTCCTGATTCGGATCTGGCAAAGGTATCGGATGCGATGTTCGCGGCGGGTGCAGGCGTGATCGAGCACTACAACGAATGCAGTTTTCGCACGATGGGGAAGGGGACGTTCTTCGCGACAGAATCCACGAATCCGACCGTGGGGCAGAAGGGGCGAAGAGAAGATGTGGACGAATGGCGGCTAGAAGTGGTGTTGCCCGAGCGGTTGCTTAATCGCGTGGTTGCCGCGATGCGCACCGCACACAGCTACGAGGAACCGGCATATGACGTTTACCCGCTCAAGCCTGGCTATTCCGGCGGAGAAGGGCGATTGGCGAAGTTGTTAGAGCCGACAACACTGGGCGAATTGGCCGCCCGTGCGAAACGAGAATTACGTGCCACATCGGTTCAGGTAATCGGCGAATTGAGCACAATCGTGCGGAAAGCCGCAGTGGCTTGTGGTGCAGCGGGGGATTTTCTCTCAGATTCGATACACTCGCATGCCGATGTATTTCTGACAGGGGAACTCCGCTTCCACGATGCCCTCGCCGCCCGCGCTGCAGGTATGGCAGTCATCCTTCCGGGGCATTATGCCACTGAACGGCCAGCAATCGAAATGCTGGCTCAGAAGATGGCAACCGATTGGCCAGAGTTGAACGTATGGGCCAGTTTCAAGGAGAGTGATCCAATCGGGACGTTGTAAGCAGGAGAGATTGATTCACAAGATTCGAACGGGTATGCACCGCAGACCAGGCAGGGAAGCCGGGGGGAGAAATAATGACGATTCGCAACGCCGCTATTGTGGTTGCCATGGTCTTTGGAGTCTCGGTTTGGGCGTGGAGCCGACCGTGTAGCCAGGTGGCACCGGCTCCCACACCGCAGACCATTCTCACTGCGGATGCCTCCGCAGGAGGCGGTAACCAGGATGATGCACTTGCTCGCTATCGCTGCAATCAGAGCCGCCACTGGCGTCAAGTTGCAATCGGCAACTGATCGCATCGGAACGAATGCGTCTGGACTGGTAAGATGACGCGGTTCAACACCCCGCGTCCTCCTTCGGTCTGGATATGGCTGTTATCCACATTGATCCGCTTCCCGCACGCTCTTCGCCCGGAGACGTTCTGCGGTTCGTTGCGGAACGCGGAAAAATCGACGGCAAGCAGGTCGGCAAGATTGTGCTTGTGGGTCGTGGCGCAACCGTAGAGATACCGGATGCAAAAGCTGCAGCTCTGATTGCAGCTCTAGATGGCGCAACGTTTACCGATAAACGTGTGCGTGTTCGTTTCGCAGGGACAGCGGCGTTCTCGCAGTTCGATCACTTCGCGAATCTCTCACGACTCATCGATCTTGAAGCTCATGCTGAACAAGAAGAAGCACGCCGCCGAGCGCAGGCCGAGGAAGGTTCTCCGCTTGGTGATGGCACAACACTTACTGCTTTGATGCTTCGTGATTCCGAGTTTGGGCTAGGCGGTCGGTTACTTCTTACCTTCGGACGGAAAAACCGTGGCGAAGTGTTACCACCCACCCGACTCCAGCCCGGTTCACCAGTTGTTTTAACTCAAACTCACGTCAATCGAAGGGTGCCTTCTTATCGCGGAGTCGTGTTCGATCGTGACAGCACGACAATCGGAATAGCCGCTGAACCATCCGACGATGAACTCCCAGACGCCGCCACTTGGCGGCTGGATTTATCTCCAGATGAGGTGTCCCGCTTACGCCAACAAGATGCCCTCCGTCGCGTTGCAGGTGCCACCGGTGATCGACTGGCAGAAATGCGGGCGATTCTGTTAGGCGAGAAATTACCCGAAATCGTGACGGATCAGCCTTGCGGGACCACTTCAACTGCCCAATCGCAGAGCCTGAATAACTCGCAACACGTTGCTATCGAGAATGCCATCGCGGCGAAGGATCTGGCGATCATCCACGGGCCACCCGGCACCGGCAAGACAACGACACTTGTTGAATTCATCCGGCAGACTGTGGCACGCGGTGATTCCGTGCTGGCATGTGCCCCGAGTAATCACGCGGTCGATCATTTGCTCGAAAAGCTTCTTGAGATAGGGGAGTTCCCCGTTCGGCTAGGCCATCCCGCTCGAATCTCTCCGGAGTTACGATCCCGGGCGATTGATGTTCTGGCCGAAAAACACGCGGATGCTCGCGCTGCTCGCAAGCTGGCGAAAGAAGCGTTTGCCCTGTTTCGCCAGGCCGATAAGTGGACACGCGAGAAACCCCAACCCGGCGAGAAGGCCGCCCGGCGAAGAGAAGCCCGCAGCATGTTAGGCGAGGTTCGCCGGCTCGAATCGCTCGCGGTTCAACGCGTGTTGGACGATTCGCGAATTATCTGTGCGACGCTCACGGGGCTTGATAGCCAAGTTTTGGGGCAACGGCGATTCCAGGTTGCTGTGATCGATGAAGCATGTCAGACCACTGAACCCGCGAGTTGGCTTCCGTTACTTCGCGCCGACAAGGTCGTTCTCGCGGGCGACCACTGTCAGTTGCCGCCAACAGTGCTTTCTTCAGCCGCGGCGGAACAGGGTTTGGCTGTTAGCCTCATGGAACGGCTTGTGACGATGCTCGGTCCATCAATCGCGCGGCTCCTGACCGTGCAGCACCGCATGCACGCCGCGATTATGGGATTCTCGAATGCGGAGTTTTACAACAACGAGTTGATCGCACATGAAACTGTCTCGAATCACTTGCTGTTTCAATTACCGGGTGTGCGGCGAGAGACGATAACCGAAACACCGGTGCAGTTCATCGACACTGCCGGAGCAAGTTACGACGAAACACTTGAAGAGGATACCGGTAGTCGGCGGAATCCGCAGGAGGCACAACTCGCCAATCGCAAAGTGCGTGCCCTTCTCGAAGCGGGTGTACTCGCTTCTCAGATTGGTTTGATCACGCCGTACCGCGCGCAGGTGAGGAAGCTTCGCGAATTACTGGCCGATGTGGAAGGACTGGAAATTGATAGCGTCGATGGCTTCCAGGGTCGTGAAAAGGAAGCCATTGTGGTTTCGTTCGTGCGGTCGAATCCGGAAGGCGAGATTGGCTTTCTTGGCGATGTGCGGCGCACGAATGTGGCGCTCACACGCGCACGCCGCAAACTCATCGTGATTGGCGATAGTGCCACGCTGGCCAATCACCCCTTCTACCAGCGAATGACGACTTACTTTGAGCAGATCGGGGCGACAACCAGCGTGTGGGAAGAACTAGAATAGTGGGGCTGTGCTTACTTCTTCATAAGCTGCTCTCGCAACCAGCCGGGGCGATCGGTCGTGATGCTCTCCACGCCCGCCGCAATCATTTGCTTCGCCAACTCTGCGTCATTCACTGTCCAAACATAAAGGTTCAGACCGGCGTCTTTTACCTTGGTGCCGAAGGCTTTATCGAGGATAGCCGGAGTCGCGGAGAGATCGAGTCCATCCGCTTTAATTTCCTTGGCTTTCGCAATCAATTCCTCTGCGGTTCGCGGTTTCTGGTTCTTGGGTGCGAGCGACACGATCCAATACGCGGGCAGATCGGGGCGTGCTTTCTTCATCGCCGCAATCACATCCGAAGAGAAACTGATCACTGCTGTTTGCTCAGGCTTCAGTTGGCTTGCCTTCAAGAGTCGGCTGAGTTCTGGCACAATCTCCGGCCCACATTTCACCTCGATAAATACTCGCTTTCCCGTGGGGACTGTTGCGAGCACTTCCTCCAAAGTCGGGATGCGTTCGCCTGCGAATTTCGCGTTCTTCCACTTGCCCACATCGAGAGCTTTAAGCTCGTCCACGTTCAACTCCACAACCTTCTTATCGATCGTGGCGGTTCGTTTCGTGGTCGCATCGTGGATAACGACGATCTTTCCATCTTTGCTCAGATAAACATCAATTTCTGCAGCGTCGGCCTTCTGTTCCCAGGCCAATTTTACACTGGCAACTGTATTCTCTGGGGCATCGAATGACGCCCCGCGATGCCCAACGATTTCGATCATTTTCGGCTCATCGGCTACAACGGGTGTGGTCAGTGCCATCATGAACAGTGTTAAGGTTCGAGTCACAGTATCGTCCTCATGGCGAGTTACAAAGAAGACGTTATCTGTCGTACGGTGAGAGACTCCTGCAGGACATGTTGTACTTGGTGTAAAATCGGTGAGTATTCCGTGGGCAAAAGTTGATTCACCATGCCGCACATTCTGATTATCGACGATGAAGAGCCAATTGCGTGGGCGTTGCGGCGTGCATTCGAGAGAGAGCAATACCGCGTCGGGGTGGCTGCCAATGCGGAAGATGGGCTTGTTCAAGCCCGCAAGCAGTCCCCAGATGTCGTGTTTCTTGATGTACGGTTGCCAGGCATGGATGGGTTGACAGCACTCGGCGAACTGCGCCGCATCGCACCCAACGCCGCGATCGTGGTGATCACAGCGCACGGAAATCTGAACACAGCGGTGAAAGCTGTTGAAGGCGGTGCGTTCGATTACCTCTCCAAGCCGTTCGAGCTTGCTCAAGCGATCGAAACCGCAAAGCGGGCGATGACTCGGAATGTTCAAGCACCGAGTAACTCCGCGACACGTTCGCTGGCTGGGGAAAGTGACATCGATCTGTCACCCGATGCCATTATCGGACGCAGCCCTGCGATTCAAACGGTGTTCAAGCGGATTGCCCTGGTGGCTCCAACTGCGGTATGTGTGCTCATCACCGGTGAAAGCGGAACTGGTAAGGAACTGGTTGCGCGAGCCATTCACGCCCATAGCCCGCGACGCAACAAGCTCTTTTTGCCAGTGCATATCGCGGCACTGAATCCCAACCTCATCGAGAGTGAACTATTCGGGCACGCTAAAGGTGCATTTACGGGTGCAGATAAACAGCGTGATGGCTTGATTACCCTGGCCAACGGCGGCACCATCTTTCTCGATGAACTTGCAGATATTCCGTTACCGGTGCAAGCCAAACTCCTCCGCGTCCTGGAACGCCAGGAAGTGATTCCTGTTGGCAGTGGCGAGTCGCAACCCGTTAACGTGCGGATCGTTTCCGCAACCCACGCCGACCTCACAACCGCAGTTCGCGAAGGCAGATTTCGACACGATCTTTTTTACCGCTTGAACACTTACCCCATTCATTTGCCGCCGCTGCGAGACCGAATCGAGGACATCCCCGCGCTGGGGCAACACTTCCTCCGCAAGTTCGATGTCGCGAACCCTGCGGCGATCTTATCGGCAGATACGATCGCCTTCCTGGCATCGCGTCCGTGGCCCGGAAATATCCGCGAACTCCGTAACGCTCTTGAACATGCGGCGATTCAAGCCCGCGGAGGAGCGCTGCGGCCGGAACACTTCCCAGAACCCGCGGCATTTGCCGGACCTGCAAACACTCCGGAACGATTACGTTCATTGGTTACCGAATGGGTGAGAGAGCAAGCGGCCCGTAGTAACAATGAACCGAGTGATCTTCATCAGAAGTTACTTGATGTGGTCGAAGCGGCCTTGTTGGATGAGGTGATGAGGTTACTCGATGGGAATCGGCTCGCGGCGGGGCGCTGGCTTGGGCTTGCCCGGGCGACCGTTCGCAAAATGATTCGAAAGTATCACCCACTGGTCGATGAGCCAGATAGCGAAGAGTGATAATCGGAGTTTTCCGTTCCAGCATCTTCCTGTTCATTTGAATTGGAGTTTCCATGCCCCGAGCAATCTCGCTGTTACTACTCATGGCGATTGCCATTCCTGCATTCTCGCAGGAACGCACCCACGACATCACACCAGATGACTATGCCTCTGTGAACCTCATCACGGAAATCGCCGTGTCGCCCGACGGGAGCAAAGTGGCTTATTGCCTCGCATCATGGGATCGCAAAAGTGATAAGCGAGTCACCGAACTCTGGGTAATCGATACCGATGGGAAGGGGACACCGAAGCAACTAACCTCTGATCGCGCCAACGATCGACATCCGAAATGGGCTTCAGATGGGAAATCGGTCTACGTTGTTGCGAACCGCAAGAACGCTGCAAATTCGCCTGCAAGTCAGGTTTGGCGGGTGCCCATTAATGGTGAGAAACCGGTTGCCATCACGAGTACTGTGCGCGGGGTCACCGGGTACGATTACGCCCCAAAAACGGACGTTGTGTTCTTCACGGTGGATGCCACTGCGATTGATAAAGACGACTTTAGTCGTCTCCGCGAGAAGTTTCCCGCTCCGAATTATGGAAGCGGTAAGCGCAACGTGAGCGAGGTGTTCCGCATCTCGAATGATGGCAAGCCAGAAAAGGTACTCGCGGATAATCGCTACATCCGTGAGTTCGCGGTGACACAGGACGGCAAGAAGATCGCGATGGTCAGCGCCATCGACGACACCGTTGTGAAGAGCGAGGGCGAAAGCCGCGTGGACATCTGGGAAGCGGGCAAGGTGACGACACCACCAACGGATGTGTATCGGGCGAAGGCCGCGACGCCGCACGCCTGGCTCGAAAACCTCGCGTGGAACCCCGACGGCACCCGCTTCGTGTTCTGCGCGATCTTCGACGCCTATCCAACCGAGGTCATCATTGGCGTGCTGGAGGATGGGAAGTGGATGACGAGGAAGATGCTCCGGCCTCCAGAGACGCACGTGCGCGGGTATGGCAGTCCACTGCGTTGGCTGGACATCAAGAGCATCCTTCTTCTGACTGACACGGATGCCGGAGTCCGCAATTACACTACTACTACTGGATCTAGCATCAACTTTACCGATCCCACGTTCTTTACTTACACATTCGATGCATCGCCCGGTGGTCTCTCGAAGACCGTACTGGTTCGCAGTACCCAGAGTGGCTTTGCCGAACTTGCTGTGGGCGTCCTCGGGAAGCAAGTTCTTGTCGATCCGAACCCCCATACCAAGACTTGGAAATTCCCGTCGGTGCAACATATTACCTGGAAGGCCCCGGATGGCACCGAGGTGGGTGGGGTTCTCGAACTGCCGTATGGCTACAAGAAAGGCGACAAGCTCCCGCTCGTGGTGGCCATTCACGGCGGACCGACGACCAGCACGAAGGCCGATCTGAACTTCGACCCGCACAACGGCCGGCTGTACTTCGCCGCGAAGGGCTACGCGGTGCTTTGCCCCAATTATCGCGGTTCAACGGGTTATGGCGATAAGTTCGTCACCGACCTGATCGGTAACGAAAACGATATCGAGGTTAAGGACATCCTCGCCGGTATCCAGCACCTTGTGAAAGAAGGAATCGCGGACCCGAACCGCATCGCTGTTATGGGCTGGAGCAACGGCGGCTATCTGACCAACTGCCTCATCGCACTGAAGAACTCGCCAGTGAAGATCAAGGCGGCGTCAAGCGGCGCTGGCATCGTGGATACAGTCGCGGAGTGGGGCTTCAACGACGAACCAGCGTACCCGATGGTGTTCAAGAAGGGGCTACCATGGGAACAACCCGAAATCTACAAGAAGACCTCGCCCACGTACCAACTTGGGAATGTGAAAACGCCCACGCTGATCCATGTCGGCGGCAACGACGTGCGCTGCCCACCGGGCCACAGCCGCATGCTCCACCGAGCACTCAGTGAGTATGTGAAAGTGCCAACAGAGTTAATCGAATATCCTGGCGAACCGCATGGGTTAACCAAACTCACCAACCGAATTGCAAAGATGGAATGGGATCTTGCGTGGTTCGAGAAGTACCTAAAGAACTGAGTACAGCGTTTAGCAATTCGGAACGCAGTTGAAGTTGATGGTTGCGGTGTCGTTGCGGTCTTTGCTGTTGTGGCCCCGGCAATCTTGCCGGGGCTGTTCTGAACATTGTTGAGAGAACGGCGGACTCAATTCCATCAGGCGAGGATTTCATTAACCACTCGCGCAGGTTTTCCATCGGTCAATCGCTGTGCCTTTCCGCCATAGTGATAAACAAGTTTCTCGTGGTCTAATCCAAGCAAATGCAGAAGTGTCGCCTGGAAGTCGTTGGGTGTCACGATGTTCTCCGCGGCCTTGTGGCCAACCTCATCCGTCGCACCGTAAGTCATACCTGCTTTAATTCCACCGCCGGCAAGCCAGCAGGTGAAACCTTGCCCGTTGTGATCGCGGCCCGCTTTGTCGTTTAACTCGCCTTCACACACTGGAAGCCGACCGATTTCACCGCCCCAATGAACCAGTGTGGAATCGAGCAACCCTCGTTGCTTGAGGTCTTTCACGAGCGCTGCGGCCGGTTGATCCGTGCGTCGGCAGATTGCGGGCAGACCAGTGCGGATGTTGTTGTGCGTGTCCCAGGGTTGACTTCCAAGGAACAACTGCACGAAGCGAACACCGCGTTCGACCAGTCGGCGAGCAATCAGGCAACGTGTGCCGTATTCGCGGGTTTCAGGCCGGTTCAGCCCGTACATGTTTTGGATGCGCTCGGGTTCTCTCGAAACATCCAGCGCTTCTTTCGCCGCAATCTGCATCGATGCTGCCAGCTCATAGCTTGCGATGCGGGCTTCCAGATCGGCCTCGCCAGGACGAGCCCCCAGATGTCGCTTGTTGAGTTCAGCAAGGAAATCCAGGTTCTGCCGTTGAATGTTCCCGGCGACCTCGGGTGGCGGGTCGAGATTCAGGATGCGTGGCTCTTGCGGCCGCAACACTGTTCCCTGATACAGCGGAGGAAGGAAGCCGCAGTTCCAGTTGTGTGCCGCATCGACCGGCGGACCAGCGGGGTCAGATAGCACCATGTAAGCCGGCAAGTTCTGCGATTCGGAACCGAGGCCGTACACAATCCAACTGCCCATGGTTGGGCGACCGGTTAACCCTGCGATGCCGCCGTGAAAGTAGCGAATCGAGACTTCATGCCCGTTGAACCCCGTGTGCATCGATCGGATCACGGTAATGTCGTCGACTATCCCAGCCGTGTGAGGCAGAAGTTCGGACACATCCGTTCCGCACTTGCCATGTTTGGCGAACTTCCACGGGCTGCCGAATAACTTCTTGCTGGCCCGATTCACGAAACTGTATTTCACATCACCCTGATATTCGCTCCCACTATGCTTGGTGAGTTCCGGTTTGGGGTCGAAGAGATCGACATGGCTTGGCCCGCCATGCATGAACAACGAGATCATCGCCTTCGCCTTGGGAGCAAAGTGCGGCGTGCGTGGCGTCAGGCTTGGCGAAAGATTTTCGCCAGGCTTACTCGGCCCCTCGGCCGCAAGCAAACCATCGCGGTGAAGAAGATCCGCGAGTGCAAAAAAGCCCAGGCCCGCTGCGGTGTTCGATAAGAACGAACGCCGGCTCGTGCCGATCGCAGATTGCAGAGAGTGGGTGTCGGTGAACGATCCGCTCATGAAAGCTATCCTTGTTTGCCGTGTGTGCGTGTTGGCCGCGCTCGTGGCTGTCGTAACTCTCGGTGTAATTCTTTTGGCGCTGCATCAATCGACGTATAGGAACTCATTCGAAGCCAGAAGTTGTTGGCAAAGGTTAGTGAGGGCGGCCAGTTCCGGATCTTTCGCTTTCCCCTGCAAGGCAATCGACTGAGACTTGAGAAACTTCGTTGCGAGTTGTTGCTCATCGCTTGTGGGCTGTCGCAAGTAAGCGGCTTGCCACACTTTCGCAACCAATACTTCCGGTGTCGTGTCGCACTTCGCGTCGGTCGTTACACGGCTGGCGAAGTGGGCGGCTTGCTTCCGCACGAAGTCGCTGTTCAAGAGCATGAGCGATTGCGGTGCGGTGGTCGTGGTGTTGCGGCGTTCGCACTGGAGTTCACCGGCAGGTGCATCGAATGTCGTCAGAAATGCCACCGGTTTGCTTCGCCGCGATTGCAGATAGATGCTTCGCCGCGGTTTGTCGTCCGGCGTGCCGACCTGGCCCGCCGCATCTTCAACCACCGTGACAGGTGGGCCATACATAGTTTGGTCGAGGCGGCCCGCGACGAGAAGCAGGCGATCGCGTACGGCTTCTGCCTCCAATCGCCTTAAGGGGAATCGGCTATAAAGCGCGTTGGCTTGATCGACCTGATCTTTGCCTGGTTCGCGGATCGAAGATTGGCGGTAGACGGTTGAAGTCATGATGAGCTTGTGGAACTTCTTGAGGCTCCAGTTCTGCTGTGGCAACTCGCTGGCAAGCCACTCGAGCAGTTCCGGATGCGAAGGGAGCTGTCCAAGGCGGCCGAATTCGCCCGGTGTGTCCACGATCCCCCGCCCGAAGTGATTCAACCAAATTCGATTCGCCATCACGCGACCAAACAATGGGTGCGTGCCGTTGGTAAGTTGTTTCGCCCACGCCAGCCGGCGGCCACTCGTGGCGAGTTGTTCGTCTTTGGCGGGTATCACCAATCGCTTACCCTCGGGTGCCGCGATCGTGAGATCTGCAGGCAACAGGTCTGGCCCTTTGGGGTGCCGCGAGTCGCCACGGTAAAACAGCTTCGTGCCCGGAACGCGCCCAGGAACTTCGGCCATCACCGCCACGAATTCTTCAACAGGCCGCTTGGCTCGCTCCGCTGCGATCTTCGCCTGCAACGCTTTCAACTCATCCGAAGCCTTGACATCGTACTGGTAAAGCACGCCTGGGTTCACGTTCAGCTTGGGGTTCGCCGCAACCAACTTCTTCTGTTCGGGTGTGCGTTTGGCGTCGGCTGTTTGAAATGCTGCCCTTAAGTTGGGTTGCTCCGCTTCGGGAAACTTCGCCAACTCTTTGTCAAACGCCGCACTCACGTATGCGGTTTGCTTGGTGTTGAATTCGGTCTGCATCTTTGCAACTTGCGCACCGATGGCTGTGGCCTTGGTGCGATCCTCATCGGTGTACAGCGAGACGACTCGTTCGCTCGGCCGTCGCCATTTGCCCGGATCAAGGGCTGGCTCGAAAATCGCGCGAAGCTGATAGTAATCCGCCTGCGGGACAGGATCATACCGGTGATCGTGGCATTGGGCACATGCGACCGATGTGCCGAGCAAGCTAGCGGTCACAATCTTCAAGGTGTCCGTGGTTACCTGTTCGATATCCGCCGCCGTGCCTCCGCTCGCAGAGCCATCGGGTGCGGTGCGAAGGAAACCCGTGGCAGCGAGAAGTTCGAGCTGTTCTGGCTTGAGATTGGCCCATGGACGCGGGAGAAGTTCATCGCCCGCGAGTTGCTCGGTTACAAATTCGTTCAGCGGTTTGTCGGCGTTGAGTGCCCTGATGACATAATCGCGATATCGCCAGGCAAAGGGTCTGACAGTATCGACCGAGCCATCACCATCGCTATCCGAGTAACCAGCAGCATCAAGCCAGTGGCGGCCCCATCGTTCGCCATACGCCGGCGAAGCGAGTAGCCGATCAATCAACCGTTCGTAAGCATCGGGCGATGAATCCGCGACAAAAGCATCGATTTCTTTTTGCGTGGGTGGAAGGCCGAGAAGGTCGAATGTGGCGCGACGAATAAGAGTCGCATGGTCGGCATCCGCATTGAAGGAAATCCCCTTCGCGCGAAGTTTTGCCAATATGAAGGCATCGATAGGAGTGCGAACGCGATCGGTTGCAATGGAGGCTGGCACGCCAGGCCGCTTAAGTGGCTGGTAAAACCAGTATGCACGTTCTTCGTCGGTAATTCCCAGGCCAGGCGGAAGTGTTGCCGGTTCATCGCGCAGGGTTCTTGCCCCGCTCGCTATCCATTTTTCAATGAGTGCGATTTTCTCTGCAGGCACCTTCTTTTCACCCGGAGGCATTTCCCCCGATTTCATTCGCTCGACTAACAGGCTCTTATCCGGTGCTTTGATATCAATCGCGGAACCAGTATTCCCGCCAGCAATTGCGAACCGTTTCAGACGGAGATCGAGACCGCCCGGCATCTTGTCGCCCGCACCGTGACAGTCCAGGCAATACTCTTTTAAGATTGGCCGCACATGCCGTTCGAACGTTAACGGGTCATTTGCAATTCCCACAGTGCTGGTACAAACCAACGCAAGAATTGCGAGTAATAAACGGTTACGCATGAGTGAAGAGCCGTAGCCAGCGGGATGAGTGGAGAGGCAGTGAATGTTAAGTTACCACCCGTGTGCGTGATGGTCTAGAGGCTCGTCGTTCGCAAGTTCGAGAATGGAGAGTGAAGCTAGGTGTAATCCGAGTAATTGAGAACAAGAAAGTTCCTCTTGCGGATTTCGTCGGGGTGTCCAATAATCGCACTCGCTGTCCCATGAACAAGGAGGTTCCGGGCCATGATCGTTTCCGACCCATCCGTTCTTGCACCTGAATCGCCCACCATCGACATTGTCGAAGCCAACTGGGCAATTGAGTATCTCGGCCTTATGATTGGCCAACTCGAACCGGGTTCTCCGGTGCGAATGGTATTAACGCAAGCCCGCAGAGAACTGGTTAGCCTGACCCAGAGTACCAGCGGCGGCATGGTCATCGGTCCACTTCGCATTGCGGCTTGATCTCGGCAACATCGCTGTAAGTTTCATTGCCGGGATTGCATCACGAAGCCGACACGTTTTCGGAATGTGCTCTATGCTCTGGCATGAGCACAAGACGCATTCTGACGGCACTGGCGTTTCTCACGTTGATCGTGCTCCTTGTGGGGCAAGTGCGCCAGTTCCTGGCCGATCCGACGTTCTGGCCACCCGACGATTACATTGAGTACTGGGCTGCCGCTCAACTCAACTTTAACGGCGAAAACCCGTACGATCGCACACTGCTTCAACCGCTTCAGGTCGCGAACGGTCGGGATACCAAAGATGGCGTGATGATGTGGAACCCGCCGTGGACATTGGCGGTGGTGTTTCCACTGGGGCTTATTCCCTCGCGCGAGGGACAACTCTTATGGCTTGCGTTCAACATTCTTGTGGTGGTGTTTTGTGGTGATCGGCTCTGGCGTTTTTACGGTGGAAGTGCCGAGAAGCGTTGGATCGGTTGGATGATCGCCGGTTGCACATTGCCATGCATCTTCGCACTTCAAACCGGGCAAATCGGCCCGATCTTGCTACTTGGGGCGGTGCTATTCCTGGAGTTCGAGCGACGTGGCTGGCATTACGCCGCCGGTGCGGCAACAGTGCTGTTGGCGATCAAGCCGCACTTGGCCTATCTCATTTGGGTCGCGATTTTATGCCGAGCACTGACGGAGAATCGCTGGAAAGTGATCATTGGCGGCGCAGCGATGGGGCTGATTTGTTCGCTGGTCCCACTGCTGACGAATCCGGAAGTCTGGCATCAATACTTCGACGCACTCGCTAACCGCCCGCCCGTGGAGTGGAGAACGCCGACATTTGGCGTTGTGCTGCGGTTGGCCTTCGGTCTGGAGCATTTCAAACTGCAATTCATACCTGTGCTGTTTGGTCTGGCATGGTTCGCGATTTACTACGCCCGACAATCGAAACGATGGTCTTGGGATGAACAGGTTCCGCTTCTTCTCGCCGTCTCGTTCCTCACCGCACCTTATGGGGCATGGCCGTTCGATATGCCGTTGTTATTGCCGGCTGCGATGTATCTGGTGCTTAAAGGCGAAGCATCCACCCGACGAGTGGTGTTTGCCGGGCTTATCGCTCTGAATCTAGCCTGTGTGGTGGGCAACATATTTAAAATCAACATGTTTTGGTACATTCTGTTCACGCCCGCTCTGCTGCTGTTGTATCGCATCGGCACGCGACCATCATCGGTGCCCGATGCTACGCAACTCCCTGATCCTCGGGCGGTGCCGGCATGACACTTCCTCGCTGGATTGGCCCAGGAGCACTCGTATTTTGTGCCTTTTGGCTTTTTCTAATGATCGCAGGTCGCGAAGAGATGCTTTGCGATCCGGGCACGTTCTGGCACACCACCACCGGCCAAATCATTCTGAAAGATGGCTTCCTTCGCCACGATCCTTACACCTTTACGTTCCCCGCAAAGAGTTGGATTCCCTCGCAATGGCTTGGTGAAGTGGGAATGGCGATTGCGCATCGAGCGGGCGGATTCGATACCCAATTCCTGGGTGCGGTTACGATCTTGGCCGCAGCGTTCACATTCCTCACCATGCGTTGCCTGCGGACCGGACTGCATCCTGTAGTGGTCGGATTCGTCATGGCTCTGAGTCTGGCGTGTGCCAGTCAGCATTTCCACATTCGTCCCACAGTCGTGACTCTCGCAGGGATGGTCGGCACCGCTGCGGCGCTTGTTGATTGCGATTCTGGCCGCATCAGACTTCGCCAGTTGTTCTGGCTTGTTCCCTGCTTCATCATTTGGGCCAACATACACGGCGGGTATCTTGCGGGGTACGGGCTTGTTGTGATGTCGGCAGTTGGTTGGACGATCTTTTGGCGTCTCTCGCGGCCATCACCAGTCTCATCATGGTTCGATGTGAAATGGCTAGCATTACTAATCGTTTGTTGCGGTGCTGCTGCTGTGATTAGCCCGTATGGACTGGATGCCCCTCGGGCTTGGCGGGCGATCATGGGCGATCCGATTCTTAAAGACATTATCAAAGAACATCGCCCACTCGACTTTTCAGAGCCATATGGGAAAGCGGTGATCGGGCTTGCGGCTCTCTATGCGTTTTTGCTGTTGGGTGTGAATTGGCGTAATTGGCGAGTGACCTGGCTGCTACCACCTGTCTTGTTGCTGCAGGCCATCGAGCGATGCCGACATGCTTCACTCTTTGCGGTGGTCGCTGTCGTGAGCATTGCAGCAATCTGGCCGCACACACGATGGGCAAAATCGCTCGCAGAGAAACGACCCGATTTCTACCAACCGAATGTTACTCCTATCTCGCGTCCGTGGTGGGCCGCTGTGTGGTTGCCGGTTCTATTGGTTCTGCTCAGTCTTGTTCTCCAGATGTCACGTTTACCGGTGCCCATTATCGGGGCACATTGGGCGAATCATACGCAGCGATACTTTCCCATTGAACTACTGGATGTCATTCAAGCCAACGAACCGCAGGCTGGTGAAGCCAATCGGCTGTTCAACGAGGTTTCAGATGGTGGATTCATCATCTTCAACGCGCCGGGTTACAAAGTATTCGCGGATGATCGCTGCGAGATCTTTGGCGGAGAATGGCTGGCGACATTGGTTCAAGCGAGTTTGCCGCAGACACCGGCTAGTGAACGAGCTGCGTTGATCGCGAAATGGGAAGAAGACTATGGGCAATTTGCGTTCGCACTCACACGCACAGAAAGCGGTTTCGAACAATATTTCCAGTCTTGCACCGATCAATGGGAACTGGTGAAACGCTCTCAAACAGCCGCATTTTACCGCAGGAAATAGGGTTCGATTGGTTTTAGAGTGTATATCAGCTTCGTCTGCCCTTTGAACTCAAACAGGAACTGGACGGCCCAATTACGAATCTCGGCCTCTTCCCAAGGTGCCGGCATTTCTTCTCTCCGCTGCTAGTTTGTAATATTCCCTCACGATCATCGTTTTGCCGGCCGATCTTACTTTATCACCATCGCATTTTTCTGCCGGCCCGGCCCCGAGCCCTCTGGGAGTACGCCATGACGCAGGATGAGTACGACGCCTACATGAACCGCCACTGGAGCGAATACGACGAGAAGTCCGCCGAACTCGTGAAGGCGGAACGCCAAGCACGGGAGAGCGGCCACGAGACCGCCGACTTACTGATGTTGCGGGCCAAGGTAGAAGCCATCAAGTTCGGCTGCCAGGAACGGGAGCAGAGGTACCGAGAGGGCCACTACCGGCAAGGCTACCCCAGCGACTATGCCGAGGAGATGGGCCACTCGGAAAGTCACCCGGATTGACATTGAGAAGGGGCTGAGGATGAGTTTCTCGGCCCCACATTCAAGACTCAAGCATATTCACACAATCTTAGCATCGCCTACATGTATCGATCCCACTTCGGCCCACGACCCTTCCACTGGCCACAAGTCTATGGATTACTTCCCGAAATTGAGGGAACAGTTGTAAAGGTGATTCCCGCGTTACACGCAACATTTATGATGCCAGATTCGTATCGGTCAAAAAATTCGCCATATGCGCGAGAATTTCGCTCCAGCATCATCATTTCAGTTTGGGATATTATTTCGCGAAGGGGTGTGTGGGTATTGAACGAATCAATCCGCAACCTTCGGTCTCGTTTCACCAACCAATATAAAGTAGTGCCAGACGCACCATATGGTGTGTTCTGTTATGCCACTTCCAGATTGGTGTTTCCGCCCCGCTTATTCAGTGAGTTCTTGACTCTGAGCCATCTTGGCGCGAGAACGAATAGGGTAACTTACCATTTCCCGAGGTGTGCTCATGATCCGCTTGGCGCTTGCCTCAGTCCTGCTGGTGTCGGCGGCCGTGTTACCCACTTACGCCGCCGGACCTTTTGATGACTTGATCCGGAACACCACATCCAACACCAACACCCTGGTGATGATCGATGTGAAAGGAGCCTTTTCGAGTCCGTTGGCGAAAGCCGAGAACTGGAGCCAGAAAGGTGATCCCAATAATCGCGGGGGCCTGGGCTTTGTTCCCCGAGATGCGGAAGCGGTCGTCATCTCTGCTGAAGTGAACTTCAGCAGCCTGACACGCGATTTTCAGGTAGGTCTGGTCCGAGTTCGCAATCTCCCTTCTATGCGTGAGATCGCCGCTCGCGAAGGTGGAACGCCTGATGATATCGCTGGTCGAGTATCTGTACTATCTCCTCGCGATGCGTACTTCACCTCGCTGCCGGGTTCCATTTTCGTCACGACTTTCCCCGCAGATCGCCAGTTCACCGCCCGCTATCTCCGGGCGGCTCAAGCTGGCAAAACCGGCGATCTCACACCATTTCTGAAGCAAGCGGTCGAAAAAGCGGCAACGTCCACCATCACGATTGCTCTGGATCTTGAAGACGTTGCGGATCGCAATCTCCTGCGGGCGTCTCTACCGGCAAGTCCATCGGTGGCCAAGATTGGGAATGTGGATGTCGCGTTGCTCGCGGCGTTCCTCTCTCAGATCAAAGGCATGACTTTTACGGCCAACATTAATGAAGGAATTAACGCAAGCCTGGCGGTGGAATTTGCGGGTGATCCGACTAACTTTCGGCGAACGCTCCCAGATCTCGTCCGCGAACTGATCGAAGGTCAGGGGATTGCGATATCTAGCTTCGAAACCTGGGAGCCGAAGTTCACTGACAACACCATGACACTCTCAGGAACCATGACAACTCTCGATTTGAAGCGGCTTCTGTCGCTGTTTGCTTTTCCCAGTCTTCCGGGCGAATCAGATCCGATGGCCAAGGGCGAAGAACCAAGCGTGCCGATGACCAAACGATATCTTGCCGCGGTCGAAAGTATCCTCACGGAAATCCGCAACACGCGCGATAATGCGAACTACGATAAGACCGCAACCTGGCATGAGCGTGCCGCAGCACAGATTGAACAACTCAGCCGTCGCAACGTTGATCCAATCGCCTCTACTGCGGCCTTCGAAGCGGCCAAGCGATTACGGGCCATTGCTTTGAGCCTTCGTGGTGTGCCCATCGACTTAAATGCCCTGGAAAATCAGAAATACTTTTTCTCCTCCGGTGGCAACTCAATCGGTTGGTGGGGTTGGCGACCGGTGTTCATGAATAACCCGACTTCAATCCAGACAAACATCCCGAAGATTCAAGCGGAAATGCAACAGAAAATCGCAGCCGATCAACAACGCCGGCTTCAAGCGTGGTCGGAAATCGATCGGATTATGATCGATGCCACCAAGAAGCTTTCAAACTAACCCCGCGAATTGGCGAAGTGACACGCTCCACTGAAAATCCCAGGTGATCGTGTCACTTCGCTAAAGGCCCTCACTCTGTCGCCTTGGTCGCAACAAGCCAGATTACCAGCGGAGTTCTTCACGCGAGAGACGCCAGTTGGGAATGTTTTATTGGCCTGATGCTGTTCCCGATTCCACCGATCAATCGGTGGCCGCTTCCATCGTCGCCAGCACGACTGCAAGCCGGCATCCACTTTCGAATTCATTGAGATCGACGTATTCCTTGACAGTGTGAATCTCATTCTGTCCGGCTCCGAACGTGACCGTTGGGACGCCATGTTTCACCATCCAATTGGCATCCAAGCCTCCATTGGTTACGCGAAGATTGGGTTCGCGACCAATTGCACGGACGGCGAGACCGGCGCGCTGAACCACGCTGGCATCATCCCTCAATCGGAAGGGGAGGTAATCGAGCCGCGATGTGAATTTGACCTTGGCCGTGCGGCCCTCGTTGTCCTTCACGCTCGCAGTCGCTGTGGTGAAAGCCGCCTTAAACGCGGCACTGATTTCCCTCACAAACTTCGCATCGTGACTGCGACTTTCACCTTTCACATGCACTAAGTCTGTCACAACATTGGTGGCGTCGCCTGCGCTTTTCCCATCGGCTGTGCCAATGAATCCGATGTTACTTGTTCCCACCTTTCCTCCTTTCTCAACTTTTCCCCACCAACCACCCGCATAGACCTCAGCCATGGCTAACGCCACGATCATACTCGCCGAAATGCCCCTCTCGGGTGCAACGCCAGCATGCGACGCCTTACCTTTCACGTCCACCGTCCATCGATCCGCACCAATTGCTCCCACAATCACATCAGCAGCATTTCGGCCATCAAAGTTAAAGCCCATCGCCGGTCCACCGAGCACAGCCGGATCCAGGTGCTTGGCTCCAAACAAGCCGCTTTCTTCTCGAACTGTGAACAGCAATGTGAGCGGGGGATGGGGCAACTTCCGCTTGAGGAGTTCGGTAACCAGTGTCACGAGAACCGCACAGCCCGTGCGATTGTCGCCACCCAGTGCTGTTGTGCCTTCGTGAGCATTCACCACGCGTCGCCCCTTCAGCACAGGGCTAGCACCCGCACAGAGCGGAACCGTGTCCATGTGGGTCATGAACAGAAGCGGCTTGGAACCCTTTTTGCCGACTCCCGGAAGCCGAACAATCAAGTTACCCGTCTGCGTTGGCTCTGGAATGCGTGTGTTGGCGTCGTCGAAGGATATCGCCGAAGCAGGTACGCCGGCTTGCTTGAGCAGCGTTATAATTTCGCGGCCAATCGCCGCTTCCTGACCCGTGATTCCCGGCACCGATAGAAGGCGAAGCAGTCGTTCCGTTGCGGCTGAAGTATCGATCTCGATAGCAGGTGTTGCGGCTGGCATGATGCGATCCGGTGATGAGTATGTTCGTTGAGTCAGTGTACAGTCTCGAACAGAGAAGGGCGTAAGGTGTATGGACGATTCGATAGTCGCTTTGCACCATGACCAGATGTTTCATTGTTTCCTACACAACGGCGAGGGCCAGTTATGCAACAGACACTCATTCTGTTGAAGCCGGATGCAGTACAGCGGCGGCTTGTTGGTGAGGTCATCGCGCGCTTTGAGCGGAAAGGTCTCCGGCTCGTGGGGCTTAAACTGTTGAATGCTCCGCGAGAGATGGCGGAGAAGCACTACGCCGTTCACAAAGGAAAGCCCTTCTACGATAGCTTGTTAACATTTCTGACCAGTGGGCCAACCGTGGCGATGGTGTGGGAAGGGCGAGAAGCTGTTGCCGCGTGCCGAGTCCTGATGGGGCTGACCGACGGCGCGAAATCTCCACCCGGAACGATCCGTGGCGACTTTGGCTTAAGCGTGCAAAATAATTTGGTGCACGGAAGCGATAGCACGGAGAACGCGGCGATTGAAATCGCGCTCTGGTTCAAGCCCGAGGAACTCGTGCCGTACACCCCGACGGATGCCACATGGGTGGGCTAGTGCCAGCCTGATAGATATCGTCCAATTTAGATTTGCTTCTCCGTGTAACATCGCCTTAAAGTATGAATTGCGGGTATTTTCACTCGCAAAAAAGCACAGCGGAGTAACACCATGAAACAGAGTTCCTGGGTCTGGGCCGTGGCCCTCATCGTGTTCGGAGTCGGCTTCGGCGTGTACGCGTTTAAGCCCACCACTTCAACCGCACAAGCACCAGGCGCAGCAGCCAGCCCGAAGTATACCGTGATCGAAACAGATGGCACGAACTTGTTGGTCGCGGATAACTCGACGAACACGGTTTACTATTACACGGTGGACCCTGATAAAGCCCCCGGCGATGAACTCAAACTACGTGGCTCCATTGATATGAATGAAGTGGGCAAGCCGGTTATGAAACCACGAGTTCACAAGCAGTAAAGGAGAGAATCACCATGCGTACAACGCTTTACTTTACATTAGCGGCTCTTGCACTGATTCTGGTTTCTGAAGTCGCTTCCGCGCAGGTCGGTGTGCGTCGCACGGTCAACCCGTGGACGGGCCATGTGAATACCACCGCGGTTGGCCGCAACCCGTGGACGGGAACAGTAGGGGTCAGGAACACCTCCGTCAATCCGTGGACGGGTGGTGCTGTAAGCAACACGCGTGCCTACAATCCGTGGACCGGTGCGGGCATGAATGCAAACGTGTATCGCAACCCTTGGACCGGTCAAGTCGGTTGGAACGCTTCCGGCCGTCGCTGGTAATCTCAACAAACAGCTAACGCTTGCTCCGCCCGGCCAATTGATTGGTCGGGTGGTTGCATGATCGGCCCCATCGCTACAATTCCATCGTTTCGCACGAACAGCTTGCTTCCCTTCATTCTGATCCTCTAGGTCATTCGGCTCACCCGTCGATGGCTAGAGTAACGACAGCAAGAATGGAGGGACCATGCTACGTGTTTTCTTGATCACTGCGATACTCTCAACAATCGTGAACGTGCAATACGTCGAGGCTCAATTCCCAAGAAGCCAGTCTTCTTCCGGTAGCTTGCCAGGAACCGAAGGGCGGCGATCGTTCGCAGGCGTTCCCGGCCTTGGCGCTCCGCTCTCCTCAGACTCATCGCGATTCGGAATGCAGCCGGTCGTTGGAAGTCAGTCGCGAACCAGTCACTTCTCGCACCCGGTAAGCGGTCGCGCACGATATAGCGGAGTGGGTTACGACCCGATCGAAGGGAAGTTTGTGAAGTACCGATTCTGGAAGTGAATTGGTAGAAGCTTATGCTGCCCGTGCAAATGGGATCGCAGCAGCGTTTGGCTGCGGCCTTCGCATGGGCAGTGTTTGAACAGGTAGTTTGCGCAGATCTCGGAGTCGCAGCACTGCCGGCAGGAAGACCAGTGCGGCGAGCATGCAAAAGGTCACGCCCAATGTTAGTACCAATCCAAGGCTCGCCATACCCTGATGTCGCGCAGTCATCAGGGTGCCAAATCCGAGAACGGTCGTAAGACCGGCAACGAGAACGCCACGACCGGTTGCCGCCCCCAGGCGGTATGCTGTTCTGTGGTCGCGTGATCGGTAATCGTGCAAGACATGGATGCCGTTATCGACACCAACACCCACAATCAAAGGTAACGCGATCATGTTCGCGGGGTTCAGACTCAGTCCACACAATCCCATCACGCCCAATGTCAGCCCGACTCCGATGGCGAGCGGCAACAACCCAAGCAGCAATTCGCTCAGACGCCGCAGATCCAGAAGTAGTACGAGCACGATTGCTACAAGGGCATATATGGCGGCCCGCTCGAAACCAAGTTTCATCTGATGTAGACCTTCCAAAGTACGGAAGGCTTTCCCAGTTGCTTCCGCATCGATAGAAGCCGCCGCGGTGGTGAACCGCTCCAGCGCCGCGTAATCCCACAGGCTATCTGTTGCAAACGCGCGAACGAGGAATTCTCCCCCCGCCCCGATGTATCGTTCACGGAGTTCTTGCGGCACATCTGCGAGGGTAATCGGCACTGGCTGCGATACGGCCTTGAGCTTACGGAGTTCTACGGCCAGATCGACGGATAAGCGACGATCAAAGGCACGCAGCCGATCGATATCCGGATAAGAATTGGCCCTTACTTTAAGAGTGTTCGCGGAATGCACTAGTGTTGGGTCTTCCGATAGCGCAGCAATTTTCCCGGCGAGGTTCGCAACTGTTGCAGGATCGGAGTCCACGGGCGGTGGTAAATCTTCGCCCGGTGGAAAACCGGCAAGCCGTGCGTGAATCGCTGCGATGAGCGGAAGCTTCACTTCCTGGTTATCGGGAAGCATGGAAGCCACTTCAACGACTCGCCCCACACCTGGCAACGCCTCGTACTTGGCCTTAAGTTGCAAAGCTTCTTCACGAGTTTTTGCAATGCTTAGTGCATCCCAAGTTGCTCCAGCAGATCGTGCGATGAGCTTCTCTTCCCAGTCCACCGATTCCAGTTCACGCGGTTGCAACTTGAGAAGGTTGTGATCGTAATTCAATCGTGTAGCGAACACTCCGCAAGCAAGTAACGCAACGATACCAACAGCAAGAACCATTCGTGGGCGGTAGGCCAATCCTGGCAACCAGGGCGTTAACACCGCAGGGGAATGTCGATGTGCTTCATAGCTCATGATCGGTTCAGGATGTCGTGGTTCATTCGCATTGATGGGTCTTCTTGCGTTCCTTCGCTCCGCCAAGGTAAGGAACGCGGGCATGAGGAGAATACAACTCGCAGCGCAGAACAAAACTCCTGATCCCGCTATCCAACCGAGTTCCGCAACCGCTTTGAAATCGGCGAGCATTACCGCGAAGAACGCCAGCCCCGTTGTAGTTGCGGCCGTGATAATGCTTGGGCCAGCATGCAATGCCGTGTGCCGCATGGCATCATCGACTGATAAGCCTTTACGTCGGACTTCATCGTATCGGGCGACCCACAGTACGCCGTAATCGCCCAGACCAATCAGCATGACCGCAAACGCCGCAGATAGAATATTCAGATGGCCAACGGTAAGCGTGGCCCAACCCAGCGACCAGAGCGTTCCAATGACCAATGTTCCTACTGTGAGCAACGGGTAACGCGGTCCGCGATACACCACGAAATATAGCACCGCAACACCCGCCAACGCCAACCACGATGCTGTGGTGGAATCGTTCTGCGATTGCTCCATTTCGTCTGATTCGAGTACCGGTATGCCGGTTAACCCGAGTGTGATTTGCGGAAAGCGTGCCGAGACATCGCTCAGGATTCGCCGGACAACCGCATTAGCTTCCTTGGCGGGTGTGAACGATTCTGTCGCAAGATGCAGGCGACAGGTAAGGATTCCGAGCGAGCCATCGGGAGTAAAGAAGTATTGTGCCTGTGTTGGTAAGCTGGCCCCTTTACCCGTTGGCGAGCCGGCAAGCGTCCATGGGTTTTGATAGGCTTCGGCGTTGTGGAGCGTGTCCGTCGCTGAATCAAGGATTGCGGGCAATTGAGCGAGCAGGTCGCGGTCGGCTTCAGTGAGATCTCGCCCTTGTGCCCGAGTTTCGAGTGCGTGGGCGGCGTTTGCAAGCAGCGACTGTATCGAAAGCATCCGCCAGGCCACTGGCCCTGCGGGGCCAAGTAGTGGGGCCATGCGATCGAGCCGTGCGGCAACCGTTTCCAGTTGTTCTGGAGTGAGATATAAGAGTCCGCGGTTCAATAGCGTGCCAGCATCGAACTTGTAGAAAATCCGATCCACAAGCTCCGGTCTTTGTCTCAACTCCTCGGCCACGGCTTCGATCGCCGCCGTCATTTGTTGCTGGTCAGCCCCTTCGGCAACGACCACCAAGTCGTCGTCGTTACCGAACGCGTCCAGGTATTTCTGCCATCGTTGTTGGCAGGGCTTATCAGCGCCGAGCAGATCATTACGCTGCGTGTGGTAGCCCAGATTGGTGTAGGCGATCGAGACGGAAGCCAGCGTCAGTATGATTGCGATCGTCACTACAAACCAAGGACGACACGCAACCTGCGCGACGATGCCGGCTATCAGCCGGGCGAGGAAATCAGGGCGGTTCTCCGAACTCATGGAAGTCCTTCGCCGACACACAGTCCCGTAAAAGTCACAGGGCTATAGGCAATCAGGGTGGTTCGCACAACCCCGAGTCAGCGAGGCACTCGTAACCCTTGTCGCAGCTCAAATCGGGGGTATAGTTACCTATCAAGACGTGCCCGTAGCTCAATTGGATAGAGCGTCGGCCTCCGGAGCCGAAGGTTACAGGTTCAACTCCTGTCGGGCATACTGGAAAACAAGGATTTCGTGAAGGGTGCAACTCGGTCCATACCTAATCCCGCACTAAACGAGGCGGTTGCGCTGTGGGGCGGCCGCTCATCCGACTTTGGCCGATTCGGAACCACCCTCGCCGCTGAGTTCGTGTAATTTTTTCGCGATGGGTGAGAGTTTCATTGTTCCGAAGGAGCCTTCATAACGCTGTGCTTTG
>JBGSLF010000137.1:0-26612 GCA_041740855.1 Gemmata sp.
TGCTGGGGTAGAAATCCTAAAAAGTGATCGGCACAACGAAATAAACGGCTTGAATTGCGAGAAGGCTGGGGTAACGCGATTTTGCGACTGGCAGCAGCACCTACGATTCCCGCCAAGGGCGAAACGCGCAAGAACCTCCAGATGAAGTGCTGCTGCTTGACAGGGCGGTAACTCGCACGGACACTACACCCCGTTGATCGTTGCCCGTTATCCCCGCCAATCGGAGCCTTTCCCATGCGCTGCTGGTATCTCGCGGTCGCTATGCTCGCGGCCCCATCGTTCCTTTACGCCGAAGATGCAACTGCTGTTGTCACCAAGGATGCCATTGAATTCAAGGTTGGTCCCACGGTCGTGGCCCGGTATGTCACCTCGCCCAAATACACCAAGCCGTTTCTGTATCCCTTGCAGGCACCCAATGGCGTGGCGGTCACGCGCGCCTGGCCGGTCGAGAAAGGGCTTCCCGGCGAAGCCACCACGGACCACATTCACCAAAAATCGGTCTGGTTCTGTCACGGCGATGTGATTCCGGAAGGGCTAGAATTGAAAGCGAAAACCGCCGATCGCACTGGCAAAGGCGTGGACTTCTGGAGCGAGACCAAAGACAAAGACGGTAGCCCGCGGCATGGCATCATGAAGGTGGTGAAAGTGGGTGAACCCAAGACCGGACCAGATGGCGTTTCGGTCGAAACCGTCAACGAATGGCAGACTCCGGAAGGCGTGAAGATGATGGAAGAGACACGCGTCATCCGGTTCAAGGCCACACCCGAAGGCCGGTTGTTCGTCTTCGATATTACCTTGAAAGCCAATGTCTGCCCGATCACCTTTGGCGACACCAAAGAAGGTTCGTTCGGCGTTCGCGTGCACGATGGCCTGCGACCCAAGGAGAAGGATGGAGCCACGGTAACAACTGCGGATGCAAAAGTGATCGAACCGCCCGCCAAGGATAACCTTGCGATCTGGGGATTCCCCACAGCGTGGATCGATTACTCCGGCAAGGTGGATGGCAAAGAAGTGGGGATCGCGGCATTCGATCACCCGAACAACCCGGCATCCAACTGGCACGTTCGCGCTTATGGCCTCAACGCCGCCAACCCGTTCGGCCGCGCGCTCAGCGGATTCCCGACGCAGAAGGATAACACGAAGCTGTTCAGGATCGAGAAGGGCGGCGAGCTGAAGCTAAAGTATGGCGTGTACGCCCACACCGGCGATGCCAAGACTGGCAAGGTGGCTGAAGCGTACGAGGCGTACAAGAAGTGACGCGAGCGTGAAGCGATTCGAAGGCGAGCCGTGCTCCGTCAGGAGCCGGGTTACTCTCTCTTCAGCTCGGAAGAACCCAGTCGCTCACGCGACACGGCTCGCAACTTGGTCATCAAAGTTCACTCATCGAAATCCTGGAACACACGATCGAAGCGGTTAGCGATAGTGCCAAACACTTCGAGCAATGCCGGATCGAAGTGGCCCGGCGTGTGCTCGATCATGGTGGCCACGGCCATGGTGTGATTGAGGCCAGACTTATAGACCCTTCGACTTCGTAGCGCATCGTACACATCCGCAATCGCCACGACTCGCGCCGATAGCGGAATCTCTTGCCCCGCGAGGCGATCCGGGTAGCCGGTGCCGTCCCACTTTTCGTGATGCGATCGGGCAATCTCCACCGCCATGTGCAGGAAGGCGGTTGCGAAGGGGTGGCGCTTCATGACTTCGCGAAGCGTGTCCGCCCCGATGAGTGTGTGAGCTTGCATCGCAAGGCGTTCGACGGAATCGAGCGGGCCGGGCTTCTTCAAGATGCTATCGGGCAACGCCGCCTTGCCGATATCGTGCAAGGGAGCGCAATCGGCGAGTGTGCGAACGAAGTTCGCATCGACTAACGGCGAAAAGGCAGGCAACTCCGCAACCGCTTCCGCCAACACGCGGCAATAGCCTTGAAGGCGCAGCAGGTGCGAACCGGTTTCGGTCGATCGATGTTCGACGAGTTTCGCGAGAGCCAACACCAACCCGTTGCGAGCGTGCAGCAGTTCGCCGTCGCGATCTTCGATCAACCGTTCGAGTTCTCCGTTGAGCTTCAGCAAATGGCGATTGAGCACATCGGAACGATCCTGTGCGTCCTTGAGTCGCAACGCCGCCTGAACGCGCGCTCGCAGTTGAACCATGCTAAAGGGCTTGGTCAAGAAATCGTCGGCCCCGGCCAACATGAGCCGCGAGAGTTCGTCGCCGCTTGCATTACCGGAGAACATCACAACTTTCAGGTGCGGGGTGAGCGGCCGCCGGCGTAAGTGCCGCAGCACTTCCACCCCACTGAAGCCAGGCAGATCCACATCAAGCAACACCAGATCGTATGGCACCAAGCCCGCCTGATTCACTGCGTCCGGCCCGGTTCCGGCTTCATCACAAGTGTGGCCCTCGGACTCCAACGCCATGCGACATACGCGGCGAATCTCGGCCTGATCATCCACAATCAGCACACGGCTGATCACGTGGCCATCGGTCGCAGCGAATGCGGGCTGTGGCAGTAACTCGCATTCCGCGACAAGGGCTTCGAAGACAGAAGTACGCAAGGCTTGTACTCCGCGTTCGGTCGGCAAGGCGTTCCGTCGCGGGATCGTTCGACCACACTATAAGAATTGGGCGAGGAGTCGCTGAGTCGTGAGTGGTCGTGCGAGTTTGGTTTCTCGCCCCGATTGTAAATCAACAAACTTGAGACGGGAATTGCGCCAGAGGGAAAAAATCGAAACTGACCGAAGGAGAATCGCCAAGGTTTCTGCCAATTGCCCAACAATCACGCAAGGCGTGAGCCAGGCAGATTCACATTGTACTGTGCAGATGCTGAGGGCCAGAGACCGAGCAAGCGACTGGCGTTCACCGCATGTTGGCCTGAATCAGCAGGTCTTGGAGCCATGCCGCCTGTTCATCGGTGAGTGGCACATCGGCCGGCGGCGGAGCTTTGTAGTCGATAACCGAGACGAAGTTGCCGACATCGTATGCGCGAGCAACAGCGGCTTGCAAATCGAGCAGTGCGTCGCGGTGATCCGGGGCCAGCGGAAGCTTGAATTTCGGCAGCCGCTTCTGCAGCGTCGCGGTGTAGATCTCGTAACGATCGGGTGCGGCCGAACGAGTCACGGACACCGCATGGTCGAACTCGGGCAACCCTTCGCGCGAGTAAGTGAGCGTGGGTTTGCCCTGCGTCACGAGATCGATCTCGACCACGCCTGCTTTCATATGCAAGGCATCGCGCCGCAGCTCTAAATATGCCTGTCGCCCTTCGGGTGTCGTCTTGTTCGCGGGGCTAACTACTTCCACAAGCGTTACCAAACGGTTATCCGCCCGGTTGCGAATCTCCAGGAATTCCTCGACGTGTTCTTCACGCACGATCGAAGTGAACAGCGGCATCTCGGAAATATATGACCGCGTACAAATGCGTGCGCGATACAGATCCATGCTGGGAAGAAGGATCTGATACAGGCACCCCAACAAATGATGCTGGAACGCCGGCCACAGTTGTGGGTGCTCCAGATAGGGATCCATTCCGGGAAACGGGCTGGGCATGGACAGTGTCTCCAGACCCGAGCGTATGCAACCGATCCGGCGGCGGCGCAAAACCGACGGCGGGCGATTAGTCGACACAACTTGCTCAGGTAGATTCCACCGCATTGTAACGGATGCGCTAGCACATGGGGAAGAGCCGTGAAATGTCTACTCGCGAGTTCTTATTCTTTGCTTTTCCTGGGCCGGAGCCTGCAAAGGCTCGGTGCCTTCTCCTTAACCAGTGTTTCATGAGATCCTAGTCATAGTGCGAATGGTGAGGTTGTTGGTAATGAGTGAAGCCGCAAGCGACGCTCTTGGCTTCACGCATTTCCTAACCACACGCACCAACGCTTGCCTATCAATGGGCAAGCGTTATCGCGTTTCTAGCCGCCGATCGACGTTGCACTCGGAAGGCGTCAACGTATCATGAGATGATTCCCAATTCCGCTCATCTTCTCCTTCGTGGAAAAGGCTCCTTTGATGGCCAAGACCCTCGACCGCCGCACCTCCGATTCCGACTCCCACTCCAGTTGGAAGATCGCCGACGCCCTTGAGACATACGGCATCAAGAACTGGGGCAAAGGTTACTTCGGAATTAACAAGCAGGGGCACGTTACCGTCCACCCGGACAAGAACCCCGAACGCGGCATCGATCTGAAGGATCTTGTCGATCAAATTCGCACACGCGGCATTCAACCGCCGCTCCTTCTTCGCTTCACCGATATTCTCGAACACCGGATCGGCGAGATCGCGGAGGCGTTCGGCAAGTCGATGGAAGAGTACGAATACGCGGGCAACTACCACTGCGTGTATCCAATCAAGGTGAACCAGCAGCGGCACGTGGTTGAGGAAGTGTTGCGATTCGGCAAGCCGCACGGGTTCGGGTTGGAAGCCGGAAGCAAGCCCGAGTTGCTCGCGGTTCTCGCGCTCACCAACGGCACCGGCGAAACGCCCATCATCTGCAATGGCTTCAAGGACGACGAGTTCATCAAGATGGTGGTCTTCGCTCGCAAGATCGGGAAGAACATTATCCCGGTGGTCGAGAAGTTCACCGAATTGGAATTGCTCGTCAAATACATGGAAGAGTTGGATGTGCGCCAACCGATTGGCGTGCGAGTGAAACTGGCATCGCGCGGGTCGGGCCGCTGGAAGGGAAGCGCCGGCTATCGCAGCAAGTTCGGCCTCACGCTCACCGAAGTGCTGGAAGCCTACGAGTTCCTCAAGAGCAAAGGGCTGGACGACTGCTTGCAGATGACCCACTTTCACATGGGTTCGCAAGTTTCCGACATTCGCAAAGTGAAAGAAGCACTCACCGAGGCGGCGCGCGTGTACGTCGAGCTTTATCGCCTGGGCGCCGGTTTGAAATACATCGACGTGGGTGGCGGCCTTGGCATCGATTACGACGGCTCGCAGACCGCCTTCGAGAGCAGCACCAACTACACCTTGCAAGAATACGCCAACGATGTGGTGTATCGCATCAAGCAGGTTTGCGATGAAGCCGGCGTTCCACACCCCGCCATCATCTCGGAAAGCGGCCGCGCGCTCGTCGCCTATCATTCCGTGCTGGTTTTCGATGTGCTTGGCACTTCCGACTTCGACAAGTGCGTGCCACCGGAACAGCTCCCGGACGACGCACCCGAACCGATTCGCGACATGTTCGCCAACTACAAAGAGTTGAACAAAAAGAACTTCATCGAGTATTACCACGACGCCAGCGAGCAAATGGAAAAGACGCTCACGCTCTTCAACTTGGGGCACCTGAACGTCGAACTGCGTGCGCTGGCCGAGCGATTATTCTGGGCCTTCGGACGCAAGCTGCAGCGCATCGTTCGCGATCTGGACTATGTGCCCGAAGAGTTGCAAGGCCTCGATACCATGCTTTCGGATACCTACTTCTGCAACTTCTCGGTGTTCCAGAGCATGCCGGATTCCTGGGCCATCGATCAACTTTTCCCGATCATGCCCATTCACCGGTTGAATGAAGCCCCCACGCGGCGTGCGGTTCTCGGCGACATCACCTGCGATTCCGATGGGAAAGTCGATCAGTTCATCGACCTGCGCGACGTGAAAAGCACGCTCGAACTGCATCCATACGATGGCGAACACCCGTACTACATCAGCGCGTTCTTGCTTGGCGCATACCAGGAGATTCTCGGCGATCTGCACAACCTGTTCGGCGACACCAACGCCGTGCATGTGAGCATGGAAGACGATGGCACGCCAAGCATCGATTCGGTCGTGAAAGGCGACACGGTGACGGAAGTGCTGAACTACGTGCAATACAACGCCGAGAAGCTCACCGACCGCATGCGCAAAGATGTGGAACGGGCCGTGCGACAGGGGAAGATCACCGCCGCAGAGGCCAAGCACTTCCTGAAGTTCTACGAGAACGGCCTCGAAGGATACACTTACCTCGAAGAACCCAGCGCGTGATTACCACGCGAGTTTCGCCATGAGGCTCGTCATGTCGGACAAGCAAATTGTGCTCGACGCAGTGCAACGAATGCCGGAATCCGCTACGATTGAAGAGATTCGAGAAACGGTCGCACTCTTGGCCGCAATCCGCCGCGGGGAAGTCGCCGCCAACGCCGGGGCGGTGATTCCGCACGAGGAAGTTAAGCGGAGGTCGGCCGTGTGGACTACGCAATAGTGGCGATTCCAGATTGAGGCGAGGCGAGCCGTGTCGCGACAGCGACCGGATTAAAGCAAGAATTGATGCAAGAACCCGGCCCCTGACGGGGCACGGCTCACCTTCCGACTCAGTCGCCTAACCCTTCACCAGTTCCAGCACGTCCCACAGTGAAGGATCGTCGGCGAACGGGAAGTCCCAGTTCACGCTCAAGAATTGGTCCCCAAGTTCCTGGTCGCGAACCACATAGTACAAACCAAGTCGCGGGTGTTCTTGCGGATCGAAGCCGTTGAGCACCGCAACCGGCAGGAACGCTTCAAGGCGATACCCACCCTTGTTGCGATGATGCCGGAATAGCACGTCCGCGAAGTTCGCGATCGGTGCGTCTTGCTGGGCGCGATTAATCTTCGCCTGCGTGGCGAACGCCTCTTCCTTATCGGGTCCACCCCCTGCGGGCAGGAAAAGGAAGTGATGGCAGAACCGGCTCGCACGGTGACTGGCGCGCGCGTCGCGCGTGTCGATCCACAGGTTCAGCCCATCGCTGGACTTCGGCTTTTCCGAATCGCCCTGCGCGGGTTGTTGCTTGCCCGTCACTTCCACCTGCACCGCCAGCCCGAACTCGTTCCACGCCAATCGCACATCCGCGAAGTTGGTTCGTTCATCGAGCGCCGCGAAGTTCTGCACCCTGGCAGATTCCGGGAGTTCCAGCAGATGCTCATCGTCGTCGCCCCCTTTAGGCGCATCCTTCACATACGGACACGAGTGGGCGAGGCGCACAAGGAACCGGTTAGGAACAAGTGGCGGCATGGTGCGAATCCTTCCGAGAAGCGGCGTAACGAGGTTCAACGTACCGCGAACGCGAACCGTCGGCCATCGTGCATGCTCGCGCAAAGAGCTCGCGCAAAGAGGCGGAACAATCGCAACAATCGTTATCTTCGGTTTGGCAATCGCTCGCACAGAACGCTGATGCTTGCGGGGAGCCACTGGGTCGCACTTTTTTGGCGCGACACCCAACATTCATGCCAGAAGCACTTTCGCAAAAATCCGTGCCAGTCAGAATAGAGCTAGTGGTGCGAATAATTCGCACCACTAGCTCATTCTCGGTACATGCGCCGGTCGGAAATGCGGACTGGACTGTCCGTTCTGTTCGATGAGTGTATACTTTCTACTCTTTCGACGACCGTGGCCGATCTCCGGACGCACCTGCTGGTGGTTTTCGATGCGGTTTCACTTAATCGACCGGATCGACCACTGGGAAGCCGGGAAGTCCCTGAAGGCATCCAAATTCCTCGCCCTCGGCGAAGAATACCTCGCCGACCACTTCCCTAAATTCCCCGTGATGCCCGGCGTGCTGATGCTGCAAGCATGCGTGGAAGCGGCCTCGTGGTTGTGGCGATTGACAAGTGATTTCCAACATGCGGTGATCGTGCTTCGCGAAGTGAAGACGATCAAATATGGGACGTTCATGCAACCCGGTCGCAGAATGGATGTTACGGCGGACTTGACGAAGACCGATAGCGACGCCGCAACCTTTAAAGCCAAGGGCATGAACGATGCAGGCGAGCAAACCGTCGCCGCTCAGTTCACCCTGGTCGGGTATGGCTTGAGCGACCTCGGACCGGCGGGACTCGCCGCCGAGGCCAAACTGGTGGAACACTGGAAAGATCGCTGGGTGCTGTTGACCGGCGGCCTCCGGAAAGCATAAAGCTCATCCCACGATTACGGACGAGCTTGAGGATTGCACGATGACGCTCAAGGATCAGATCGCGATTGTAACGGGGGGAAGCCGCGGAATTGGTCGCGGAATTGTCCTCGCGCTATGCAAGGAAGGTGCGAAGGTCGCATTCGTATATCGCGGCAGTGTGGACGCCGCCAAGGCTCTGGAGGCGGAAGTGGCCGCCGCCGGGGGTGTGGCGAAGGCGCATCAGGCCGACGTGGCCGATCCCGCAGCCGGCGAACAAATTGTCGAAGCGGTTTTGAACGATTGGGGCCGAGTCGATATTTTGGTGAACAATGCGGGCGTGATTCGCGACAAGCTCTTTCTGCAAATGGAAGCAGACGACTGGAATACGGTGATTGGCACCAACTTAACCGGTGCGTTCGGATTTTGTAAAGCGGTCGCCAAGCAGATGGCGTTTAAGCAAAGGTCGGGACGAATCATCAATGTTTCGAGCATTGCTGCCGATCATGTGAATGTGGGGCAAGCAAACTACGCGGCCAGCAAGGGTGCGCTCAACAGCCTCACTCGCGTGTTAGCGGTGGAACTTGGCCGGCGCAACGTGCTGGTTAACGCGGTTGCACCGGGGTTCATCGAAACCGACATGAGCCAGGCGGTTCGCAACCTGGCCGGCGAAGATAACCTGAAAAAGCTGATCCCGGTTCGCCGGCTTGGCAAACCTGAGGACATCGCCGCTGTGGTGGTGTTCCTGGCTGGCCCGGCGGCGGCTTACATCACCGGGCAAGTGATCACTGTGGACGGAGGACTCAGTCTCGGGGCTGTTTCTGGCTAAGCCCCGAACCGGAGAAGGAAAACCATGACGCACGAAGATATCTTCGCCCGGGTCCGCTCCACGCTCGTGGATGCGCTTAACGTTGAAGACAACGAGGTTACCCCGTCTGCACGGCTCAAAGGCGATCTCAACGCCGAGTCGATCGACTTCCTCGATATCGTCTTCCGGCTCGAACGACAGTTTAACTTGAAGATCCCACGGGAAGATCTCTTCCCCGAATCCATCTTCCAGGGCGATGCCAAGTTCGTTTCCGGCGGAAAGATCACGCCCGATGGGCTGGTCGAACTCCGCACTCGCATGCCCTATGCCGATCTGACCGAGTTCCAAAAAGATCCTCGCATGGATAAGCTCGAAGATCTGTTCACGGTGGATCTGATCGTTAGTTATTTGGAATCGCGTGTTGGCTCGAGATAATCGGCGCGGCCGGTTCCGCCACCCAGTGTTGAATTCCGTACGGCGGAATCGCCCTTCCGGTTTCTTATCCCAGCGTATGCGTTGGGCCATCGGGTGAACGTATGCGCTGGACATGGATCGATCGGTTCGTCGCCTTCGAACCGGGGAAATCAGCCGTCGCGGTCAAGAACCTCAGCTTTGCCGAGGATCACTTCGCCGATCACTTTCCCGGCTTCCCGGTCATGCCGGGATCGCTGATTCTGGAAGGGCTGGCGCAGACTGGCGGCATTCTCGTCGGCCATGCGAACAACTTCGAGAAGAACGTGGTTCTGGCGAAGATGTCCGCGAAGTTCCAGCGGGAAGCGGCTCCGGGCGAACAGTTGACCTACACCACCACGCTCCTGGATATCAACGATACCGGTGCCCGCGTCAACGGCACCGCGAGCGGGAATGATGGCATCGTGGTGGAAGCCGAGATTATGTTCGCCCATGTGAATCCGGCACAGTTGCCGCCCGGATTAACCGACAGCAAGGTCGTCTTCAGTGGCGAACTCGCGTACTTGCTAAAACTGGCCGAAGCCTCTGCGCCCGCCTGACCGCGCCGAGAGCAACGACTGTTCATAGAATGATCTAATGGGGCATGGGCATACCACCTGTGCCGGGTTTCGCTCACCGAACCTCTCCCCGATGGGCGTTGCTGGCCGCGGTTAGTCCGGCTGGAGAACGAACGGGAGGGTTCACCGGCTAGCGGTCTGGTGAGGCCGCGCGACTGTGAGGCCTAACCGAGTGACGGACATGGCGACCAACTCCCGCCGCACTGTGCTAACCGGGTTCGGCGTCATCAGCCCGATCGGAACCGGACCGGACGCGGTCTGGCAATCGCTGCACGCTGGCACTTCAGGCGTTCACACCATCACACGAGTTAATCCGGCCAATCTCCCTTCGCAAATGGCAGGCGAAGTCCGCGACTTCTCCGCCAAATCGCTGATCGATAAGTCGTATCGTCGCACACTCAACGCCATGGCCCGGACTGTGGAATTCGGCGTGATTGGTTGCCAGTTGGCCATGCAAGATGCGGGGCTAGCGAAGGGCATGATCCCCGCTGAGCGCATCGGTATTGAGTTCGCCTCTGTTATGGGTGCGACCGATCTCGATGACCTTGCACCCGCCGCGAAAATCTCACTTTTGCCCGACGAGAGCGGCCCCAACATGGCCGCATGGGGAGGGGAAGGGTTAACTCATGTGCCGCCGCTCTGGATGCTGAAGTACCTGCCGAACATGCCCGCGTGCCACGCCTCCGTCATCTACGACATCCAGGGGCCGAGTAACACACAGATTCCCGGCGATACCGCAGGCGGCGTCGCCATGGCCGAGGCCGTGCGCATTCTTCGCCGGGGTGCCGCAGATGTGATGATCGTGGGCGGAAGCGAAGCCAAGGTTCACCCACTTAGCCTCAGCCGGTTCAACCTGTTCGCGCAGTTCTCCAAACACAACGACGACCCAGAAGGCGCGATTCGCCCCTTCGACCGCGATCGCGATGGCACCGCACCCGGTGAAGGCACGGCCACGTTCATTCTGGAAACGCTCGAATCCGCCCGGGCGCGAAACGCGAAGATTTACGGCGAAGTGGTCGCGGTTGCTTCCGGTGTCGATCGCGGTCTAACGGGGCCAGGGCTAGCACGTGTGATTCGTAACGCGCTGGACATGGCCGGGTTAACGCCCAGTGACATCGATCATGTGAACGCCCACGGTACCGGAACCACACGTGGCGATGCGTTCGAAGCGCGCGGCATTGCGGAAGTCTTCGGCACGCATGTGCCCGTGTTCGCTCCGCTCTCGCGCTTTGGCAATCTCGGTGCGGGTTCGGCACTCATGGAACTTGGATGTAGCGTGTTGGCATTGCAGCACGGTATGCTTCCTGGCACGCTCAACCACGCGAATCCCGATCCCGCCTGCCCGGTCTATGTTCACACCGGGCCTGCCAAGCCGATTACCCAGCCTTACGCCGTGAAGTTGTCTTACACCGACCTTGGGCAGTGCACCGCGGTCGTGATCCGCAAGTGGAACGATGATCGATGATCGACGAATGATGAACCGAAGACTGTCGCCCCCTGTTTTCACTTCATCCTTTCTCGTTCCTCTGTAATCGTTCAGCCACACGCGAGTGAACGAGAGATGCGTAAACGTGTCGTCATTACCGGAATGGGCGTGCTGACCCCGTTGGGGGCGTCAGTAACCGATCTATTCACCAGTCAAATCGAAGGGCGTTCGGCGGTTGGGCCAATCACTCGCTTCGATGCCCACACCTTTCCCACCAATTTCGCCTCGGAGGTGAAAGGGTTTGATCTGGGGAAATACGTGCGCGATGCGACCCGCTACAAGAACTGCGGTCTGAACACGCAGTTCGCGCTCGCTGCGGGTCGGCAAGCGATTGAAGACGCGGGCTTGCTCGATGCGAACGTAGGCGATCGCTCGCGCATGGGCGTGTATCTCGGTTCGGGCGAAGGGAGCGACGAATTCCCCGCGTTGGTTCGCGGTCTGGCGCATTCCGCCCCAAAAGAGGGCCACGGCCCGTGCGACACCGGCGAGTTCACACGCGTGATGTTGAAATGGATGGACGGCCCGCGTGAAGGCGAGCAAGAGATGTACACGCCCGCGGGCCACCTGGCGACCACGTTCGCGCTCGATGGCCCCAATCAGGCGTGCCAGACCGCGTGTGCCGCCAGTTCGCAAGCCATTGGCGAAGCGACGGAAATGATCCGCTGGGGCGAAGCCGATGTCATGGTTGCGGGCGGTTCACACAGCATGATTCACCCGCTAGGCGTGAGTGGGTTCAACCGCCTCACCGCGTTATCGCAACGCAACGAAAGCCCACGCACTGCCAGCCGCCCGTTCGACTTAAACCGCGATGGCTTCGTGATCGGCGAAGGCGCGGGGCTTGTGGTGCTGGAAGAACTGGAACATGCCCGCGCTCGCAAGGCGACGATTTACGCCGAAGTGACGGGCTACGGCACCACCGCCGATGCGTATCGCATGACCGACCCGCACCCCGAAGGTCGCGGCGCGATTCGCGCGATGGCCGACGCACTGCGCGACGCGGGCCTGAAACCCACCGACATCGGCTACATCAACGCGCACGGCACTAGCACCCAGGCGAACGACTCCACCGAGACGGCCGCCATCAAGGGCGTTTTCAAAGATTATGCATACAAAGTGCCTATCTCAAGCAGCAAAAGCATGCTAGGGCATTTGATCGCCGCAGCCGGCGTAGTCGAGTTAGTCATTAGCATCACGGCCCTCCGCAAAGGTATCATCCCGCCAACCATCAATTACGAAACGCCCGATCCGGTGTGCGATCTCGATTATGTGCCCAACACGGCACGAGAGGTCCGATTCCACCATGTGCTTAGCAATAGTTTTGGCTTTGGTGGGCAGAATATCGCTTTAGTAGCGTCCCGCTATTTGGAAGGATGAGTGAAGAGGGGAATGTGGGTGAAACGAAGCGGAAGTTCCGCCTTTCATCCGTTCCCTTACAACCCGAGTTCTCGTTTGACCGGAGGTTGAGAGTGGTCTTCTGGTTTTGGGTACTGATCACCGTGTTGGTGATTCCACCCGTTGCATACGGGCTAGGGATGGCCGCGTTGTTCTTGTACGTCCGCTGGAAGTACATGGGATACCTCACGCGCATCTTCCAGGAAAAGCCGCTCTTCGTGGTGCCACGCGGAGAAAAGCCCGCCGCCGCCGAAGATGTGAAACTACGCACCGTCGATGGTCTCACCCTTACCGGTTGCTACCTCAAGACTCCCGTTGCCCAACGTAAAGGCGTGATTCTCTTTGGCCTGGAATTCGGCTCGAACCGCTGGGCTTGCCTGCAGTATTGCGACAAGCTCATCGAAGCGGGCTATGATGTGTTCGCAGTGGAACTTCGCAATCAGGGCGAAAGCGATCGCGACCCGAACTACGAACCGCTTCAATGGGTAACCGACCGCGACGTGGCCGACACCCGCGTGGCCATTCGCTATCTGGTCGCTCGCCCCGACGCCGACCCACGCGGCATCGGCTACTTCGGCATCAGCAAAGGCGGCGGAACCGGCTTGATCGCAGCCGCTAGCGAGAAAGGCGTGCGCTGCGTTGTAACCGACGGCGCGTATGGCACGCACACCACCATGGTTCCGTACCTGAAGCGGTGGATTCAAATCTACAGCGATCGCAAGATCCTTCAGCGCGTGCTTCCGACGTGGTTTTACGGCATCATCGGCGTGATTGGCGCGAAGAAGGTCGCACGCAATCGAGGGGTAAACTACCCGAGCGTGGAAAAGGCTGCCGGTCGCCTCAATCGCCCCGTGCTGATGATTCATGGCGGTGGCGACAACTACATCCGCCCGGAAATGGCGAAAGCACTCTTCGAGCGTGTACGTGGGCCAAAGGATCTGTGGATTGTGCCGAAGGCCAAACACAACGGCGCGCTCGCAATCGCGGCCGACGATTACCACGCCAAGCTCGTCGCCTTCTTCGAAGCAAACCTCACCAACGCTGGGCCGCCTTCCACTGGCACCGGCACCCACACGCCACTGAGCTGATTGGAACGAATCACGGCATCTGATATCATTCAGGTGGTGATTCCCCCCATTCGAGATGGCGATATGACGCAATCTATTGCTGCTCTTTTTGAGGCAGCTCTTGCACTGCCCGAAACCGAGCGAGCGGAACTAACGGATTTGCTCGCCGCCACACTCAAATCGACGCCAGCGGCGCTACATCCCGATTGGCCCGCCGAGCTTCACCGTCGCGCTGCCGAGATCGATAATGGCAAGGTAATGCCCATTGCATGGGACGAAGTTCGGCGACAGGCGCAAGCCCAACTCGCTGCCAGCGACCCACAGAATGGTTAGCGTCACTTTCCATCCGCAGGCTCTACACGAATACCAACAAGCCATTGATTGGTACATGCAGCGGAACCCTCAAGCAGCTCAACAATTCGTTTTGGAAGTGGAACGAGTTGTGATGGCAATCGCCACCCAGCCAGAACTTTACGGGTGGTATCAAGTGCCATATCGTGAAGCAGGATTACGACGATATCCGTATAGCGTGGTGTATAGGATCGAACCATCTGGTGATGTGTTGATCATGGCCGTAGCTCACACCAGCCGCGAACCTGATTATTGGCAGAGACGAACCTGATGCGCGGTGAAACGTTTCTCTCGTTGAGCGTTTGTGCCATCGGAGCAACCCTCCCACTGCTGTGGATCGGGTCATCTATTGAAGATCCATCCTGGACGGATATACCCCGTCTGACCATGATCGGAGCGATTATTGCCTCGCCCTTTGCTTTTGTGGGAGGGACATCGTGGTTGGTACGTCGGGATGCTCGAGCATCTCGTGTCTCGGCTATCGTCGCATGTTTCGTTGGGATGACGGGATTGTGTGGGTGGATCTATGTCATGCAAGACCGTGAAGGTGGAGCGTTCATGGTCATTGCGTTTCTGTTCGTTCCGATCACCCAATTGCTCATGTGGTTGTTCGGTGCGCTCGTTTCCGGCTGCCATCGATCACCACCGTTGGTGGATCAACAGCGACCACCGGATTGACAAGCAGCAAATCCGCGAGACGGAACGGATTGTTTGCGAAGGCATCTGAGCTTTGCGTTCACACCGATCCTCTTCTCTCATCCTGACGCCGGTATGGTTTGCGCATGTGCCGCAAACGATTGATCGCAGACACGTCGCCCACTTGAGTTGTCACGCATAACGGCGAAGGTGTATCTTCACGTCATGTCTCTCAAACGCTTCTTTCTGGTCCGGGTTGGGCGGCTCGTTTCGTACCCCACGCTGCGACAGTTGCGGCAGTTCGGGTCCGCGGCCGATCAGCCCGAAGCGGTGCAAACCGAATTGCTGCTGCGCACGCTGCGCAACCAGGCCAACACCGCGTTCGGCCGCGATCATCAGTTCGCGACGGTGCGTGCCGTGGCGGATTACCGCAAGAACGTGCCGGTCGCGCCATACGAGTATGTCGCGCCCTACATCGATCGTGTTGCCAAGGGCGAAACCAACGCGCTACTCAGTGCGAAGCGCGTGCGGCTGTTCGCGCTCACCAGCGGCACCACGGCCAGCCGCAAACTCATCCCCGTGACCGACGATTACCTCCACGCTTACCGCCGCGGGTGGAACATGTGGGGGCTGAAGATGTATCGCGATAATCGCGGGCGAAAAGTCGCCATGCGGCCCATTGTGCAAATGGTGGGCGATCCGGAAGAGTTCCGCACCGAGGCGGGCATCCCGTGCGGCAACCTTTCCGGCTACACCGCGATGGTGCAGAAGTGGATCATCCAGCGGATGTATGCGGTGCCATACATTACCGGGAAGATCAAGGACGCGAAGGCGCGATACTATGTGGCCTTGCGATTCTCGATTGGTCGCAATGTGTCGCAGTTCATGGCAGCGAACCCCAGCACGCTGGTGCAGTTCGCCCGCACGCTTGACGCCGAGAAAGAACACCTCCTCCGCGATCTAAGCGAAGGCACGCTCCGCACGGATCTGGACATCCCCGCCGATGTGCGTGCGTGGCTCACCGCCCGCCTTTCGCGCGATCCTCAGCGTGCCGCCGAGCTTTCCACCATCGCCCAGAAGACCGGCAAACTGCTCCCCACGGATGTGTGGCCCGAGGAAGGCACGGTCATCAACACCTGGACGGGCGGAAGCATGGGGCCATATCTGCGGCAGCTCCCGCAATATTACGGCAACCCGCCGATCCGCGATCTCGGCTTGCTCGCCAGCGAAGGCCGCATGACGATTCCCCTCGAAGGGAACACGCCGGGCGGTGTGCTCGACATCTGGTCGCATTACTTCGAATTCATCCCCGAAAACGAGATCGATTCACCTCAACCCACTGTGCTTGGCGCGCATGAAATCGTGGAAGGGCAAAGCTACTTCATTCTCCCCACCACCACGTATGGCCTGTATCGCTATCACATCTCGGATCTTGTTCGCGTCACCGGCTTCTATGGCAAAACGCCCATCGTGGAGTTCCTCGGCAAGGGGCACCGGTTCTCGAATATGACGGGCGAGAAGCTCAGCGAGTACCACGTGACCAAGGCGATGGACGCGGTGGTGAAGCGTGTGCCGCAGCCAGTATCGGCGTATAGCGTCGCGCCGGTGTGGGACGAGAAGCAGCCATATTACGGGCTATTTCTTGAAGCACCGGACGCGGGTGATGAAGCACTACTGCAACGCTTCTTGGCCGAATTCGATCAACAACTCGGCGTGGAGAATATGGAGTACGAGGCGAAGCGGGCCAGCGGCCGCCTTGGGCCAGTGCGTGCGGAGCTGATCCCGGCCGGAACATGGGCCACCTGGGACCGCAACCGCCTCGCCACGACCGGCGGCTCACCGGAACAGTACAAGCACCCGTGCCTGATCGGCGATACCAAGTTCCGCGATAGCATCTCGGTATTGCGCGAAGTTCCACCTCCCGTTTGATCTTGCGTTCCCCTTGCTGTCGCGGTATTCGCCCTGCATCGTTGCGGGCATCCGCACTGCAGTTGCATGGGGAGAGCGCGTCATGACATTACCCAATTCGGGGCCATGTTGCGTGCGAACGCGGATGGCCGTGTACGCGGTTCTTCTTGTCTCGCTCGGGATTGGCGTATGCTTTCCGCACCTCGATCGCGGCATGCTAATCGATGATGAATCCGCTTTCGGCATCACCACCGACATTATGCTGGAAACCGGCGACTGGGTTGTGCCCAGCCTGGGGACCGCCCAACCGCATCTCAACGCCACTCCGCTTTTCAACTGGCTTGGCTGCCTCACAGATGACTGCTTCGCAGATTCGTCCCTGAAGTATCGCGTCTGGTCGGCGGTGTTCGCGGTGCTGTGTGCGCTGGCGGTGCTGTTGTTGGGTGCTGAGTTGTTCCGCCCGGAAGTCGGCTTTCTGGCGGGTGTGTTGCTGCTCACGAATCATCACTTCCTGTACGAACACGGCGCGCGTTGCGGAGTGATGGAACCGGGCTTAATGCTCTTCCTGACGCTCATGCCATACTGCTATCTGCGTACCTTCCGCCCGGGTGCGAATCCGATTACGTGGTGGATGTTAACGGGTGCAACGCTTGGCGGTGCGATCATGATGAAGCCGCCGGCAATGGGCGGGTTCTTCTTCGGGTTGATCGGCCTGCACCACTTGTTCGCTCGCCGCGATCTCGCATGGCGTGAACACTTCACGCGGCCGCTGCTGGCGTTGGCGGTGGCCACGTTGATCGCGCTGCCGTGGTATGCGCTCATCTACCAACGCCTGGGCTTTCCGGGATTGAAGATCCTCTTTTACGACAACTCCATTCGCCGCGTGACGCATGGCACAGGCCGACATTATCAACCGCCGCCATACTGGTTGTACCTGGATTTCCTGTGGGGTTCGGCGCGATCGGGGTTGCTGTTTTGGCCATCGCTCGCATTTGGCGCGTGCTGCGTTGTGGTGGGTTGGCTCCGCTTCGCATGGTCGCTTCCGACACTGCTAGCCGGCGCATACGTTGCGGCAATCTCACTCGCAACCGTGAAGAACCCGCACTATGTCTACTGCGCTGTGCCGTTCCTGTGTGTGCTATCAGCAGCGGCGTTGCTTATCGGTTGGTTGCCGCGTCCGCAAGTGCTGGGCAACGGGCGATTCGGTGTGGCGGTGTGGCGTGTGGTGGCCGTGGTAGGGCTGGTTTCTGCGATGCTATTCGTTCGCACAGATCTTCGCAGGAACTATCAGAAGTTGCACGCTCCCGCATGGGAATACCCGCCACTGATGGTGTATCGCGCGGCGGAATCGCACCTGGCCAACGGCAGTGCGCGTTTCGTGCTGTTCGGCGATTACCCGCACAAACGCGAAGAGACCAACGCGAATCGCGGGTTCGGTTCGGTCGATCGTTTCTATCGTCCGCGGCTATCCCAAGCGGAACAACTTTTCACACTCGATGAGTTGAAGTCTCTGCGAGGCGATGCGCGTCCGGCGGTTGTGTTCCTTCCCCCGCGAATGACACCGGCAGAACTGGCCGAAGTGTGGTTCGTCTCACGGCCCGATCGCGTGGTGCGGCTGCGAACTCAGCGGTCTTTTTACACTGTGCTGCTGTACCACGATGCCGAGGCGGTGTTCCAACTCACGGAATTCTTGAAGGCGAACGAAGTGCCAAACGACGAGTTATGCCGATTCTAACGCCACGGGCGGCGCGGTCACGCGGGTCGATCGGGAATCTCGGATCGTGCCAACCGCCCGCAATGCTCTGACTTCTTGCAAGTCGCGGGACTCATCGCCAACGGATGCGGAAAACCCGGCGAGCACTCGCTCTGTAACCCCGCAAATCGGCGTATACTTGTACTTGAGCGCCAGGGAAATGGTTTGCACGTTTCCCGTCCATCAGCGATCGGTCCCGCTTCCCCAAGTTCTCAGCTTGTGAGCAACGACGGGTGGCGATATGGTCCCGGCACGATGGATATCCGGCACCTACGGCACGGAGATAAGCCATGACACGCACCTTCGCTCTCCTCGCCCTGTTAACCTTGCTCGTTGGCTGCACCCGCTACGGCACGCGTGCAAACGGCCCATTCGCACGCCACAATCGCGCTGAACCCAACGGAAGCACCGCGATTCCGCCTGGCCCCGCCGCCAACATCTCGCCGCTTGCGTTAGCATCCGACACGCGACCGCAGGCACAGCCTTACAGCGGAGATCTGATTCCGCCACGCCAGCAAGAACCGCTCCCGGAAGGCTTCGGCCGCGGTGCGGGCATCGATCCCGCAGGCGGTTTCCCGTCGCCGGTCGATTCGTCGTTCCCACCGCGTCGGCGGACTTCGCCCACACCCGAGCAATTGCCGTCGCCATTCGCGCCGAAAGAAGCGCCACAAGCGACACCACCGCTTCCGGCAACGCCAGAATTCCCACGGAACGATCCGATCGCGAAGGCACCCATACCCACACGAACACCGGCCATCACACCAACGCCAACGCCGGCACCCGCTGGAATAAGTCCGCCCAATGCCGCCGGGCAGAACCTTGCGGAAGTGAAGAAACTCGTCGCCACTGCGGCCGAACGCTGGGCGAAAGTGGATACCTACGAGGCACTTGTGAGCCGCAAGGAGCTATCGCCCAAGAAGATCATGAACAACGATGTGGTGGTGTATCACTACCGCAAGGAACCGATGGCGGTTTACCTTCGCAACATCGACGAAGCCAACGCCGGCCGCCAGATCATTTACAACCCATCGCAGCACGGCGACAAAGTGTATGCCATTATTGGCAAGGGCGATGCGAACTTGCTGTTCAAAGCCGGTGCCAAAGCGCCGGTCGTTTCCCCGGATATGCCGCTGGTGAAAGATAAAACGCGGTACAGCATTCGCGAAGCGGGCTATGGTACACCGATTGCCCGCGTGGCAATGTGGGTCGGAAAGGTAGAGTCGGGGAAAATTCCGGCGGATGCGCTCACGTATCTCGGCCCGGTTACCCTCCCCGAGTTCAAGCAATCGGTCGCCGGCGTGAAACTCATCCTGCGCCCCGGCGATGATGTGTTGCTTCCTAAAGGCGGTACGCGGCAGTGGTTTTACGACATCAACCCGGAATCGCCCGCCTATGGCTTTCCCGTGCTGATCATTGCCACCGAACCGGACGGCAAGGAAGTGGAATACTATCTGTTCGAGAAGCTCAAATTCGGCGTGCCGTTCAAGGATTCGGACTTCTCACCCGAACGGCTCGACAAGAAGGGATAACGGCGGAACGCACACTTGTGCCACACTCAAAAGCCCGCCCGGTTCGCCGGCGCGGGCTTTCTTTGGCTGTCAGCCTGACAGGCCACCGTGACCGGCTGACAGCTTGCGTCAGGCCGATCGGCGAAATCTCTGGCCACATCGTCTTGATTCCCGCTCCGCATCCAGCGTATCCTGCTTATGTTACTGCCGCGACACCCACTCTCCTGCCGGGTCCGGCATTCGCTTTGCTATTCCCCCAACTTCACAGCTTCCGCGTGGATTAGATGGTGGGCAAGGCCAACCATTACCTTGGCGCGGGAGGGGCGGCATGGTTACCGAAACACCACGGATCAATCCCGACGATGCCACAGGTCGCTACCGGTTCTCGATCCTGATTGCGGACGATGACCGCGGCAACCGCGAAGCACTCGGCGAGATCCTCGAAAACCAGGGATTCCGAACAGTCCTCGCCGAGGATGGCGGGCACGCTGTTGAACTTGTGCAGGTGGATTTGGTTCACCTTGTCCTGTTCGATATGCACATGCCTCGCCTCACCGGTTTGGAAGCGTTCACCGTGATCCGTCAAACACTCGACCGGATTCTCCCGGCCGTTCTCATGACGGCCGACGCGGATAACGATCTGATTCGGCGGGCGTTCCAGGCTCAGGTGTTCAGCGTGATCCCCAAACCGGTGAACAAGAACATCGTGCTTAACACGTTGTCGCGTGCTCTGGAGAAGGTGTACGGTGCCTCACCAACCCAACCTCACGAAGCCCCCGATACCACCGGAACGCCCACCGATCCCAGTAAGCCGACGTAAATCGTGAACCCCACGAGCACACACAGGAGTAACGAACCATGAAGATCGTCCCACTCAACGACAAGATCTTGGTAGAACGTCTGGAAGCCGACGATAAGACCGCCGGCGGCATCATTCTGCCCGACACCGCCAAGGAAAAGCCCAAGCAAGGGAAGATCCTCGCCGTGGGCGAAGGCAAGCCGCTCGACGATGGCAAACGCGCCATCTTCCAGGTGAAAATCGGCGACCGCGTGCTGTTCAGCTCGTACGCCGGGAACGAGATCAACCACGAAGGGAAGGAATACTTGATCATGACCGAGGACGATATCCTCGCCGTCGTGGATTAAGGCAACCAGCGGAAACATGATTCGGTCGCGGGCGGTTCCTTAGCTCGACGTTTCGAGAGCGAAACGTCGCAAACGAGCCTGAAAACTCGCGGCCGAGTTGCGTCTGGCAAACCGCGTTGGTCACCACTCGGGTGCAAGTTCCTATACTAACCGTGGTTCGGCGAGTGGAGAAGACACCGGATGCTGACACGGGCCGACATCGTTGCCGACGTGACGGCCATGCGGCTTCCAGCACGTCACACGGCGGTTATGATCGCTCTGGGTGAATTCCAATCCGGTTTGTCGGTCGATCAGGTGTGTCCTGACTGCGGCCAACCGCTCATCGCCGTGGGACTGCCCGAAGGCGCAGAGTTGCCAAGGGCTTGGGCGGTTCGATGTGAGTGTGGCGAGTCCGCGTTCCGTGGGCTGTGATTGCGGCTTCGAGCCGCAGAAGGGAGGTTGCGATGATACGCGATGGTATACGTCCGTTAGCTTTCATCCCTCCCGTAGCTCAGCGGCAGAGCGTCGGCCTTATAAGCCGGTGGTCGCGGGTTCGATTCCCGCCGGGAGGACTGGTGGTTCGCCATCCCCGGCAGGCACCTAGGCTTTCCCAGATTCGTCGCCACCCACACCAGCTAAGCATGTGAGCATGGTTGTTATCGGATTTGCCCTCGAATTGCGTGGAGCCAAACGAGACGGAACGAGCATCCATCTCGACCCCCCGCTCCGATAACGCGAAGCGCCTGGTCCCACACTCAGGCGATTGCTACTGTCAAACTAATGCTCATCAGACGAACACCATAAGGTGTTCCCGTACGGATTTCGTACCGTTCCTGCGGAAAAGTCTTGCGAGACCGATTGTACCGCTTATATAGTAAAAGCACTTGTTCCTGGGTCGGAAGACGCGGAACGTTGAGTGCCTGGTTAATCCTGCGGTAAGTACCAGTTCGAGTGGTCGAACGGGCCTGGGAAGCTGCCGGCACACGGCACGATAAGTTCGGTTCTCGCCAATGGCTACGAACATCTATGTTGGCAATTTGCCCTGGTCCACCACAACGGATGACCTGTACGCGATGTTTCAGCAGTACGGGGCAGTGACAAGAGCCCAGGTGGTGACGGATCGGGAAACCGGTCGGTCGCGCGGGTTCGGATTCGTCGAGATGCCGAACGAGCCAGAGGCCAATGCGGCCATCGAAGCGCTCAACAATCAACAGATGAACGGCCGCCCGCTTACGGTGAATATCGCCAAGCCACGCGAAGAAGGTGGTGGCGGAGGCGGTGGAGGCTACGGCGGAGGCGGCGGCGGTCGAGGTGGTCCGCCCCGCGGTCCCCGTGGCGGCGGCGGAGGCTACGGTGGAGGCGGAGGCGGTTACGGCGGCGGATATGGTGGGGGTTACGGCGGTGGTGGCGGTGGCGACCGCTACTAAGTACAATCTGAACAACAGATAGCGTGGTGATCGCTTTTCGCGCATGCCACGAAGGCTCTGCCAACTGCAACGCCGAGTGCCTGTTGAACGTCTCTTGAATGTCCGGTGAACACGCACTGCGCCCGGCTCTTGGGGTCTGCCGACCTCGCCGGGCGCTTCCATTTTTTCTGACTCAATTACGGAGGTCATCCCAGACCATGGCGAAGGAAGAGGCGATTGAGGTTGAAGGCCGCGTCAAGGAAGCACTTGCGAACACTCAGTTCCGAGTGGAACTCGATATTGGCGGCGAGGTGATTGCGCACGTTGCGGGAAAGATGCGGAAGAATTTCATCCGAATCATTCCGGGCGATCGGGTAAAAGTTGAGATCTCCCCTTACGACCTCACACGCGGCCGAATCATTTATCGCGGCCGAACTTGAGTCAAAATCCGAGGAATCCTCGGATTTTTCTTGACGAAAACCCTCCTGCCCGTCAATCTATACCTTGTCACTCGGGATGAGTGATTCACAAATCTTGCATGACCAAGGAGGGTCGCAACCATGCTTATTCAAACTGAATCCAAGGCCCAAGGTTGGCGTGCGGTGGCCGTGTTCGACGACCGCCCAGACGCACTCATTTTCGTCGGTCGCTCATCCACACAAGTTCGCCAAGAATATGTCGATGCATTCATGGAACTCCTGGACGACGAAGAACGCGAACACGTTTCCACAATTCAACTGCAACAGTGGAGCGGCGCACCGGACGCTGGCCGCTGGGTACTGAAGAACACACTTAAAGTGCCCGCACCTATCAAGTTGCGTCTGGCGGCTTGATTCACGCTTTGAAGAACAGAACCCGCGTCACTTACTTGACGCGGCAAAATACAAATACACCCGCGTCGTGACCGACCGCGGCTCGCTTTTTCTGGGCGAGCCTTGCCTGTCATGGCACGGGTTCCTTTCTTCTTCACCACTTCCCGTTCCCTGCCGGGCTTGCATCCTGACGCTTGCGCCCGAACAATAGTGATTCGTTAACGCGCCTCCCTCTCCCCAAGCTGTCCGGCTTCCCGGCACTGCATTGGCCTGCGCGACTACGATCACGAGGGACTCTACGATGAACTCCTATGCATCACTCTGCGATGATTTTGGCGTATCGACCTATCTGCATGGCAAGATTGAGATGCCAAGCAGCAGGGAGACCGTACTCCATTTCTTCGAGGCGATCCAAAAAGCGTTTCCGAAGATGACGGACTTCGAGAAGCGAACGGACGATGAATATGTGCTAGAAGAGGAACGAGATGCGGGCAGTTATCGCTGGGCTTCGCTCGACAAACGCCGCGTTTGCGCTGGTTTCGTAAATCCGCCTTCGCTGGAAGACGCCGATGCGCACAACGAGCGGATTCTGGAACTCGCACCGTTCCACCTCGATCTCTCTGGAATGCAGACTGAATCGATGGACGTGCTGTATTACTTCGATTTTGCGTATCAGGGGAACCATGATGAAGTCGTGGCCGAGGCGTTGGCCACGGGCACTCCGTTCGAAGGGCTTTCGCACATGCCTGCGGCGCGCGTGCTCCACTACCAACCCACACTGATGATGGCCCTGGACGAAGGCTGCCAGTTGCAATGCCGCCTCAGCATTGAAACGCGAACCAACGCCTATCAGGTGCGCACCGGCAACTTCCCCGAAGCGCCCATTTCGGTGTACTTCACCGTGCGGCAATTCTGGGGCAAACAGCCGTTCAAGACCTTCGCGGACTCGTACCATAATCAACGGCGAGTGCTGGACGAACTGGTCACAAGTTACGTTGTCCCCAACGTCATCGATCCGCTCGCCAAGGCGATCAGCGCGAAGCAGTGACGCAACTGGCATCCTTTGCGTCACGCCATCACAAAAGCCATCCGCAACCCAAACTGCACGGTTGCGGATGGCTTTTACTGTTCGAGACAATCTTCCCTCTTGCTCAGTTGAATCGCATCGCGCAGAGCCGGCCGGAACATATAATAGCGGCATGGTTCGTCTCACGCACGACACGATCGATTACCACACCATCGCCGAATCGGTGCGTGATCCGCATTGCGGAGCCGTTGCGGTGTTCCTCGGTACGGTGCGTGATCTCACCGATGAGCATGTTACGGTGTTCCTGGACTACGATGCGTACGGCCCGATGGCGGAAAAGAAGCTGCAAGAGATCGAAACCGAAGTGCGAAGGCGATGGCCGGTCGGTAATGTGGCGATGGTGCATCGCTTGGGCCGGCTTGCCGTGGGCGAAGTGAGTGTGGCGGTGGCAGTGAGTTCCCCGCACCGGGCGGCGGCGTTCGAGGCGTGCCAGTTCGCAGTGAATACACTCAAGGAATTGGTGCCGATCTGGAAGAAGGAAAACGCTCCGGATGGCACCGGCGAGTGGGTGCACCAATCAACGCCTGCGGGTCGGCAGTCTTCACCACCAGAGAGCACAGGATGAACCTTCCGACCATCTATCTTGTGCGGCATGGCGAAACCGAGTGGTCGCGCGACGGTCGCCATACCGGTCGCACCGACCTGCCACTGACTCCGATAGGCGAAGCAGACGGCCGCCGACTCGGCCCGCGGCTCTCGGGCATCAACTTCGCACACATATTCTCCAGTCCGCTGCTTCGCGCACGACACACCGCCGAACTCGCCGGCTTCACGCCCGAGATGGAACCCGACCTGATGGAATGGGATTACGGCGAATACGAAGGGCTGACCTCGGCCGAGATTCGCGATCGGCGATCGGACTGGCTGCTGTTTCGCGATGGCTGCCCCAATGGCGAACAACCTGCCGACATCGCCGCTCGGGCCGATCGCGTGGTCGCCCGGCTCCAAGCATCTGCGGGGAATGTGCTTTGCTTCGCGCATGGTCACATGCTGCGGGTTCTCACCGCTCGCTGGGCGCAGCAACCGGTTACCTTCGCCACGTATTTGCTGTTGGGCACTGGCACGGTGAGCATTCTGAGTTTCAACCACGGGAAGTTGAACGAGCCTGCCATCCGCACATGGAATAGTTAACCCGCCCTTGCGAAGTGTCGGCAAGCGACGATCAATAGTTGAGATGCAAAACGTGAGCACGCGTTACCCGTTACAACTGAAAGGCGAGCCAGAGCGGAAGCCGTTCTCCGTGGCCCCTTCGCAAGTGGGCGCGACACTCATGGATTCATTCGGCCGGCGGCACAACAACCTGCGTGTGTCGGTAACAGATCGTTGCAATCTGCGATGCACCTATTGCATGCCCGAGGAAGTGACGTTTCTCGATCGTTCCGAACTGCTGACATTCGAAGAGATCACGGACTTCGTTCGCGTCGCGGCGCGGCTGGGCATCGACAAGATTCGCCTGACGGGTGGCGAACCGCTGATGCGCAAGGGCCTTGCCACGCTGGTTCGCATGCTCGTTGCGGTGCCGGGCATCAAGGACGTGGGGTTAACCACCAACGGGCTGCTTTTGGCGGATCAAGCCGCGGAACTCTTCGATGCCGGGCTTCGCCGATTGAACGTGTCACTCGACACACTCGATCCCGCACGCTTTCGCGAACTGACACGCCGCGATGGACTCGACAAAGTGCTTGCCGGTTTGGTGGCGGCCAAGCGAGCAGGCTTTGCACCGATCAAGGTGAACGCGGTGGCGATTCGCGGGTTTGCCGAACACGATGTGGTGCCGCTGGCGCGATACTGCCGCGACCACGGTTTCGAGCTTCGCTTCATCGAGTATATGCCGATCGGGGCGGAAGCGTGGGAACGCGAGAAGTGCTACTTCGCTCATGAAATCCTGCAGTTAATCAACAGTGCCCTGGGCGAACTGCGGCCCGCCAACTCGGACCCGAACGCCCCGGCAACCGATTATGTGTACGCGGATGGTTCCGGCACGGTTGGCATTATCGCATCGGTGTCGCGGCCATTTTGTCAGAACTGCAATCGCCTGCGTTTAACAGCCGATGGCAAGCTCCGCAATTGCCTCTTCGCACTCGACGAGACAGACGTGAAACCTCTGCTTCGTTCCGCTTCCCCCTCTGAAACCGATCTGGCGAGCGTGATCCAGCGCACGGTGTGGGAGAAGTGGGAAGGGCACGAGATCAACACCGCGAAGTTTGTGAAGCCCGATCGCACGATGCACGCCATCGGCGGATAGCGCAAATCGCGCTGCAACACACCCCGCAGGAGGCGGTTGCGCTGTGGGGCGGCCGCTCATCCGACTTTGGCCGATTCGGAACCACCCTCGCCGCTGAGTTCGTGTAATTTTTTCGCGATGGGTGAGAGTTTCATTGTTCCGAAGGAGCCTTCATAACGCTGTGCTTTG
>JBGSLF010000138.1:0-74899 GCA_041740855.1 Gemmata sp.
TTGCTGGGGTAGAAATCCTAAAAAGTGATCGGCACAACGAAATAAACGGCTTGAATTGCGAGAAGGCTGGGGTAACGCGATTTTGCGACTGGCAGCAGCACCTACGATTCCCGCCAAGGGCGAAACGCGCAAGAACCTCCTTACTGCATTCGAACTCTACACAGAGCATCGTCGGCGTGTTAGACTCATAACAGTACAACGACTGGAGTCCGCCGATGAAGTGCCTTCGGTTCTTTGGTATTTTTGCTTTCCTCTTCCAAGCCACTCCACCGGTTGCCGCCGGCGACGTGACTTTTGAAGCGGACGTTCAACCCGTGCTCACTCGCGCGGGATGTAACTCCGGGGCATGCCATGGAAATCTGAACGGAAAGGGTGGGTTCAAACTCTCGCTAAAGGGTGAAGATGCCACTGCGGATCGCATGGCACTAACTCGTGATATGCTGGCACGGCGCACCACACTGTACCAACCGGATCAAAGCCTTATCCTTCGCAAAGCTGTGGGTGGTGTTCCGCATGAGGGCGGCGTGCGATTCACCAGCAATAGCCACGAGTATGCCGTGCTTAAGTCGTGGATTGCTAGCGGTTGCCTTCCGGAACCGCCGGGCAAGCCGAAACTGATTCGGCTTGCTGTCACACCCACAAACATCATTCTGATCGAGCCAGAAGATCGCTTCACAGTCACGGCCGTTGCGCACTATTCCGATGGATCCAAACGCGATGTAACTAAACTTGTGGCGCTGGAATTCACCACGCTTGGAGTGGCACGGATCACCCCCAAAGCGGAAGTGATTCGCGAGAACGCCGGCGAAACTGTTTTATTGGTTCGCTATCAATCATATGTCGAACCGGTCCGAATCGTATTCTTGCCCGATCGGCCCAAGCCGCACTTCGAGAAAGTCCCGGTCAACAACGAGATCGATCGGCTTGTTTTTGCTCAGCTGCAGAAGCTCCGTTTGCAGCCTGCCGAACTTGCGCCGGATTATATCTTCTTGCGGCGAGCATTCCTGGACACGTGCGGCACGCTTCCCACGATCGATGAAGCACGTGCATTCCTTACTGATACCAATCCGAACAAACGCGAAAAGTTGATCGACACGCTACTCGCTCGCCCGGAGTTCGCTGAATATTGGGCACAGAAGTGGTCCGACTTGCTTCGCAACGAAGAGAAAGCACTCGATCGCAAAGGCGTGACCGTGTTCTTCCGTTGGATCGCGGGACAACTTGCCACTGACCGGCCACTCAACGAATTCGCACGCGAGATTCTCGCTGCCAGCGGTAGCACCTACCAGAATCCACCCGCGAATTTCTGGCGAGCAGTTCGCGAACCCACGCTTCGCTCTGAAGCAGTTGCTCAGGTTTTCCTGGGAATTCGCATCGGCTGCGCGCGGTGCCATAACCATCCCTTTGACCGTTGGACGATCGACGAGTACTACGGATTCGCAGCCCTGTTCGCGCGAATCGATTACCGTGTGCTCGCAAACGACAAGCGTGACATGTTAGATAAGCATGAGTTTGTCGGTGAGCAAATCGTTTGGCAAAACCGAACGGGAGAGGTGATCAGCCCACGAACCAAACTGTCTGCCAAGCCAGTGTTCCTGGGTGCTATTGCACCGAACTTCAACTCAGATTCCGATCGACTCCAAGCCCTGGCGGATTGGGTGGCATCGCCAGAAAACCCGTTCTTCGCCCGAGCGCAGGTGAATCGTATTTGGCTTCACTTAATGGGCCGGGGCCTCGTCGATCCCAATGATGACTTCCGTGCCACAAACCCGCCTAGCAATCCTGAATTGCTGGAATTGCTGACGAAGGACTTTGCTGAAGGGGGCTTCCGCCTCAAGCCCATGGTCAAACGGATCATGATGAGCACGGTTTACCAACTTGCTGCAACAGCCCAAAATACCTCGACAATGGCTGACGAACTTCATCACTCGCATGCAAGGGTTTCGCCACTTAAGGCGGAACAATTGCTCGATGCCCTCTCGCGAGTAATGGGCGTTCCTGTCCGGTTTAAGGGCTATCCGATCGGAACGCGAGCGAATCAAGTTCCAGCACCGCCGCAGAATGGTCGTCGTGGGTCGCTCGATGGCATGGGCGAGCACTTCTTAAAGGTGTTTGGCAAGCCGGATCGTCTTCTCACTTGTGAGTGCGAACGCAGCGACGACCCTGGACTGTTGCAAGCTTTTCAACTCATCACAGGCGAGTTGATGAACGAAATGATTCGCGCTCGCGACAATCGAATCGGGAAGTTGCTCTCGAGCGGGAAATCCCATCCTGTGATGTTGGAAGAGATTTATCTTGCCGCGTTGAGTCGTCGCCCGAATCCTGTTGAGACGAAAAAGATCTTGGCCTATGTCGATTCCGCAAGTGATCGACGTGATGCGTGGGAAGATGTGGTATGGGCTGTGGTGAATAGCAAGGAATTCCTGTTGCGATGGTGATGACACAAGCACGTTGCATTGCATTGGTTGATACATGATCTGGTGTGTCATTCGGCTCAAGCGAATAAGCCAGGCGAGGACTTGAATCATGGTTTGGTCGCAATCCCTTTCCCGCCGTTCCGTACTTCGCGTGGGTGGTGCGAGCCTGTTTGGCTGGTCGTTCCCGGAGATGCTCGCAGCATCAGAAAGCCACACCGCGAAACTCAAAGCGACCGCCAAGAGCATTATTTTCCTGCATCAATGGGGTGGCCCCGGCCAACAGGAGACCTTCGACCCGAAGCCGGATGCACCCGATAATGTGCGTGGTTGGTACAAGGCCACCAAAACAAAGCTACCCGGTGTGATCTTTGGCGAGCGGATACCCAAGCTGGCAGCGATGGCGGATCAGTTCACAGTAATTCGCTGCATGCAGCACAGCATGAAGAATCACAACTCCGCGGGTTACTACAGCCTTACCGGTGTCGCGCCACCATCGGACGATCAACGCTTGCGGGATTCCATTGAGCTATTCCCCGCGTATGGCAGCATTGTGGATAAACTGGCCCCAACTGTGAAAGGGACTGCAACATTTGTTTCCTTTCCGCACATCATCGCCGATGGTTCGATCACACCTGGGCAGCACGCAAGCTTCCTAGGCAAAGCACATAATCCTCTGTTCGTGAATCAAGATCCCAGCCGACCAGACTTCAAGCTCCCGGAACTCACTCTTCCCGAGAATCTCCCGATAGGTCGGCTAGAGAACCGCAAGGACATTCTGCGGCTCATCGACGAGCAATCGGAATTACTCGAAACTTCGCTCGTGGCTCAGGGCTTGGACGAAAGCTATCAGAAAGCCGTCGCGATGCTTACAAGTCCGCGATTCAAGCAAGCCTTTGACTTAACACAGGAATCAAAACAGACGCGCGAGAAATTTGGCAACACTTCGTATGGGCAGAGTTGTTTGCTCGCTCGCCGCTGTGTGGAAGCGGGCGCGAAGTTTGTGAACGTTTACTTTTCTCGCTCAATTGGAGGGAAGGGCGGCGGATGGGACTATCATGGCTTTCGCGGTGAGAATGTTCCGGGGCGACTAGATGAACTGCTACCGCTTACCGACCAAACCTTGCCCGCGTTGCTGACGGACCTACAGGAGAGAGGACTGAGCGACGATGTAATGGTGGTTTGGGTGGGGGAATTCGGCCGTACCCCGCGAATTAGCTCCAATGGCGGACGTGATCACTGGCCACAGTGCTACACTGCCGTGATCGCGGGCGGCGGAGCGAAGAAGGGCTTTATTCACGGTGCAAGCGACAAACTCGGTGCCTTTCCCACGGTAGGATTGGCACGCCCTGAGGATTTAGCTGCAACCATGTTTGCAGCTCTCGGAATAGACCCTGAATCCGAAATCCGCGACAAACTGAATCGACCGTTACCCATCGCTCGCGGAAAGCCGATCCATGAAATCTTTGCGTGATATCCGGCAAGTTGAGGCTCGTGAACTCATCCTGCCCAGAGTTTGCGATCGAGCGCTCGGTAACCAATTGCCTCAGCAATGTGGTCCTGAGTTACCGCGGTGCAATTTGCCAGATCAGCAATAGTGCGTGCCACGCGCAAGATTCGGTCGTGAGCACGAGCCGAAAGCCCCAAACTCTCCATGGCTTCTCTCAACGTCACCTGTCCGTCTAGATCCAGAATGCAATGCGTGCGAATCTGACGTGAAGTCATCCGTCCATTCAGTTTTGCCACTCCGCTGCCGAATCTCTTAGCCTGAATCTCTCGCGCTCGAAACACTTCCTCTCTCATCACCTCGCTGCTTGTACCGTCGCTTACTTTAGTCAGGTCTTCGAATGGCACTGGTGGCACTTCGATATGCAGATCAATTCGATCCAGTAGCGGACCGCTGATCCGGCCCATATATTTCTCGACCGCCATCGAAGCACACTTGCAAACATGTTTCGGATCGCCCAGATAGCCGCAGGGGCAGGGGTTCATCGCTGCAAGCAGAACGAAGTTAGCGGGAAAGGTTGAAGAGTGCGCCGCCCGGCTGATGGTCACGCGACCTTCTTCCAGTGGCTGGCGCAGCGACTCTAAACTGCGACGATTAAACTCGGGAAGCTCATCAAGGAAGAGGCAGCCATGGTGTGCGAGCGAAATCTCGCCTGGCTGAGGTAGCGTGCCACCTCCGACCATCCCCGCTTCACTAATGGTGTGGTGAGGACTCCGAAACGGGCGGGTGCTCAGCAGCGATTCACCCGGCGGAAGTTTGCCAACAGCGGAGTAAATGCGAGTTGTTTCGAGGCTCTCTTCTGGAGTCAGTGGTGGCAGGATGGTTGGCAGCCTGCGAGCCAGCATCGTCTTCCCACTACCGGGTGAACCGAGCATCAGCACATTGTGACCACCTGCAGCGGCTACGGTTAACGCCCGCTTGGCAAACTCCTGCCCCTTTACATCGGCGAAATCGATCTCGTAGCGGTTGAGTTTACCTTCAACTTCTTCAACGGTAGGCGATAGCGGTTCGATATCGGTCGCCCCCACAATGATTCCCACCGCCTCGGCGAGCGACGCAACACCAAACACCTCAACTTCGCGAACGACTGCGGCTTCGCGCGCATTAGCCGCCGGAACGATCAGCTTGGTGATGCCGCGAGTGCGGGCTTCCATCGACATGGATAAGGCACCAATGATCGGCCGCACGGAACCATCAAGTGCTAACTCCCCTACGCAAGCGAAGGAGTCCAGCTTGTCCGCAGTGATTTGGCCTGTCGCGACCAATATGCCAACGGCAATGGGTAAGTCAAAAGCCCCGGCATCTTTTCGCAGATCCGCCGGGGCCAAGTTAACGATGGTTCTGCCGGTTGGTAGGCGATAGCCAAGGTTGACCAGAGCCCGCTCAATGCGATGAACGCTCTCCCGAACCACGAGTTCAGGCAACCCGACCAACACCGTCTTCGGCATACTTGCGGGAGCTGTGTCAACTTCAACCTCAACCGGAATCGCGTCGATTCCCAGAAGTGCAAAGGTCCGAAGTTGGGCGAGCATGACCATCCTCAGGGCACTTCGGATTACGGGCTACAAACCTGAAGAATCTGGGTGTGTCGTTGAACTCGTTCAATAACGCAAGAATCGCGGACCTTATTTCTTCACCTTCTCTGCAGGGCGGAAGTCTTTGATCAGTCTGCGATACGCGAACCGAGTGGCTGGAACCAAAATCGGAAGTGAGATACCCAGAATCCCGAACTGGAACGCCGCGGGGTGTATGTAGAATTTCTTCCGATCGGCCGCGTCTTTCTCATCACTCTGGAGAAACGAATCGGTGAGCCATTCGCGCATGTTCATGAAGCTCATCACATTCACGACAATCAAGGTGATGACCACAACTAATGCCACAATGCCAGGAAGAAGATGCATCATCCAGTCTTGTGGCGTGGGAGCCCAGAGGCGCTTGGTTTCCGCTTTCTCGCGTGTGCGGCTGTTAAAACCGCAGTGTATGCAGACGACGGCGTCTGGCGGATCAAGTTCGTTGGCGCAGTGCGGGCAACGCGGTGTATCGTCTTCTTGAATCACCTCGATCTTATCCGGCCCTTCGTCTTCGTCGTCATACGATTTCTTTTGCGGCGGGGGTGGCGGTGGTGAACTCGCGGCAGCGGGCTTTCCTGCTGGTTTCGCGGGTTTGGTCGCCTTCGCACTGGGATCGCGAACCACGAAGGCATGTTCGCAGTGCTTACACTTGACTTTCTTACCGAAGACAGCAGGCGGAACCCTGAGGGTCTTCCCACAGTTCGGGCACGATACATCTACGACGGACGCCATAAGTAGAAACCTCACCGGGGCTAACCCGGACGGCTCGGGAACGGAAACCGGACGTAACGAGAATGATCCCCTACAAAGATAGCTTAGACCCTAACCGGGACACAACCAGGTATTGCCTCATGTCCGATCTGTCCGGCACTGCTGCGGCAAGGGCAGTGGTCTCTTTCCCGCCTGTACTCGAACCCCGTGTATTGATCTCGCTCGCAACTTATAACGAAGCGGGCAACGTCGCGGCGCTAATCTCCGAGATCCACAGCTTTCTTCCGCAGGCAGATGTGCTTGTTATCGACGATAACTCGCCCGACGGGACATGGCAGATCGTTGACCAACTTGGCGTAACCGATCCGCGTGTGAAGTTGCTGAAGCGGCCGGGCAAACTCGGCCTTGGCACCGCTACCCTCGCTGCGATGCGTTATGCCATCGAGCACAACTACGATTACCTGCAAAATATGGATGCGGATTTCAGCCACCCGCCACGCTTCTTGCCCGGGATTCAGGCTGGCATGGCCGACCACGATGTGATGATTGGATCTCGCTACGTTGCCGGTGGTGGCACCGAGAATTGGCCGCTGCCTCGCCGCGTAATCTCGCAATCGGTGAACACACTTGTCCGCTTCCTGTTCCGGATGCCAGTCAAAGACGCGAGCGGTGCGTATCGCTGTTATCGTGTTAGCAAACTACGCGAAGTGCCGTTCGATAAGATCCGATCACGCGGATACTCCTTCCAGCAAGAGATCCTGTTTCGGTGCTATAAGGCCGGCTGTCGGCTTGGGGAATTCCCGATCGTGTTCGAGAATCGGCGGGCCGGTGCGAGCAAAGTTAACAAGAAAGAAGCGATTCGCTCGATGAGTATGATCCTCTATCTTGGAACCCGCAATCTGCTTGGTCTGGAACGAACCTGATTGGGTTGATCGAAGTAGCGTTCCCCCAAATGCCCGCGCCACGAGATCCAAGACTGCTGCGGATTGATTCATTCAGGACCCGGACCCCCCTCCGTGAAATAATATCCCGAAGTGAAATCATCATGTTTCGGCGAAAATTTCGCGCCTGTGGCGATTATCTCTGGTCAGGCATGAATCTTAGCGTAAAGAAACAATCATGATTTAAACTAGCGCCTCAATTTCGTGGTTCAGCAATTAACAACTGCTATCATCGACTAAATAGGACCGCTCCTGGGCCTAGTACCATTTCCAACTCCTCGACATGTAACTCCGAAGGGCTTACCCGGAACTGTTCGTTCAACTTCAGTTGCACCTGTTTGCCATTCGCATCACGAATGCTCAGATAGACCGGGCAACTCCCTTTGCATCGTTTCAGTGCGACTACCACGGCATCGATCTTTCGCAGGCATCCCTCATCGTCGCCATAAGGGAGTTTAATCACCAGGCTCTTGGTGAACTCTTTGCGGGCTTCATCGATCGTGATTACTTTCTTGATCTGAAAATCCGGCTCTGCTCGTTCGGGTGCCCAATTCAAAGTACCCTCGAACAGATGCACGGCGTCGGGTGTAACCAAATCCTTGTAGCGGGCGAATTCGTCCGACCACATGATGCACCGGACTGTCCCGCTGAAATCCTCAATCCTTAGCGTGGCATACTTGCGACCCATGTTCCGCCCCTTGTTCGCGGTGCGGACTTGCAACTCGACAATCATCCCGCCCACACGCGCTTCCGTGCCGTTCTTCACTTTGCCCAGTTCACCGCATGAGTGCGTGCGGAATCGGCGAAGCTGTTCGTCGTACTGTGCGAGCGGATGGCTGGAGATGTAGAAGTCGATCGCTTCTTTCTCGAACTTCAGCTTCTCTCGTTCGGGCCATTCCGGCACGTCTGGAAGTCCATGTTGCGGCAGGTCGGCCGTGTCGGACGAATCCGCGTCGCCTTCTTCAAACATGTCGAGGAAGCTCTTTTGACCGCGACGGCGATCCGAAGCCTTTTCATCCGCCGCCTGGTATGCCTTACTGACCGCTGCGAAATGAGGAGCACGTTTGCCAAAGCAATCGAATGCACCGGCCATCACCATTTTTTCAACTGCCGATTTCGCGACAATTCGGCGATCGATCCGCTCGCAGAAATCGAAGAAGTCTTTGAACTTTCCGCCCGCTTCCGTGCGTGTTTTCACGATCTCTTCGGCGGCCCCGCGGCCCAGCCCCTTGATCGCGGTGAGGCCAAAAACAATGCGATTGTTATGCACATCGAAGTTGGCGTATCCGCGATTCACATCGGGCGGCAACACCTCGATTCCGAGCCGGCGTGCATCGGCGATGTGATCAACCATCACATCACGCTTATTCCCGTCGTCAATTTCGGACGACAGCAACGCCGCCATGTATTCCGCAGTGAAGTGCGCTTTCAGATACGCGGTTTGGAAACCGATCTGGGCATATGCGGCCGTGTGACTCTTGTTAAAACCGTAGCCGCCGAATTTCACGATTAACTCGAAGATCTCCAGAGCTTTCTCTGCCGTCATCCCTTGCGACTCGCACCCCTTGATGAAGTCCACTTTGCGCTCGTCGATCGTCTCTTGCTTCTTCTTGGAGATCGCCTTGATGCACGCATACGCTTTGGCCAACTCGATTCCGCCCAACCTGTTCAAGATCCGCATGATCTGCTCTTGATACACCATCACCCCGTAAGTCTCGTTGAGCACATCTTCCATGACCGCGTGCGGGTACACCGGCTGTCGCCGTCCATGCTTGCATTCCACGTATTCATCCACCATACCGCCTTCAAGCGGCCCCGGTCGATACAGTGCAAGAACGGCGATGAGGTCGCGAATGTTGTCCGGCTTCATTCGTTTCAGAAGTTCGCGAATCCCTTCACTTTCAAGCTGAAACACTCCTTTCGCATCGCCCCGCTGCAGTAGTTTGAAAGTCTCGGGATCGTCGAGTGGGAACGTCATGGGGTCGATGTCGATCCCGCGAGTTTTCTTGATGAGCTTGACGCAGTTATCGAGGACTGTGAGGTTTCGCAGGCCCAAGAAGTCCATCTTGAGCATCCCGACTTTCTCGATGATGCCCATCTCCCATTGCGTGGTAACCGCAACGGAACCCTTGGCTCCATCATCGCCATCGGCTCTGCGAACGACCCGTTGCACGGGCACATAATCCGTGATTGGCCCATTCGCGATAACGACACCGGCCGCGTGCGTGCCCACGTTGCGGTTGGTGCCTTCCAGCTTGCGCGCGATATCAATCATCTGTCGAATTTGCGGGTCTTGGTCGTATTCCCGCCGGAAGTCGGGGCTTTGCATCGCTTCATCAAGATCCGCGGAGATGGCTCCTTTCATCGGAACCAATTTGCATAGTGCGTTCACCCGTTCCAGAGGCACATCAAGCACGCGGCCAACATCCTTGAGCGCAGCCTTCGCGGCGAGCGTGCCGAAGGTGCCAATCTGCGCCACCGACTCAACACCATACTTCCGCTTAACGTAATCAATCACCAGCTCGCGCCGCTCCTGGCAGAAGTCGATGTCGATATCGGGCGGTTCGGTGCGGTTCGGGTCGAGGAATCGCTCGAAGAGCAGATCGTATTCGAGCGGGCATACGTGGCTCAGGAAGAGCGCGTAGCTTACAATGGCACCGCAGCCGGAACCGCGCGCTGTGCTCGGAATTCCGCTCTCGCGGGCGAAGCGCACGAAATCCCACACGATCAAGAAGTAGCTCGCGAACCCCATCTTGTTGATGATGGCGAGTTCGTGATCCAGGCGTTTGCCCACAGCTTCGCTTGGGCTTTCTCCGTATCGCGCTTTGATCCCTGCTTCGCACAGTTCGCGAAGGAATTCTTCGGGTTTCCTACCTTCGGGCGGATGGAAGACAGGGAAGTGCCGCTTCTTGAAATCCAGTTCGATATTCACTGTGTCCGCAATTGTCTGCGTGCGGGCAACGGCGGCTTCCATGCTCGGAAACAGGCGATACATGTCTTCGGGGCTGCGAACGTAGTACGGGTTTGGCATCCGCTCTTCGGGATACTTCCTCTTACGCGGATCGCGCTTTTGCTGCGTGTTGATGCAAAAGAGAACATCGTGTGCTTCCGCATCCGATGCGCAGAGATAGTGGGCGTCCGCCGTGGCAACAAGCGGCACGCCGAGCTTATTTGCGATATCGATGGCCACGGGCGTGCACTGATCCTGTGCCGCGATGCCATTGTTCTGCAACTCGATGAAGAAGTTCTCGCCAAAGAGCTTCCGGAACCACTTCGCCAGCCGCTCCGCTTCGGGTAATTGTTCACGAAGAATGAGTTGATTAAACTCGCCGGCGAGGCAACCACTCAGGCAGATCAAGCCTTCCTTGTGGGCTTCGAGCACTTCGCGATCGATGCGCGGGTTGTAGTAGAACCCTTCGAGAAAGGCGATGCTGGAGAGCTTGACGAGGTTCTTAAAGCCGGTTGTGTTCTGAGCCAGCAACGTCAAGTGTGTATACGGGCCGCCACCTTCTTTGCTTGTTTTGCGCTCACTGCGATGACCAGGTGCAAGATAGGCTTCGTAACCGATAATTGGATTGATGCCGCCCTTCTTGCACTCGGTGTAAAACTCAATCGCGCCATACAAGTTGCCGTGATCCGTAACTGCACAGGCGTTCATACCGAGTTTCTTGGTCTGCTCAACGAGCGCCGGAATTCGGTTGAAGCCGTCCAGAAGGCTGTAGTGGGTGTGAAGATGAAGGTGGCAGAAGCTCTTGGCCATCGTGACGACTCAGCAGTGGACAAACGGATAACCTCGGCAGCATTGCGTTATAGCCCATGCGTGACCGCGACGGAAGACGAGGGGGCGCGAGGGGTGCGAGTGCGATTTTGGCATCTTGGCGAACCGTGTGTGAACACACAGTTCCTGGTACAACGCTTGCGGTTGGCACCATGATGAACAAGTACCGACCAATTGGGCATTTGCGGTTGTTACTTCGCCAGATAACGCCACGTGTTAATCTGTGTTCTTTGAAACCAGATCGTCATAATCGGACCTTGCATTAACATTGTTGTGGCACGGATAAGGGTGGCTGGTATGACACATTGCGATCGGTCTGATACTCTGAACCAACACAAGGTCGCAGTCGTATGAGTTGCAGGGGTCGCTGTGCCGGAACTCCCCCACTCGCTGTTGGACTCGGACGAAAACCTGCTCGCGCAGTTGCGGGACGGGGATCGTAACGCTCTCGAACCGCTCGTCAAGCGATACGAGCGCGAACTCTTTGGCTATTTGCGACGGTATGTTGGTGACCCGGAGCTTGCGGAAGATGTGTTTCAGAACACGTTTTTGCAGGTGTTCGTCAAGATTGGCCAGTATCAGCCCGGCCGCCCGGCGCGCCCGTGGCTATACACCATCGCCACGAACCAGGCGATTGATGCGCTCAGGCGACGCAATCGACGCACGGCGGATCGACCATCGGAGAACTACGCCACACCGGACGACGGCGGCGAAGCCCGACCGCTGCTGGAATTGCTTCCATCGGCAGCAGAGGCACCACATGAAACGGTGGATCGCGCTGAACAAGGCGAACGGGTGCGTGCCTCGGTGGCGAAGCTGCCGGAGTTGCTGCGGCAACCGCTCATGCTGGTGTATTTTCAAGGGCTTAAGTACCAGGATGCCGCAGAGATTCTTGGCATTCCCGTTGGCACAGTCAAGTCCCGGCTCCATGCCGCACTCGCAAGGTTGACGGCGGAGTGGAACGGCAAGCAAGGAGCCACGGACGAGGCGGAAGCGGCCGATGAGCCGACCTAACTATCGATAGCATGCCACCTGAAGAACCCGGCACATGATTACCGGTATGTCACTATGATCACAGAAGCAAATCTCATCGGTTACATTCTCGATGCACTTGACCCCGAAGAGCGGCGGGGCATCGAAGAGTTACTGGGAACTAGCCCGGCGATGGTTTCTCACATGGAGCAACTCCGCCGAGTACTTGTTCCGCTCGAAGCAGATCGCGAACAACCCGCGCCGCCCGCTGGGCTTGTCGAACGAACTCTGGCACACGTTCTCGCGACCGACCCTGCCGCGGCCACTCGCCCGATGGCGGTTCCCGCTTTGCCGCGTGCCCCTCGCGATCAGCCTGAAGCCCGCTCCATGGGTGGGCGCATGCGGCCGGATATGATCATCGCGTTTGGCATATCGTTCTTTGCTTGCGGGCTTCTTCTGTCCGCGATGAACAATATTCGAGTGAAGAACGAGATCGTGGCGTGTCAGTCGAACTTGCACACGCTTTACACGGGGTTGGAGGGCTACGCGGATACGCATGGCGGCAAGTACCCCATGGTGGGAACTAGCGAGAACCCCACCGCAGACTCGTTTTATAGCCTGCTCGCGGATGCGGGGCAGGTGCCAGCAGATTTCCGACCGGCTTGCCCTTCCAATCCGGCAACGCTACCTACGCCTGGGCGATCCAATCCTCATCAAGTGGGATACACCTACACGCTCGGGCACCGCAATGCGGATGGTGCTTTACAAGGAACGTGTCGGTCGAGTGACAAGGAACACGATCTGATTCCGATTAGCGCGGACTATCCCACGGCAGCAGCTTCCCCCATGAATGGCCCGCTGACGCGGCACCCCAAAGGAATGAACATTCTAAACGCGGATGGGAGTGTTCATCATTCTTCCACGCACCTGATTGGTGCCCATCACGATGATATTTTCCTGAACGCCCAGAAGCGAGTGGCCGCCGGAATTGGGCCGGACGATGTGGTTCTTGGCCGACCGGGCGACACACCCTGACGCCGACCGTGAGCATGCCACATCCGCTGGTAGTGCTATGCTGCTGACGTTGAAGTGGTAAATGGATCATTATTATTCAAAGTGAATGATGGCGAAGTTAAATCGATTTCTCATTGCGAATTGACAGCCTGGAAGCAGACTGCGTGTTAGAGTGTCAATATTTAATCCCCTCTATCAGTTATCTGTATCACGAATAATGCCCATTCGTGAAATGGATGCGACACGAGATGCGTGTGAAACGCACTATTCGCCTGCGTGGCACAAGTCCTGAAGTCAAAGGCCGAACCTGGGAGTCCGGCGAACTTCTACGAGTAGGCCGCCTGGCATCTCTCGAAATTGTGCTCGACGATGCTTCCGTGAGCCGAAGGCACGCTGAATTGCGTAACGGCGCAGATGGTTGGTATGTTCACGATCTCGAAAGCACCAACGGGACTTATCTCAACGGGCTGCAGTTGGATATCAGCGAAGTACCTCTCAGGCATTTGGACAGTATCCAATTTGGCAAAGTCGCTTTCAGGGTCGAATTCACCGATGCTACTCCCGAACCCATTCCCAATGAGCAACAAATCGTCGCGACAACACGTTCGACATTTGACGAGGGAATCCGGGGCATTGCGTTTAATCGCAATGAGAAGCTACGAGCCGGCGACCAACTGGTGGCCTTGCTTCGAGCTGGGCAGCACTTTATCCAACTCCAGAGAGAAGATGACGTTCTCAAAGCCGTGTTGGACGATGCGATCAAGGTATTGGCAGCTCAACGGGGCGCCATCGTGCTGGCCGAAAGCGATGAACCCGAACCGAAACTTCGCCTGCGTAAGTGGGCTGATGGTCCGGACGAGCCTCCGGGTCGGTTCCATTATTCCAAGAACTTGACACAGCGCTGTTTCGCGGGTGGCGTTTCGTTGCTCTATGGCACAACGTCAACCGATAGTGAATCGCGGCTCAGTCAGAGCATAACCGACGGGGCGATGGCCAGTGTGATGTGCGTGCTCCTCCGCACTCCACGTAAGCGATTGGGGGTGCTTCATCTCGATCGGAACTACAACCAGGATCCGTTCAGCGAAGACGACTTGTACCTGGCCGATGCGCTCGCGGCTTATGTCTCTGCGGCGATCGAGAGCGCGCAACTCCTGCGGCAGCAACGCGAGTTTTTTCTCAAAACTATCACCATGCTTGCTCAGGCAGTGGAACTCCGCGACGATTACACCGGTGGTCACACAAAACGCGTGACACGTTATGCGCTCATGATTGCAGAGCAACTCGATCTTCCGGAGGATCAACTCGAACTCTTGAAACTCGGCGGGCCGCTGCACGATATTGGCAAGATTGGCATCAACGATTCGATTCTTCGCAAGCCGGGGAAGCTAACCGCCGACGAATACACCGAGATGCAAACCCACACGACCAAAGGAGCGGACATCCTGCGCACAATCGCCGAGATGCAGCCGATTATCCCAATCGTGCGAAACCATCATGAGCGGTGGGATGGAAAGGGTTACCCGGATCGCCTGGCGGGCGAAGCGATTCCGTTTCTGGCTCGCATTGTGGCTGTAGCCGATGCCTTCGACGCGATGACTTCTTCACGCCCTTACCATGAAAACCAGAAAGGCAAGTCGCCAGAATGGGCTTTCGCAGAAGTGGAAAAGAATGCCGGCAGCCAGTTCGATCCGCGTTGTGTTGCTGCTTTCTTGAGTGTCCGCGATCAAGTGCTACGCACAATGAGTGAGTCCATTCACTGTTCAGACGGGCGAGATCAGTCCGGCGGAATGATCGTGAAGGGCGCATCCGCTGTTGCTCACATTTGAAGTGGTGAAAAACAGATCGTTAGCTTTCATGCCACAACCAGCGTATCAATTCCGCTTGGTGGGCATAATCGGGAATCATGATGTCGGCACCTGCTGCCAATAATCGCATTCGTTTCTCGGGATGAACTGTGCCCGGCGGACTTCCAGGTTCGGAACTCGCCACTCCAACGGCGACACCTCCCACACGTTTCACCTCGGTGGTTTCCACAATACCATCGCCGAAGCCCAACAATTCCTCGCCCCTTATTCCGAGTTCTCCGAGAAGATCACGAATAACTTGTGCTTTACTGAAGTCCGGATCATTGTTGCGGGGCGCATTGATCCGATTAGGGAAGTAATCTGCCACACCCAGTAATTGTGCCTCGTAAATCACATGGTCTCGGTCGGTGCCGCTGGCCATGATGATCGGCAGGTTCCGCTTTTTCAGATTGGCAAGGATGGCGTGAGCGTGAGGCACAACCCAGTCTTCTTGTCGAGCGGTACGATCTTCAAGCGCACGCCAACGATTCTCAACGTCACGCATCAGGCGGGTAAGGTAGTCGTTGAGGTATTCCCATGGGTTGGCCGGTGTGCCGCCCCGCTGTTGAACTTCTTCGGCAAATACTTCCATCTGCCGAATGGTGGGTGCTCCATTCTGTGCCATCACGAGGCGATCGATGGTCTTCCACTCGTCGGATTCGGGTTCACGAAACACCGCGGCCTTGTGAAGGTGCTCCAGCAAAGTGCTTACCATCACACGTGGCCAACCTTCGCGAATGAGCGAAAGCGTGCCATCGAAATCGAACAGCACCGCACGGAACGGACCACGACGCACGGCGGGATTCTGTATTTCGAAATGCGGATTCATGGCTGATCGCTCGAGTGGCGTTTCACAACTCTATCACCAAACCCGTCCACCCAAGCTCGCCGCGTGCGAATAAACTATCGCAATGTCAGTCTTCAAGAATGCACTGATCCTTACTGGCCCAACAGCCTGCGGCAAATCCGCTTTGGCGCTGCAAGTGGCAGAGACTCTTCACGCGGAGATCATTGCGCTCGATTCCATGACGGTCTATCGCGGAATGGATATCGGCACGGCAAAGCCAACCACCGCAGCCCGTTCCCGAGTTCCGCATCATTTAATTGATGTGCTCGATCCCTGGGAATCGCTCACGGTTGCGTGGTGGCTCGATCGCGCAGCCGATGCGTGTCGCGATATTACCGCACGCGGAAAGCGTCCGCTGTTTGTTGGGGGAACGCCATTCTATTTGAAGGCGTTGCTGCACGGCTTGTTCCCTGGTCCGCCAGCCGACGAATCGCTGCGTCGCAGTCTTGAAACCGAGGCGGAACGTCACGGCCCAATGGTGCTCCATGCACGGCTTGCTTTGGTTGACGCCAAATCCGCAGCACGACTACATCCCAACGATGTACGACGGGTCGTGCGAGCGCTTGAAGTGCACACACTCACGGGTCGCCCGATTTCGGAATGGCAGCAAACGTGGGATTCGCCTTCATTCGCGAACGATCCCATCGCCACTGCACCCCAGGCGAAAATTCCCGGAGTTATTCTTGTGTTGCCGCGAGAAATACATTACGACAGAATAAATAGTCGTGTGGATGCCATGTTTGCAGCGGGATGGATTGAAGAAGTTCAACGCTTACGAGAACTGCCTCAATCCCTTAGCCGGGAGGCTCAACAAGCACTTGGTTATCGCGAGTTGATTGACCATCTGGCAGGCGAAGGACCAAACCTTGCAGAAACGCAAGAACTCATCCGCACGCACACGCGACAGTTTGCTAAACGACAATTGACCTGGTTTCGGCACTTTCCACAACTTGTGCCAATTGCTGCACTGAACGAAGACGCATTAGAACGGATCCTGGAGGCTTTTGTCTCGGATCTCCAGTCAGTAACGAATGATTCTGGTTAATATTGGAAAATAAGGATGACTTGAGAGTGAAGCGAGTTCTAACATCAGTTTGAAATACATCGAGTTGACAACTGATGCGATGGCCGAATTCTGATGAGTTTGGAATTATTACTCAGCGTATGAAGGTTTCTCTCGTAGCTTGACATGGGTTGTGCTATATCCAAAGTAGCGAAGTTGAGTTAGTAGTTTATTTTGGTTTCGTATCTCATCTGCCATTGGGTTTGCTCATGCGGACCGTGACATTCCTCGTTCTGGAAGGCGTGGATAAAGGAAGGGTGTATAAGGATTTGCCCATTCCCGTCACGATAGGGCGCGAAGAAGGAAACGGTTTGCGCTTAAATGACGAACGTGTGAGCCGTTTTCACGCCAAGGTGCAAATTGAAGATAGTGACATAATTCTGACAGATCTCGACAGTACCAACGGCACCCGAGTGAATGGCACATCAATTCAAATTCGTCGTTTGCGACCGGGGGATCAACTATCAATTGGCCGAACCATGTTGCTCTTTGGCACCATGGAGGAGATTGAGCAACGCCGTTCCATGGTGCCAAGTAACATTGGCGGCCAAGCTAAAACCATTCGGGCGGAAGAAATCGCTTCTGCAGGTCGGTCGATCGAATCCGATTCCGATGATCGCACGATTGGCCAAAATGACCACGGAACCTGGCGGCCCTTCGACGACGATATTCCCCCTCTTCCTTTGAAACTCACGCCATCACAGGCCGCGCGACTTGCGGAAATAATGGATTACCTTCATCGCGGATTAACGACAGCGGTTGAGAACATCGATGCCAACGAAGACGGCACGGAAGTCCGAATTGGTTTTGGCGAATGGCAAACCATTCAAGCCGTGCAGATGCTTTTGGCGCGTTACGGCCGGCTAATCTCAGAACCGGAACGCAGAGGATGAAGATCGCAATCTTAAGCATGGCACCGCAATCACGTTCTCGCCCATTTTTTGATGATGCATTTCAGCGAATCGTTCTACTTACGGAAACTTTTTAACACGCACTTTATTGCTTGTTCTGCTTCAATGTGCTGTTAACATCAATTGTATAAGTTCAAGATATTACTCAACTTATCAAATCTGTGCCATGCGGATTCTTGTTGTTGCGGACATTCACGGTAATCGGGCGGCGATTGAGTCGATCCGCGAACCCTTCGATGTTTGCCTCTGTTTGGGCGACCTCGTGGATTATGGCCCAGAACCGGGGCCATGTATCGACTGGGTACGCAAGAATGCTGCGTATTGCGTGCGAGGAAACCACGATCATGGCGTGGCGCAAGATGTAGAAGTGCAGGGCGTTGGCGGATATCGGTTTCTGACGGCTGTGACGCGTCCACTTTCGGTAACCGACTTAACGACTGAACATCGCCGCTTTCTGGCAGACTTACCGACTTCTCAAATGTTTACCTTGGGTGGCAAGCGTTTTCTGATGGTTCACGCAACTCCGCGCGACCCCATCGATGAATACGCACCGCCGGAGCCGGAATTCTGGAAGCCAAGAGTTGCGGGTTTGGGTGTGGACTATGTGCTCGCAGGGCACACGCACCAGCAATACTCCTTACAGATCAATGGCACCACGATCATCAACCCCGGTAGCGTGGGCTTAACGCGGGATGGAGATCCACGTGCCGCATATGCGGTGATCGATGATGGCGAAATTCATTTACAGAGAATCGCATATCCGATCGAAGAAACTGTGGCCGCTTTGGAAGAACGCATCGCCGATCCGAACGCGCGTAAACTCTTGACCGAGACATATCGAGGTGGTGGTCTGGTGGCCAAATGGGCTCAGGTTCACCAGACCAATGGGGCCAACGGCCACGGGGCAACCAAGGAATAAGTTGCCCTTTTGGCCATGAATATCGCACAGCATGTTATCCCGTGCGGAATGTTTGTCGAAATCAAAGCTCCCCGTGCGGTGTGCGTGTCAGTTCAATATTGCTGCAGTATTCAATCTCACCGACTCACTTTTTCACCCGCTTGGCTCAACGCCAGCACACAGAAGGCACTGCCGGCGTTCGTGATGTAGTGTGCTTTGTCGTTGCTCAAGGAACGTGTGTACCAGCGGCCGCTCTCGCGTTGGTTGCCTTTGATCCACTTCACCGCCTTTGCAATTGCAGGATCATTCACGGGCACTCCCGCTTCCATCAGCACAAACGACACAAACCCGGTGCCGTACCCGTCTCCGGGTGCCGCGGAGTCATTGGGCGTTTGATCGTGCCGCATGTACTTCCCAAGAGCCGCGAGTGCCCAACCGCCGTCCTTGTGTTGTTTCGCTCGAAGGGTTGTGACGGCTTTCTTCTTTTCTTGATCAGTCATGAGACCGTCAAGACGCATTGAGGCCCACAACAGCATCGCGGTGTGGTGTAAGTCGGGTGAGGCGTTCTTCTGAAAGTAAGTCTTCAATCGCTCGATGCCTGCCTTGGCTTTCTCACTTTTGGCGTAGCCATCGGGAGCATAACCGACTGCGAGGGCGGCGATGGTCGCACCGTAGTAATCATCGTGTTCGAGTGGCGGCCAGTTGCACTTGAGCCACTTCCACTCGCCAGTTGGCAATTGCACATCCCACATTCGATCGAGTGCCGCGCGCGTGTTGGCGTGAAGTTTGGAGCCTTGCTGAGCATCGTTGAACGCCAGAGTGAAAGCAGTGGCAACGACATACGTATCGCCACGCGGTTTGCCACCGTTGGACCACGACTCAACATCTTTATCCAGAAACGCTCGCACTTCCTTCCAACCCTCATCGCCAGCAAGCAAGGGCCGAGCCGTGAGATACGGCATGTTGGTGTGGCAGGTGATGCATTTGCGGTCGCGCGTCCAGGTAACGCCAACTGCGTCGAGGTATTCGGCTGCCTTTGCGGCCGAGAACATGGGGGCGATTGGTTCGTCGTCTTTGGTAGGCGCAGGTTTGGGAAAGTCCGCTCCCAACGCGGGTGAAGTGAACAGCAGAAGCATGAGTATCGGGCGCATGGCAAGCCTCACGAAAAGAAAGCCCATGGGTCTAGCCATGGGCTTTGGAGAAGGAGGAAAGATCAGATTTAGACGCTTTCTTTCAGTTCGAAACCCTTGCGATATTCGCGGAAGAGCATCGGGTTCGCCTCGGCGGCTTTGTTCCCGTTGAACTGTTCCGTTTTCGTATCCATCGCCAATACCGCACCGAAGCGGCCCATGGCCTTGTCGACATCAACCTTGTTGTCCTTCAGGTGCGAAACCATTCGCGCTGCGAATTCGTTCATCGTCTTGTTGTCACTAACTGCTTCGGCCTTGGCAATCGGCGCTTCTTTGCCAAGCAAGTAGCTGATATTGGATAGGTGACACAAGGAAGCCGACAGGTGGCCTTCCGCGATATCGCAGTTGAGATCTTCAACCCGACGGCTGCGAACGGCTTTCACGAAGTTATCGAAGTGGAATTGATCGCCACCGCCGCTGAACTTGGCGATTTCCTTACCGGCTTTGTCGTAGGCAACACCGCCCGAGTAATTCGGGCAAACAACATAGCCGTCGCTGCCAACCCAAATGTTCCCAACCTTGGCACCCTTGTAGTCGTTAGTTGGCAACCCGCGAACCTCGAAGATCATTTTCTCGGGGCCGTAATCGAAGATCGATAACTGCGTGTTGGCTGTCTCGCCATCGTCAACGTAGCCCAAGCGACCACCCAGGCTAAACACGCTATTGGGCATGGTGGTCTTACCAAGACCCCAGCGTGCTTTGTCCATCTCATGCACGCCCTGGTTGCCAAGATCGCCGTTACCGTAAGCCCAGATCCAGTGCCAATCGTAGTGAACGGTGCCGTTCTTGGTTTTCCGCCGTGGCATCTTGAGCGGTGCCGGGCCGGTCCACAGATCGTAGTCCATCGTGGCCGGTGGCTTTTGGTCGCCTTCCGTTCGGCCAATATCGCCGATACTTGGCCGCGGCTTGTAGCACAAACCAATCGCCAGATCCGCCTTGCCAATCTTACCGCTGCGAACGAACTCGATGGCTTGTTGCATGCCGGGGTTGCTGCGGCTTTGTGTGCCAACCTGACAGATGCGCTTATACTTGCGAGCCGCCGCGGTCATGATCGCACCTTCGCGAACGTTATGCGTAGCCGGCTTCTCCACATACACATCCTTGCCGTTCTGCATGGCCCACACGGCCATGAGTGCATGCCAGTGATTTGGCGTCGCAATCGAGATAATGTCGATGTCTTTGTTCTCAACTAGCTTTCGAATGTCCTTCTCGTATGCCGGAGCTTTACCCTGCTTTTTCTCGATGGAGTTCATTGCGTTGCCGATCACGGCTTCGTCGCAATCGCAGATCGTGGTGATCTCGCAATTGTTCTTGCCAAGGAAGCCGTTAACGTGGCTCATGCCGCGACTACGCACACCAACCACTGCAACACGCAGCTTTTCGGCCTGCGCGTTAGCTGCGGTTACCGGCTTGGTCTGTCCGAGCGCTTCCGCACCGGTGCCAAGGGCAGCAGCGGTGGCCGAAAGCAATGCGGAGCGTTCGATGAATTCACGACGACTGAAGAAATCCATGTGTGCTTCTCCCCGAAAACCGGGTGCAATAGGAGAGTAGGGCGGTGGGTGAAATCGTATTGGGAATAGTGTACCTTGCGGGAACGGTCTGGGTCAATCATCCGAACCGGAATCTCAGAGTTATGAGAGCACACAACTATTACGCAATCGGAAGCCCCAAGTCATTCCGTGCAAGTTATCGGGCCGTCCGCTTTTAAATTGCCGAAGTCGAATACGGATTCAAGCTTCCGTCTCGCTCTGCATCAGATCGCAACTTGATCGAACACAAGATCTTTTGGCACTCCATCCATGGCTGAAACCCCACGTCGTCGCCGATCACTTTCCCACATTGGCGGAACCACGGAAACCGCAGGCGATCGCGTCGAAGCCGGTTGGCTTGCCCGTGCGCTCGCCGTGGACCCCGCTACTGATGCCGACGATGATCCGGCCCGCGAACACATCCACGGCTTTCACAGCTATCCCGCGCGAATGCATCCGCAAACTGCTGCAAGACTCGTGCGTGCCATTACTCCCAAGGGCGGGCGTGTGCTCGATCCGTTTTGTGGTTCCGGAACGGTTCTGGTGGAAGCCCTGATTGCTGGTTACACGGCTTGCGGAGTGGACCTCAATCCCCTCGCCGTTAAACTGAGTCGCTGCAAAACGCGACCACGTCCAGCACTTGAACTCGAACAGCTTCTCGAATGTGCCCGCGATTGTGCGGCCAAAGCCGATGCACGCCGCAAGGCAAAGGCGGGTGCGACGCGAAGACTCGCCCCGGAAGATGTGGCCGCATTCGAGCCGCATGTTCTGATGGAACTCGATTCTCTGCGGGAGGCCATTCGTGCGGTCCAGAGTGATTCGGCCCGCGAAGACCTGTGGCTTGTGCTTTCATCGCTGTTGGTGAAACTCTCGCAACGCCGTGGCGACACATCCACTGCTGCGGCACCTCGACGCACCGCTGCCGGTTCGGCGGCCAAACTATTTGTTCGTAAGACGGAAGAATTGGTCGAGCGACTCGCACACTTCAACCGATTACTACCCACTACTACCACACCGACGCCCATCACGGAAGGAAATGCGACGGATTTACGCTGGCTTGTGCCAGGCAGTGTGGATGCCGTGGTGACATCACCGCCATATGCCGCGACCTACGACTATGTTGCTCATCACGAATTGCGGTTGCGATGGCTTGGGTTAAGCGAAACATCACTACGCCGCGGTGAACTCGGTTCACGATCCGCGTATCAGCGTTTGAATGCGACACAGGCACGGGCGGAGTGGTCCAAAGAACTAACGGCTTTTCTATTAGCCTTGGCCCGAATCTTACCACGTGATGGTCCTATCGCCCTGTTGATGGCCGATTCCGCTGTTGGAGCTGTCGCGTTGCGTGCAGATGAAGTCGTTGCATTAGTAGCACGGGAATGCGGGTTCGTTCCGATTGCATGCGCCTCGCAATCACGCCCCCATTTCCACATGCCAACGGCCACGGCATTCCGAACCCGACCCCGCGCTGAACACGCGATTCTTTTAAGAAAGAGATGACACAGCGTTCGGCATTTACATTTGCTTGATTCAGCTTGTGGCAATGAACTTGCAAGCCGTTTGGGCTTGCCAGATTCGGCGAGTCTGGCAATTGTTGCAATAGCTATGATGGTTAGAGCGAAATGGTAAGACCAGATTTGCTGATCTTCATGAGAGCTTCGCAGAACCTCAAATAATACACATTATGACATATGGTGTGTGATTCGAAACCTCCTAACCAGGAGTAGTCGTGTACGACACCATCGTCATCTCCGATATTCATCTGGGAAGTGATAACTGTCAGGCACGTTATCTCACACACTTCCTTGAATCGATTCGTCGTGGCCACATGGCAACCAAACGGCTCATTCTGAACGGAGATGTGTTCGATTCAATCGATTTCCGGCGATTGAAGAAGCACCATTGGAGAATCCTCTCCGAGTTACGCAAGTTATCGGACGATCTGGAAGTGGTTTGGCTCAATGGCAACCACGATGGCCCCGCCGAGATTGTGTCGCAGTTGCTCGGTGTGGTGTGTGCCGATGAGATTGTTGTGGAAAGTGGTGGGCGGAAGATTCTGTTGATGCATGGCCATCGTTTCGATGAATTCATCTCACGCTATCCGGTGATCACGTTCGTCGCAGACCGCTTCTATCACATGTTGCAACGGGTCGATAAGTCGCACTACTTCGCCAAACTCGCCAAGCGAAACAGCAAGATTTTCCTTCGCTGCACGCAAAAGATCGAGAAGGGAGCGGTGCGATACGCCAGCAAGTTAGGCTGCGATGCGGTCTGTTGTGGGCACACCCATCATCCGGTTGCCAATACAACCGGACCGGTCCACTATTTCAATAGCGGGTGCTGGACGGAAAAGCCCTGCCACTATCTCACCATCCGCGACGGCGTGATTGAAATGTCCAGTTACACCGAACTGATTCCCTTCGAGCAGCAGGATGTCAGTGAAATTAGCGAAGTTAGCGATTCGCGAATCATTCCCTCAATGGCGTAAATAGGCGTAATGAACGCAAACGCCTCCGCATGCTTTCGTCTCACCAGGGCTGCGGTAAGAGAAGCACCAAAATCGTCGTCACTGTCATCGAGGTAAGGCCCAGGACACACAGCATGGGTGTCCATGTCTTGAGGGCCTCCACTTCCGTTAGCCCACCCATCTTGGCGAAGATCCAGAATCCGGAATCATTCATCCACGAGCCAATCAGCGATCCGGCTCCGATCCCAAGAGCCAGATAAACGGGATGATACCCCAGTGTTTCGCCGGCACCAATCATGGCAGCCAGCATGGATGAGGCGGTTATCATCGCCACCGTGCTTGAGCCTTGAGCAACCTTCAATATCGAGGCTACGCCAAATCCCAAGAACAGATACGTTAACCCGGTGCCACTGCTTCCTTTGAAAAGTGCCTCAATCGCGGGTCCGATTTCTGCTGCCTTCAGCATCGCGCCGAACGCTCCACCCGCAGCAGTGATCAGGATGATTACCCCACCGCTCATGAGCGAGGTTTCCATCATCGCGCCGGTTTGGGAGAGTGAAGCGCGAAGTTGGCGAATGTACAAATAGACCGCAACTGCAGCCGAGAGCAACAGCGCGAGATTCGGATCGCCAATGAGCTTGGCATAGGGCAACAGATCGGCGTAAATGGCCTTATCCGGCTGGCTTTTCCCAAGTGCGGCCACAACGGTGTTTGTGGTAATCAGCAACACCGGCAACACCACCGGAAGCACGGAAAGCCACAGCGGTGGTAACTTCTCATCGGCGAGCGGTTCTTGAATCGGCACGCCCGGCAATTCTCGCATGGGAATCGGCATTCGCCGATTCAAGTACGATGCGAAGATCAACCCCACGGCGGCAGATGGCAGCGCCACGACGATTCCCATCAGGATCATCACACCCAGATCGATGTTAAGTTGAGCCGCCATCACCAGCGGACCGGGTGTGGGCGGAACCAGCGTGTGCGTGATCGCTCCGCCTGCGACAATGGCGAGCAGATAGAGCAAGTAGTTCTGTCCCGTTCTGCGGTACAGCGATCTGGCAAGCGGCACGAGCAGGTAAAAGACCGTATCGAAGAAGACAGGCATCGCAAGAACATAGCCACTGCTTGTCAGCGCGATGGGCGAACGCTTTTCGCCAAGCAGGTGGAGAAAACCGCGGACAATCCGATCCGCGGCCCCACTCTCCATCATGCAGGTGCCAATGATCGACGCCAGCGCGATCACAATCCCAATCTGACCTGTGGATGTGCCGAACGCCACCGCCACTCGGCTCACTTTCTCCGCGATTGGTCCCGGCGCAAGGCAACTCACCACAATTGCTGAGATGATCAACGCGACGAAAGCGTGAAGCCGAAATACGACAATCAGACTGATGATTGAGGTGATCCCAATGATCAAGATGAGAAGAGGATGCATTCGTTCGAGCCGCATGGGGGGAGGGATAGTCTCGTTCGACAGAGAATGCCATATCCCGAACGTATGTGCAAGCCACTGAAATGGTAAGGCTTTTACCGAGAATTGGCTTTGCTGCCAGAATTGCCTGTGGCGGATGCGTTGAGGCCAACTAAGTTACTTGATGAGATTGTCTTTCGTATCGCCCACGCCTGATTATTTACGAGTCTGACTCGTCGAGGTGTTCACAACCACTTTCCCGGCTTTTGAGCTGATCGTGAAGTGCGGATTCGGTTCATTACAGGAGAGATTACCCGACCACAACACCTGATTGGGGGAACGAGAGTCGAACAGATCCACACGCTTCACGGCAGGACCCGGAAGGAACTCGCGCAAGGTTTCGCCGGGTAATAAGTTTTTGGGTTTACCGTGTCGCGTCGTGCCTTCCACCACCAGACATTCCTGCACCACAATCGTTATGCCGGAGTCATTCTTGATGGAGATCCAGTAACCAGAACCCGCAGTGGCGAACGGTTGGGCGATCACACAAACCGCCAAGCAGATTGCAAAGCGGGATCGTGTTGCGGGAAACATTGAAAGCTCTTGCCAGCATTGGCGTTAGGGTGCAAGCGATGGCGGAAGCCCAAACAGGCCATTCCGCAATTCATACTCAAAACGCCGTATAAGCCGCGACTTGCGCACACAGTGACGAACCGGTCGCATTTTGCCAGCAAGAGTCATCAGAAGAGTTCCCGCCCCATGCCTTCTTGCTTCGCCCGTTCCAGCACGCGAGCGGCCAACGCAATATCTTCGATTCCAAGACCGAGCGATTTGAAGATAGTCACATCGTCTGCGGATTCTCGCCCAGGATACTTACCGATTAAGAGCGGGGCGAAGTCGAACAGATCCGACCAGTTGATTACGCCCGCCGCGAGTGCCGCGACGAAATCGCCGGCCTCAACTTTCGCCTGCTCTTTGCTATCAACCGCAATCACTGTGGCCTTGCGAAAGACCTCGATATCGGACTCGGCCTTTGCCAGTTGATTTGAACCGATCAGGTTCAGGTGCTGACCTTTCGTAACCCACTCGCCGAGCAGAACGGGTTCTCGTGATGTGGTGGCTGTGATGACGATATCTCGGCCCACTACGGCCGCTTCAGGGCGATCAACCGCTCGCACTTCGATACCAGTTTCCGTTGTAAGTTGTTCAGCGAAGTTTTTGCACCGTGTGGTGTCGCGACCATAAACATGGACCGACTGGATAGGCCGCACTTTACACATGGCCAACACCTGCGTGCGGGCTTGCTTCCCGGTGCCGATGCAACCAACAGTTTTCGCATCCGTTCGGGCGAGCTTCTTGGTGGCGATGCCACTCGCCGCACCGGTCCGGAACTGGCCAAGCAAGTCAGCTTCCATAATGGCGATCATCTCACCGGATTTGCCGTCGTAGAGAGTGACATGGAACTTCGCACTGGCTTTGGTGGTTGTGTACGCCTTGAAGCCAAGCACTCCGAGGGTTTTCGCAGCTGCGGGCAAGATGTGAAGCATCGCAAGATCGGTCTGGCACCGTTGTCGCGGGATGTTGACCGCTTCATCAATCGCGAGCTTTCGAAACGCCGCCGAGACAGCATCGAGTGCCAGGTCGATCGTTAGAACGCGGGCGACATCCTCTTCCGTCAGGTAAAGTACCGCCATAAAGCACCCAAAGTTCAACTCACCGGCGTAGAATTCGCACGGATACCCAAGAGGATACCAAACCTGTGGACGTGCAGAGATTTTTCGAACCACTTCTCAGGAATGTTATGATGATGACAGAGGAAGCTGTCTCAGGGGCGGCTTGTGGCAGGGTCGCGTCGCCCCCCGAGATTCCTTCCAATGCCCCGACCCTTTACTATCTCATCATCACTCGAAACTGAACGATAACCTGTTCGCGGTAATGACACGTTATGGCATCAACACGGACCACCAAAGTTACGGAATCATCCATGGCTCCTGCTAACAAGGCAAACCCGGAAGAGCTGTCGCTCGCCGATCTTCAATCGGAGGCCGACACCATACGGAAGCGGGTCAACCGTTTCCGGGAATCGCTCGGCCGTTTCTTTGTAAACAAGCAAGAAATCATCGATCTGATGTGCGTGGCGGCCATCGCCCAGGAACCGCTGCTGCTTGTCGGCCCGCCCGGCACCGCCAAGTCCGATCTGGTGCTGAAGTTCAAGGACGCACTGGGTATTTCTGAGGAAGACTACTTCGAATACATGCTGACTCGGTTCACCGAGCCGAGCGAAATCATCGGCGCGATCGACATTCGCGAACTGAAGGAAGGGAAATACATTCGCAAGAAAGAGGGAAAGCTCCCAACCGCGAAACTGGTGTTCCTGGACGAGATTTTCAAATCGAACTCAGCGATTTTGAACATCCTTCTCACGATTATTAACGAGAAAAAGTTCTATCAAGAAGGGAAGCCAGAGCCGGTGCCGCTGCGCGTAATGTTCGCAGCGACAAACGAAATTCCTGAGCAAGGCGAACTGGCCGCACTGAAGGATCGCTTCGTGCTGAAAGTGCTCAGCCGATCCGTGCAAGATGACCATTTCACCGAGTTGATCGACGCGGGACTACAAGGCGAGGCTTACAAGGGCCTCAACCAAAAGCCTTGGGTCGAAGGGCATGCCTCGCTCGAAGACATGCTTAAGGCCAATCGATACCTGACATACCTGTTTGCACGCAAGACCGGCGACGGTCGGGGAGAAGAGCAAAACGATCGCCAATTGTTCTTCCCGCCCGAGGTGTTCCGCGAATTTCAACGACTCGTAAAAACTCTGGTTCGTGAAGATAAGATCTTCATCAGCGACCGCAAACTGGTGAAGCTCTACAAACTTTTCCGCGTGCGTGCGTGGCTCTTCTCGGGTGGCACCGTGAGCAAGGACGACCTTCGCTTGCTGGCATACCTGGGTGAAACGCATCAGGAGATCGAACACTTGCGAACCAAGGTGCCCGAATACCTTGGCGATTCGTAACGACGAGTGATGTTGAACGTCTGACCCAATCGACCCCCGCACACCACGGGGGTCGCGATGTTTGTACCGAACCGTGTGGCCGCTAGGTGTTCTGGGCGGGATAACAAACGAAGCGGAAATGAAATGGCTACCCGGGCCATGCCGGGCGTGAGGATAACATCAGATGGCCGAGCCTCTCCAACGCAAAAGTCTAACCACAACCGGCGGCCCGAGCCGCGCTCCGAACCGAGCCATGCTTCGCGGTGTTGGTTTCACGGACGACGATTTCCAGAAACCAGTCGTTGGGATTGCTTCACTCTTCTCGGACATTACGCCGTGTAACGCGCATCTCGATCGGCTCGTGCTGAAGGGGCGAGAAGGTGTGCGTTCGGCGGGCGGCGTTCCGCAAACCTTTGGTGCTCCCACCGTCTCCGATGGGATCAGCATGGGCCACATGGGCATGCGCTATTCTCTCGTCTCGCGCGAGGTGATCGCCGACTGCCTGGAAACCGTCGCTGGAGCGATGAACCACGATGGCCTCGTTGCCTTCGGCGGCTGCGACAAGAATATGCCCGGTTGCATTATGGCAATGGCCCGGTTGAACATTCCCAGCGTCTTTGTGTATGGCGGCAGCATCATGCCGGGCATTGGGCCAGCGGGCGAAGATGTGGATATCGTTTCCATCTTCGAAGCCGTGGGGAAGTTCCAGGCCGGCAAGATCGACCAGAAAACCTTGCACAAGGTGGAATGCGAAAGTTGTCCGGGCCACGGTTCCTGCGGCGGAATGTATACCGCGAACACCATGGCCAGCGCCATCGAAGCTCTGGGCTTGTGCCTCCCTTATGGCGCGAGCAATCCCGCCGTCACTGCCGCCAAAGAGCGCGAAGCCTTGCAGGCGGGCCGCGCCGTCATGGCCTGCATTGAAAAGAACCTTCGCCCACGCGATCTCATCACCCGCAAGAGCCTGGAGAACGCCTACACCTTCGTACTCGCACTCGGCGGAAGCACGAACGCGGTACTGCATCTGATGGCGATTGCGCGCGAAGCAGGCGTGGAATGGACTCTCGACGACTTCGATCGACTCGCGGCGAAAGTGCCGCACCTCGCGGATCTGAAGCCCGGTGGCAAGTATGTGATGTTCGATCTTTACCGCGTTGGCGGCACTCCGGCGGTCATGAAGGCGCTATTAGAAAAGGGCTTTCTCCACGGAGACTGCCCCACGGTAACGGGCAAAACAATCGCCGAGAACCTCGCAGAAGTTCCGAGTGTGTTTGCCAAGCCGCAGTCGGTCGTGTTGCCGTTCGAGAAGCCCATGTTCGATCATGGCATTCATGTGGTGTTGAAAGGGAATCTGGCACCGGAAGGTTCTGTCGCCAAGGTGGCCGGGCTGAAGCAACGCACGATCACCGGCCCTGCGAAGGTGTTCGATGGCGAAGAAGCGTGCTTCCAGGCCATTCAGGCACAGAAGATTGTTGCGGGCGATGTCGTGGTGATTCGCGGCGAAGGTCCGGTCGGTGGGCCAGGAATGCGCGAAATGCTCAGCATTACCGGCGCGTTAATGGGCCAAGGGCTTGGCGAAAGCGTGGGCCTCATTACCGATGGCCGCTTTAGTGGGGGAACGCACGGTCTGGTCGTCGGTCACGTGGCTCCTGAAGCATGGACAGGCGGCCCAATTGCTCTGGTTCATGATGGCGACTCCATCACCATCGATGGCGATAAGAAACTGCTCGCGCTTAATGTGCCGGAGGCGGAACTGCAGGCGCGAAAAGGAAAATGGAAAGCCCCGGCACTGCGGGTGGAGCGTGGTGTACTTGCGAAGTATGCGAAGCTGGTGAAGTCCGCCTCGGAGGGTGCTGTTACCAGCTAACGCAAGCGCGGAAGCCTCGAATCACCGCATGCGGCATGTGCCTTATCGCGATGATTCGAGGCGCTGCGTTCCGACCTTGCACATTTTACCTGTTGGCTCTATGTGCGTGCGTCCGGGATTCCTCCCGACCGGGAGCCACCGTATGACCGCACGCCACGCCGCACTCAGTATCACCGCGATTTCTCTTGCCATTGCGGGGTGTTCGCACAACCCCGGCTACTTCCCGTACATGCTTCCGCCCGGTGTGATTGTTCAGAATCACGCCAAGCCACGTGGGCCGGGTTACTTCCGCGACTTCGACCCCAAAGCTTGCAAGATCGAAGTCACTCCCGATCAACAGATCACGGCCCCACTCGGAACGCAGGTGGTGTTAACCGGCACGGTTCGCGATTCCGATGGTCAACCGCGGCGTTCGCGGCGAATCGAGTGGATTCTGGATGGCCCGGGTAATCTTGTGGAAGTCGATGAGTCCGGCGCGTTTCCTGGGCGTGGTTATAAAGTCGATAACAAATACGCCATCACCTTCACAAATTACTTCACGAAAACCATTACGCGTGGAAACGCCGACGATGGCGATGATGTGATCGTTGCCCCCGGTCAAACATTCTGCGTGGTCAGTTCGTCCGTGCCCGGTGAAACGGTTGTCACCGCGTATGCACCAGCTGTTTTTAACTGGGAAAACAGCCGAACGGTTGTGCGGATCACATGGGGCGATGGCCGCTTCAGCTATCCGCCGCCGGCTATAGTGCGATACGGAGGCGAGCACACGCTCATTACGAATGTCAGTGCGTCGGCCGCTGAAGCACCGCCTGGTGGGTATCGTGTGCGTTACAAGATCCTCGATGGGCCGGCCGCGGTGCTTGTCTCGCAGTTGGGGAACGGTACTGCGGTCAGTCAGTCGGGGGCCGGTACGAAGGAAGCGGAAACCACAACCGATGCGAACGGCGAAGCCGCGATTCGGCTCGTGCAACAAAGCCCCATTTCTGGCAAAACTCGGGTAGTTGTTGAGGTCGTTAAACCGCCGGAAAGTGGCATTGGTCCAGGTGTGGTCGTTGGTCGCAAAGAAACAGTCGTGGAGTGGACCGAACCAAAGATTCATCTGGCCATTGAAGCGCCCTCCGCCGTCGCTGCCGCCAGCACGTTTCCGGTGAGTATCGTTCTGGATAACGCCGCGGCGGTCGATAGTCGTAACGCCAAAGTGAAGGTGACGTTATCGGATGGTGCCAAACTCGAACGAAGCGAACCACCACCTATTGCCCAGGATGCAAACGGTACGCTGACCTTCGAGCTTCCGCCCGTGGCAGGCAAGGCCCAGCAGAATATCAAACTGGATGTGATTCCCACCAAGCTCGGTGCGATCACAGTAACAGCGGAAGCTGTAACGGGAGATGGCCTTTCCGCTCAGAACCGAGCAACCACACGTGTGGAACAAGGAAAGCTCCGACTTGCTACCGAAGGACCAAGTTCAACAGTTGTCGGTAGTCAGGCTCCGTTCAAAATCTCAGTGACAAACGGTGGCCCCGTGCGTGCAGATAATGTCACGGTTTGGGCACGCTACGACGATGGCCTGAAATACGCGACCCCGCACAACCCAGTTGAACTCGCAGCCGGTAGCCTGGAACCGGGCCAAACGAAAACGCTCGATCTGCCACTCCAGGCTTCAAAGTCTGGTCGATTCGGCGTGCGTGCCTCGGTTACAGCCGATGGCAATCTCACCGCTCAGGCAGAACCGGTTGCCATCGATGTGCGTCGCGTGGAACTTACCGCAATGGCGAAAGGGCCGCAGATCGCCTACCTGGGGCAAGATTTCGATTGGACCGTGACAGCTCGCAATAACGGTGATACGCCGCTGAAGAGTGTCGTGGTGCGGGCCAATGTGCCATCGGAAGTGCGCGTGAATGCGGCTGAAGGCGTTTCCTCATTGGCGGGGCCGATCGAGTGGGTGATCCCTGAATTGCGCCCTGGTGACGAAAAGACCTTCCGCATATCGGCAACAGCCTTGAAGCTGGCGAGTAATGCCAAACTGACAACGAATGTCGTTGCCGAAGTGACGGAAGGAGCCGGCACACCAGGCGGCGGCGTCGATGCTAAAGCCGAGTCCTCAGTCGCGATTATTGGAACACCCGCCCTTGTTCTCGAACTTGCGACGCCTCCGGGCGTAACCGAAGTGGGAAAGCGAGTTGTCTTTCAGATACGCGTGAAGAACCAAGGTACGGTTTCGGCACGAGGCGTAGAAGTCATCGCTCTGACTCCGGACGAACTGCGAGCGGTTCGGGGCACCGGGCCAAACGATGCCCGGATCGAAGTTGCGGGAAAGGTGACGTATCCTGTTGTTGATGAACTGCGACCCGGAGAGACGCTCACATATAACGTAACGCTGGATGCGATTCAGAGTGGCGATGCCCGGTTCGTTGCCGAGGTGCGTGCGGCGCACCTCAAGAATGCTCTAAAAGAGGAACAAGCCGTGCGGGTTACTTCAAAGTAACAACCACCTGCGTGTCTACTATTCTTGTATTCGATACGGTTGTGGACCGACTTTATGGGATCGATCGTAAAGGTTGGATTGTTCGATGTCGCAACCCGATTCTGAACCCACGGGCACGCTCTCGGCACCCATACCAGACTTCATTGCTCAGGCCGAACGTTTCTCCCCCGGCACACTGTTAGCCAATCGCTACCGAATTGTGTCGGCTCTTGGTAAGGGAGGAATGGGCGAGGTTTATCGCGCCGATGATCTGAGCCTTGGCCAGCCGGTTGCGCTCAAGTTTCTTCCACCCGCTTTCGCGTTCGATCCTGCGCGACTGGAAGGATTCCGCAAGGAAGTGGCCGCCGCGAGGTGTGTCAGTCATCCGAATGTTTGCCGCGTCTACGACATTGTCGAACATGCCGGGCAACCGTTTCTTACCATGGAGTTTGTGGACGGCGAGGATTTATCTTCGTTGCTCAAGCGGGTTGGTCGGCTCCCCGAGGAGAAGGGAATCGAGGTCGCACGGCAACTCTGTGCGGCACTTGTTGCGGTACACGATCAGGGATTGCTTCACCGAGATTTGAAGCCAGCGAACGTCATGCTCGATGGTCGCGGGCGTGTTCGACTCAGCGATTTTGGCTTGGCCGCGGCAGCAGAAGATTTAAGTGCGACGCAGGTGCGATATGGCACCCCACTGTACATGGCACCCGAGCAGGCGGCGGGCAAGGAAGTAACGGTTCGCAGCGATATCTTTGCTCTAGGCTTATTGCTCTACGAACTCTTTACCGGGAAGCGCGCCTACACAACTCCCGATCGCTCTCCACCGCTTTCCAAACCTTCTTCACTGATCTCATCGCTCAACCCGACCGTCGAGCGGGTGATTCTGCGCTGTTTGCATCTGGAACCAGAAGATCGGCCGCGCTCGGCCGCTGAGGTACTCGCGGCGTTGCCGGGTGGCGATCCACTGGCAGCAGCGATTGCGGCCGGTGTGACACCCTCGCCAGAAGTCGTCGCAGCGGCAGGAACGTTTTTGAGTCTCTCGCCGGTGCGTGGTATCGCACTGATCCTCGGCATTATCACACTGCTGGTGGTATTCGCGGCGCTCTACGATCGGGTAATGCTTGTAGGTATGGTCGGTTTGCCTGAACCGACCGATGCCCTGACACGACGAGCCAGGGACGTGTTTCATCTGGCTGGTGTGCCAGAACGGGCTGATGCTGTTGGGTACGATCACGATCAAAACTATCTGGCGCACGAATTCGAACCCGGCGACATCACGCCATGGAGATACCGCGTTCAACGGCGACCGGCCGCACCCATCCATTTCTGGTGTCGCCATACTCCTTCGCCCATCGTTTCCGATCTCTTTTATCCTTATGCCGGGTCGATCGAACCGAGCCGCGTGACATGGAGCGACCCGCCTCCAATCGTTCCGGGGATGTCGTCGGTCAGGTTGGATGTTCAAGGTCGATTACTTGAATTCATGACAGTTCCCCCAGAGCGCGAGCCTGAACCCGATACGCCCTTGCTCCCTCCCGGTTATGACATCTGGCGACGCTGGTTCGAAGAAGCTCACCTCGACTACGACCGATTTACGGAGGCCAAACCAAGCTGGATTCCACCTGTGTTTGCCGATGCGCGCTACGCTTGGGTCGGCACAACGACCAATCCCAACGATTTCCCAATCCAAGTGGAAGCCGCAACGATCAATGGTCGTGTTGTGTCGTTCCATGTAATCGCACCGTGGAGTCGCCGAGATGTGGGAAGCCCGGTGCATGGGATCGCCGGCGAAGGATCTGCGACATCGCAATTTGAGTTGTTTGTTGCCATTCTGGTGGCGATCTTCATCCTTGGGCCGATCCATCTGCGAACCGGCCGCGCCGATGGCCCCGGTGCGTTCCGACTCGGAGCGTTGGTCTTCATCATCCAGTTATTTGTGTGGATTTGTGAAACGCGCCACCAGTTTGGCAGCTATGCCGCGTTGTTGTTGGAAGTGCGTTCGTTGGTGTTGGGGCTGGCGTTTGCGTTGTATTGGGCCGCTTTGGTCGCAGGTGCCTATCTTGCACTCGAACCGCTTGTTCGCCGCTGGTGGCCCGAAGCGGTGATCTCCTGGACTCGCTTACTCGGTGGCCGATGGCGCGATCCGCTTGTGGGCCGCGATATCCTTATCGGGGTTTTCGGTGGGGTGGCAATGACAGTGGTTGGGATGATTGGGAACCAAGCGCCGGGCTGGATCGGGGAGCCACCATCGACACCCTGGTGGGATTGGTGGGTGCCTAACACGCAAGTGTCGGGCTATTGGCTCGGGAACGTCCTGATTAACATAGTGTATTCCTTCCGAATGGCGTTCCTCTACAACCTGCTGTTTCTGTTGCTACTCCGACACGTGCTGGTCAAGCCGTGGCTCTATGGTGCGGCATACGTTTTAATCTGGACCCTCATCAAAGCCAGAGATGCCGAATTGTTCACCTCTCACGACGTTAGTCGTGTGAGACTATTCATTGGGCTGGCATTCTTGTTTGTATCGAGCTTGATCATGCTCGGGCTACTCGTCCGCTTTGGCGCGCTTACCGTTATTATCGCCGCATTTGTGATGAACACGTTGTGGTTTCCGATGACACTGGATTCATCCTTGAACTATGCGGGTAGCGGTTTGATGATCATGGCCATCGTTGTCGGGTTGGCATTATTCGGCTACCACAACGCCACCCAAACACCTTCTACCGATTAACCGCAGCTTGGGTCGATGAGTACACATCTTGGAGTTACCCCCACATGGCTTTTGCTTCCCGTTTGGTGCCCGCCCTTTGGACTGCCGCAGTTCTATTCTGGGCATCGCCTATTCATGCTGCTGATTTCGATCCGGCGGCGTTCGAGGAGTTTGTTGCTCAAGCACTCTTGGAATTGAACGTTCCAGGTGCTGCAGTTGTTGTGGTGAAAGACGATCAAGTTATCTTCTTGAAAGGCTTTGGTGTCCACGAGAAAGGGAAGCCAGAGGCTGTGTCGGAAAACACCGTGTTTCCAATCGCTTCGTGCAGCAAAGCCTTCACGGCAACACTGCTTGCCATGCTTGGAGATGAAGGGAAGCTGAAATGGGACGACAAAGTTCGCGACCACCTCGACTTCTTCCGACTTTCAGATGAACTGGCAGATCGCGAGGTCACCATTCGCGACTTGCTCAGCCACCGTACAGGAATGCCGCGGCACGATCTCACATGGTCCGGAGAATCGGACCAGAGTAGCGAATCGGTGATTCGCCAATGGGGGAAAGGCCGCTCTTCAACATCGTTTCGCAGTAGTTGGGAATACTCGAATGTGCCGTTCATTACTGCTGGAGTGATCGCCGGCCAGAAGGAAAAGTTGGACTGGGCCAGCGCGGTTCGCAAGCGATTATTCGAGCCGCTCAAGATGTCTGCGTCGAGCGGCACTTGGAAGGAAGGCGTCGCGGCAGAAGATCACACCACGCCGCATTACTTCGCCATGAACAAGTCGATCACACCAGTGAAATGGGATCGACTCGATCATGCGGGCGGTGCGGGGGCGATCAACAGCACCGCAACCGATTTAGGCAACTGGCTCCGCTTTCAATTGGCCGGCGGCAAGTTCAACAAAGAGCAATTGCTATCGGAGAAGTGGCTCAAAGAGACCCATTCACCGCAGATGCTCTTCAAGCCGGAAGGATCTTTTGCCCTCTACTTCCCACACAAAGTTGGTCGGTTCCATTCCTACGGACTCGGCTGGTTTGTGCATGATTACCGTGGCCTGGATTGTGTGTCTCATGGGGGAACACTCACCGGAATTCGTGCCCAGTGCATGCTCATCCCGGAGAAGCGACTCGGTGTGTTCGTGGTGTGCAATGTGCGGCCTTCACTCTTTCCGGAAGCGGTCGCGAAGACTGCGCTCGATCAACTACTCGGCTTGCCGGAAGTGGACTGGGTGAAGTTCAGCAAGAACCAACTCGCCCTGTTCGATTTCAACATTGCAATCCAGTTGCAGAAACGAAAGACCGCACAGAAAAAAGATACGAAGCCCAGTTTGCCGCTGAAGGATTATGTCGGCGAATACAGCGAGCCGGCATATGGGAAGGCAAAGGTCTTCCTTGAGGATGATCAGTTGATGGTGAAGTGTGGGAAGTATGTGTTCAAGCTTGAACACTATCACTTCGATACCTTCACGGCGTTGCCGGTTGAACCCGTCGATGAAGCGTTCACGTTGGACCGATCTACTTTTGAAGTGCAGTTCCGCCTTAACTCTAGCGGCACGGTCGAAAGCATGCGGCATTATGAACAGGATTTCGCGAAGAGTTTCAAGTAATCACCCGTGTGTTGTAACCATCTGGGCAGTTGCACTCCGGGATGGATGACTTCACAATGGCGAAACCTTAATGGAGGTTCGCCGTGATTCGATTCTCTCCCGTTACGTTTAGTGTTATTGCACTTTTGGGGTTCGTGGTTAATGCTCGGGCAAACGATGAACCACTTAAATCGCGCCCAAACATCGTGGTGATTCTGGCCGACGATCTGGGTTATGGCGACATTCAATGTTGCAATGCGGATGGCAAAATCCCTACGCCTCACATGGACCGACTGGCCGCGAATGGCATGCTTTTTACCGATGCGAATACACCAAGCGGCGTTTGCTCTCCGACTCGCTACGGGCTGATTACCGGTCGTTATCCCTGGCGTTCGAAGCTGAAAAATGGCGTGCTCGGCGGCCTCAGCCCACGGTTAATCGAACCGGGGCGGCTTACCGTGGCACAACTCCTCAAGGACAACGGCTATCACACGGCGTGCATTGGCAAATGGCATCTGGGAATGGACTGGCAGCTAAAACCGGGCGGCAAAGTCACGGAACTGGGAATCGAGCCGCGAGCGCAGGTCTTCGATGTTGAGTACGATAAGCCGATCAAGAACGGGCCGAACGCGGTTGGCTTTGATACCTACTTCGGCATTTCCGCATCGCTGGATATGGTGCCGTATACCTTCATCGAAAATGACCATGTGAAAGTGAACCCCACGGAAGACCGCGACTTTCCGCTCTTCCTCGAACGGGCACAGGGGCGCTGTCGCAAAGGTCCGGCGGCTCCCGGATTCGAGGCGGAAGATGTGTTGCCCGAGTTGACCAAGAAGGCGGTGGAGTACATTGGCGAACGCGCCAAGGCGAAGTCGCCATTCTTCCTGTATTTGCCACTTGCTTCGCCACACACGCCCGTTTTGCCGACCAAAGAATGGTTGAAGAAGAGTGGGCTGAACTACTATGCCGATTTCGTGATGGCCACAGATGCCGCAGTGGGCGAAGTTCTCGCGGCCTTGAAAACCAACGGTGTCGAAGAGAATACGATAGTCATACTCACCAGTGACAATGGTTGTTCTCCCCAGGCCGATTTCCCGGCGTTGCTCGCCAAGGGGCACAACCCGAGCTACGTCTTCCGTGGGCATAAAGCTGATATCTACGAGGGCGGTCACCGTGTGCCGTTCATCGTGCGTTGGCCGGGGAAGATTCCCGCCGGAACAAAGACCGATCGCATCGTGTGCCTCACAGACATCTCCGCGACCTGCGCTGACGTGATCGGAGTAAAGCTCCCAGAGAATGCGGCCGAGGATAGCATCAGTTTTGCAAACGCATGGGCCGCACCAAAGGATAAGCCCGCCCGCACGGGACTCATCGTGCAATCGATCAATGGGTCGTTCGCCGTGCGAGAAGGGAACTGGAAGCTCTGCGTGTGCCCCGGTTCTGGGGGGTGGAGTGAGCCGAAACCCGGAGCCAAAGCCGAGACAGCCTTACCATCTGTGCAACTTTATGATCTCTCGAAGGACATTGGCGAACGGACGAACGTGCAGGAGCAGAATAAGGAAGTGGTAAACCGGCTAATGAAACAGTTGGAATCTTGGGTGGCGAATGGTCGCAGTACGCCCGGTGTGGCACAACAAAACACCACGCCGGTCAAGATTCGCAAGGAATGACGAGTTGGAGTTAGCAGCGTGTTCGACCTCACAATTGCTGGGGTCGAACACATTGTGCCTAAATCGGGATCACTTCGCAGCGGTGGCGTGCGATGCCTTTGCATTCGCAACAGCCTTCTTGGCCATATCCACGAGCAGATCGAATGCGGCCGGATCGTGAATGGCAAGTTCGGAGAGCGACTTGCGATCCAGTGCGATCATGCACAATTGCAACCCGTGAATGAAGTCGCTGTACTTGGTGTCGCGCATTCGGCAAGCCGCATTGATGCGGACAATCCAAATGCGGCGATACTGGCGTTTCTTCGCTTTGCGGTCGCGGAAGGCAAAAACGCGTGACCGAATGAGAGTGATGATCGACTGGCGATAGAGATTGTGACGGCTCAGGCGGAAGCCTTTGGTCAGCTTCCGGGTGCGTTTTTTACGGGCGGCGGTTGTCGCCTTACTGCGTGCGCGAACCATATGAGTAATTCCTTATGGCTGAAAAGTTTGTGTGGAACAAGAGAACGCAAGTGGTCGGGTTTGTCACAGGACGCCGAGTGCAATCTGATACTTCTTCTGCACTTTAGGTCGGTCGCCGATAATACCGGCGTTGCGGAGTTGACGCTTTCGCTTGGCGGTCATGTGGGCGTTCAAGTGACGCCGCCCGACCTTGCCATGCTTGAGTTTGCCACTTGCGGTAACTTTAACCCGCTTCTTAACGCTCTTGTTCGTCTTGTTCTTGGTCGCCATCAGGTAATCCTCCGTGCGGGGGAGCGGGGCGTTCTTCTATAAGAAGGAGCCGCCGTCTTGGTGTCCCCCCGTCACAATGGGGTGGGGCTTCGAACGGTTCGCAGCCTTGTGCCGAATCAACGCCAGAATGATTTCGGCGAGTGGAACAATAAACGAACAGAACCCGGGAAAGGTCCCGGGTTCCGAGCGGTGTTCCGTTCGGCAATAATTAGCTTAGTAGCTGGATTGACGACCGGGAAGGGTATTCCGCAGTTCGCGTTATGCTTCATTCGTGGTCGAAGGACTCGATACGGCTGGTGGATTCGGCGTGCTTGCTGGCGGAGCCGCCGGCGAAGTCTTGCTTTCCACCTTCTTTTCGGGCTTCTCCACTTTGGGCTTTGGTGCGCCTACCGCTGCTGGCTTGCCGCCTGGCTTTGGTGCCAACAGAGCAACCATGCGCTTCCCTTCCATCCGAGCAGGCGACTCAATTTTACAGTCGTTCTGCAAGGCTTCGAGAAGTTGGTTCATCACCCGCTGACCTTCCTCGATGTGTTGCATTTCGCGCCCGCGAAACAACACATTAACTTGAACTTTGTCGTTGTGTTCAAGGAAGTGCCTGGCCTGGGCAATTTTCGTGTTCACATCGTGCTCGCCGGTCTTCGGTCGAACACGGATTTCTTTGAGTTTCTGTTGGTGGGTCTTTTGGTGTGCTTTCTTAGACTGGGCATATTTGAACTTGCCGTAGTCCATGATTTTGCACACGGGTGGCCGCTCTTTGTCGGCCACTTCCACAAGATCCAATCCCGTTTCACGCGCCATCTCGAGCGCTTGAGCGGTTGGCACAATACCGTGTTGTTCGCCCTCAGCACCAATAAGGCGGATGGGACTAATGCGGATTTGTTCGTTCATCCGCGGGCCGGCGGGCCCACGGGGCGGGGCATTTCGGTCGAACGGGGGGATTGCCTGTCTCCTTCTGCATTCGGATCGGGATGTGACCGGCCCGATTAACCGGCCCCGACTGAGGAGGACGGTTCACCGTCACACGCGACATGTCGGGAATAATCCTTAATTAAATACACTTAACCCTTTTAACGCTCGTAGTCAACGCTGAGCACCAGAAAATGTCAGACCCCGATAGAAATGTCCTCTATTCGGCAGTCTTACCAAGTAATAGTACCGTGTCGCGGCCTGAGTCGCACATTTCTACTGACATCTTGATGTCAGCGATTGTTCGGTGAGTAACGCCGCTCACATCAGAAGCTGATACGCAGGTTAATGGGCAGTATCCGCGACTTTGTGATGAACACTGCAGTCACGGTTGCTTCCGATCTGCCACCGCTTCTACCTCCCAATCGAGGACATCGTTCTGAGTGACAACTTTCATCGGCCCTTGTTTCGACTTACTTGGCCTGTTTGAGCAGTTTGACCATGGCTTCTCCCATACCCAGACCAACATTCATATAGGTCTTGGCGTTTCCGCCGTAGTGGGCGTTGGAACTGCTACCCATACTCAGGGGGTGAGTGTAGACGGTAGCGACTGTGCCTCGGAGCTCGGGGTGCTTCTCCGGGTCGCAGATGGTGAACTGGGCTTCGAGGATATGTTTTTCGTTGCCCGATGGGTTGTCCTTGTCGGTCTGGCCGAGAGTCGCGCAGACGAACTTGGCGTTCGGTGCCTTGAACTCTTTGCGGAGCGCTGCGATGAGGGCCACCAGGTTGCGTTCGTACTTTACGGCGTGACCGGCATTGTAGCGGTCCTTGTCGCCCTGCCACCAGAAGAAGCCGACCACCTCATACTTCGTCGCGCCAGGGTAGTACTTGCCGATATTGTCCAGCACTTCCTTGGCGCGGGCGATGTCGCCGTCGTACTGAAGACCGGCTTTCCAGCCGATGGGCGCACCGGTTCGGTGCCCTTCACCCAGCGATCTGGGCTTTGGCCGTAGCCGGCATAGACGTACGTCTTGTCGTCCTTGGGATCCTTGAACTCGTAAGACGGTGAGTCGGGTGGGAGAAGATCCCAGCCGAGGCTGCGGTTGCCGATCGCGCTCTTAAGGATCAGCACCGGTTCCTCCAGTGCATTGCCCAAGTGGTGGCCGATGCCTTGCTCCACACCAATCTTGCTGCCGACAGTAAGCAAGTTGTTTACTCTCACCTGGGTTTTGCCTGGGCCTCCGCTGCCCATCACGGCGACATTCCGAACATCCTGCCGGGTGGTCCATTTGCCCGCATCGTCAATAAGGAAGGGGTACATGCTTTCTGTCTTGACCGCGTGCTCCAGCGTACCGTCCTTGTCACCCGCGACCTTGCCCATCTCCAGCATGTTCGACTGGCCCATGAGAATGAAGACCTTGACAGTTTTGGACACGTCGGCGGGTTTTCCGTCAGGGTCCGGCAGCGCGTCGTTGACGCCCTTGGCCTTGGGCAGTGGTTGCTGGGCCGACACCTCGAACGCTAAGCCGGCCAACATGCTCAGCCCCACCAATATGGCAAAGTTTTTGGTAAGTTGAAGCATGTTATAACTTCCTCTCTTGAGGTTGGTGAAGTCGATCAATGTATGTCGTAATGCAGATCTTTCCTGAACGCCATCGATCGGGAAGATCGGTGCTGGTTTCGGATGATTTTGTGTTCACTCCTGAACCCGGTCAAGCACATATCCCACAGATTGACAGGCCCCGATAGAAATGTCCTCCACTTGGGGGCTTCGATTAGCGAATCACACGCTTTCGCCAGGGGTGATCCGCACGTGGGTTTGCCGATCCGGAACCGGAAGTTGAACGCGGGCGCTTGTCGGCGAAGGATGAATTCGTGCACACAATCTTCACCGCGATGCAGTTGCCCAGCAAGAATGCCGGAGCCAGTAGAACAACAATAACCAGAAAAGTTCTCTTACTTATCGCAGCAATTACCGGTGTGTTTCCAATCGATTTTGGAGGAAGCCGAGCGCTCGCGAGAGGTTCCTGTGGACAGACGTGACAGATAATCCTCGCACATTCGCAATCTCGGCCAAGGGCTTGCGATCGCCCGAAAAAGACGACAGCTGTTCCGTAGTCAGTCCTGCACCCTGTTCGACCGCTCCGAAAAAGCAGAACAAGAACGCAGCGGCCGCTTCTGGATCAACCGTATCGAGTTCCTCCAGAGCGTGCGCCATGGCGGAGAGTAGCTCGCCATGTTCGATATTCTGCGTGGGACCGGGTGAACGGGAATCGGCGATTTGTGGCAGTGAACCATCCGCGAAGGTCGCGGGTCGCCGTCGCCGGGCATGATCGGCCAAGATATTTCGCATCGTTCCCGAGGCAATTCGAAAGAACATCGATCGATCGTCCCATTCGCGATCGGATAACATCGTCAATCTAACAAATGCCTCATTGATAAGAACCGTGGTCTGGAGTGTGTGGTCGGCGTTATGGTTTGCGTGCAACCCGGTCGCCAGTTTGCGGAGTTCCCCTTCCACCGCTCCATAGAGCTGCGTCAGTGCATCGTTGCTACCCACAGCAGACGCCCGCAACAACAACGTAATTTCCCCATCTTGTTCAGGATCAGACATTCATCACTCCTGAAAGTCTTGTGCAAGGGCGTTTACTCTGCGTTCTGAGCAAAAAGATTGTGCAATATCACGCTATAAAAGGTGGAAACTGTAGGGAATGAATGGTTAATGTTGGATCAAGGTCTCTTCATGAAGGCAATTCTTTCTTGTTGGTCTCAAGGTTATGAATTACCTTGTAGTTAAGATAATTCTGTCAGGAATAACGGTTGCCCATGATCAGCTTCCTTTGCCCGAGTTGCAAAACATCGTACCGTTTTCCCGAGAAAAGTGCGGGTAATAAGTTCACGTGCGGAAAGTGCAATCAACGGTTGCAAGTGCCGCAAGCACCCGCTGCACCGCAAGCATCGCAACCGCCGGACCCCTCTACCTCAACTGTTGTGGGCACACCTGCGACTGCGAGCGGAAAGGCTGTCTCGTCGTCTTCTCGCCACGCGGCACTGCGTCCGACACAGTCGCAGAGCGAGAAACGAACTTCAACGGAATCGCGCCCATCGCCGAAGGTCCCCAAAAAGTGGTACTACGAGTATCAGGGTGATGCGGTCGGCCCTGTCGAGGAGAAAGACCTCAAGGCCGCCGCACAGAACAATACACTGCAATCCGATGCTCGGGTGTGGTGCGAAGGAATGGCAGATTGGCAGCCGGCAATCGCAGTACTTCCGCGAATGTTCGATGGCGTTGAAGAAGCAGAAGCACCTTGGGGTTTGGTGAAAACCGCTGCGGTCATTCTCTCCACCGTCGCCGTGGCATCGGTGATAGCCCTAGGTGGTGTTTACGCCATGAAGGGGCGCAAAGGTGCGACACCTAACGCAGATGTTGTCAAAGCCGATACCACAGAGCCAACACGCCCCAATCCGCTTGTCATCGAACCAGCCAACAAAGAACCCAACCCGAAAACGAACGCAAGCAATCCAGACCCCAAGACGCCCGCAAACGCACCTTCACTCAACGCGGCTCAGATTCTCGCCCAATTCGGTCCATCGGTTGCCTACGTCGATACGAAATCCTCAAGTGGTTCTGGCTTCTTAATGTCCGATGGCTTGGTCGTAACCAACTCGCATGTGGTTGAGAAAGCACTGAGCAAGAATATTCGCGTCGCGTTCCCTTCGAGTGCGAAACCCGATGAATTCCTGCCGGCCTCGCTTGTGTTCGAGGATCGTTCGCGCGATCTCGCCGTTTTGGAGATCCAAAGCCAGCTCTCTCCGTTGAAGCTCACTGCCAAAGTGGAGCAGGGCGAAGATGTTGTTGTGATCGGTTCGCCCGGAACCATACCGGGAAAAGTATCGAAGAACAACGTAACCAGAGGCATTCTCAGTTCGATCGACGACCGCTCACTTGGCCTGCCGTTTTACGTCATCGATGCTTCAATTAATCCGGGCAACTCGGGCGGGCCGGTCTTCAACTCGCATGGTGAAGTTGTGGGTGTTGTCACACTCTTCCTACGAAATAAGCAAAATCTCAATTACATTGTTCCCTATACCGATGTGGTGCAAGCGATTGCCAAGGCGAAATCCACCCGCGCCACGGAACTCACCAGTTTAACGAAGAAGCACGACGCAAAGATCGTTGCGGCACGTTATCTGGTTGCCATCTTGCTCAACGACACCATTCAGACACGCTATGTGTCCACCATGCGGGATGCGATTAAAGCCAAAGTAGCTTCCGCTCCGGGTATCACAAAAGTGAAGGCGGCTTGGCTGAAGCCCGTTCAATCCGCCGTGAGTTCTGTGCTCAGTGCCGAAGTGCAGCAAGTTGCTGATCTGTTAGCAGGAACCGGTTTAGCTGCTGCGGAAAGTGCGGCCACGCGTGCGAGTCTGCGTTCGATTATCAACCTCTACAACGAGTCGCAACGGCTCGCATCCAGCCCCGAAGATGATTCAGTCGCGAACTATATCGATCGTCATAAAGACACCACGACTCGATTTAACGAACTCGAGAAATCGATCGCAAAGAATCTGGGTGTTCCCGAGGAAGAATTCATCCGCCTGATCGACGCATTATTTGTGGCAGTGGGTGGTGATGAACTGGACCCCGATAATTGAGTGATTGCTAACCCACAGTAAAAACCCCCGTGACCAGAACTTCGCCAGCACGCCCATGTACCCAGCACTGCAAGATCTCGGAACCAACACCCTTCACCCAATCGGGGCAGAAGCGTCTTTCCTCGTTGGCCGAAACCCGGCGGCGAACATCCCGATTACCGACACGGGGTGTTCACGAGCACAGTTTCGCATCGTTCGCACGACGAACGGTTTCGTTGTCGAAGGGCTATCGACAACGGTTCCCACGCTGTGCGACGGCCGACCTTTGAACGGGCCTGCGTTGCTGCGTGATGGGACGCTGATTCAGGCAGGCGCAGTTCGTTTTCGCTTTCTCCTCGCTCCGCCGAGTGCTGCCCAACCTGCGGCACCTGTCAGTGCTGCGCCTGTTCCGCCTCCACATCCCGTTCAACACATCCTCAACGTTGACTCGGGCCACGAGACGATTCTTTCGGGTACGGATGGTGCGGATGCTGAGATCGGTGCGACCTCTCCGATTCCCGTAGTCGGAACGATATATTTTGGTCGCGACCCGGCTGCGACCGTTCCACTCCCACACCCGCAAGTGTCGCGTCGCCATGCGGTGGTAATCGGTGTTCCAGGTGGCGCAACGATTCGCGACTTGGGTAGTGCGAATGGAACCTTCGTCAACGGCCGCCGTTTGGAACGTGGACAAATCGCACAGCTCAAAGCAGGCGATGGAATTGATATCGGCCCATACGCGTTGAAATACGATGGCCGGCAATTCACGTCACGCAGTCGTTCGAATAACGTCGAACTGGTCGCGTGGAATGTGCGCCGCACCGTGACCGACGCTCAGACCGGTCAACCACTCACACTGCTCGACGACATAACGCTTGTCATTCGCCCCAAAGAATTCGTGTGCTTGCTTGGCCCAAGTGGGTCGGGGAAGTCCACACTGATGAGCATCCTCAGTGGCCGAGGCCACCCGGATGAAGGCGTGGTGTTGTTAAACGGGCAAGACTTGCACGCGCGATTTGGTGCATTGAAGCAGGACATCGCACTGGTGCCACAGTCGGACTTACTTCACAACACACTCACAGTTGGCCAGGGCCTTTGGTACACGGCCCGCCTGCGGTTGCCCTCTGATACCAGCTCATCCGAGACCGACGCGTGCATAAGTGAAACACTGAATACGGTTCAATTGGTGGCTCGCCGCGGCACCAAGGTCCGCAACTTAAGCGGCGGGCAGGTTAAGCGCGCGAGTCTTGCGAACGAAATACTCTGTAAGCCGAGTTTGCTTTTCCTTGACGAGGTCACTTCTGGGCTGGATGAACGAACCGATCGAGACATGATGCATCTGTTTCGATCGCTGGCCGATGGTGGTAAAACCGTTGTGTGTGTTACCCACAGCCTGACCAATGTCGAAGCCACTTGTACGCACGTTGTGATTCTCACGCCTGGTGGGAAATTGGCATTCATAGGCCCACCTGCGGATGCGATTCGGTACTTCGATATCGCCCGCCTTGGCGATGTGTATACCAAACTGGAGCAACGGCCGGCGGAAGAGTGGCAGGCGGCATTCCGCGCCAGCCCCTACTACGCCAAGTATGTCACGGATCGGTTACCTGCCGGTAAGCAACCGCCTCCGCCGATATCGTCGAACAAGTCCGCCAAGCAGCAGATCAGAGTATTTCTTCGCCAGACTTCCTTACTCGCGTCCCGATACCTCGCGGTGTGGCGTGGTGCTCCTTCCGCACTCTTAGCCATGGCGGGCCAACCGCTGCTGGTTGCGCTGTTACTGATCCTGGTCTTTGGCGATGTGACTCGCTTCGAGAATGCGGCACTGAAAACGGCGCGGACAGAAAGCCTACTTTTTCTCCTGGCCGTCACCGCGTTCTGGCTTGGTTGTAACAATGCGGCCAAAGAACTGGTAAAAGAACGGGGAATCTTCACCCGTGAACGCGATTACAACCTTCTCGCAAGTAGCTATCAAGTCTCGAAGTTAATCGTGCTTGTCGTATTTGCTCTGATCCAGGTCAGCTTGCTCTATGGCGTGGTCAAATGGGCCTGCGATCCACCAGGGAACTTCATTGCACAGTTCGTGGTCTTGTTCGGATTGGCCGTGGCGGGCACCACTTTGGGTCTGCTGTTGTCGGCTCTCTCGACTTCAGAAGATGTTGCGGTCAGTCTCATTCCTGTTGCAGTCATTCCGCAAGTGATTTTGGCAGGTGGAATTGCCCCACTTTCGGGCGTGGCTCAATGGCTTGCTCGTGTGATGGTCACGACATACTGGGGGAAACGGGGTCTTGACTCCACGTTGCCCGAAGATCTGGCGGCCAGTGCCCGTGCCGCAGAATTGGCCGAAGAGGCGGCGCTGGCTACGGCTTTGGTTATGATCGCCGTCCACACCATTGTGTTCACAATCGCGACGTTGGCAGTGCTTATCGCTCAAGGGCGTGCCGCCGTGCGGCTCATGACACAGCTTCGCAAAGCGATTCGTTAACAGCACACTAACGGCTATTTTGCTTGAGGCCGAGGAGAATGAACCATGATCACGATCTTCTGTGCCAATCCTGCATGCGGCCAGTCGTTGCAAATCGATGAGCAATTCCTCGGGAAGAAAGTGAAGTGCGCGCATTGCTCGCATGTGTTTCCCGCCCAAGCATCGCGATCTCCCGAAGCACCCGGAACCCAAGGCATCTTCAATGAAGCAACCATTGCAGCGCCCGGCCCGCCTCCGGGGCTGATGCTCGGGCCACCCGGTGCGGTGTCCGCTACGGCCGACTGGAACGTGTTCGAATCCGAAACCGTAGCAGGGCCGCTTCCATCGGGGCATCAGATCCCAATTCTTCCAGCAAGCCCTGGCATTCCTCCCGTTAGCGAGCCGTTTAGCTTCAGTCCACCTGTACCACCTGCCACATCACCTGTGGGCTTTCAATCGGAACCAGCCTGGCCCGCACAAGCACCGCGTATGGCAAGTGGGCCACCTCCATTACCACCTCGAACGCGACCCGTCGCAGCGGGCTTCAGCATTGGGCCGCTCCTGGTTTGCATCGTTTCGATCGCGGTCACAGCGGGTTCGTTAGCCGGTATTGTTTCTATCATTCGTCCGTCAACCGGAGAACCGACTCCAGCAACGCCTACCGGTCCGGCTGAACGGTGGGCGGCTATCGCAATCGAGTCGTCCGGCGCGAGGCTGCTCGTGCTGGAGTTGACCCCGACGGGCGATTCCTACCAGTTCGGTTTAATTGATAACGAACAGAGCGGGATCGATTTTAGTAGCGGCGGGGGAAGTGCGCCTTATCCGGATTCTGTGTTGAATGAACTGCAAACCGCTGTGAAGAAGTTTGCGGACTTCGCCCAGGAAAAAGGCGTGCCCAAGGATAACCTCCTTGTGGTTGCCAACAGTGGCGTCGTGCAGCGATTTGACAAAGATGCCGCGACAATGGAAGCGGCAAAGAAATTGCTCAGCGACACCGTGCAGAAAGCGGTAAGCCTCCCGTTAACGCATCTCAACCCCAAGCAAGAAGCCGAATATGGCGCACTCGGTTGCATTCCACCAGACGAGCGACTGACGGCGGTATCGCTCGATATCGGCAGTAGCAATGTGAAGATTGGTTATAGCGCGAGCAAACGGGTGTTCGAGGCCGCAGAATTTCCATTCGGAACCAAGAAGTTTGCTCAGCAAGTGAAGACTTCATCGGGTTCGATAGCCGATTTCGCCCGTGAGGCAGCTTCGCTTCGTGATAGTGTGCTGCGTAAGCCGCTTGATGAGTTACTGCAATCCAAGCCAGCCATCAAAGGCCGAACAAAGTACCACCTGATGGGCGGGGCATCGTGGGCGGTTGCGACGATCGCGAAACCCGATGACATTGGAAGCATTCGCGTGGTGATCAAGCCCGAAGACGTGGAGAATTACAACGATCTGGTTGCGAAGTGCAAGGATTTTGAGGCACTAAAAGAGCAGGTTCTCAGTCGTGTGACGAAGCCTGAACAACGGCAACGGGTCAGTGAAGAACTGCAGCGCATCGGCGACCGCCTCGATATGAAGTTCTTGGTATCAGCCGGGCAGATGCTGAAAGTCTTTTCCGATGCGTGTAATTGGAAATCCGGTGCAGAAGTGAAATTCTTCTCGAACGGACTTTACGCATGGCCACTCGGGTTCATCCTGACCAACTCCAAATACGAGAAGTAACACGATCAACGCCCCAGGATTAACTCTAACGAAGTACACAACAAAGAGGATTGCTATTATGCCCAGTGATTTTCGCACCACGGCAACTCCGCATTCGCGCTGGATCATGGTAACAGCGTGCATGGCAATCCTTGGTTTATCCGCGTTAACCGGGTGCTCTCGAGGGACTGTGACATCGGTTCCAAGTCCGCAGCAACCCGAGCCAAAGAAGGTGGCGGAAATTGGGCGATGGTCCGGTATTGATGTTGGCTCAAAAGGTGTGAAGCCCATCACGTTCACGTTCGTGCAGATGCCTGATGGCTGGGATTTTATGACCGATACAGTCATTGAGAGCAAGAACACCGATCTCGGAACGCTTACCAGCGACGGTCGTTCGTTCGATGCCGATCGACTCGCGGCTACGATCAAGGCCGTGGTCGAAATGGATAAAACAATTCAGGACAAACACAAGATCCCGCCCGAGCGTGTTCGAATTGCCGTGAGCAGTGGCGTGCTCAGTCGATTCACCAATGCGGAATCTGCGGCTGCTGCCAAAGCACAACTGAGCAAAGCCATCGAGGCTGCAGTCGGTCGTGCCCCAACATTTATCGATGAACGACAAGAAGCTGAATTCGCAGCCCGTGCGATCATTAGTCCGGTTGGCCGGGAAGGCCGCATGGTGATTGATATCGGTAGTGGCAACACCAAATTGGGTTGGTTTACGGAAGCGGGCTTCCAAAACGCGACGCTCGATTCAGGAACCAAGGCATTCCGAGACAAGGCTGCTGCCCTTGCGGCTGAAAAGAAGCAATCGTTTACTGAAGCGGCTGCTTATCTTCGTGACTCAATTCTCACGCAAGAATTGCGAAAGAAACTCGCGACGGCTCCCGGTGTCGACAAGATCAAAGATGTGCAATTGATCGGTGGCGCGCCGTGGGCGTTGACCACGTTCACCCATCCCGGAACGACCAAGGAAATGCGCGTTGTGCTTTCTGCTGCCGATCTTGATACGTTCGCCAAACTTGTTCAACTCAAACCCGAGGTAGCACTGAAACAAATCGAAGCATCGATCACAGACCCTGCTGCTCGCGAAACTGCGATCAAGGAAGTGGAACGAGTTCAGAAGGTCTTCACACCTGAAGAACTCCAAGCCGCAGCAGAACTGTTACGGTTGACATTTAAAGAGTTGAAACTGGATGAGCCGCATAAGAAGGTCGTGTTCTTTCAGAAAGGGCAGTACGCTTGGATCGCGGGTTACTTGATGATTGAGGCGAAACTGCCCGGGTGAACTTGAGTAAGAGTTAGCCATCCGCCTCGCAAGTGCGATGCCCGCATTGCGGGCATCCGTTGCTCTATCGCCAGTCGAGCGTCACGGTCTGTCGTTTGTCCCAGGTGTTGTACTTCGGTGCCATTCGGAGCCTCGGCCATGGAACAACTGCCAGCCATACGACCCGGTGCGATCGTGGGAGGACGCTACGAACTTGTTGAGGAAATTGGGCGAGGCGCATTTGGTGTTGTTTGGAAAGCGAAAGACGTGCGATTACGCGGGAAATGGGTTGCGGTCAAAATGCTTCTGGAACGCGCCTTGGCCACGCCAGATGCCGTTCGGCGTTTTCGGACCGAGGCCGAATTACTCTGCGATGTTCAACACGCGCACGTTCCGGCGGTACTCGATATCGGTGAATTTGCGGGCCAGCAGTACATCGTTTTCGCGTTCGTACACGGGAAGACCGTTCGCGATCTCATTCCGCCGGGTGGTTATGCCGATGTGGTCGCGGCTGTCAGAATCGCGGCGAAACTTACCCGCACGCTGCACGATATCTACGCGGCCAAATCCATCCTTCATCGCGATGTCAAGCCGGCAAACATGATGATTCCGCAAGGAGAGCAGGGCGGCCTCTATCTGATGGATTTTGGCCTGGCCGTTTGTCACGATACCGATGAAACACGCACAACCGATGGCACGATCCTGGGCACGCCGTGGTATATGGCCCCCGAACAGGCGGAAGGACGCATCAAAGAGATTGGCCACACCACAGATTTATACGGAGCCGCAGCGGTTCTTTACCATCTGCTCACCGGACGTCCGCCGTTCAATACGCGAGGCTTGGCGGTTCTCGCTGAAATTCGATTCGTCCCACCGCAGCCGCCTTCAATCTACCGTGCCGGATTGGACTCGGAACTCGACGAGATCGTGATTCGTGGACTAAACAAGCGATCTGAAGACCGATACCGCAACGGTGCGGAATTCGCGGAGCGGCTCGAACTCTGGGCCGCTCGTGCGACACTTAAAGTACCCAAGAGCACGCCTGTCGCAGTCGCACCTGGTTCACCCGGTCATGGCTCATCGACTCACAACCCCATCCCTGGCGTTCGCCCCACTGCAACACCGCACCGCACTTCGTTGGGTGAGGCATCGTCGGTGGTGTCGGATTCCACGGTCGGTGCACCGCTTGGCCCATTGCCGCCCGATCCGCGGGTTCGCCCTCGACCGGTGCAAACATCGAATGCGTCTATTCCGCAGCCCAACTCAAAACCGCAGGTGACCAGTCCGCAGGTGGCGGTTAAGCCACTCATTCAGCCTCTTCCGCAGGCTTCATCGCCCAATCAAACCAAGGAGCAGGTTCCTCTCTCCACCACACGCGGCAGGCCGTCTGCGGAATCGAAGCAATATCGGTCACTCGTGTTTAAGCTTGGCGTACTTGTTGTGGCCCTCGCACTCCTCGCGGGATCGGCATTCGGTCTCTATAGCGTTCTGAATCCCGATGGGAAGAAAACCACTCCCACCAGCCCAGTCGAAGTTCCGACTGGTGGCAAAAAGGATTGGTACGGGAAATAATTTCTGAAAAGTGCGGAAAACTGCCGGGCGTTCCGCGAACGTATCGTGGGATGAACTCGGAGTTCGTACGAGCCAAGGGAGAGATGTCGTGGTCACACGCTTCTTCATAATCGCTGTTGTGTTGTTGGTGAATGTCTCGCTCGCACTGAGCCAAGCACCCGGTGCCCCCGCGAACGCCTCAACAACTGTGTCGCCCGATGGATCGCCCATTCTCGCAGAAGGACCGATTGCGATAAACCTTTCCATGAAGGACAAACGTAACGGTACGTTCTCGAAAGAAGACGTGACGTTGCTGTTCATCACCAAAGACAGCCTGTACTACTCGAATCCGAAAACCGGCCGCGTGTTCACGCGACCCGCAAAGAGCTTATCCGTTGCACTGATTGAAACGAAGGAACCCGTAACACTGGCAACCGGCAAGAAGGCGACGGGGCTATGGAACCTCGATGAAAAAGCTGATCCACCTGCTTTCACGGGCGATCAGCTACCCTTGGTCATGCCCGATACCACTCCGCGACCAGGAACAAAGCCCCTGGAACAGAACTGGTTCCTTTATTATGCGTTGGCTCGGTTACAATCGCGCGCGGATACCGCGCTGGCATCGGGAGACACTGTTCAACAAAAGGTATGCTCGACCCGAGCGACAGAAGCCGCAGAGCACATGGGCGAGAATCGCTTAGATCGTGCAGTGGCCGCGGCCTATGCCGAACTTCCCAAGTACATTCAACAACAGGCCGCGATTGCTGCCGCACTCGATCAGCTTTACGAAGACCAGATCAAGAAGAACCGCGAATTGATCGCCCGCGCCCGGGAAGCGGAATCGAAGAAGCGCGCCGGCCAACTCCTGGGCGGTTTGCAGGTGCTCGGCGGGTTTCTGAACAGTTCCCCATACGACGTGGAATACACCGACGGAACAGTGCGTCGTGAGTATCTCTCGGACCCAGATGTCGGGAGCATCGTTAATGGTTATGGAAACATCTGGCAGGCTCAGTCCGCCTATCAGAACGAGATCTCGCGGCTTGCAGTGGCCAAGGAAGCATTCGAGGCAGAGGCACAACGCAAGTACACGGAATACCACACCACAATGACAACCCAGCGGGCGGCTCGGACGCGATTGATGCGAGAGTTGGGCGTCGAGCGATTTCAGTTGGAAGCCGATGCCCCCATCGATCATCTCGATAAGGCGCAGGAAGATGCCGTTAAAGAGAAGAGCACCAAGCCTGTCGTGGCGTTGTTCCAGAACCAAGTGAAATACGATCGCGGAACGGGGCCATGGGATAACCCCTTCGCGCTTTGCGACCTTTACGATGCCCAGGCGCGAGCTGTTGATCCCAAGTCTCCCACCCGTTCCGATGAACTTTTCGCGCTTGCGCGGCAAGCCGCCGATACCGTGCGATTAGTTCCACCCGGTGAGATCTTTGCATACGAACGAGCCGCTTTGCTCCGAATCGCAGCGCAGTTGGCATGTCGCGCGGCGATCGCCGATACTCAACAAGGCTTCTGGTGTCGCACCTATAGCCCGAGAGCCGCTTATGCGATCCGCATGCTCGATCTCTCTGGCCGGGTTGATCAGTTCGATCCTACTGGCGAAGTGCGTGAACAACGCGCGGTTGCCTTGTTGCTGGTGGGCCGGGTGTCCGATGCGCTGGAACAAGCGTTGGCCGTTGGCGAGCAACGCGCCACCTCCGCCGCTTACCACTACACACTCGCCCGCCTGTATTCCGCACAATTCTTGGTGGCCGAGATGAACGGCATACCCATCAAGGATCAACCCAAGTATGCGGCCATGTCGCTGGAAAGCCTGGAGAAAGCATTGAAGCTCGGCTTCCGCGACATCAAAGATTTAAAGGCGACCGGCCGCGATAGCGATTTCTTCGCGCTGTTCACATCGCCCGATTCTCGTGAGCGAGCGGCTCAAATAACAACCGTTTCGATCAGCTACTCAATCGTTCCTCCCGCATCGGCTGGCGGCTCAATCGTGTTGAAGGTTACGAATAACTCGCCATTCGCAATGACCAATCTCAGCGGGAAGTTCGAGATGTGGGGGGCGGGTAACGTTCCGATCAAACCCGACGGCGTATTACAACAAACCCCTCAGCTTCGACCCGGTCGTGAAGAACGCTTCGAGATTAAAGCCCCAACCAAGACGATCAATCGATTCAAACTCAGCATTGTGTGCGACCAAGGCCAAACCACTGCCACGCTCGAATCGAAGAAGTAACAGCTTATTGCTTTGGATAATTCTCTTACCATGTCACTGACACGGTGACATGGCCATCGATCAGTATGAATCGCAGACTCTGTGTTATTCCCAAACCATTAGACTGCCACACTGGCGAGTGCCTGGTGACGCAGTTCCGTTTGGTTTTGGGTAACACTGATCCGAAGCGACGCAGCGGAGATCATTTCATGAATCCACACGATCCGAGAACGAGACCCTTCGCCGCAGAAGTCACGGTGATGGGTGTGCCACTCTCGACTGATGAACTGGCGATGGGCGCTCTGATGGCGCTGCCAGCTCCTCAACCCGAATCGGGAGGCGTGCTACTTCCTGCTGAACCGTATCGCCCAACCGAGAGACCGCCGGTAGCGCTTCTGACAATACTTGATGATGGAGCCAGCGAAGGCGAAACCATTCGTTTGCGGAACCCCGCCATCCGCATTGGCCGCACCACTTGCGACATTCAAATACCGCACGATGGCCGAATCAGTTCTCCACACGTCATGCTCGGTCGCGAAAAAACCGAAGCCGGCTGGCGATGGACCATTACCGATGCGGGCGGCACCGATGGGTTGTTTATTCGTGTGAGCCGATTGCAGTTGTCGAATGGCACGGAGTTCCTCGTCGGTCGCGGGCGTTACCGCTACACCCCCGCGCCTGCACCAACACTTGTCGAACTTGTCGATGGAGTTCCTGTGGCTTCCTTCGTGCTGGAAAAGCTTGAGAACTGGATTGGCACGGCTGCGGAATGCGATATTCGCCGCAACGATCGTTTCGTGGAGCCGTGGCATGCCAGAGTGTTCACCTCGCCCGGTCGCGGGTGGACTGTGCAACACGATAAGACCTTGAACGGAGTATGGCTGCGTGTTCCGCAGGTCACCGTGGCCGGAGTGTGCTTTTTCATGATTGGCGAACAGCGATTTCGCCTGCAAGTTGGATAATGACCTTCCGCAACAATGATTGAAACTAGCGGTGAACCATGCATTCGGATTCGAACGAACACCCCGGAGATGAAGCGCTTTCCCTGTATTGTTCGGGTCGAAGCGATGCAACCACCGCGGCGACGGTGGGCCAACATTTGGCGGAGTGTGCCACTTGCCGTGCTCGGCTCGCGGCGCTTTTTGCGGGTAGTGCAGCCGATGCGCCTTCCGCAGTTACGGGAACAGCTTCAGCTTGTGGAACAGCCGCTTCGGTGCCCACTGGTTCGCCCAACGCTACTTCCACTTCATCGATCATCCCATCCGAACTGACTGCATCTGGTCGATATGTCGATATCACGGAACTGGGTCGCGGGGGGATGGGCATTGTTTATCGCGCGCGCGATACCATGATGGATCGGTTAGTCGTTCTGAAAGTGGTGCACAAAGAACTGCTGGCTCGCTCTGGGGCTTCCGATCGCTTCTTGCGAGAAATCCGTTCTGCCGCGCGATTACAGCATCCGAATGTGGTCACGGCCTATAGTGCGGACTGGCTTGGCGACACGCTTGCATTTGTCATGGAGTACGCACCGGGCGACGACCTCGCCAAAGTGGTCCGAACCCACGGTTCCGTGCCAGTGCGTGCGGCATGCTACTACGCGCACCAAGTTGCGCTCGGGCTGCAACATGCCCACGAGAAAGGCATGGTTCATCGCGATATCAAACCTTCGAATCTGGTTCTCACGCGTGATGGCAAGAAAGCACTCATCAAGATTCTCGACTTTGGTTTGGCCAAGATCGTGAGTGAAAAGGGGTTGGACACGGGAAGTACGGGTGACGGTGCGATGCTAGGTACGCCCGATTACATGGCTCCCGAACAGGCGATGGATGCGGGCCGCGCCGACATTCGGGCCGATATTTACGCACTTGGTTGCACGCTTTATTGTCTTCTATCAGGCGGGCCACCATTCCGCGGTTCCAGCTTGCTTGAATTGCTTCAGCATCACCAATCGACCGTTGCACGCCCCCTTCATGAAGTCCAGCAAGATGTACCTGCCGAGCTTTCTGCCGTTGTCGCGGTGATGATGGCAAAGAAACCAGAAGATCGCCCTCAGACTCCCGCTGATGTCGCGCGTGCGCTTGCTCCATTTGTGCGGGCTGCACCCACTGCGAGCCGAGTTGAACCTGCGATAATCGAAGCCGCAGAAACGCAGCCTCCCGTTGCGAACACAATTACTGGTTCCGCTCAGACACTCGTTGCACCCGATACGAAACCAGTTGGTGAAGTTTGGTCATCTCTCGAACCGGCCGTTCCAATTGCGCTACCCGATGATGATGAAGCGGAAAGTTCACGAACGATTAAGACAAAGAATTCCAAGCCGTGGTTCTGGCCAGCCGTGGCCATTGGCGTGCTTGTTATTGGCAGCGTGGGTATTTGGGCGATTAGTGGCTTGATGGCCACAGCCGCCGATGGCACGCTCGTCGTCGATGCCAACGAGCCAGCAGCAGAGGTGCTGATTGATGGGCAAGTAGTGGCAGTGACATGGGACACAAATCATCACGCCGAGTTGAAACTCAAGCCGGGCAAGCACACCGTCGAAGTCCGCAAATCGGGTTTCACGACATTCGGAGATAACATTGCAATTGTTAGTGGCGAGCGAAAGGAATTGGTTGCCAAACTCGTGCGATCCACGGCGGGCAAGAGCGGCGATAAAGGAGGCGATAATTCAGCTAAGGGTCTGGTGATTATTACGCAGCCCGAACACACTTTCACTCCACCAGGACTGTCTCGATGGTTAGTGTCGCACTGTGTAACACCCGATGGAAAGTATGTGCTCGCGGGTGGAGATCGCGTTCACATCAAACTCGCAGTGAACACGCCGTTGCGGATGTATGAAATCGCAACCGGCCAGGAAGTGAAAACGCTGCCCGGAAACACGTGTCGCATTGCCAGTATTGCCGTTGGACCACGTGGAAGAGTCGCCGCCAGCGTTACGGGTGGTGGTCCCTTTGGTAAGCAACTGCGTGTTTGGAATCTTGCGTCTGGGCAACAAACGCATGAATTCGCTTTGCCCATGGGGATTGGCGAGTCTGATGTCGCATTCAACGGCCGTGGCGAAGTTCTCTTATGCGTCCAATCTGAGGTGGTGAGGAAGTGGGATATCGGGATGGGCCGGGAAGTTCACACCATGGTGGCCAAGGCACACGAAAAGGGTGGGCGTGGGAAGCGAGATGTGCGGTGTGTGCGGTTCTCGGCAGATCGTGAAAGAGTGCTTACGGGATTGAGTAACGGAACCATCGTCGAATGGGAGGTTGCCACGGGACGCGATTTGAATCGTTACGTTGGCCACATCACACCCATCCGAGATATCTACGCTGCACCGGACCGCAAACACATCGTCAGTTGCTCGGAAGGTGCAACTCTCAAGGTTTGGGAAGTAGAGAAAACGTTTCCGAAACTCTCCATTGAAGTGGGCGCAGAGCCAACTGCAGTTTCAATGTCTGCGGATGGCTTGTTTGCCGTTGCGGGTTGCGAGAACGGGGAAGTACGCGTTTTCTCAGCTTCAACGGGTAATGAGTGCGTTCGCTACCGCGGTCACACCGCCGAGATCACTTCGGTGTCGTTCACACCCGATGGAAAGCGTGTAATCTCATGTGGCAAAGATAACGCCCTTCGGATCTGGAAGTTCGAGAGTTGATCGAACTTCCATTCTCACAACGCGGGTTGTGTTCATCGTTCACGAAATCTTTCGCATGCAATCCAGAGTGACAACGGATTGTCACCCCACACATGATGACGACGTGATCGATTTGCTTAACACATCAGTGCGGTCTGGTTTCAACGGCTCAATTTATCGGCACCTGCGATGGGAGTCTGCCCTACGCTGGCCATCGCCATTGCGAGGAAGGCGGTCGCGATCTTTTGAATTTGCGCATCGACCGCCGCACAGGCTTTTTCCCAATCGGCTTGCGGTGTGCCCGGCTTGTAGGGTTGCCCTGCGACTTCCAAATAGGCTTTGGCCTTTGGTTCGGTGCCACTGGGCCGCAAACAGACTTTGGCACTTATTCCATTAGACCCGCTTAGCCGGAAGATCAAGAAATTCCGTGCGGCTTCGTCGGTCTTGCCAAGAAACGGCCCAAGGCGACCATTCTCGTTGCGGAGATCTTCGAAGGAATCGACGGTTAAGCCGCCAATCTCTTTGGGCGGGAATTCACGCATCGCATCGAGCATGCGGGCCATGTTTAATTTCCCTTCCAGCCCCGTCATGACGATGTTGAGCAATTCATTCCGAAAGTAGCCAAATTGCCGATTCAGGTCGTCGAGATAGTCAACCAATGTGCGGCCGTTTCGCTTCTCGAAGAGCGCCGCTTCGGCCAGCATTAACGATGGACATGCGGAGTCTTTGTCCCGCAATCCTTCAGTAGCTAACACACCATGGCTTTCTTCCGTGGCAATCACGAAATCAGCAGCCGTGCCGTGAACATCACCGTAATGCCCGTTCGCTTCGAGTTGGGCAATCACGTCAGCATGGTACTTGAATCCCACGAGTAAATCGTTCACCACTTGTGCCCCAAAATGGCGACCGATTCGCGTAATCTGGCTCGTGGTAACCTCCGTGGTGATCACGATTGGCGACGCAGGCAAATCGCCCGACCGACTCAGTTGTGCGAGTTTGAAATGGGTAAGTAACGCGGCAATTTCGTTCCCGGTCAGGAAGCGAAAGTCCCCTTTGCCATCGACCTGAGTGTTGACAAGACCACCAAGCCGATCCGCATCGGGGTCCGTTGAAATAACCAAGTTGGCGGAGTGTTCGCGTGCGACCTTTTCAGCGCGATCCATGCACTCCGGGATTTCCGGATTCGGTGTTTTGGTCACATTGGGGAATTGCCCGTCCGGCGTTGCTTGCTCGGGAACAGGTATTGGCCGGAATCCTTGCACTTCGAGTAATTCGCCCGCACAGAAACCGCCACACCCGTGCATGGGTGTGAACACAACGCGGATCTCATCGAGCTTGGGTGCCGGCACCAGGCTTTGCTTGCGACACAGTTCGATGTAAGCCCGGTGTGGTGCATCTTCGAGAAAGTGGACGCGATTCGATCGTATCGCATCGGCGAATGGAATGTGCCGAATGGTGGTAACCTGATCCACGAACTCGCTCATCAGTTGGTCTTCTGGCGGCACTGGCTGCGCACCGAGTTCGTTATAAAACTTCGAGCCGTTATCATCGGGTGGATTGTGGCTGGCGGTCATATTCAACCCGCCATGTGCGTGCAAAAAGCGGATGCTAAATGAGAGTTCCGGCGTGGGAATATATCGTTTGCTATCGGGCGCGAGAATGTGTGTATGAATCCCGTTAGCCGCGTACACACCCGCGGCATACTGGCAGAACTCACGACTCGATAGATGCAGCACAGGGTTCGGCAGATCCGGAGCAAACACCTTCCGCTTGTCTTCAAACTGACGCACATCAAATGCGAGCACGACTTGCAACGGATTGGTGCCGGGAAAGCGCTGCTTGAGGTAATCGCAGTGGCCTTGAACACTCGCGCCAAGAGTCCAAAGGTTCATGCGGTTAGGCCCAATTCCCACAGCCCCGCGACGGCCGCCGGTCCCAAAGGGCATGATCTGGTAAAAGGAGTCGAGGAGAATGGACCACTTGGCTGAATGAACAAGCCATTCGAGTTGCGAGCGGTATGCAACAAAGTCTGGGTGAGAAAGCCAGGTGTTTAAATTGGTGATCGCCGCTTCTTTGAGGACAGGATCTGCGTCGATGTTTGCAAAGCCTTGGCGAACATTGGAGATGAGATCCATGCGTTGACCTCTGCGGGCAATGACCATCTGGTTAGAGGTGGTCAGGATACGCCCGCGAAGTCCGATTGTCTCTGTTAGGGAACCGGCGGCTCCTCCGGCTCCTATGGCCCATCTGGCTCCTCCGGCTCCTCTGGGGCTTCGTACACCCAGACATCGATATCTTCGATCGGGTATTGTGGTTGACAGCCTGACTTATCCGACGCGATGAAGGATACGGTATAGCTACCCGCAGTGTTAAACGGATGGGGGCAGGAATAACTGCCAGCCGGAACGCCAACGCCGTAACAAATTTTCGCGCCGTTAACTCGTACTTCGTAATCGTATGGAGGAATTCCACCGTACAGTGTGACGTAAAAAGTGACAGTTTCACCTTCAACGATGTGAATGGGTCCTGAACCGTGGTCGCTTGTCGCTTCGGGCATGAACTCGGTGGCGGCAGTCACACGGATGACGTGAGGGGATTGGTCGGGAACAGGATTGACATCTTCAGCTACGTTCACTGTCATCACAAGTGGTTGATCTCCATATATGGGGTCGATCGTAAAGTTGTGTGTGGTCACACCCGGCCCAAAATCACCCCAATTGAAAGCCCATCCTGAAGTATCCGCAATCAACACGCGGTGCGTAAGTGAGGTATCGCTCTCATCAAGGTCCAAAGTAACAGTGAACGGACAATTCACTGGCACTATATCCAAGGCTTTTGGATTGGTAAAACGCGGATGAGGAGTGTTGCCGTGTAAAATTTTAGGTTTTGTAGGTTGTTCGATTTTCTTCGGATCGAGGTCACTCATTGGGCAACTCACTTTTGTGGGTTCTTGGATATGGGGACAAGTCGAACATTCCGATACCAAACATCCGCACGTGAAACGCAAATCCCAAGTCCCGGACCGAAGTTCGGAGGTGCGGCAGGACCCGGTAAACGTGCGCGGAGCAGATCCGCTTGCACATCTTTAACAAGGACAGGTGCTCCAGGCTTACTCCAATCCCAACTTGGTTCAATGCTCTCTTCTCCAACCGTGATCTCGAATTTATGCCATCGCAACTCCTTTCGTTCATCTGCGGATACCACCCTTGGTACCATATCATCGATTCGCACACCGACAGGGAGAACACCCTGGTCTGAAATGGCAGATAGATGATCATTCATGATCATACCGGTGCCGAAAACAACGTAATCTTTAACCAGACTTTTCCCCATTTCGAATTGTGTGCTGCTCATCTGTTTAAAGATTGCAAATGTGTGTACTTTGCGACCATCAACAATCGGCGTAACTTTTCGTCCGACATAAATCGCACCGTAACAGTTCTGTGAACGAACCAAGCTCGATTCGACAGCGACATCGGCTTCCAAGCGGTAGGGTAGTGGTAATGGTTCGCGTACCAACTCGACAAATGTGATGTCCGCTGCAGTTACCATGCAACGATTCGCTTCGTCGAGAACGGGCGCGCCGTTAAAGCCCGGAAGCACGTTCCAGGGTTCCAGTGGAAGACCCGTTTCGCCGATCAGCAAAACGGTTTCGCCAAGCTTCATCCGCTCGGCAATGGGCGTTCTGGCTATTCCATTTGGTGGTGTTATGGGATCCGTACCCGTTGCTGCTGGCCGCAGCGACATGATAACTGCTGGAACGGCGATCAAGCCAATTAAGGCTGCCATGGCTACCGCAACTGGCCAGCTTCTTGTTTTTGGCTTGGGCGGTGAAAACAGGCGAATTGGGGTCTCGATCTTTTCGCCAGCCAGCCAACGTTCCAGATCATCGGCCAAATCGGATGCATTTTGGTAGCGATCCTGCGTGTGCTTCGCGAGACAGCGTGAGACGATTGTTGCAAGTTCGGGAGCTACCGTATTGGGAAGTGGGTCTGGTTCCGAGTGACGAATGCGTTCGAAGATATCTGAACTCTGCTGTTCATCAAACGGTCGCTGGCCCGCGAGCAACTCGTACAGTGTGATTCCCATCGCCCAGATATCGCAAGCTGGTGATAACTCCGTTCGGTTACCGCATGTTTGTTCTGGCGACATGTATTGTTTGGTGCCAAGTGCGGCACCCGCGATGCTGAACTCCGATTCGGTATCGGTTAACCATTTGGCCAGTCCGAAGTCCGCGACCATGGGTTCGTCGCCACTATGAAGCAAAATGTTAAGTGGCTTCAAATCCCGATGGATCACTCTGGCATTATGCAAAGCCTGCATCGCGCGTGCGACCTTGCTCATAAGTCTCGCACAGTCTTCGGGAGCATCTTTGAATCGATCAAGGTGTTGGTTCAGTGATCCACCCGAGACATACTTCATGGTGAAGTACGGGAAACCATGCCAGTTCCCGGCACAGTAAATCGGCACGATGTTCGGGTGTTCGATCTCAACAAGTGCTCGGATTTCTCTCTCGAAACGGCCTTGGATCGAGAAAATATCTCGACCTAGTGGATAGATGATTTTGAGTGCAACTGTACGGGGAAGCTCCAGATCGATGGCCTTGTAGACAGTACCCATTCCACCTTTGCCGAGAATGGACTCAATCCGATATCCGGGTATATTGGGAAGATTTTCTAAGCTTTGCAGTCCCGAGATTGGGCCGCGGAGTTGTTCAGTTGCTTCTGATATGGTTCGATGTTCAGGAAGAGCAGGACCGGGAGTCGATAGGACCGTGCGATCGATGGTTGGCTGACTGATCGCATCGGCTTGATTATCAGGCACAGGGTTCCAATTGGCCGTCTCGCCATTGGGACTCGCCGGATCGTTGGGAGCGGTGAAGGCTTTTGGCTCGGGCATCGTACGAACCCCTGAGCGTCGGAATACCACGATCTTACCAGAGAGCAAACGCTCTGTCACCGCTCCCTTACTGAAAAACGCGATATCCTTGTCGCGCACAGATATAACGTCGCATTGAAGCGGGACCGGACAAGAATAACAGAACCCTCACACGCTTCACGCTATCTTTGAATAAGGTGAGGTTCCAAATTGGTTCGGAGAGTCGTGCTGTGAGTGCTTTGAAGTTTCAATTTGATGTTGTTGTAGTTGGTGCGGGGCACGCGGGTGTTGAAGCCGCCATGGCGAGCGCGCGGCTTGGCCTGCGAACGTGCTTGCTCACCATGAATGCGGACGCAGTTGCACAAATGAGTTGCAACCCCGCCATCGGTGGTGTCGCCAAGGGGCAAATCGTCCGCGAGATTGATGCGCTCGGCGGAGTGATGGGGAAGTGCACGGACGCCAGCGGAATTCAGTTCCGCGTGCTGAACGCCTCCAAAGGCCAGGCCATGCACTCCCCGCGTGCGCAGTGCGATAAGAAGCTTTATCAGTTCACCATGAAACGATGGGTTGAGGAACAGGAACAGCTCACGCTTCGGCAGGAACTGGTTGAGGGGTTGCTTCTCGAAGACCATTCGGACTCGGCGACACCGGCTACGAAGAAAGTGGTGGGTGTCGTAACGCGCGGCGACACCCTTTATATGGCGCATGCAGTTGTGCTAACAACCGGCACGTTCCTCAAAGCCATCATGCATACCGGAGAATCAAAGACCAGCGGAGGCCGGGCGGGCGACACATCGGCCGAGGCCATGAGCGATAGTCTGGTTTCTGCGGGCTTCGAACTCGCTCGGTTCAAAACGGGAACGCCATGCCGGTTGAATGGCCGCACGATTGATTTCTCCAAGTGCCAAATCCAGCCTGGAGACAATCCGCCGCGGCCCTTCAGTTTTGCAACGTCGACGATCAACATTCCACAAGTCGCCTGTCATTCCACCGAAACAACTGCCGCCGTTCACGACATCATTCGCGCGAACTTGGATCGCGCACCGATGTACTCGGGACAAATCTCCGGTCGTGGGCCTCGCTACTGTCCCAGTATTGAAGACAAAGTGGTGCGCTTCGCAGACAAAGAATCGCACCTCATCTTTCTGGAACCCGAAGGACTCAACACGCGCGAGTATTACTGCAACGGAATCAGCACAAGCCTTCCCAAAGATGTGCAGGCCGCGATGCTGAAACTCATACCGGGGTTGGAAAACGCCGAGGTGATGCGCTGGGGCTACGCAGTGGAGTACGACTATGCCCCGCCAACGCAACTTTATCCCACCATGGAAACCAAACCTGTCTCTGGTTTGTATTTCGCCGGGCAGATTAACGGCACCACCGGATATGAGGAAGCTGCAGCGCAGGGTCTTATGGCTGGTCTGAACGCAGCACTCAAAGTGAAAAGTGAAGCACCCTTTGTCATCGATCGCAGCCAGGCTTACATCGGCGTGCTCATCGACGACCTCGTCACAAAAGGGGTGGACGAACCTTACCGGATGTTTACCTCGCGCGCGGAATACCGCCTGCTGTTGCGACACGACAACGCCGATCGCCGCTTAACCCCACTGGGAAGAAAAGTGGGGTCGGTATCAAACGAAGACTGGGGAAGGTATGAGCGAAAAGAAAAGGAAATAATCGAGCTTCAGCTTTATCTGAAAGCGAATCGAAGCGATGGAGATAGCCTGGAAACGTGGTTACGGAGAACCGGCGTTGAATGGGTTGACCTGTGCCAACGACACCCGGCTCTGACGCAATGGAACCAACGACCAGAAGTCGTGGAGCAGGTTGTTGTGGGGGCAAAGTACAATGGCTACGTGGAACGCCAGGCTGTTGAAGTGGAGCGATTCCGCAGAATGGAAGACCGAAGCATTCCTACACATTTCGATTACGCTGCAGTTGTTCAGCTTCGCACGGAAGCCAAAGAAAAGTTAACGCGGGTTCGACCAGCGAGTTTGGGCCAGGCGGGGCGAATTAGCGGGATTACCCCGGCAGACCTCGCAGTGCTGTTGTTTTATCTGAATTAAGTCGGTATGGGGCCTTTCGCCCGTGGGGGAAAGCCGGGAAACCGGCAGAACCCAACGGGGTGGGGTTGGCTTGGTTAGTGGCCACATTCGTCGTTAGCGCTCGAATCTGGTTCCAGGCCGATTTCATTAGTTCATGCGTCGCAGCCGGAAATTTCCCCCTCCGGCGGCGCGGCTGGCAGGCGTAGAGCGACCGACTCTCATGCCACAACGATTCTCTCTCTTGTTAATTGACCCGCTGCGGGAAAATGACAAGATGGTGTAATCTGCGTGGATTGGGTAGTCGATGAGTTCTGCGACCGAGCTGGCAACCCGTTCTCAGCTTGTGGCTGGGTCGGGAAGTGCTGCAACTACACGTGGGTGAGGCAAGGCGGTTGGTCCGAATTTAACAGGTGGCATGTGTTGGTTTGGCCAACAGCACTTGTTTAAGAGCGTAAGGAAGCGGAAAATCGGTAACCCTGGTAAGGGTTGTCGATCGTGCGAAGGAATGCCGGTTCGGAAGCCGTGATGGATACGGCGCAATGGCCCCTTCGCATTGATTGGACATACTACACCGTTATGATGACTGGTGTGGTTGAGCCAAAATTCCCCTTCCGATTCCACTCAACTTCGGGCAACCACAATCACCTCCCCATACCGAATCCTTCAGTGGTGTGAAACCACGGAGTAAAGGGTCAGGTAGGCAGCGATTCAAGGATGGATTCCGGTCCACGCCCCGGCTCGGTCTAACGGCCGCGCGCGGACCTCCTTCATGCGAGCCGGCCGCGCCGGCAAGGTAGACGACCGTATGAAGACCGTGTTCACGACGGGCGAGGCCGCCAAAATTTGTAAGGTCTCCCAGCAAACCATTATCCGTTGCTTCGACAACGGACAGTTGAAGGGCTTCCGAGTACCCGGTTCCAAGTTCCGGCGTATTCCTCGCGAAGCACTTTACAAGTTCATGAAAGACAATGGTATCCCCACGGATGCACTGGAAAGCGGCAAGCGCAAGATTCTGCTTGTGGATGACGAACCAGATTTGGTCGCCACCATGAACGATGCTTTGCAAGCGGATGGCCGCTTCGAAGTTCGTATCGCATCCAATGGATTCGATGCAGGCATGATGGTGAAAGAATATCGTCCGGACCTTATCATTCTGGACGTAATGCTTCCCGATATTAACGGGAAGGAAGTCTGTCATCGCGTTCGTGCCGATCCAAGCATGGAAGATGTCCGGATCATTTGCATCTCGGGGATGATTGAGGACGACAAGGTCCAAGAACTGAAACTTGCCGGTGCGGACGACTTCTTGCCCAAACCGTTCGATGTGGACGTGCTAATCGAGAAGATGTGTGCCCAACTCGATATCGAGACGGGTGTGTTGGCCTAGTGACGCTCGATTGAAGATTGTTGTCGGTAATGCCTGCGTCGGGGGGAGCTTTGGCTTCACCCTTCGCCAATCATCACCTGTAGCCTTCCTTCAATCGCTAGACCAAGGAGTCTCCCTTGCCACGGAAGGCGGTGGGTTTGGCCGCGGTGGATTTACCGTGGCTATGCCCAAACACCGATAGCCTGATCGCACTCGCCGACGCCCCGGCGAGCGTGGCGAGTTTGTCGGTTGCCGACCCGGCGTTGGCTCTATTCTTGCTTCGATTTGCAAAACTTGGCTCCCCTATTTCGCCGATCACTTTTGCTCGCGAATCGTTGTTTGCTTCTCACTTGCCAGATCTTGCAGCCACTTACCTCAACACGACTCCTGCGGCTTATCCCGCTCAAGAATCTGCCATTTACAATCAAATCAAGGCTCTGACGGCACGTGCAGCGACAATTGCCTGTGCGTTAGCTCAAGCAACGCAAGTTGCAGCACCGGTAGCGGCGGAGATGGTAACTCGGCTTGCCCCACTCAGTTGGTTCGCCATCGCAGCGGTGGAGTCACTCGAAGCCGCCAACCCACTTGCACAATGCAACTACTCCGACAACCCCACGGCCGTTCAGGCGAACCTTTGGGGCTTGGATCATGCTGCGCTCACGCGACGATTGTCGTTCCGCTGGCAACTCCCGGATTGGGTGGCGACGACCATCGGAAGCCTCGAACTGCCGTTTCGCGTTGCCGGGCAACTGGCTTCGCATTCAGGCTTATTTGCAGTGGTTCAGTTGGCGGTTTTAACTGCGGAACGCGAGAGTCTCAATCTTGGGCTTACCTTCGCGGCAGACCGGGCAGAACTTCTGCGTTTTCTCAAACTTGACGAGATGACGTTTGCGAAAATCGCGCGTGCAGAAGTTGAACTAACACCGCCTCAGAGTCGGAAATCTGAACTTCCGACGAATCCGCACCACGTTCCACTGCTTCCCAATCTGCTTCGAATGGCAGCGGAGTGCCGACGACGCAATGGCCCCGCCTTGGTAAGCCGGTTAGAGCAAGATGTGGATCGTTTGCATCGTGTCGCGGGTGAATTAGGCGACCAATCCGGTTCGCGTCTTCGCGAAGCGAAACTCGAAGCTTTGGCCGAGCTTGCGGCCGGTGCTGGCCACGAGATCAACAACCCCCTGGCTGTTATTTCAGGAAAAGCTCAACGATTGGCTCGAACGGAAGCCGATCCTGGACGTGGGGCAGATTTGCAGATTATCATTCGCCAAGCGCACCGCATATCAGGCATTTTGCGCGATTTGATGCAATTTGCCCGCCCTCCACAACCGGTACCTCATTCGTTAGCTGTTGCATCCTTACTCAACGAAGTCTGTCAAGAAGTCCGAGTTATTGCGGAAGAGAAGGGTGTTTTACTCGAGTTGGAATGTGGTGATCCTTCACTTCGAATTCAGACTGATGGTGAACAGCTTCGTGTCGCAATCACAGCCTTGATTCGTAATGCCATCGAGGCATCTAGGGAAGGTGGTTGGGTTCGGGTTTGTTGCGACGCCTCGGGCGCAGACAAGCAGGTTACAATTGCGGTTGAAGACAACGGACCGGGTATGTCCTTGGAGACAGTGAATCATGCGTTCGACCCGTTCTTTTGTGGTCGAACCGCAGGACGTGGGCGTGGGCTTGGCCTCCCTACCGCTTGGCGATTGATTCGGCAAAATGGTGGCCAACTGATTCATCAAATCACTTCATCGGGCCACACGCGATTTGTGTTCACAGTACCCCGAGCAAATGCCAACGACACGCTTACACTTCGTTCGGCTTAATCAAACGCAACTCTTGCATTCTTGCCCTGCAATGGCTTAGTATTCAACTGTGTGGTTTTCCCACCACTTCTTGCCTGGCTCCTGGCCATGAGTCTTTCGCACGTCCTCGAATTTGTTCGTGGCGTATCGCAATTGATACTGCCGAATGCGTGCCTGGTTTGTGATGTGATCGAAGGCGATCGGCGAGACTTTCGGCATGGATTGTGCGGCGAGTGTCGTGGTGCGTTTGCCCGCGATCCGCACCAGAGTTGCCCACATTGTGCAATAACCATCGGTCCGTTCACTGATACCACCGAAGGTTGTGTGAGCTGCAAAGGGAAATTGCTTGGTATTCGTTCTACGTTGCGCCTCGGGGCATATGATGGAAGGCTTCGTGAAGCGGTGCTGCGAATGAAAACACACCAAGGCGAAGGCTTGGCGGAAATGATGGGGCGGACACTGCACGAGGTGGCAGGGGACCGCATAAAGGAATTCGGGGTGCAAGTGATTGTTCCCGTGCCACTTCATTGGCGTCGAAGGTTGGCACGTGGCTACAACCAAGCGGCTGCGATTGCTCGCGAAGTGGCTCTTGGGTTGGGAGTGGAATATGCTCCGCAAGTGATGCGGCGCAATAAGTTCACCTCGCAACATGTGCAGCCCACTGCCGCAGCGCGGCGCGAAAACATGCGGGGTGCGTTCGTGGCCAAAGACAGCGCAAGTCTTCGACATCGAACCGTGCTCTTGGTTGACGATGTCATGACGACCGGAAGCACCGTTGCAGAGGCGGCAAAAAGCCTTCGAGAGGCTGGTGCGAAGAGCATTGTTGTCGCTGTGCTTGCTCGGCGTTAATGATCATAAGGGGTCGTTGGATTGTGCCGAACTTGTCACGATCAGGAAGGCACAATTGACACGTCTTTGTGTGAATTGGTGGTGTAGCAACTACCGAGCTTCTGCTACGAATCTTATAGGCTGTCTGAAGTTCTGGGGGAACAGACGACAGCACCACACAATCTGGGGAGCGAGGAAAATGAAACGTTTGCTTGTCGCTGTTATAACACTGATCGGTTTTGTCTCGCCTGCGTGGGCAGGTCCGAATGATCTGTTTGGCGAAAAGGTGATGGACTTTGGCACCACTCCCAAAGGCCCGATCCTTGTTCATTATTTTCGATTCACCAACAATGGTAAGGAAACAATTACCGTGGGTAACCCGCGGGTATCTTGCGGCTGTGTAACCGCCACGATGAGTAAGGCACAGATTGCCCCGGGTGAATCGGCCGCAGTAATAGCTCAGATGGATACCCGCCGCATTCCAAATGTGAACGTGCCGAAATCGGTATTGATTTACGTGCCGTTCCTTGCACCTACCCAAGAGGAAGTGACTCTTCGCGTTCAGACCATTGCACGCGACGATTTGCTGATGTCTCCAGACACAATTGCCTTTGGCTCCGTTAAAGCAGGCACGGGCGGGACTTCGAAGACTCAAGTCACATTCCTGAGCGATCCCAACTGGAAAGTAACAGCTGCTACCACTACGGGCGGATTCGTCACGGCTGAGCCAGTTGAGAAAACTCGAAGTGGAAATCTGGTGACGTACGAGATCACCGCAACGCTGGATAAAACGTGTCCCGCAGGGAACTGGGTGTCTGAGATTCAGTTGACGACTTCGAACCCCGCAGTCGCGAAGTTACGGATTCCAGTGACTGTCAATGTCACGCCGCTTGTTGCGTTAACGCCAGACCGAGTTTCATTTGGCAACATGGCTGTGGGCAGCGAATCAGAGCGGAAGATCACCATCAAAGGTGGAGCGCCGTTTAAGATCCTGGAAATCAAGGGTACTGACGAACAACTCCGCGTGACAGTGGATAAAGTTGAAGCCAGCGACGAGCACATTATCGTGCTGGCCGCCAATCCGAAATCGGCTGGCGGATTCGACCGCACTGTTGTGGTTCTCACGGATGACAAGGATCAGCCCAAACTTATCATTCCGGTTACCGCAAAGGTGTTGGAGAAGTAATCGCTAGAAGCGCACTTGGATCGTGTACCATCGCCCGGGTTATCCCCGGGCGATTCGCATTGTGTATGGATCCTCCGGCTGTCAGAGGCTTCCTTGTTGTCGTCCGCTGTCTTATTCTTCAGCTAATTCTTTTACCGTGAGGAGGTTGGTCATGCGGGAATATCGTTATGTCTTGGCGGCTAGCGATGGAACAAGCTGCGATTTTGCTCGCCGTGAGCAGTTTCCATCGCAGTGTTTTGATTTGCCTGATCTTCTCGCTGCAGGTTGGCAACCGGTACGAGAGACACCAATGGGGCAGGGTACATGGTTGGTTGACGGTCAGCCTACGAACTACGCTCTGGTACTTGTTGTCCTTGCAAAGAAATCGTCTTCCCCCAAGTTGCAAGATAGGAAGAACAATACAAAGTCTGTAATTCCTGATTGATCCGTTGCAGATGGCACGGCCGCGGGAAATTCCTATTTAACCGGTGTTCCCTGCCACCGAGGTTGAAGGCATGTCTGTGGATACACGTGCTCCATTCAAGAAGTTGCTCGTCGCCAACCGTAGCGAGATCGCCATACGAGTGTTTCGCTCGGCGCACGAACTCGGCATGCGAACGGTTGCTATCTATTCACACGAAGACCGCTTTGCACTCCACCGCTTCAAAGCCGACGAAGCCTATCGTGTCGGCAAGGCCGGTGAACCCATTCGCGCTTACCTGGATATTCCGGGCATTGTGGGGCTGGCACAGGATCTGGGCGTCGATGCAATTCACCCGGGCTACGGCTTTCTCTCCGAGAATGCATCCTTTGCTCGGGCATGTGAAAAGGCGTGTATTCACTTCGTTGGCCCGCGGCCCGAGGTCTTGGAACAGCTCGGCGATAAGGTGACAGCACGCGCCATCGCCATGAAAGCGGCCGTGCCCATTTTATCGGGTGGTGATACCCCGGTATCTGATATTGGCGAAGCGAAGAAGCTCGCCGAATCTTTGGGTTATCCGGTCATCATCAAAGCATCAATGGGTGGTGGTGGCCGCGGGATGCGCGTGGTTCGAACCCCGGAGAAACTCGAAGAGAGTATCGAGTCGGCACGTCGCGAGGCGGGGCAGGCTTTTGGTGTCTCCGATGTGTTCCTTGAGAAATTCATCGAACGCGCGAAACACATCGAAGTTCAACTTATCGGCGACAAGCACGGCGGGTTGGTTCATCTCTTTGAACGCGATTGTTCGATCCAGCGGCGGCACCAGAAGGTCGTTGAACTCGCACCGGCTCCTAATCTTCCTGCCAACATCCGACAGGGGATTCTCGACGCTGCGCTTGCTGTTGGGAAAGCCTGCGCGATCGATAACGCGAGCACGGTTGAGTTCCTTTACGATACCGATGCAAAGAAATTCTACTTCATCGAAGTGAATCCCCGCATCCAGGTTGAACACACGGTGACGGAACAAGTCACGGGCTTCGATATTGTTCGTTCGCAATTGCTCATTGCAGCAGGGAACAAGCTGGATTCGGATATCGTGGGTTTGCGGCAGCCCAATATCGTTGTGCGTGGTTTCGCCATTCAGTGCCGAGTGACAACGGAAGATCCCGCGAACGGTTTCGTCCCCGACTACGGGCGGTTAAGTGCGTATCGTTCAGGCGGTGGGCTGGGTATTCGACTTGATGCGGGAACGGCAAACCCCGGTGCCGTCATTACGCCGTTTTACGATTCCATGCTGGTGAAGGTGACCGCAAGTGGCCTTCGATTCGATGAAGCCGCAACCCGAATGGAACGGTGCTTGCAGGAATTCCGCATTCGCGGGGTGAAGACGAACATCCCGTTCCTTCTCAATCTGATCGAACACCCGAAGTTTCTCGCTGGCGAAGTAACAACTCGATTCCTGGACGATACACCGGAGCTTTTCAAATTTCCTACACGCCGAGACCGAGCCTCGAAACTGCTGTCCTATATCGCAGAGGTGATTGTCAACGGTCATCCGGAGGTAAAAACGAAGGGCCGCCCTGCGGGGATTCCGATCGATTCTCCGATTACTCCACATCATGAAAGCCGCCCAGTCAGTTTTCCGTCGGGCACGCGCGACAAACTCAAGGAACTCGGTCCCGCGAAGTTCGCCGCGTGGACGCGAGAACAGAAGCAGTTGTTCATTACTGATACCACCATGCGCGACGCGCATCAGTCGCTGTTAGCAACTCGAATGCGAACGTTCGATATGCTTGCGGTTGCCGATCGTTATGCGATCGAGCACGCCGGACTTTTCTCGCTGGAAATGTGGGGCGGAGCGACGTTCGACACCGCAATGCGGTTCCTGAAGGAGTCGCCGTGGGATCGACTTGCAAAGCTCCGGGAAAAGGTTCCGAACATTCTGTTTCAGATGCTGGTACGGGCCGCCAGCGCGGTGGGATACACCAACTATCCGGATAATGTCGTCTACGAGTTCGTGCGGCTTTCCGCAGAAGCCGGCATGGATGTGTTCCGCATCTTCGATGCCAACAATTGGCTCCCAAACATTCGATTGGGAATCGACGCGGTTCTCAAAACTGACGCGGTGTGCGAAGCGGCCGTCTGTTACACGGGCGATATCCTCGATTCGAAGCGCGATAAGTACACACTTAACTATTTCGTGAACCTGGCGAAGGAACTGGAAAAAGCGGGCACACACTTTCTCGCCATCAAGGACATGGCAGGTCTGCTCAAGCCACTCGCAGCACGGAAACTAGTGAAAGCCCTACGCGAATCTGTTGGGCTGCCGATCCACTTCCATACGCACGATTCGGCGGGTGGGCAGATTGCGTCTTACCTGCTTGCTGCAGAAGAAGGCGTGGACATTGTCGATTGTGCCTTTGCCCCGCTTTCTGGCGTAACGGCGCAACCGAGTTTGAACGCCATGGCTGAAGCGATGCGGTTCTCGGAACGCGACACCGGCTTAACATTCGATGCACTCCAGGAGACGGCAAACTACTGGGAGAAAGTGCGAAAATACTATTCGCCGTTCGAAACCGGCCAGCTTTCTGGTTCTGCGGAAGTCTATCTCCATGAAATGCCCGGTGGGCAGTACGCGAATCTTTACCAACAAGCCCAGTCACTCGGTGTTGGCGATCGTTGGACAGAAGTGGGCCGAATGTATTCCTCCGTGAATCAATTGTTCGGCGACATCGTGAAGGTAACACCCACTTCAAAAGTTGTTGGGGATATGACGCTGTTCCTGATGGCCAACAACCTGACGACTCAAGATGTTCTTGAGGGAAAACGTGAGATCGCCTATCCCGAATCGGTGGTCGAGTTCTTCGAGGGGAAACTGGGCCAACCTCCTGGTGGTTTTCCAGCGGAACTGCAGTCTCGAATTCTTCGCGGTCGCAAGGCTTTCACCGAACGGCCTGGCGCTTTACTACCGCCAGCCGATTTCGCAGCCGCCCGAACAGAACTCGAAGGAAAGCTCGGCCGCAAGCCAAGTGATCGAGATGTAAATTCCTATCTGCTTTATCCCAAGGTGTTCGCAGATTATGCCGCAACCAACACAAAGTACTCCGATCTGAGCGTGCTTCCCACACCTCTCTTCTTTTATGGCATGGAAGCGGGGGAAGAGGTAAGCATTGACATCGAACCAGGCAAGACGCTGATCATCAAGTTCCTCACCTTGGGCGAGGCGCAACCGGATGGCAAACGACAGGTCTACTTCGAGCTGAATGGCCAACCCCGCGAAGTGCTCGTTAGTGATAAATCACTAAGTGGCGATGCGATCAGTGTTCGCGCAAAAGCGGAATCTGGAAACGCGAAACATGTGGGTGCGCCCATGCCGGGTGCGGTGGTGGGCGTTGCCGTTGCTACCGGGGAAGAGGTCGCTCAGGGTCAAAAGATTCTTACGCTCGAAGCCATGAAGATGGAAACCACACTTCATGCCGAAGTGGCGGGCCGAGTCGCCGAAGTTCTTGTTCGCCCAGGCACGCAAGTGGAAGCAGGCGATTTACTCATTCGATTCGAATAGGAATATTGAGCGAAGAACCGACTGCGTTCTCAACTGACTATGAGATTTTACGCCGAAGCAAACCGAGGTCTTCCGTCATGTTCACAGTTGCCGTTGTGCTCCTGGCATTAGCTGCCGATCCCAACTCCGTGATCACGGCCTTCGCCGGTACGGGAGAAAAAGGCTTTGTGGGCGATGGTGGGCCAGCGACTCAAGCCAAGCTCGACCAGCCATTCGACGTGGCATTTGATCGGGCTGGTAATCTCTACTTTTCGGATACATTCAATCATCGCGTTCGCAAGGTTGATCGCAAGACTGGCTTGATTTCCACTGTTGCAGGAAATGGGAAGAAGGGTTTCGCTGGCGATGGTGGCAAGGCGGTTGAGGCCACTTTAAACGAGCCATACGGTGTCGAACTCGACGAAGCCGGGAACCTCTACATTGTTGATCGGCTGAATTATTGCATTCGCCGTCTGAGTGCGGAAACAGGAACCATTTCCACCATCGCAGGAATCGGCGGCAAGACAGGGTTTGCCGGTGATGGCGGGCCAGCAACGAAAGCGCTTCTTGTGGAACCCAATGGTATGTGCCTGGATGGTAAAGGGAAAATGTACATCGCGGATGTGGCGGGCCATCGCGTTCGCATGGTCGATCTGAATACGGGCATGATTGACACACTCGTCGGTCATGGGAAAGCTGCGAGCACAGGCGATGGCGGGCCACTCAAAGACGCAGGTGTGATGGGGCCGCGAGCGGTAGCCATGCATCCGAATGGTTCACTTATCTTGGTCGAGCGCAATGGCCACAGGCTTCGTCGCATTGACATCAAAGCAGGCAAGATCGAAGCGTTGGCGGGAACGGGTAAACGTGGCTATTCTGGCGATGGTGCCAAGGCGAGTGAAGCGACCTTCGACGGCCCCAAGGAAATTGATATCGATCGTGATGGCAACATTTATGTTGTGGATACCGAGAACGAAGCGATCCGCCGGATCGACGCCAAGACCGGAATCGTTTCTACCGTTGCTGGGAAAGGGCGAACAAAGACACCTGGCCTGGGCGATGGAGCTTCTGCCACGGCCGCGACTCTGGGAAGACCGCACGGCGTGGCCGTTGGCCCGGATGGTGCCATTTACATTGGTGATACGAACAGTCACCGTATTCGGAAGGTGAAGTAAATTCCAACTGTCGCCTGGTTTCGCAGAACCCAGACCTCAGCACCGGCATCATCAGTGATAGTGTTATGGTGTGCGTTCTCGTGCATGGTTAATATTCACCAGCCTAGAGGCGGTTGCGCTGTGGGGCGGCCGCTCATCCGACTTTGGCCGATTCGGAACCACCCTCGCCGCTGAGTTCGTGTAATTTTTTCGCGATGGGTGAGAGTTTCATTGTTCCGAAGGAGCCTTCATAACGCTGTGCTTTGG
>JBGSLF010000139.1:0-23650 GCA_041740855.1 Gemmata sp.
GGCTGTGGGCCGAGTCCCTTTTGCCACAGGCCGGTCAAACCATGGGTCTTGAACAACTCCCGAAGCCCGTGCGGGAACTCTTGCTCACCACGCTCGCACCTGCTGCATGACCGTCACAGAATCGGCATCAGTCGAGCTTACAGAACGCCAGGAAACGCCCCACCATCGATGAGCATACTCTGGCCGGTAATGAAACCGGCCTGAGCTGAGCAGAGAAACGCACAAGCCGCCCCAAACTCGGACGGGTTACCGAAGCGGCCCGCAGGGTTAGCTTGCTGCTTCGCGCTTCGGATGGCATCAACATCGGAACCGGAACGGCGAGCCGCAACTTCTAACGACGCACGCAGGCGATCGGTCTCGAACGGGCCAGGCAACAGAAAGTTAATCGTCACATTCGCGTGCGCAACGGAACGCGCCACACCAGCCAGGAAGCCCGTCAATCCCGCCCGCGCTCCACTCGACACATCAAGCCCCGCCAACGGCATCTTCACCGAACCTGAGGTGATGTTCACAATTCGCCCAAACCGCCGAGTGATCATGCCATCGACAACGGCTTGCACGAGTTGAATCGGTGCGATCATGTTCGCGGCCAGGCCAGCGAGCAACGCGGCTTCATCGACTTCGCGAAAGTCGCGGAAGGGTGGACCGCCGTTGTTCGTCACGAGGATATCGACATGCGGAACCGCATCGAGAAGAGATCGTCGCCCTTGTTCGGTTCCGAGATCCGCCGGAACGGATATAACTTCTGACCCGGTCTGATTGCGAATTTCGTTCGCGGTGTGAGTTAATGCTTCGGAATCGCGACCGTTCACAACCACGGTGCAACCGGCGCGGGCCAGTTCGAAAGCGCACGCCCGACCAAGCCCACGGCTCGATGCACAGACTACCGCAATTCGCCCACGAATTCCCAAATCCATCGTGGCTCCATCGCGAGAACGGTTCTGAAAGCGGTGATCAGGCGAGGGCACCGTGAACCACGTTGCCGGCCACGTCCGTTAGCCGGAAGTCGCGGCCTGCGTAGCGATAGGTTAGCTTCTCGTGGTTCAGGCCAAGTTGATGCAGGATCGTGGCGTGGAGATCGTGCATGTGCGTCTTGTTGGCAACAGCCTGAGAACCGAATTCGTCCGTTTCGCCGTAAGAGAAACCCGGTTTGAATCCGCCGCCCGCAAGCCAAACGGTGAAGCCGGCGGGGTTATGGTCGCGGCCAGTGCCATTGCCTTGAGCATACGGCGTGCGGCCGAACTCGCCGCCCCACCACACGATCGTATCTTCGAGCAATCCGCGGCGTTTCAGATCGGTGAGCAAACCCGCGATTGGCTTATCCACGGCCTTCGCGTGGTCGCCGTGCTTGGGCATGTTGGAGTGTTGATCCCAGGCCGGGTTGGCGCTGTTATCGCCATAGGTCACTTGAACATAGCGAACGCCGGCTTCGCACAAGCGGCGAGCCATGAGGCACTGCCGACCGTAGCCATCCGTTGGCTTCTCGTCGATGCCGTACAACCGCCGAGTTTCGGCTGTCTCTTTGGAAAGGTCGAGCGTGTCCGGTGCGTTCTGCTGCATGCGCCACGCCAGTTCGTAGGAATTGGCCACGGCTTCCATTTCGGCATTGCTCGGCGTTCGCTTGAGTTGCTCGGTGTGAAGTTCACGAAGCAGGTTGAAGTTCACTTCGCGGCTGGCAGGCGGCAGCGGCCCAACGAGATCGCGAATCGTGGCTTCGGAAACCGCACCACCGGCTTTGCCAAGTGCGGTGCCCTGATAAAGCGCGGGCAGGAACGCGTTGCCATAATTACGCGGCCCACCGTTGCCCGATGAAGGCGCGATGCTGATGAAGCCGGGCAGATTGCTGTTCTCGGTGCCAAGGCCGTACAGCACCCACGACCCCACGCTGGGGCGGACGAAGTTCGTGCTACCGCAATGAAGGAAGAGCGTGGCAGGGCCGTGCGCCACACCTTCGGTGTGCATCGATTTCAAGAAGCACAAATCATCGACATGCTTCGCCACTTCCGGGAACAGGTCGCTGGCCCACATGCCACTCTGGCCATGCTTCGCAAACTTCCAGAGCGGCTTCATCACCCGCCAGTTCGAAGCGGCCCGAATGCCCGAGTTGGCGATCGTTCGGGCATCATCGAACGGCATTTGCTTACCGTTATCCGTATCAAGCCGCGGCTTGTAGTCGTAGGAATCGACTTGGCTCACACCGCCCTGCATGAACAGAAAGATGACGCGTTTCGCCTTCGCAGTGTGGTGCCCCGGCCTGGCAGCCAGCGGATCGGCTGCCGCACGACGCGATTCAGCAGAGGCGAGTTCCGCAAGGGCAAGCGCACCAAAACCGCAACCTGTTTGTGTGAGCCATTCGCGCCGCGATATTGGGAGAAGCATGGCGTATTCCGCGTTAAGGTATGTGTGCGGGTTATGTTTCAGGCTCGTGTTTCACGAGCCGATGATGGTCACTCAATGAATCGGAAATCGCCCGAAGCGAACAACACCTGAAAGACCGTGGCCCAGGCTTGCTTTGGGTCGCCCGTTTGCTCCGCGAGAAACGCAGCCATCACCTTGCGTTCGCCTTCGGTGGGTGGTCGCCCCAATGCGAGGCGGTAAGCATGGGTCATGCGTGCATCATCGTTAGGGTGCGATGCAGAAAGCAATCGGGCCGCCGAATGCTTCGCCTGTTCGACAACGAACGGGTTATTCATCATGAATAACGCTTGCGGGGCGACAGTGCTTGTGTTTCGGCGACCTGTGACAAGGCTCGGATCGGCGTAGTCGAACGCGTCGAAGAGTTCGGGCAACGAATTCCGGAACGCAGGCATATACACGCTGCGTGCGGTGCTCGTGTGCTTGAAGCCGTAATCCGCAGCGAGGTTCGGGCTAAAGTTGGGTCCGGCGGGTGCATCCGTGAGTTTGCCACTCACAATGAGAATCGTATCGCGGATGGCTTCCGCCTCGAGTCGGCGACGGTTGGCCCGGCCGAAGAGTTGATTCTCCGGGTCGGCGGCGAGCAGTTTCGCGTCCGCCTTGGCGGACTGCCGATAGGTGCGACTTAACACAATCTCGCGCACCAGTTTCTTCACCGACCATTCATTCGCGACGAACTTCGTGGCGAGGTAGTCGAGCAATTCCGGATGGCTCGGCAGTTCACCCGTTGTGCCAAAATTATCGACGGTGCGAACGATGCCAGAACCGAAGAGCCAGTGCCACGCGCGGTTCGCATACACACGCGCCGTGAGCGGGTTGTTCGTGGCGGCGAGCCAATCGGCCAGTTGTACCCGCCCGCTCTCGTCGTTCGGTATGGCGGGCATCGGGCCAACCGTGGCGACTTGCAAGAAGCCACGCGGTGCCGGTTCTGCCAGATTGTGAACGCTGCCACGAACGTGAACACGCAGTTCTTCGACCTTTGCTTCTTCCGTGACAGACATCGCCATCGGGCGTTTGGGAGCCGATGCCTGAAGCTTCTTCAATTCCGCTTCCATCGCTGCAACATCGACAGTTTCGTTCGCTGGTTTCGACTTCGGAGCCGGCTTCACTGTTGCGGCGGGCACTTGATCGACAGGAATGAAGGTGACTGCATCTGGGGTGATATGGCCCTTGGTCCCCTCATTGGAGATCAAGATGAAGCTCTGCCCATCCTTCTCGAAGCGATATTGCCCAAGAGAGATGTACCGCCCTTCGACCGCAGGCGGTTGCTTCATGTTCACCGGGATGGTTTTCTCGCCATCCGCGCTGAACACCGTCACCGGCACACTCTCGCAGCGGTTCGCGCCCGGGGCGTAGGCGAGCCAGACTTCGTACTTGCCGGTCGCGGGCAACTCGGGCTGGAAGGTGATCGACTTCTCGCCCTTCCCTTCATCAACATCGTGAACGTAGCCCGCGCCGATGTAGGTCCCGGAGAAGGTCGAGGGCTTCCACTCGCCCACTTTCATCGCCTTCTCGTCGTCCACCACGATACCCGGCACATCCTTGACCACCAGCACGCCCTTGGCCGCTGGCCCTGCGGATGGGTTCTTCCCGGCCTTGGCCTTCGCCACCTTGATTCGCCCTTGCAGATCGGCCAGCGCGGTTTCGTACTTTTTCACCGCGACTTCAATTTCCGGTGCAGCCGGCAGTGGAACCTCCATCCACTGCGACACATTGGAATCTTTCAGGCTTCGCACATTCCGAAGGAAGCCCGCGAGCGCGTAGTAATCTTTGGTGGGAATCGGATCGAACTTGTGATCGTGGCAGCGGGCACACGTCACCGTTTGGCCCAAGATCCCCTTGCTAATAACATCCAGCTGTTCATCCACCACATCCATGCGGAGTTGCCGCTTATCCTGTTCTTCCAGATTGGAATTGCCGAGCATCAGATAGCCCGTGGCAATAATCTGGCGAGTGCGTTCGGCTGTGGTTTCTGCGGGGAGAAGGTCGCCGGCAATTTGCTCGCGCACGAACCGGTTGAACGGAACATCGCGATTGAAGTTATCGATCACATAATCGCGGTAACGCCAGGCTTCCTTGAACACCAGCCCGCGAAGTGTCACCGATTCGGCGTAGCGAGCCACATCGAGCCAGTGCCGGCCCCAGCGTTCGCCAAATGCAGGCAATGCGAGCAACTGATCGACCAACTTCTCGTACGCCGTGGGAGATTGATCATTCACGAATGCGTCGATCTGCTCCGGCGTCGGCGGCAAGCCCGTGAGATCGAAGTACAACCGGCGGGCAAGCGTGGCGCGATCCGCATCGGCGGAGGGCTTCAGCCCCTTGGCTTCCAGGCGAGCGAGAACGAAGCGATCGATATCGCTGGCGGGCCACTTGGCATCTTGCACTGCGGGTGGCTTGGGATTCGCGACCGCGCGATAAGACCAGAACTCGCGGCCCTTCTCCAGATCCAATCCCGTGGGCTTCTTTGCTATGGTCTTATCCACGCGCGGATCAGCAGCACCGGATTTGATCCACTTTTCAAAGTCGGCAACCACGGCTTCCGGGAGTTTCCCCTTTGGCGGCATCCGCACATCGCCGTCGTACTTCAGAGATTGCAATAGTAGGCTTTCGACCGGTTTGCCGGGCACTAGAGCCGGGCCAGAATCGCCACCCGCAAGCAGAGCTTCGCGTGAATCGAGCCGCAAGCCGCCACGGAGTTTGTTCTTCTCCTCGGCTGCCGCCGAATGGCACGAATAGCACTGTTCCACCAGCACAGGGCGGATCTTCTTCTCGAAGTGATCGATCTCGGCCGCTGTCGGCGCGGGAGGAGCCGCACCAGCCTGCATTGAAGCCAGCAGGGCCACCATGATGGAAAGAGCGCCAACGTATCGAAGAGAGGAGTATTTCACGCGGAAGTTCCTTCGGCGGAGAGCGTTTAGTCCAGTTTCGCACGAACCAGGCCGGAAGGCTATAGGGCGGAGCAAACAATTCAAGCGGATCGCGCATCAAAACGAGAGTATTCGGCGGCGGGTATTCACAAATGCTTCGCCAGGTTCTCAACGCATGGCAAAGTTTGGCAATGAGGTTGAGCGTATTGGTAATAATCTCACATCTGTATTATTCACTTCTACCCACGGATAGTCCAAGCCAATCTTTTCGCGCGGCGGGGTTAGGCGTGGTATAACCCTCTCAAAACCGGCATGCTGTTTATCGAGGCTGACCGGGAAAATCCGGAATCGCGGTGGCGGGGAGTGGCGAGGCGGCAGTGGGTGCGGCATACTGTGGATTATCCCGCCCACCCAACGCCCTCGTTTCTGAGCATCTCATGATCTCTCCCACTCGCCTGACTGCGTTTGCGGTGATTGTTCTGGCGATTCCCACCGCAGTGAGCGCGGCAGATGTGGCCGCACCGGCCCACGAGCGATTCAAAGGCGAAGCGACCGAATCACCCAGCTTCCAGCGGCACGTTCTCCCGCTACTGGGCCGCCTGGGCTGCAATGGTCGGGCGTGTCACGGCTCGTTCCAGGGTCAGGGTGGGTTTCGGCTCTCGCTATTTGGCTACGACTTCGCCAGCGACCACGCCGCACTGCTCGACCGTTTTAACCTCAAGACCGCAACAGATAGCCTGATGTTACTGAAGCCAACCTTGCAGGAAGCCCACAAGGGCGGCAAGCGGATGGCTACGGGTGAATGGGAATACAATCTGTTGCTCCGGTGGGCGAAAGCGGGCGCGAAGGGTGCTGGCGAGAAGGACGCAGCGTTCGCCACTTTGGAGGTTGAGCCAAAAGAGATTTCCTTCACCAAACCTGGCGAGACGGCCAAACTGCGTGCGATTGCGACATGGGCGGATGGTTCACGCGAAGATGTTACCCCGCTTTGCCGCTTTCGCACGAATGATGATTCGGTTGCAACCATCGACGACAACGGCATCGTACATGCAACCGGCCGCGGCGATACCGCAGTGGTGGTCTTCTACGACAATGGCATCGCCACCGTGCCCGTACTAATGCCGCTCTCCGATCGTCTGGGTTCAAACTACCCTGCCGTTCCCACACCGACGAAGATCGATGAACTCGTCGTGGCCAAACTCCGCAAGCTCGGCATTGTTCCATCGGAACTCAGCACCGACGCCGAGTTCCTGCGACGTGTCAGCCTGGATTTAACGGGCACGCTCCCGGCAACCGACGAAGTGCGATCGTTTCTTACCGATACCACTCCGAACAAGCGTGCCAAGAAGATCGACGAGTTGTTGGCACGACCAGCATACGCCGCGTGGTGGGCAACCAAGATCTCGGACTTCACCGGGAATACCGAACGCAATGGGCCACTTGGAGGCGAGCAAGGGCTAAACCGCGATAAGGCCGGGCAGTGGTACGACTGGGTCTATCGCCGGGTTAAGGAAAATGAACCCTACGACAAACTCGTGGCAGGCATGGCGTTGGCAATTGGTCGCCGACCCGAACAGAGTTACGCGGACTATTGCGACGAGATGAGTTCCTACTTCCGCAAGGATAACCCCGCCGACTTCGCCGCACGCCCAACGATGCCGCACTTCTGGACCCGCCGCACACTGGGCAAGACCGAAGAACAGGCTCTTGCCTTCGCCCATGCGTTTCTCGGCGTGAGCCTGCAATGCGCCCAATGCCACAAGCACCCGTACGACCAGTGGACGAAGCAAGACTTCGACCAGTTCACCGCGTTCTTCTCGGGAGTGCGTTATGGAGCCGGCAACCGCACCGAAACGCAGGCAATGAAAAAGGGGACCGGCCTCGAAGGGTTGGATGAAGACTCTGGCAACTACAAGCGGAAGTTCGCCGAACTCCTCGCGGATGGGAAAGTGCTGCCATTCAAGGAACTGCACGTGCCGCAGAATCAGAAGCCGCGGCCAGGGACTAAGCCGGGCGTGCGCGTTGGCAGTCGCGTGATCACACCCAAGCTTCTTGGTGGCGAAGAAGTGGTGAATGCCAGTTACACCGACCCGCGACAACCCGTGATGGATTGGATGCGACAGGCGGATAACCCCTACTTCGCGCGGGCGTTCGTGAATCGCGTCTGGGCGAATCACTTTGGCCGCGGGTTGATCGCCCCACCGGACGACTTGAATCTCGCCAACCCCGCGAGCAACCCGGAATTGCTCGATTATCTCGCACGCGGCTTTGTGGCGAGCGGGTTCGATATGAAGTGGCTGCATCGCACCATCACCAACAGCCGCACATACCAACTCTCCTGGCGAGCCAACGACACGAACCGGCACGACGAACGGAACCTGAGCCGGGCCGTGCTGCGACGACTCCCGGCCGAAATCGTGTTCGACGCCGTGGTTCTCGCGACCGCCTCGGACGACGAACGCAAGCGGCTCGATGCCGATCCGGCAGCATTGCGTGTCATCGGGCGATCCAGTGGATTCGCCGGGGGCCGTTCCAACGACACTTATGCGGTCACACTGTTCGGTAAGCCACAGCGTGCAACGAACTGCGATTGCGAACGCTCGGACGAACCCGCGCTACTGCAGACCGTGTATCTTCGCAACGATCCCGAAGTATTGAAGCTACTCGATCGCCCCGAAGGCTGGTTGAAGCAACTCGCAAAGTCCAAACAAACCGATTCGGATGAACTGATCCGGCAGGCATACCTTCGGGTCTTGAGCCGTTTGCCGGACGACCGCGAATTGCAAGTTTCGCACAAGCACTTGTCGAGCGCGAAAGACACACAATCTGGGCTGCGCGATCTGCTTTGGGCATTGCTTAATACCAAAGAGTTCATCGTGAATCGGTGAGTGTTGCACAACCGCCAAGGCCATCAACCCCGCCATGAGTTCAAGAGTGAGACGACCATGAACCGTTTCTGCGATGGCATCACACGCCGCGATTTCGTTCGCGCCGGGGCGATCGGCTCTGGGTTCGGCTTCGGGCTTGCGGACTACCTGCGAGCCGCAGATTCGCCCGAAGCCAAATCCGCCAAGGCGAAGAACGCGGTCTTCATCTGGCTCGGCGGCGGGCCATCGCACATCGATACGTTCGACCCCAAGCCCGATGCACCCGCCGAGATTCGCGGCGAGTTCAAACCAATCGATACGAACGTACCGGGTATGCGAATCTGCGAACACTTACCAAAGCTCTCGCAACTCGCGGACACATACAGCATCGTTCGCGGCATCAGTCACACTCTGGCCGGGCACGAACTCGGCACGGAATACTTGAACACCGGAAGCCGGCCCATCCCATCACTTGTGTATCCCGGTTACGGCGCGGTTATCAGCAAGGAAGTGGCCGGCGATAACGAACTGCCGCACTTCGTCGCGATCCCCAGCACACCCCAGAAGGCAGGTTATCTCGGCGTTCGTTACGCCCCTCTTCAAACGAATGATGCACCCAAACCCGGCGTGCCGTTCTCGGTCCGCGGCATCTCACTTGGGAACGGGGTGACGGTCGACGAGTTCGAGAAGCGACAGAACCTGCTGACGCAACTCGACACCGCATTCGCTGGTGTTGAGAAAGAAAGCAAATTGATCGATGGCATGGATCGATTCGCACATCAAGCGTTCGATCTCATCCGCTCCTCGAAGGCACGCGATGCGTTCGATGTGTCTACCGAAAAACCCGGCGTGGCGGCCCCATTCGGCGAGGGGCGATTCGGCATGAGTTGCTTGCTCGCATTACGGCTCGTAACCGCGGGCGTCCGCTTTGTGACCGTTTCGTTTACCGGGTGGGATACACACACCAACAACTTCCGCAGCATGCAGAACGGCCTACTACCGCAGTTAGACTCGGGTGTCTCGGCACTACTCGCCGGCTTGAAAGCGCGCGGGCTACTGGACTCAACAATCGTTTACGTTGTGGGCGAATTCGGGCGAACTCCGAAGGTTAATGAACGCGCGGGCCGCGACCACTGGCCGCGAGCGATGACCGCGCTGCTCGCCGGCGGTGGAGTGAAGGGCGGGCAAGCGCTCGGAGCCAGCGACGCCAAAGGAATGGGGCCAGCCAACGACGGATACACCCCAGACCAAATGGCGGCCACGTTTTATCACGCACTTGGGATCGACCACCGCAAGGAATACCACACAGCCACTGGGCGGCCGGTGATGATCGTTCGCGACGGCTCGCTCATCCGCCCTCTGTTTGGGTAGCGACTATTGGGATGGTTGTTTGACACGCGACAAGTCGCTGTTCGTCCCACACTGCGGCCAACCATTACCCGCAAACCGAGGCAATCATGCGATTCACCGCCTTGCTCATCTTGTTCCTATCCTCGCCGCTTGCCGCCGGTGAGCCGAAAGTCCTGCGCGATGTTGTTTATGCCGAGCCGAAGAATGCGCGGCAAATGCTCGACGTGTACGCACCGGCCGAAGGAAAAGGGCACCCCATCGTGTTCTGGATTCATGGCGGCGGATGGAAGGCGGGCGACAAGAAGAGCGTGGCGAAGAAGCCGCAGATCTTCGTGGATAAGGGCTATGTCTTCGTTGCCACCAACTATCGGTTCCTTCCGAACGTGACCGTTAAAGACATGGCGGGCGACATCGCCAAAGCTATCCGGTGGGTTCACGGCCACGCCAAGGAGTTTGGCGGCGATCCGAATTCGATCATCGTGATGGGGCATTCGGCCGGGGCACATCTGGCGGCGCTCGTTTGCACCGACCACGGCTACCTGAAAGCCGAGAAGTTATCGCTATCGATCCTGAAAGGTTGTGTGCCCGTCGATTGCTCCATGTACGACATTCCCAGGCGGATCAAAGATGGCGGCGACACACCGCTTGCCACGATTCAGGCGATCTTCACTGACAAGGAAGAATGGCAGCGGCAGTGTTCGCCGGTCGCCCACATCGCGAAGGGGAAAAGCATCCCGCCCTTCCTCATTCTTCACGTTGCAAGCCGTGGCGACACCAAGGCGCAATCGCATGGCTTGGCCGACACGCTGAACGACGCCGGCGTGACCGCGAAGGTCATTGCTGCTGAAGGGAAAACGCACGGGACGATCAATTCGGACCTCGGGTTGCCCGACGACAAGCCAAGCATCGCGGTGTTCGAATTTCTGGATCAACTCCGACTTCCCCAAAAGTAACCCGACCTGCGGCTAGCGAACGGACAGCTTGCGAATTACAGCGGCTTTTCACCAGACGGAGATGCCATGCCCGTTATCGATCACACTGCGATTGGGCGACGAGCCTTCTTGCGACGGAGCACGCTCGTCCTCTCTCCTTTGGCCCTCGCCACGGTGCCCAAAGCGACTCTGCTTGCCGATGAAGGAGCGGGCAAAAGTGGCATCACGTTTGGCATCATTACCGATCTGCACTATGCGGACAAACCGCCCGCAGGCAGCCGGTACTATCGGGAAACGCTGGGCAAACTGACCGAAGCCGCCACGCAATTCGAGAAGGACAAGCCCGGCTTCGTCGTGGAACTTGGCGATCTCATCGACGCGGCGGATTCCGTTCTAACCGAGCAGACTTATCTCAAAGCGGTGAACAAGGCATTCGCGGCGATCGCGAAAGACCGCCACTACGTTCTCGGCAACCACTGCGTCGATACGCTCACCAAGCAAGAGTTCCTCGATGGTGTGGAACAGAAGAAGGCGTATTACTCCTTCGATCAAGGCGGGGTTCACTTCGTGGTGCTCGACGCCTGCTTCACGAGCGGTGGCAAGCCCTACGGCCGCAAGAACTCCAAGTGGAACGACGCTAACATCCCTTCCGATGAAGTGGACTGGCTCAAGGCAGACTTGAAAGCCACCGACAAGAAAGCGGTTATCTTCGCCCATCAACGGCTCGATGTGGCCAACGACTACGGAATCAAGAACGCCGCCGATATCCGCAAGGTGCTCGAAGAGTCTGGCAAAGTGTTGGCCGTGTTTCACGGGCACAGCCACAAGAACGATTACAAGGAAATCAGCGGCATTCACTACTGCACGCTGGTGGCCATGATCGAAGGAACCGGGGCAGAGAGCAATGGCTTCTCCACGGTAAATGTCCGCTCGGATGGCACAATTACTCTGACCGGCTTCCGCAAGCAAAAAGGCTACGACTGGGCCGCGAAAAAGTAGCTCAGGCGTTTTCGAGTCACTATTACGCGGCACCGTGGCAACTCCATGTCTGGAACGCGACACCGTGGGATACTTACTGGTGTCTCGCCGTGTGACGCCAGAACTTTGGCGACACTTCGGCGCACGATTGAATTGAACCAGGAATTCACAAGATGAAGCGAACGAAGTTATGCTTCGTAGTCGTGTGGGTGTTGGGTGCCGGCGTTATGGGCTGGCCCAGGCCGGTGGTTGCTGAACCCCCGAAGGGCGAGGCAACATTTGAAAAGAGCGTGACGCCTTTTCTGACCACTCACTGCATCAAATGCCACGGGCCAGAGAAGCAAGCGGGCGACGTTCGGCTCGATACGCTCACGCCCGGCGATCCCAAATCGGCTGCGGTGTGGGCCCAAGTCCGCGATCAGATCCGCGATGGGCTGATGCCGCCAGCCAAGCTACCGAAGCCCAACGCCATTGATGCGCGAGCCGTGGTCGCCTGGGCCACGGCGACTCTGGGAGCCAGGCCAGCCCGGTTGCCCAATCAGGGAAATCTGATCCCGCATGAACTGCTTTTCGGCACGCCGGCCCCTGCGGGCGATTCCGCATCGCCGGCTCGAATCTGGCGAATTAGCCCCGCTGCGTATTCGAGCTTGTTGCTTCGACTGGCGAAAGATGCACCCGGTGTGAGCCAACCGTTCACGCTGGTCGATGAACGCGGCATCCGCGACTTCGCCGGCCTTTACGGGGCCGACATTCCGAGTACGGAAATTCTGATCCGCAACGCGATCGCCATTGTCGAAGCCCAGACGACCGCCGAATACACGGTGTTGGTGAAGCCGCCGAAGGGAAGCACCGAACCCGCCAAACCCGAACAGCGCAAGAATCAAACCGCAGTGCAGGAGTTCGTCAAGCTCGTGCAACCGGGAGTGAAGCCAACGGCGATGCAGATTGAATCGGCCGTACGCACGCAGTTCCGCATGGCGATTGGCCGGGTTCCCGATGCTGAGGATGTCGCCCGCTATCTCGCGCTATACGAGAAGTGCCTCAAAGATGGCGATGCCCCTTCCGCAGTGAAAGCCGTGCTGCAGGCCGTGCTATTGAAGTCGGAAGTGATCTTCCGCAATGAAATGGGTGGCAGCAACGGGCGGCAGTTACTGCCGCCAAGCGAACTCGCACGGACCATAAGCCTGACGCTAGGAAATCGGCTCGATAACGCTTTACTCACCGCCGCGGAAAAGGGCCAACTCCAGACGAAAGAACAGGCCATCGCCCAAATCCAACGCATGCTGAACGACCCAAAGTCGGACCGCAGCCGCATACCCCATTTCTTCCGTGAATACTTCGAGTACCACACTGCGGACGACGTGTTCAAAGACAAACCGATGGGCGTCATCTATTCGCCGCGAACCCACATCAACGAAACGGACTTACTCATCGCGCACGTCCTGAAGCAAGATCGCGATGTCTTCCGCCAACTGCTGACCACGCCTTTGACGTTCGTGAATGCTCGCGGATTTGAGGGCAAGCTCGTTCGATCCGAAGCGAAAATGGGCGGCACCGATAAGAAGACCGGCAAGTTCACGCTGGGCATCGAAGGAATTTACGGCTTTGAGAAATGGCCGGAAGCGCAGCCCGTGGAGATGCCGCCCGACACACGCATGGGCGTGCTGATGCAACCGAGTTGGCTGATCGCCTGGAGCACCAACTTCGATAACGATCCGGTTCGCCGCGGCCGTTGGGTGCGCGAACGTTTGCTCGGCGGTACGGTGCCGGATCTACCAATCGGTGTTACAGCGCAAGTGCCCGACGATCCCGACCACACGTTCCGCAGTCGCCTCGAAGTGACTCGTGCGGCGGAGTGCTGGAAGTGCCACCAGAAGATGGATGAGCTTGGCCTGCCATTCGAGCAATTTGATCATTACGGCTTGTTGCGGAAAACTGAACGGGTCGAAGACCTCGAAGCCACCGCGAAGAACGTCGATTCAAAGGGGAAGCCCAAGGGCAAAGTCTACCGCGAAGTGCCATTGAACACCTCAGGTGTGATCGTCGATAGCGGCGATCCGAAACTGGAAGGGCCGGTTAACTCGCCCTACGAGATGATCCGCAAAATCGCGAATTCGGACCGCGCGCGACAGGTATTCGTGCGGCACGTCTTCCGCTATTTCCTCGGCCGCAACGAGTCACTCGCCGATGCCCGCACGCTGCAAGACGCCGATGCGGCCTTCGTGAAGAGCGGCGGCAGCTTCAACGCCTTGCTAACTTCGCTTCTGACATCCGATGCCTTCCTGTATCGCACTCACCAGAACACCACTCCCGCCGGAGCCAGCAAATGAGCACTGAAACCACTCGTCGGGAACTTCTCAAAGGCGTCGGCCTTGGCGTGGGTAGCACGCTGTTGTCGCCGATCTTGAGCCAGATCGCCGCACAGGCTGCCGGGGATGCGAAGGCCGCGAATCCCAAGCGCGTCGTCTTCGTTGTGCAAAGCAACGGCATGAGTCCGGATCATCTCCGGCCCGAAGGAGTGATGAGATCCTTCAAAGGGAACAAGCCCACGAATGCCGATCTGGTTGAAATCTCTCTTGCGGACAAGAAACTCCACCCAGCCCTCGAATCGCTCGAACCATTCACGAAGCGAATAGCTCTGGTGCAGCACCTCTCGGGGCGCGTGGCACTGAGCGATCACTCCGCGAATCACGGTTGCCTCGGGGCCTGCCCGGCCAACAAAGGCCCGATCGCGCAAACCATTGACCATGCTATTGCGGAAGCCAACCCCGGCGTGATTCCTCACATCGCCATTGGTCTGGGTGGCAACCCCGGCACGATCATGAATTATCGCCTCTCTGCTTCTGGCCCCGGCCAGGCGACTCCGATCATTTGCTCTCCGGAACTCGCCTTCAAATCGCTCTTTGGCAGTGTCGCCGAGGGTGCCAACGGGAAGAACTTCGACCAGACTGCGAACTTGCTCGACTTTATGACCGACGACGTGAAGCGGGCACGCAACGCCTTGAAGGGCGACGAACGCGAAAAGCTCGATGGCTACCTCGCCGCGTTCGAAGCACTCCACAAACGACAGACAGAATTGGCAGGGCTTCGCGAATCGTTGGCCGCCAACGCACCGAAGTTCGACAAGAATCAACTTCGCCCAACGATCTCCACAACGATCTTGGAATCGCAATTCGAGATTGGGGCGGCGGCGCTCATCTCTGGCGTCACCAACACGCTTCTCCTGACTTCAGGCGGCGGCGGCCAAGCTTTTGGTGAGTTCCCCGAACTCGGTATCAACGGGTTGCACGGCATTGGCCACGGCGCAGCCCAGAACGGCAAGACGGCTCAAGAGTGTTTCACCGAACTCCGCCAACTTCACACCAAGCTCATCGCGGGCTTCGCGAAGAAGTTGGACGCCATCAAAGAAGGCAACGGCACCCTGCTCGATAACACCGCCATCATTTACATCAGCGATTCCGGCGAGCAGCACCATCCATCTCTCTATGAATGGCCGATCGTGGTGATTGGTAACCTCGGCGGCAAGCTGAAGACCGATGGCCGCTACCTCGAATTCCCCGGCTATGGCCAGAAGAAGCACCGCACCACGGCGAACTTCTTCTGCACCCTGCTCCACGCAATCGGCAAGCCACGCGATAGCTTCGGGGTCCCGGATATGGGTATGAAAGATGTGGACCAAACCGGGGCGATTGCCGAATTGCTTGCGTAACGCCGGAGCCACGTCTAGCTATCTGAACCGAACTGTGCATGCGCATGCCATCGCTTGCACAGTCGGAACCCACCTTCCCACCCGAGCGATTCCCCACATTACATTCGCGAACGACTCGATCGTACAAATCGCTTCGTTCGTCGTGCAAAATCACCGCGTGGCGCGCTTTCCTGCCTTCATGATCCATTTTCCTGTTCCAGTCGGCACCGTTGTTGCATAACTCCTCACTCGTCAGTCCGGATCACTTTGCCGCTTCAAGGTGGCGGTCCGAAACTGCTCGACAATCCTGTCGATGTCGCACAAACCGCATCCGCGAACGGGTGCGAAAATGGGCGACACCGCCGCTCGAAATAAGGTCGGGGCGGCGGACGACTTCCCCATCAATCTCCTTGAGAGGACTTCTATGTACCGCACAATCTTTTCGATTCTCGGCGCAACTGCGATTGCATTCACCGGTTGCCAGCAAACCACGACAACCGCGCCAAGCACCAATCCGAATAAGCCCGACGAGAAGCGGGAACTGACAATCACCAGCCCCGGTTCACAGAACATCACGCGCAACGGGACCGACAAATTCACGGTCTCGATCTCGCGTAAGAATTTCGGCGGGCAAGTGGACATTACCTTGAAGAACCTTCCCGAAGGTGTTGAGGTGGTAAACCCACCCGCAGAGCCTTACACCATCATGAACGACAAGGACTCTGTTGAGATTACCTTGCGGGCCAAGGCCGACGCCAAGCCAGTGAATGATCACAAGATCAGCATTGTTGCCAAGGCGAAGGACCAGAAGGATATGAAGGAAGTGACCGAAATGTTCGAGATCGATGTGAAGGAATAAAGACCGAACGCATTACGGTATGGTCACGCGGCGGCCTCGGGGATTGCATCTCCGGGGCCGCTGTCGTTCGCGTTTACTGGTTGTGCTACGAAGCGGTTGGGTCAGCTCTCGCTTGGCCGTCGCGGTTTCCCTTTTGGCTTGGCTCCTGCTCCGCGCGGGGCAGGAGCAGAATCGGATCGGTTTCGGTCGCCACTGCCACTGCCTTGCGGTCGGCTTCCTTGCGGTCGGCTCCCTTGCGAGCGACTTCCTTCCGGCCGACTTCCCTCCGGGCGACGAGGTGCGGCTGAACTTTTCCGCGTTCCCGCCGAAGATCCACGGAATCGGCGTGCGTCGGGATCGCCGGGTTGGGGCGGTGGTGGCGACTTGGTGTAATCGAAGTCCGGCAAGCTGATACGCGGAAGCCGCTGCCCAACTTGGCGTTCGATGCGTGACAGCGCGCCTTCTTCTTCGCGCGACACCATGATGAAGGCATCGCCTTCTGCCCCGGCTCGCCCGGTGCGACCAATGCGGTGGACGTAGTCTTGTGGCGAATCGGGAACATCCATGCTGATAACGTGGGTGATATGGTTCACATCCAATCCGCGCGCCGCGATGTTGGTGGCCACCATCACCTGATATTCTCCTCGGCGGAACCCTTCCATCGCCTTCGCCCGCTGCTGCGGTGTTCGATTGCTATGCAGTTCCGCCACACTGAACCCATCGAGTTCCACCACGCGTGCGACTTTCCGCGCAGAGTGTTTCGTGCGGGTGAACACCAACACCGATGGCATCTCGGTGCCACGCAGTAGATGACGCAAGAGGGAGGTCTTCAGGTGTTCGGGCACTGGGTATGCGGCCTGCGTGATTCCGACTGCGGCAGCACTGCGGCGGCCGAGTTGAATCGTGGCGGGGTCGCGCAGAATCTCGCGGGCCAGTTGGCTAATCACAGGCGGCATGGTGGCCGACAGCATGAGCGTCTGCTTTCGGGCGGGCAAGCGACTGAGAACATAGCGAATATCGGGGAGGAAGCCCATATCCAGCATGCTGTCGGCTTCGTCCAGCACAAGTGTCGTAACGGCGTCGAGCCGCGCGATCCCGTGCTTCATGTGATCGAGCAACCGCCCCGGCGTCGCGACGACCACCTCCACGCCGGAGCGCAGCGCGCGCTCTTGCGGGCCCATGGGTCGGCCGCCTACAACGAGAGCCGAGCGAATGCGCGTGTGGCGAGCCAAGCTGGCGCACACCTCCGTGATTTGTTCCGACAACTCACGAGTCGGGGAAAGAATCAGAACGCGCGTTCCCTTGGCTGGTGTTTCGAGAAGTTGGTGCAGCACCGGTAGCATGAACGCGGCGGTCTTGCCGGTGCCGGTTTGGGCGGTTGCGATCACATCGCGACCCGCGAGGGCGGGGGCAATCACGCCCTCTTGCACAGGCGTAGGCTCTTTGTAACCAAGCTCGGTTGTTGCCTTAACGAGCAAAGGATGAAGTCCGAGGGACTTGAATGCCATGGTATCTCCGGTGACCGCAAAAACAGCTCGATGTGTATTGTAGTGCGCGGAGCCGCGAGGATGTTTACACTTGTTGGACATGCAAGCACTTAAATGGCAATCTGGCACTTCATCGCACTGTGCCGAACTTCGCATTATCGCAACTTGCGAACGCAAAAAAGCTGCTCTCCCCTCAACGCCGCAGAGTCGCTATTATCTCGCCGCCTTCGATTGTGCGAATGTGCGAAACGGAGTTCGCCATGCGGGACCGCGTCCGGGATTACACACTGCTGTTGGTGATTTGTGCCGTCGTTACTCTGCCCAATCTCGGCGATTGCAGCCTTTGGGATGTGGATGAAGGTGTGAACGCGCAGGCGGCTCGCGAGATGCGTGACGCCAACACCTGGGTGATCCCCACCTTCAACTACGAGCTCCGCACGGCCAAGCCCGTAATGCTGTACTGGTTGCAGCGTGCGAGTTACGCCGCGTTTGGTGTGAACGAGTGGTCGGCGCGTTTCCCATCCGTCATCGTCAGTTGGATTACCGTACTGCTTACCTATGAACTCGCACGCCGCATGTTCGGGCGGGCAATCGGGCTTCTTTCCGGTACGGTTCTCGCATCGGTCGTGCTCTTTGCAGTGCTATCGCATGCCGCAACTCCGGATGCCACGCTTCTGGTGTTCACCCTCCTGACATACCTCGCATTCTGGGTGGGGCACGAAAACGGCTCGCGGTCGTGGTGGGTGCCCACCGCGGCGGCGTGTGGGTTGGCGATGCTAACCAAAGGGCCGATCGGCGTGGCATTACCCGGCCTTGTGTTGCTGATGTATTTCGCATGGAATCGAGAACTCGGGCGATTGATCGACAGGAAATTCTTCGCTGCCGCGGGCACGTTCATCCTGGTGGCGGTGCCGTGGTATGCGCTGGTCGCAAGTGAAACACGCGGGGAATGGCTTCGGGCGTTCTTCGCCAAAGAGAACGTACACCGATTCCTCAGCCCAATGGAAGGCCACCACGGCGGAATCTGGCTTCATTCCTTGCTGGTGTTCGTGCTGTTCGCACCGTGGTCTGTCTTTTTGTGTGGGGCGTTGTGGTATGCGGTAAAAGGTTCGCGAAGCGATTCGGCTACGAACGCGGCAAGCGTTTCTTCGCCGGTTCGAGCCGGGCGTCTTCTTATCTGCTGGGCCTTCGTGTATCTCGCATTCTTCTCGGTGGCCGCGACCAAACTGCCCAACTACGTGTACCCGATTTACCCGCCACTCGCGATCATCACCGGTTGGTTCCTGATCTCCTGGCGAGACGGCACGGTGGCGATGCCACGATGGCTGATGCCCACGGGCGTGGCTGGCCTTGTGATCACTGCCGTGGTGGTAGCGGGGGGAATCGTTTACGCCGAAAGGGAGTTCCCTGGCATTCAGCCATGGGCCACGCTCGGGTTGCTCCCGTTAACGGCTGCGGCAGCGATGACCTGGCACATGCGGCGCGGCGATCGGAACGGTGCGATTGTTTCGATGGCGGTGGTTTCCGTGGTGTTTATCGCCTTAATGATCGCGTTCCCGACGCTTATCATCGATCGGCAGAAAGCCCCGCGTGAACTCGTGCGAGCCGGTGAACTTGCAGACGCCAGCCGCGACATTCGCGTTGCGGCGTTTGAATGGTTCCAACCCAGCATTGTGTTCTATTCGGGTCGCGAAGTGGCACGGCTGCGCTCACCGGAAGCCCTGGAGCAATTCCTTGCGGTTCCCACACCTGGATACGTGTTCGTTGCGGCACCGACATGGGAACGTGTGACCCAGCAGCGCGTTCAACTGGAAGCCCGCGTGGTTGCTCGCCACCGCGACTTCCTCAATAGCTGCGATATTCTGCTAATTAGCAACACTCCTGGCAGTGATGTAGCGGCGCGCTGATGGGCGGTTCCATGCGATGCGCACCGGGTTGAACCCTTTCAGCAAGTTGCTTCGGATGTGTAGAATGCAGCATCTACACATCCGCCGTGACAGCCGAGAGGAACAACCGTGGCACGCATGCTACCATCGATGCAAGGCCGACTCGCGATTGCGGGTGAGTGGTCCCCTCCCCGTTCCGACTTCCAAAGCCTTAGCCCCGCAAACCTCGCCGAGGTTGTGGGCACTTTCCCTTCTGCAACTATCGCTGAGGTGAACGCAGCGGTCGCAGCCGCACGGCAAGCATTTCCCGCATGGCGACGCACGTCACGCATTCTTCGAGCCGAATGTTTCGATCGCCTCGCCCAACTCATCAAACGCGATACCGATTCGCTTGCGGAATTGATGGCACGCGAATGTGGCAAGAACATCACCGAATGCCGCGCAGAGGTGATCGAAGGGCTGCACATGGTGCAGTATGTGTTCGGCAACGGGCGAGCCGGCGTGTATGGCGAAGTGATCGCATCGGAGATCGCCGAGAAAGATGCGTATGTGCGGCGAAAGCCCTGGGGCGTTGTCGCAGTGATCACGCCCTGGAACTTCCCTTTCGCTGTCCCTCTATGGATGCTCGGGCCAAGCCTGCTCGAAGGGAACACCTGCGTATTCAAACCGAGTGAAGACACGCCTGCCGTGGGCCAGCGGATGATGGAACTCTTCGCGGAGGCCGGATTCCCTGCGGGAACCGTGAACCTGCTTCACGGTGCCGGCGAGACGGGCGAAGCGATTGTTCGCAATCCTGGCGTGAACGTCGTCTGTTTCACGGGCAGTTACGATGTCGGAAAGCGAATTCAAGAAATATCGGCAACTATGCACGATCGCATGGTGGCGGCCGAAATGGGCGGGAAGAACGCTGTTATTGTTTGCGACGATGCCCGCTTCGATCTCGCCGTTACTGCGGGCATCCTGAGCGCGTTCAAAACGACCGGGCAACGGTGCGTGTCGGCGAGTCGCATTCTGGTTCACGAAGCACTGATCGATCGTTACGCCGCTGCCTTCACCGCTACCGCCACCCGGTTGAAGTTCGGCGATCCACTGGATGCGAAGAGCTTCGCCGGCCCTGTGATTCATCAGGAATCGGTGAACAAGATCCTGGGCTACAACGCGCTGGCACGTGAAGAAGGGGCCACGGTGTTGCTCGCAGGCGGCACGTTGCAGCCGGTGCCAAACGAGAAAGGCTGCTTCCTTTCACCGTTTGTTTATCGCACCGAGTGGAAGCCGGGGATGCGCTCGATCCGCGAAGAAGTGTTCGGGCCACACGTCGCCTTAATTCCATTCGCCAACGACGAAGATGCAGCCCGCATTGCGAACGACACCGACTACGGTCTATCGCTCGCCGTGATCACGGAAGACTATCGACGGATGCGATTCTTCCGCGAAGAATGCGACTACGGCATGGGCTATGTGAATCTGCCCTGCATTGGCGCAGAGGTTCATCTCCCTTTCGGTGGCGTGAAAAAGAGCGGCAACGGTCATCCCTCGGCCGCGGCGCTCGTGGATAGCGTGACGCACAAGACCGCGTGGACGGTGAATCACGGCACGGAGATCAAGATGGCTCAGGGATTAACCACCAACATCGACGGTTCGCCCGCCTGAGCCAGAGTGGCTGGAATGGAGGCACTCCCTTTGATCTGGCAAGTGCCGATTGTGTGATGCAGGTTGTTTCAGTTTCAATTCCAGAGAGTTGCGCCAAATGTACAAATGGGGATACCGTTTTACCAGGTCTGTCATCTCGGCTAAATCATTGTTGATGAAAGCCTGAATAGCTAGCAATGTGTCGTGGTGCACCTGGTGTTCGGTTTGCTTTTCTAAATACTTCGCAACCTCTGCAATCACTGGCAGCACGGGCTTAAAATAGTCCAGGTTGTTAGACTTAAATCGTCTTATAGCCCGAGTCAGTAAGAGCTTTGTGAGCATGTCAGTATCAGGAGATAGCATCAGCTTGGTTAAGGCCTTAGCTCCTGGTTCACCTGTGCGCGCAATGGCATTCAAGGTCACTTCAGTCAACGATCTATGCTGGTAATACTCTTTTCTTCCTTTGTACTTCTCCTGTTCATCAGCCAAGTAGCTCGCCACCCCAATGAGCAGCGGGATGTCTTTGCTTTGAGGGCGATAAACGATCTCCCCCGAAATGCCTGTAGTGTCCTGAAATCTTTGGAAGATTTGCGGGAGTCGCGGTTCATTCTGGACTTTCGCGATGGGAACTAACACCAGTAAGGTGACACACATTGAAATCATGATGAACTCCCGAGGTTTGAGTTTGGTACTTCGAGATTATTGGTTGGCCCGTTCTCGAAGGGTTCCAGCCAATTTGTGAACCAGTTGGTCCGTCGCTTCACGGACAAGAACTGGGTCGCTGTCAGTTTCCAAGTCGAGTACCATTGTGTCGATTTCCCTCGACCATGCCTGACAGCGTTCATTTAGCCAACGTCGATCTTCAACTGGCAGTGGTTGATGTTTGGCGAAAAGTAGTTTGGAACACCCCTGTCGAAATTCCAAAAGTCTTTGGGCCAATGTTTGGCCTGTTTCGGGTCGTTGGTTGAACCATTGCTCAGCGGTTCTGGCTAGGTCATTGAGATATTCACGCTTGGAACCTTGCTCTGCAAAAGCGGTTGGTGAATTCCAACCCCATTCGCCCGGAAGGCTATTGGGCCTGAGCCGATTTGAGTTGCCCAAGAGATAGCCGAGTAGCAAAAGGCCTGCGGCGAGAACTCCGGTTAACAGGCGTTGCCGATAGCTCCGGGAAGACTGCCTTCTACTTGCTCCTGAAATGACCGACTGAAGTTTATGCCATTTGGGATCCGTGGAAGCATGGGCATGACATCGTGTCCAGTATTCCGCACCTTCCGCGTAGATCTTCTCCTGGAGATCCCACAACAAGTGTGAATTTGTTAGTAGTGTTTGAATCTGTTCCTTGCCAAGCACTTTCAAGCCAACTTGCAACACTTCGATCTCGCTACCTCCCAGGACTTCATCCAGGCCAATATGCGAACTAGCACCATGCACTGCAGCCAATTCCATTACCAGTATTCCCAGTGATGAACTCATGAGTTGGTTTTCCAACCATGGCACCAAGGCTTCAGTATCATCGGGAAATGTTGAAAGGATCAACTTCATTGCAAGTGCCGCTCCACACAAATTTTCAATTTGCCTTTGGCACGATGTACCATCTTGTACGCGACACTGTGTGAAACTGACCAAGTCTGTGTTATCTGGGCATATGTTTGCCCCGAAAACAACGCTTGTAGTATCTCTCTTTCTTTTCTCTCCAACTGTTGTAAACAATTGGCCAGAATAGATGCTCGCTCCTGTTGTAACAGGACATTATCAGGTTCGACCGATACTTCTGCGTTGGTCGGAATTGTATTGTGATCCCGTGCTAATCGGTGGTGATCAATGATTGTCCGCCGTGCGATGGTATAAAGCCACGCGCGGAAATTACCGTCTCGGAACTGCTCAGGTAACTTATCCCAGACCTTTAACCAGATGAGCTGATAAAGATCATCGCAATCGTTAGGCTTGGTCCGAGATGCCAAGAAGGCATGGAGTAAGTTTCCATGTCGGTGATGTAACTCTTCGAACAAACTCATGGCAACTTGCCAGTTGCGTGCAGAGTCACTTCGGCGGGCGATCTCGATTGCCAGCTTTTCATCCGACATCGTTGCGAGCTTGTATTCGGAGTTCACATCTTCATCTCGATACTTGTTTCATTTATGCGTGCACCAAGTAAACGAAGACAAGCCTGTATTCTTCCAGAATACCAACGATAAATGGAGTTTTCTTGAAAGATGATCCGCGCAACTAAACTTGCTTGATCGCATTATTCAAAACAGATAGTCCTACAACGCTACTTGGGTATGCCACGAGAGTTCATTAGCTATTAATCGAACGGTCACACATGAATCGGGAAAAGATTGCAATCCTTCCCGATCTTAATGCGGTTGGGGAAACGCCATCGCTTGCTCAAAAACGCGTATCCATCGAGTTGGCGAGTTCCGGAATTATTCTGCACGATCTCGACTGAAGGCGGAGGTTCAGGCACACCCTCCGATGGCATCCTAGAACTTCCCGATTAACTATTTGACTCCCCCAAAACCTCAATGTTTCTAAAGTCGCCAGAAGTCTAAGGTCTCCACTTAATGACCTTAGTACAACTCCCCGTAAGTAGGGGAACAGTTTTTATGCGGCCATTGCCACGGGTTTTTCGCTTGTGGCGATCTCGCACTTGGCCATGATTTTGGTCACGGATTTTCGGGTCCAGTTGAACGGATGAGCGTGCTCGTTC
>JBGSLF010000140.1:0-3528 GCA_041740855.1 Gemmata sp.
GCCGCCGCGATGGTCGCCACCCTGCCCGGCCGCACTCACGGCCTGGGTCTGATAACGGAACCGTTGCTCGCCGACCTGAACCTCGGGCGTGTACCGTTCGCCGCCTTGAACTTTTGGGCGACCCTCATCGGAGCGGCGTTCTGCCTGCCGGTCGGTTGGCTAATCGACCGGGTTGGCGTTCGCGTTGTATTGGCGGTCGTGCTCGTCAGCCTGGGAGTTGTTGTTCTCGGCATGACCGGGGTATCAGCTGGCGGTCGTGAGGCCTCCTTGTTCGCCCTCAACGGTTCATCCGCTGGCGGTGGTGAATCGACGGCCGTGCCCCTCAACCTCTTCGTTCTGGTTCTCTTGACTCGTGGGTTGGGCCAAAGCGCGTTGTCGGTGGTCAGTTTGGCGCTGGTCGGGAAAGCGGCCGGTAATCGCCCGGGTGCAGTCATCGGGGTATACTCCTTTCTTGTGGCCATCGGGTTCATGGCAGCGTTTGCAGCGGTGAAAACCGCGTTCGAGCAGTACCACGCCGACTGGCGGACGGTTTGGGCGGGGATCGGTTGGGTACTCGTCGCATTTGGCGTGTTGTCGATCGGCCTCGTCAGGAACCCGCTTCCCGCCCCGGTCGGGGCAACGGAAGCCGACGACCACGATGCGAACGGTATGACGCTCGCAAACGCCTTGCTTACTCCGGGGTTTTGGGTGTTCGCTCTGGCGACCTCGTTCTACGGCTTGGTCGCAGCTGGGATGTCGCTGTTCAATCAGTCATTGCTGGCCGAGCGAGGGTTTGACCGCAGTGTGTTCCTGACCATCGCAACCCTTGCACCGCTCATTGGGTTAGCTGCGAACCTGCTCTCCGGGTGGTTGGCAATTCGCATTCGCCTCGGGGTTCTGCTCGCCGGCGGGTTGCTGATCCTGGCCGCCGCCCTCGCGGCGTTCCCTGCGGTATCGACACTCCCACAAGTGTACATCTATGCCGCCGCGATGGGCGTTGCCGGCGGTGTGTTAACGGTTGTGTTCTTCACGGTCTGGCGGCAGGCGTTCGGCACGGCCCACCTGGGAAAGATTCAGGGGGTTGCTCAGCTCTTTACAGTGTTGGCCTCGGCTGCCGGTCCACTTCTTCTCGCTGCCGGTCAGCGAGCCTACGGGTCTTATGCGCCGGTGGTGCAGAACCTCGCCGTAGTTGCAGCAGGCTTCGCCGCCGCTGCCTTGCTCGTCCCACTTCCGACCACCCACGCACCGAAGAAGGGAACCACCGCATGATTGCTATTCCCAGCGATCTTCGTACCACCGAAAGGCACGCGGCATTTCACCGGGACGGGTTCGTAGTCGTTCGCTCCTTATTCGAGCCGGAGGACATAGCGGAAGCCGCCATCGAGGCGGATCGGTTACTGACCGATTCTGAACATTTGAAGTCGGTGAAGAACTTGCGTTGCCGCTGGCAGGACAACGTTTACACCGGCGAATGTACGTTCGAAACATTCGATCCTGTGATCGACATCAGCCAGGTTTGCCGGCGGCTGGCACTGCATCCACGGCTGTTGGCGGTGCTTCAGGAACTGTACGACGAACCGGCCTGTTTGTTTAAAGATAAGCTGATCTTCAAGCCACCGGGCGTCAAAGGGTACGGTCTGCACCAAGACTGGATCGCCTGGGATGGATTTCCACGTTCGTTCCTGACAGTGCTGGTTCCGTTCGATTCGGCAGATCGAGACAATGGCTGCACTGTCGTCTACCCCGGTTATCACCACGCCGGGCTGCTTACCCCGCCGGATGGTCGTTACCACGAACTTCCCGAAGGAACTGTGGACGAATCGAGGGCCGTGCCGCTGGTGCTGGAGCCGGGAGACGTAGCGGTGTTCGGCGGCTTCACACCGCATCGCTCGGACCCGAACGTGTCTGGTCGGTGGCGGCGACAACTCTACCTGAGTTACAATGCCACCTCCGATGGAGGGGAACAGCGGGAAAAGCATTACCGCGAATTCCACGCTTGGCTGCGGCAAAAGTACGCCGAGCACGGCAAGTCCGATACCTATTTCGAGTAACCCTGCGCCGAGGCGAGCATGAGCGACCCCATCCGGTTTCATATTTCTCTGAACGTGACCGACCTGAACAAGTCGGCCGCATTCTTCCGCACTCTGTTCGGGATCGAACCGGCGAAGGTCCGGCCGGACTATGCCAAGTTCGAGCCTTCCGATCCGCCACTCGTTTTGTCTCTGGAACCGGCAAAGGAAGTTAGCCGGGGCGGGTCACTCAATCATCTCGGTTTCCGGTTGCCCGATGCCCGCTTATTGGTGGCGATGCAAGAGCGATTGGAACGCGCCGGGATGAAGACCAAGCGAGAAGCGGGAGTCGAGTGCTGCTACGCACGGCAGACGAAGTTCTGGGCGCATGACCCGGATGGTAACCTGTGGGAGGTGTACACGTTCGACGGCGACATCGAACACCGGGGAGGTGGGCAAGCGGAAGCGGTCGTTCTCGGCATGAACACGCCTCATCGTGAGCCGGTGTCGTGGGAACACCGGATGAACGACCCAATCCCCTCACGCATCCCGCTCGCCGATGGCGAGGCGGACGAGGTTCGGTTGCGGGGCACGTTTAACCTGCCGCAGTCGCCTGAGCAGCGGCGGGCGGTGGTAACGGAAGCGGTGCGAGTGCTGAAGCCCGGCGGAAGGTTGTTTGTCCACGTTCTGAGCGGAGAGAAGCCGATCGAGAACCCAGACTTGCCCGGACCAGCGGGTGCCGTGCGTGTCGTTCCGGTGGAGTGCGACCCAGTGGCGTTACTTGAGGACGCAGGGTTCACCAGTGTGCGGATGTTGAAATTCGACTCCAAACCGTGTTTCGTCCGTGGTGGCGTTGGGATGCGGGAATTGCAACTTGAGGGGTTTAGCCCTGCCCTGTCAAACGGCAACAACGTTGAAGTCTTGTACAAGGGGCCGTTCCGAGAAGTCCGGGACGACGAGGGGCGGGCGTACTCGCGAGGCCGACGGGTGACTGTCCCGGCCGCGACCGCTGACCGGCTTCGCGTCGGCGAATTGAGCGATCAATTCGTGGTGTTCGGGGCGAAGGGCGACCGAGCGGAAACGATCACGGCCTGCGGGAACTGAGCCAGTGGGTGTGATCTTCCCCAGCGAAAGTGGACAGAGTTTTAGCTCAGCTGATGCCAATGCTGTGAAGCCGCTCTGGTTAGTTAGTAGCATGGGGAAGTTGTACGGGTCTTTATTTATTCTTGTGTTAGTTTTCGGGGCGCATGCCCACGCGGCTCCGAAGCTGACCGCAACGAACTTGCCCAACCACACTGACATCAGAAAAGTACAGGCCCTCACGGTGCCCATCTCCACGCCAAAAATCTGGCTCGATTGTGTGTCGGAGCTGCGAAGTTAACGTGGTTGAGTTGTCCTGCTTAGTACAACTCCCCGTAAGTAGGGGAACAGTTTTTATGCGGCCATTGCCACGGGTTTTTCGCTTGTGGCGATCTCGCACTTGGCCATGATTTTGGTCACGGATTTTCGGGTCCAGTTGAACGGATGAGCGTGCTCGTTC
>JBGSLF010000141.1:0-3558 GCA_041740855.1 Gemmata sp.
TTTGTGCGAAAACAAGGGGATTTCGCAACATTGCGATCTCCGGGCGGGAGGGTGGGGTGTCCAAAAAACTCCGCCACCCCAGCGGAATCGCTTGGAAACCGAGCGATTCTGACACCCGAAAATCGGCATCAGTCGAACTAAGCATGATTGAGTAACTTCTCGGCTTGGCATAAAAGGAACTTGGAGGTGCTCACTTCGCCAAGAAGTGAACACCTTTTTCCATTGAATTTGGCCGCAATCGTTTGGATCGAACAATTGATATTGCTGAGCTTGTTGGCTTTTTATCTGGCTCCACGTGGCACTTCTCTTATTGCATAACTGTTTCTCTTTTCTATCTCCAGCACTCATAGCCTTGCCATCGAGGCTTCATTGGGGCATCCTGTTCCCATTACCTCACGACGGAATCCCCCATGACCTCACCCGTTTCGATTCGTGGTCGCAATCTTGCCTTACTGGCGGCCCTTCTGGGTTGGATGTTCGATGGCATGGAAATGGGTCTGTTCCCGCTCGTGGGCCGGGATGCACTCACGGAACTTGTCGGCGTTCAAGAACAGGTCAGTGCTGCGACTGCCACACAGGGGGAAGCCGCAGCGGCAGAGTTACGTAAGGAACTCGACACGACCGTTGGCAGGTGGTACGGGATTGTGTTGGCCTTCTTCCTTGTCGGGGCCGCGACAGGCGGTGTGCTGTTTGGCTGGCTGGGCGACAAGATTGGCCGAGTGCGGGCCATGACTGCCAGCATCTTGCTTTATTCCGTCTGCAGTGGTCTCTCGGCGGCATCGCAAACACCTCTTCAACTTGCGATACTCCGCTTCCTTGGGGCACTGGGAATGGGTGGCGAATGGGCACTGGGCGTCGCCCTCGTTATGGAGCTTTGGCCCGGTGCGTCGCGAGCCTTCATGGCGGGCCTCATTGGGGCGTTTGGCAACTTCGGCTATCTCATTTGCGGTGGAATTCTGCTTGGTATCAATCACATGCAACCCGGGCAACTTCACGGCTGGATCACTTCAACCGGCATCCCAGAAACCTGGGCTTCCGCCCTCACTGCGAATCGCTACTGGCGAATGCTAATGCTTGTGGGAGCCATCCCCGCTTTGATGACGATGTTCATCCGCCTGTTTGTTCCGGAATCGGAGAAATGGACCAAGGAGAAGGAAGCAGGGCGAGCCTCTTACTGGGCAAACCAAGACTTGATTGGCGTGCTCATCGGAGCGATTGCAGCATGTGGCGTGATCTTGTTGTGGACCGATATGGCCGCTCACCTCGATCTTTCGGTTCGCGCTGTCGGCTCAATTGTTGGGCTATTGGTCGTTATTCTCGGCTATCTCTATCCCGCCCGGCGTTATCTGGCCCGTAGCGGACTTCCTCAAGCCGTGCGTACGGTAACGCTCCGCCGCATGCTTCTCGCAGCAGGCCTTAGCGGCGTTCCGCTCCTCGGCACCTGGGCTGGGCTGATGTGGATGTATATGTGGGTGAGCAAGTTGCCCGGCGGCGATGTGCCCGATGCCAAACCGTTGATGCAAATTACTTCTTCAATTGGGGCCGCGATTGGCTGCATGGCGGGCGCGCTGCTGGCAGGCTTTCTGGGGCGACGCCCGATTTACGCCATCCTCTGCATTCTCTCCATGGTTTCGATGATCGCCTTTTATCGCCTGAACACCGAATACGGCGTCGTGTTCGTCTTATCCGCAGGCTTACTGGGAATGATCTCGGCATCGTTTTATGGTTGGCTGCCACTGTATCTGCCCGAACTCTTTCCGACCGCCGTGCGAGCAACGGGTCAGGGCTTTGGCTTCAACTTCGGGCGTATCCTGGCAGCGGCGGGGAATCTGCAGATGGCGAATCTCTTGGCCTCGTTCAACAACGATTATGCTCAGGCCTGCGGCCTCGTTGCAGGAGTTTATGTTGTGGGATTGGTGTTGATTTTCATCGCACCTGAAACCAGGGGGAAGCCGTTGCCAGATTGATTTTGCACATCGCGCAAAGTCGCTCGCGAATGAGCAACTACAGATGTGGATGCTCACTCATGAATGAGCCAATTGCGAAACTTATTGATACCACTCCGCCCGCATCAGCGGCATGCAGGCGGAGCCTTCGAGTGGCTTCGAAACGAGAACCTGATTCAAGCCGTACATCCCATATTTGAAGCCAAGCGTTGCGCCGGCCATGTAGATGCGGAAGATTCGGTAGCTCACATCGCCAACCAGTTTCAAAACGGCTTCGCGATTACTATCGAGCTTCCGGACCCAGTTTTCGAGTGTGTAAACGTAGTGCTCGCGAAGGTTCTCCACGTCGCGTATCTCGAAGCCCGCCTGCGCGGCACTTTCCTGCACGCGCAAGATCGTCTGCAATTCACCGTTTGGAAAGACGTACTTGCGTGCGAAAGCCGTCCACTTGGGGTAGGGCGTGTTTGGCCGCAGAGTAATGCTGTGATGCAAATACGCGCCACCGGGTCGCAGGCACTCGAAGACTTTTGAGAAAAAGACCGGTAGATTCTTAACTCCGATATGCTCGCCCATGCCGACGCTCGATGCTTTGTCGAATTCGCCAGCCGCTTTGAAGTCGCGATAGTCGCTGTACACAATCTTGATGCGATCACGCAGTCCGGCCTCATCAATCGCGTTCTCGCACCACTTCGCCTGTTCGCCCGCGAGTGTCACGCCAGTGGCGTGCACACCATAATGCTTGGCCGCATGCATCACCAACCCGCCCCACCCGCAGCCGAAGTCCACGAACTTCTCGCCAGATTTGAGGCGTAACTTGCGGCAGATGTAGTCGAGCTTTCGTTCCTGTGCGATGTCCTGGTGTTCCGCTGCGGAAGCGAAGTAGCCGCAGGTATATTGCATGTGCTTATCGAGAAACAGCCGGTAGAACTCGCCTGGCAAGTCGTAAGTGTAGGAGATGGCTTCGCGATCTTTGTGCTTGCTATGATCGCCCTCTGTTGGGCGGCCGGCCTTGGATATGTCGCGCGGATTCTTTTGGTCTGGAAGCTTTCGCAGCGCCTTCAGGAGTCGCAGCTTGGACCATAACGAGCGCCCATCTGCTAAACGCACAATGTGCCGCAGCCATTCGGTAAACGCGAAGATGTCGCCTTCGATATCGAAATCATCGAAGATATAAGCCTCGCCCAAGCCCACAGGATCGAACGGCCAGAACATGGCCCGCACTGCGCCCGGATGCTTCAGAATGACTGTAAACGGTGCATCACCATCACGGAGTTGCCAGGTTTCTCCCGTCCACAATCGCACCAAATAGTTGCCTTCAAACCCTTCACTGAGTGCCTTCAGGACGTTCACAACCGTTTCGGCAGCGGGATCAGTTGGAGCAACAGGGGCAGTAGTGGGCATTTAACCGTTCCGGGTTGCGGAGAATGTTTCAACCCCGGAAACGTACCGCGCGAGTATGGTAGCGGCAATAAGTGACTGTCCCATAAGGGGTGGTTGGGGTGGATAAAATGGCTCATGAGAAGCCAATCCTACCCCAGCGACCTCACCGACGAGCAGTGGGCGTTGATCGAGCCACACATCCCCGTCTACCCCGGCGGGCGTCCCCGCACGA
>JBGSLF010000142.1:0-12179 GCA_041740855.1 Gemmata sp.
GACCGATGTGGCACCGTTGACAAACACGGCACCACCGAAGGCGCTGCCGCCAGCACCGCCGGTTCCGCCTGCGCCACCCGCCTTGCCAGCCGTAGCAGCACCGCCTACAGTGCCAACCTGACCACCTCCGGCGGCCGCCTGATTGTTGGTGATCTGAACTGCCCCACTGACAGTCAGGCCAGCATTCGCAACGTAGACAGCACCACCGCCGGCATCACCGCCAGCCCCGCCGGAGCCGCCGGAACCGCCCGCACCGGTTGCACCAGGCGCCCCCACAGCACCACCAGCACCACCCGTGCTACTACCAGCGAAGTTGTTTGTTAAAAGCGACGTGCCACTCAGGGTCACCACGGAGGCGTCGGCGTAGACACCACCGCCGAATGAACCACCACCACCACCACCGGTACCACCATTGCCGCCAGCGCCCGTGCCATCACCAGCACCACCGTCGCCACCCACACCGCCAACGCCACCAAAGGCCTGGTTATTCTGAATCTTGCTGGCACCGGTCACGGTCAGCGTGCCGCCCGCAGCGTAGATACCGCCACCGAATGCACTGAGGCCAGCCTCACCCGCCTTGCCAGAGCCACCAGCCTTGTTGCTAGCAGCAGCAGCATCTGTTCCCTTGTCGCCGGCGTCGCCATCGAGGAACGCGCCACCTGCGGTGTTGTTCTGAACAATGACGCCATCGAACGTGACGATGCCCGCACCACTGACGAGAACACCACCACCGAAGGCATCTGTTTCACCTGGGACCTTGCCCGCAACGCCGTTATCGAAGGCAGTGCCACCCTGAATGGTCAGGCTGCGGAAGGTCACTTCGACGTTATCGCCGAGAACCTGAAACACGCGGTCGATGGCTGCGGCATCGATGAAGGTCGAGCCAACACCATCACCCACGATGGTGAGCCTCTTGATGGCAACACCGACGTTGCCATTGAAGATGTCGAGGTCACCGGTGGCGTTGGCGTTTTCGCCAGTGCCCGCGATGGTGAGGGTGTAGGTTCCGGTAGCGAGGTCAATCGTGTTTTCGCCATCGCCGTTGGTGTTCGCTGTGGTGATCAGCGAACGAAGGCTGCCGGCGCTGCCGTCGTCCAGCAAAGTGGTGACCGGCAGGGTAGCGGGCACAACGCGATCGCCGAGCTGTTCGGCCGTAAGGCGCGTCCGAATCGGACGACGCTTCTTAACGGGGCCGAAGATGCTCCGGACTGCGTTGGACCAGCTAGTGGACTTGCGACTCATTTCTTTTTCTCACTGCGAACAGGGGGGGGGGGTTAGAAACCACACGCCACCTGACCCTTTGTCGGTTCTTGTTCCGCTCCGGGCAGGTGGATAATCGACGCCGAGTATAACCCGACTTAAGTTGGGTAAAAGGGCCACGACTCAAAAAACCACGAAAACTGTAAGGGTTCTTTCGGTCGATCCTTCGACCGCACAAGAATCACATCGTCGGGTTCCTCCATGATGCGGAAACGAATGGGTTGTATGGGGAAAACCCACCTCCGGCCACGGTTGGTCGGGATCCTTTGAGTAGCATGCGTCTTACTCAGGGTCCGTACCTCCGTCAACCATGCCGAATTTTGCTGGCATCGCAAAAAGGGCAAAGTTATTTCCTTCCGATCGCGCACAACTCGCCTTTCGAGCGAAGAAACAGCGTGTTGCCGACCACCGCCGGAGACGCCATAAAGCCAGCGTCTTTTCCTTCGCCGAGCCGATTCTCCGCAACGAGCGAAAACTTGTCGGTCGCCGCCACGACGAAGGTTTTGCCAATCTGATTGCAGAAATATAGATGACCGTTGGCCAGAATCGGAGAAGCGGTAAACTCGCCGTCGAGTCGCTCGCTCCAGAACACTTTGCCGGTTTTCGCATCCAGGCAGGTGGCAATCCCCTGATCGTTGACCATGAACAGGAGATTGCCTGCGAGAAGGATTGATGGCCGAACTGCCACACCTTTGTTGACCGTCCAGACCACGGCATCGGATGGGAGCAAACCGGCGGAGTCCGGTTTGGCGTCGGCTTTCACGGCGAGGAGCTTGCCGCTGTGACCGCTGGTGAGATAGATCAAGCCATTGCCCATTATGGGCCGAGCCGAGCCGTTCATTCCGCCATGGGCGATCCGCCACAATTCCTCCCCGGTCTTCGGGTCGTACGCCATCGTGCATTCTGCGGAGGGGCAAACCAGGAGTTGCCGCCCCCCAACCTCGAACAGTGCGGGGGTGGCATACGCTTTCTTATAGTCCCCGTTATCTGAGGAATACCTGATTTCCCTATCCTTTTTCCAGACCGTCTTTCCCGTTAACTTGTCCAGAGCCGCCACATACTGCAGATCGAAGCCATCGAAAATGAGATAGAGCAGCCCGCCATAAACCACTGGCGACGACCCCGGACCGCGAAAGTGGTCGCACTTTAAGTCCTTACGCTCCCAGAGGATCTTGCCGGTATTGGTATCGACGCACCACGTTCCGTGGCTGCCAAAGTGGGCATATAATCGCCCGTCTTCGATGAAGGGCGTCGGGCTAGCATAACTATTAAATGGGTGGCAGTACGCGGGGTTGGATTCGGTCGCGAGTTTGATGTCGTGGAGGATTTTGCCCGTGTCGCGATCGAAACACATGGCGAAGAACGACACTTCCTTGACCGCGTTCGCCGGGGGGCTTCCCTTCTTGGGTGGCGTTGTTGCACTCGAAGCCACTTCATCGGCCGTCGTAATCCAAACCTGCTTACCATGCACTATGGGGGAAGACCAACCCTTACCATGAACGGCGGTCTTCCAGAGAACGTTCTCGTCGGGCGACCAAGTCTTGACGAGTTGTTTTGCATCAGAGAGGCCATCGGCGCTTGGCCCGCGGAAACCGGGCCACGAATCGCCAGCCACGACCGCTGAAACCAGAGCGAGCGCGGCAAACAGGGAGAGTAGGCGGGTGCGCATAGATAGAGTGAATCCGTGTGGGAACGGTGGCTACCGTCCACAGCGTAACGCCGCATCTCGCGACGCACAACAAGCAACCCGGCGTTGTTTTATGCTGAAACCGTCTCTTGTGCGGACACAACCCGCGAAATTTCCCCGGATTAACAGAACCAAGCCAAAGTCCGTAGCTTGACCGGACGACTCCGCGTAGCCTTCGCCAAACCCGCTTGCCGGACTATTTACCTAATCGGACCGCTAACATGCGTGAGCAGAACCCGGAACTGGAACGGCTCGCCGACACCGACGAACTTCCATCCTGGCGGCGGTGGGGGCCGTATGTTTCGGATCGGCAGTGGGGAACCGTGCGGGAAGATTACTCGGCGAAGGGCGACCCGTGGGCCTACTTTCCGCAGGCGCACGCCCCGCATCGCGCTTACCGATGGGGCGAAGACGGGCTTGCCGGTATCTCCGACGATGGCCAACGGCTCTGCCTGGCGCTCGCACTCTGGAACGGCCGCGACCCCATTCTCAAGGAGCGATTGTTCGGGCTAACCAACGAAGAGGGAAACCACGGCGAAGATGTGAAGGAACTGTATTACCACGTCGATGCGTTACCCACGCACGCCTATCTCAAGATGCTGTACAAGTATCCGCATGCCAAGTTCCCATATGAACGGCTCCACGACGAGAACCACGCGCGCGACCGCCACCAGACCGAATTCGAAGTGATCGATACCGGGTTGTTCGATCAGAATCGCTATTGCGATGTGTTCGTCGAATACGCCAAGAATGGCCCGCGCGACATTCTCATGCGGATCACCGCTCACAATCGCGGACCGGACGCAGCCGAGTTGCACATCCTTCCAACGATCTGGTTCCGCAACACCTGGAGTTGGGACGCCGACGCGGTGACGCCCTCCATCGTGCAAGATGGCGTAAGCCTGCGGCTCTGCCACCCGGAATGGGACGAATACCACTTCTTCGCGGAAGCGCCGGCCGAGTCGCCGCCGAACAGCACGCCGGGTTCGCCCTGGTTGTTCACCGATAACGAAACCAACACGCCGCTCCTGTTCGATACGCCGCCGCCCCCTGGCGCATCGGGCTATTACAAAGATGCGTTCCATGAATACATCGTGAACGGGAACCGGGCAGCGGTGAATGCGGCTCAGACCGGAACGAAAGCTGCGGCGCACTATCGCTTCACGGTTCCGCCGGGCCAATCGGTGACGGTGCGTTGTCGGCTGTCGCACGCCGCTTCGCCGCCCGCCGATCCGTTCGCCGGATTCGATGCGATCGTGGGCGAGCGCGTTAAGGAAACCAATCAATTCTTCGCGATAACCGCCGTAGAAATACCCGATGAAGATGCACGCCGCGTTCGGCGGCAGGCGGTCGCGGGGTTGATCTGGACCAAGCAATTCTACGCGCTGGATGTGTGGCGCTGGCTCAAGGGCGACCCGGCGCAACCGACCCCACCCGCCGCCCGAAAGAATGGCCGAAACTCCGACTGGGAGCACTTCAAAGCGGGCGACATTATCTCGATGCCCGACAAGTGGGAATACCCGTGGTTCGCGGCGTGGGATCTGGCGTTCCATGCGGTCGCCTTCGCGCCGTTCGATCCCGAGTTCGCCAAGCACCAACTCCTCTTACTCTGCCGCGACTGGTACATGCACCCCAACGGAGAGCTTCCCGCGTATGAGTGGAACTTCGCGGACGCCAACCCGCCCGTGCATGCGTGGGCCGTCTGGCGCACATTCCAGATCGATCGCAAGAACCGACAACTCCTTCACCCCGAATACACGGAAGACGAACGATCCGACTGGCAGTTCCTGGAACGCGCTTTCCACAAACTCATGATCAACTTCACCTGGTGGGTGAATCGCAAGGATGCCCGCGGACGGAACGTGTTTCAGGGCGGCTTTCTGGGGTTGGATAACATCGGCGTGTTCGATCGCAGTCACCCGCTGCCAACCGGCGGCTATCTGAATCAGTCCGATGGCACCGCGTGGATGGCGATGTATTCGCTTAACCTCATGCGCATCGCGCTCGAATTGGCGACACGCAACCCGGCTTATGAAGATATCGCAATCAAGTTCTTCGAGCACTTCCTGGACATCGCCAAGGCGATGACCGACATGGGCGGGAAGGGGATTGGCCTGTGGGACGACACCGACGGCTTCTATTACGACGAACTCGCACTGCCAGACGGGCGATTGTTCCCGCTGCGGGTACGTTCGCTGGTGGGGCTGATTCCCCTGTTCGCGGTGGAAGTGCTGGAGCCGGAATTGCTCGCACAGGTGCCGGCGTTCGCCGCGCGACTTCGTTGGGTGCTGGATAACCGGCCCGATCTCGCCTCGCTGGTATCGCGGTGGTTTGAACCGGGGCGGGGCGAACGGCGATTGCTTTCGCTTTTGCGCGGCCACCGCATGAAGAAGCTCTTGCGCCGCATGCTGGATGAAGAGGAATTTCTCAGCCCATACGGCGTTCGCGGGCTGTCGCGTTATCACCGCGATCACCCGTTCACTTTCCAGGCCGATGGGCATATGGTCACGGTCGCCTATGTGCCCGGCGATTCGAACACCGGCATGTTTGGCGGTAACTCCAACTGGCGTGGCCCAGTTTGGTTCCCCGTGAACTACCTGATCATCGAGAGCTTGCAGAAGTTCCACTACTACTACGGCGACGAGTTCAAGATCGAGTTCCCGGTGGGCAGCGGACAGGAAGTGAGCCTCTTGCATGTGGCGGTGGAAATCACGCGGCGGCTCACGCGGCTCTTTCTGCGTGGGCCAGATGGCCGCCGCCCGTGCTTTGGCACCAATGAGATGATGCAGACCGATCCGCACTTCAAAGATCATCTCTTATTTCACGAATACTTCCACGGCGACACCGGCTCGGGGCTGGGTGCGAGCCACCAAACCGGCTGGACGGCGTTGGTGGCGAAGTTGCTCAATCCGCGCCGCGGGGAACGCCTGTACGATGCGTGCGAAGCCACTGGCGGCTCTACCAGCATTGGCCTATCCGGCCCGGAAGGCATCGCCGTCGGGGCACGCCCGGTCAAAGCCGCCGAGTAACGCATGACCTTCCCGCGATGCGCCGTCGGGTGAAAGTGGAAGGTGGCAGCATCGCCACGGGCTTGTTGCAAGCCCCCGCGCTGTCAATATCTTCTGCGATGCAGCGAATGCCCTGGCATCACGTTCCTCTCGCACCTTCCGGAGATAGCCGTGCCGGTGATTGAAACGCGGGAACTCCGCAAGAACTACGGACGCATGCCCGCGCTCAAGGGCGTATCGGTAACCGTCGAGAAGGGCCAAATCTATGGCTTGCTCGGCCAGAACGGTGCCGGGAAAACCACGCTGGTGAAGATCCTGTTGGGCATCGTCCACAAGTCTGAGGGCGCAGCGCAATTGCTTGGCGAACCAGCCGGGCGACCCACAGTGCGTCGCCACGTGGGCTATCTGCCCGAAGATCATCAGTTCCCCGGTTATCACACTGGTTATTCACTCCTCGATTTCTCCGCCTCCATGTATGGCGTCCCGCGAGCCGAACGCCGCCGCCTCATTCCCGAGACACTGGAACTCGTTCGCATCGGCCACACCTCGAACAAGAAGATCAAGGGCTTCTCCAAGGGAATGAAGCAGCGGCTCGGCATTGCCCAGGCGTTGTTGCACGATCCCGATGTGATCTTCCTGGACGAACCAACCGATGGCGTCGATCCGGTGGGCCGCCGCGAGATCCGCGAACTCATGGCCCGGCTGAAGGACAAAGGGAAGACGATCTTCTTGAACTCGCACTTGCTGGGCGAAGTGGAATTGATCTGCGATCGCGTGGCGATTCTTCGTGCGGGCGAGTTGGTTCGCGAAGGAACCGTCGCGGATCTCACGCAGCAAAAAGGGCTATTCGAGTTGCGGCTCGCACCGGGGCAGGCGTTCCCCGACAGCGAGGTGCGGAAGCTCGGCTTCGATGTGCAACAAGCGGGCGATGGCTGGAACGTGATCCCGCCAGCCGGCACCACCATCGACCCTGTGGTGCAACTGCTCGCCGGTGCCGGAAAGAACCTGCGTCATCTGGTGGAAAAGAAATCGTCGTTGGAAGACGTGTTCATGGCTGTTGCGGGGGGCAACTGATGAAATTCCTCTCGATTTTGAAAGATTCGTATCGCGAAGCCGTTGATGGCAAAATCTTCCAGGCGATGATCGTGCTGGCGGTGCTGTTCATCCTGTTCATTGCAAGCATCTCGTATCGCCCCGTCACGCTCGACGAAGAGATCGGCCGCCGGTTCCGGATCGTCAACCGGATGCTCTCGTTTGGCCAGGGCAACAAAGGGGCCACGAAGATCGAGGTCGAGAACTTCCGGATTGCCAATGGCGCAACAGAACCGTGGAACAGCGACTATGAACTGGACATTGTGACCACCACGCCGGATGAAGCCACACTCACCGAAATTCGCAAGTCGCCCTTTCCGGCCACGGCCAGTTCCGTGCGGCGCATGTTCGAAGATGAATTCTTTTACCTGACGAACTTGACGGTGGAAGAAGTGCCGCAAGCGGACCCTGGCCACGCGCGCATCCGGGTGAATACTCGCGGCACCACCGTGACGGAAGCAACCGCCTGGCCGCACGAACCCACGCTCCTCTTTGGCGTGCCCGCACCAATCTTCAACGGCACGCTGCGCTCGCTCGTTTACCGCGTGGAACAGAACCTCGTGAACACCCTGGGCGGCATCGCGGTGTTGCTCGTTGGCGTGATTATCACCGCGGGGTTCGTGCCGAATCTCATGCGCAAAGGCACGCTGGATCTGTACATCGTCAAGCCCATCGGCCGCACCGAACTGCTGATCTACAAGTACATCGGCGGGCTGCTGTTCGTCTTCCTGCTCACACTGATAACGGTCTTAGGTGTCTGGGTGGTTATCGGTTTGCGCACCGGCATTTGGACGCCGGAGTTTCTGTTACTCATCCCGATTCTGACGTTCTACTTCGCGATCCTCTATGCGGTGTCGGTGCTCTTTGGCACGCTCACCCGCAGTGCGCTCGTCGCCATTCTCGCGGCACTCATTGCGTGGGGCACGCTCTCGCTGGTGGGATATCTGAACGATCAGATTCGCACGGTGCGGCAAGCCGAAGAACAAGTTCGCAAGATGCTGCAGCCCGGAGGCGAGCCGACCGATGCGGGCGAAGAATCGGCGCTGGGCTTGCCCCGCTGGGTGGAATCCACGCTGTACACCGTGGGGCGAGTACTGCCACGCGGTTGGGATCTCGATACACAGGCCAGCCGCACCATCGCACGCGGCGTACTGACCGAGCAAGAAATCGAGAAGCGGAAGCTCAACGAAGTGCTTCCGTCGTGGGGCGAAACCATCGGGATTTCGCTGGCATGGATCGCCTTATTACTCGGGCTGGCGTGCTGGCGATTCGAGACGCGCGACGGGTGATGCCAGGCGTTCGCCAAGCTGTTCGCGATAGCACGTTTCATCGATGCGCTCGAACCGCACGGCATCGCCCACGCGCAGCGGAAAGAAGCCATCGGCCACGTCCACAATCGTGAGCGGCGTGCGGCCAATCAGGTTCCACCCGCCGGGGCTGGGTAGCGGGTATATCGCGGTCTGCCGCCCGGTGATGGCCACTCTCCCCGGTTCCACGCGCACGCGCGGGCTGGGCAATCGCGGGATGCCGCACAACTCCGCAGGCAGATATCCCAGATACGGAAACCCCGGCACGAAGCCGACCGCATACACCGTGAACATGGTGCCCGTGTGCAGGCGAATCACGTCTTCACATGAAAGGCCAGTGTGGTCGCACACGCGGGCCATATCCGGGGCCATCTCGTAGCACACCGGAATAGTCACGCGCTGCGACACATGCCCGGCTTCAACTGGAATCGTGGCGTCGCGCGATACGCTCGCAAGTTCGGTGAGCCACGCGACCGCCGCGTGCGACTCGATGAGATCGGCGTTAAAGAACACGCCCACGCTGGCATACGCGGGCACCACATCTTGGAGCCACGGCGGGTTGGCCCTGCGCAACTGCTCCGCGAACGCAACGGCGGCGGCTTCGTTCGGAAGATACGCCAGTATTCCCTGGTCGCCCAGAAGAGAAAAACGCATACCTGTGGTTGTAGGCGAACGGGCCGCACCGGTGGGCCAAGGCTCAGGATTTCTCCGGAAAGTGGGCCACGCGATTCGCCTGAAATCGAATACCTCCGCGAGCGTCTTACCCCCGATGGGACCGGAACAGCTTGGCGAACTGTTGGATCGTTACGGTGCCGCTCTGGTGCTCTACGCACGCCAATGGTGCGATTGCCCCGAAGACGTGGTGCAGACGGCGTTGCTGAAACTTTGCCGCCAGAGTGTGCCGCCGGAGAACCTGTTGCCGTGGCTGTACCGCGTGGTGCGTAATGGTGCGATCGATGCGAGCCGCGCCAGTCGCCGGCGCAACAAATATGAGGCGGCCGCCGCCGATGCCGCACCCAAGTGGTTCTTGCCTTCGTACGACCCCAGCGGACTCGACGCCCGCACTGCGGCACTCGCCCTGGCGGAACTCCCACCCGAGACTCGCGAAATCATTGTGATGCATGTTTGGGGCGGGTTAACCTTCGAGCAGATCGCGCGCACGGTCGAGAGTTCGGCCGCAACGTGCTATCGCCGCTACGCCGCCGGAATTGAAACGCTTCGTCAGAAACTCGGTGCCAGTAACCCAACGAATACGAAATGAGCGAACCGCAACCCAACCCGATCCCCGCACCCGATCCGCTGGCCGTGGCGCTTTCGCGGTTAGAACCCGCGCCGCATGGCTTCGATCGCGATGCGCTGATGTTCGCCGCGGGGCGAGCCACGAAGGAACGCGCCATCAACTTCTGGCGCACCCTCGCCCTCGCAGCCCTGGCGGCGTTGATTCCTCTCGCGGCGTGGCTCCTGCTGCGCTGAGTTGGCCCATGCGCATATCATTCCTGCATGCTCGCACAACTCCGCACACTCCGATTGGCCGCCTGGCTGGGCTGGCAGCTCGAAACCAACTGGGCCAGCCCGTTGCTGTTCATTCTGTACATGTTCATCAAGCCGGTGTCTGGCTCGCTCATGTTGGTGTTCATGTTCTACGCCGCCCGCCATGCCACCGAAGGCCGCGTGCCCGTGGAATTCCTCCCTTATATGTACATCTCCAATGCGTGCTATGGGCTTGTGGGTCTGGTGATGTTTGGCCTGAGCTACGCCGTCATTCGCGACCGCGAACATTACCGCATGCTGAAGTATGTGTACATCAGCCCCATTCAATTCCAGACATACTTTCTTGGCCGTGGTGCCGCGCGCGCCGCAGAAGGCGTTGTGGGGGCTGTGCTCAATATCTGCGTGGGGCTGTTCCTGTTCTCCGAACTGCGCAACAGCATCGGCGTGGATGTTCCCTGGCTGGTGGTGTTCCTGGCAATTGGCTCGGCGATGCTCTGGGCGTGTGGCATGATTCTCGCCGCCGCGTGCCTGAATCTGTCGCGCAATGGCATGTTCTTGAGCGAAGGAATTGCCGGGCTGGTGTATCTGCTCAGCGGCGTGGTGTTCCCGCTCTCGGTGCTGCCCACATGGGTGCAACCGATCTCGCTCAGCCTTCCCACGACTTACTGGCTCGAAGGGATGCGGCGTGCTCTGATCGGCCCGTTGCCCGAGGCGTTTCGCGGCCCGCTCTCGGAGTGGAACAACACGCAGTTGGCGTTAATGCTGGCGGCCACCACCACGGTGCTTGTGGTGCTGGCGCAACTCTTCTGGCGCTGGAGCGAACGCCGGGCGTGGCGACTAGGAAAGCTCGAAGAGAACGCCGGCGTGTGACTTCGCCAAGAATGCGTGTCACTTTTCCACCGGCATACCGGCCCGCATCCACGCGCTCCAGCCGCCATCCATGCTAATCACGTTGGTATAACCCATCTTCTGCATGGTGTCGGCGACCAACGCGGAGCGGAACCCGCCGCCGCAATACAACACCACCGGCGTAGTCGGATCGGGCACTTTCGTTTCGATATCGCGCTCGATCACGCCCTTGCCAATGTGCATCGCACCCGCCGCGTGCGCCGCCTGGAATTCGCTTTCCTCACGCACATCAACCAGGTGGAACTTCTCGCCGGCCTCCAGCCGTTTGCGAACATCTTCGACCGTGCATTCCGCAATGCGCGTCTTCGCATCGGCGACAATCTTGAGAAACCCCGGCGAATGTTGCTTGCCCATGATGGCACCTCTGAAAGACGACGAATGAAGCCCGATTGCTACCGCTAGTTTATGCAACGGGCCGCTCACACGCTCGCCAACTTCACCCCACGGGCACTTCGATGGCGAACTCGAAGATATTCTCATGGCCCGCTTTCACTTCGCGCACCAAACCCGAGAGATCCGGGCGAGCCAGCTTGGCGGGAAACACCAGCCCCGGTGCGGCCGCATCGGTTGCGGGGAAGGCTGCGGGCGAAGCGATCGCCACGCGATACCAGCCAGCGGGAATGGCTGCGTCGTCGCCCAGACGCAATTCGAATACGCCATCGGCACCCAGCGTGCCGCGGAACGGTTTGCCACTTCCCCCGCGATCGGGATCGGGAGCAAACACGACTAACCCGCCCGCAAGCGGTTTCCCTTGAAACGTCACAATTCCGCGAACGCGCGTTGATTCGGAATCGCCTTTGCGGCCACAGCCACAAGGCAACGCAACAAGCACCGCCCCCACGGCAATGGAAACAATCGGAACCAGTATTCGCACAAATAAGGGCATGCGTCACCTGCAAGCGGAAGGAATTCCTCCGCCTCTATCATCGGCAGAAAGCGCGTGCGGATTTTGCCGATGATAAGAGCAGTGATTGTGTCCGCGCGTAAATCGATCCGGGTGAAGTCGTTCCAGCGAATCGCGGTGTTGGTCGCATTCACGACTTACGCTCTCGCAGTGAGGCAAGAACAGATCGGCTAGTTACGGCTAACAGGGTATCACCGGGCAAGTGTGCCCACAATCCGGGCTATGGGCTGCGAGGTTCGCGTTGACCCGCGCAGAGGGTTTGGGTAGAAGCACCCCCCTACGGCACCGACAGGGGAACGGGAGCCGGCGGTGTCGCCGGGCGTTCGGAGTCCGGTGACGACCGGCGAAGCGGGGACCGGAACCCCCGCACCGCCGTCACGAAACAGAGGAGGGTGTGGAGTGATGCGTTCGAGTGCATACCTGGCAGGTTTACTGGGGTTTGGGGGAATGATGGTGTTGGCTGGCGTGTCGCAAGCGCAGGCACCAGCCGCGGCCACGCCGCCACCGGGCGCAGCGCAGCC
>JBGSLF010000143.1:0-8843 GCA_041740855.1 Gemmata sp.
GCTACGGATCGGGATAGCTGTGCTGTTACATAAGCCAATGCCCAAAGGAAAGATCGAACACCACGACTGGCCCGAATGCACACGGACGTTCGACACGCTCGATGAACCATACATGCACAAATGATAACCTACACCTGCAAGTGCATGGATTGCGTCACGGAGTGCCCCGACACCGCGATTCTTGGCAAGGTGCTCGGCGAGGATGAATGGGAACAGAAACTCCAGGCGGTGCCCGAGGCCGATCGCGAGATGTTCAAGGCTCAGTGGTCGCGGACGAAGAAGTATTACGACGCCGGGAAGAAGAAGCAGGGCGTCGGCGGGATGTTCAACATCATCATCGACCCGTCGAAGTGCAAAGGCTGCGCCGAGTGTGTGACCGTGTGCGACGACAATGCCCTGAAGATGATTGCGAAGACCGACGAGGTGATGCTGAAGTCGCGGAAGAGTCACCGCATCTTCAAGAACATTGGTCCGAGCAACGAGAAGTACATCAGCGGCAACCTGCTCATCGACATGATGCTGAAGGAGCAGACGCAGATTTACACAGGCGGAGCCGGGTCGTGTGCAGGTTGCGGTGAAGGCACGGCGCTCCGAATGCTGTGTGCGGCCACCGGCAGCAAGTACGGCGAACAGTGGGGCATCGTCGCCGCGACGGGATGCAACACGGTGTACACGTCAACGTACCCGTACAACCCATACATGGTGCCATGGACGAACTCGCTGTTCGAGAATGCCCCGACTTACGCGATCGGCGTGCGGATGCGTTGGGATCAGATGGGCTGGCAAGGCAAGCCGCTGTGGGTCGTCGGCGGTGACGGAGCGATGTTCGACATCGGCTTCCAGGCGTTGAGCCGCATGTTTGCGAGTGGCATGAACATCAAGGTTTTCGTGCTCGACACGCAGGTATACTCGAACACGGGCGGACAGGCGAGCACGGCGAGTTTCACGGGTCAGAACACGAAGATGTCGGTTCACGGCAAGGCGGTGTTCGGCAAGCAGGAACGCCGCAAAGAAATCGCGCAGATTGCAATCATGCACCCGCGAACGTACGTCGCGCAAACGACGGCAGCGCACATCAATCACTTCTACAAGTCGGTGATTGGGGCGTTGGAGTTTGATGGGCCGGCGATTGTGTGCTGCTACACGACGTGTCAGCCGGAACACGGTGTGGCCGACAACATGGCCGGAGAGCAGGCGAGGTTGGCAGTTGATACGCGAGCGTTCCCGCTGATGATTTACGATCCCCGCAATGGCGATTCGATCAAGAAGCGATTGTCGCTGATGGGCAATCCGAACATGAAGGGTGATTGGTTCGTGCATCCGAAGACGAATCAGGAAGTGACGTTTGTGGACTTCGCTCGCAGTGAGGGTCGTTTCAGTAAGCAGTTCGACAAGGACGGCACTCCTTCTGAGACGGTGCTGATGGCGAAGCAGGATCGGCTCGAAAACTGGCACGTTTTGCAGGAATTGGCCGGGCTGCGGTGAGCAATACTGTTGATCAAGATGACAGCAACTCAGAGGACACAATCTGAGTTGTTGCTGTGTGCCCCGTGCCTTTCTGTCAGGATGTGGTGTCATGGCCGGGAACCTGCCATCTCAACGGGCATGAAGGCGATTCTGGTCTTGGTGTTGATTGCGATGCTCGATTGCCTCTGGTACTTGTGGCAGGAGTTTCGGAAGGGCTTCATGAGCTTCCACACTAACGATAGGAGAATCATCAACTGTCGGGGTTTTGTGCTAACGAGTTCAATTCGCTACGAAAACAGCGAATAAATCCGCCAATCATTGATTCGTCGATCTTAACTCAGGCGCTTCGAGATAATCCTGGCTATGTCCACGCCACTCTCAACCCACGAACATACTCCCAACAATCTCCCGGCCGCGTTGGAGTTCCTCAAACGCACGCGGTGGGAACTTCGCGAACTCCGGTTCGTTCGCGTCTGGATCGACAAACTCCAAATCATCGACATCAACCGGGACTACTTCGAGATTCGCGGCGTCGGCTATCCTGATGCCGACATCGTGGCTCTGCTGCGTGCCGTGAATGCAGCCTTCGACCCCGCCACGATCTACGACTCAACCGACGCCGAATACAAGGAATTCAAGACCGGTCGCCGACACACCTGGGCTCAAGATCGCGTCATGTGAGCCAAGTGACAACGCATTGTCACCCTACATGCCAGCGATTGACCGCTTCTTCATCGAACTCGACGCCAAGCCCGATGCCGTCTGGCACCTTGGCGTGTGGCGGGCCAAGATCGAGTGGTTGCGTAATCACTTCGCCATCGTGAGAGAACGGCCCAATGGTAAGGACTTGATCCGCGGGGTCGGGCTTGCGGCCGCCGAAGTGAGAGCCGCCGGTCGGCCGTTTCGGTGGGTGACAGGCGGCCGGACAAGTTCCTGTACGGCACCGAGTGCGATTGAACCGCGAACGCCGTCGCTCGACTCTGGGGGTACATCAACTCCGACGAATGCGAACGCTCGCACAACCCATACGCACCCTAAACCTATCCACTATTCCTGGGGAAGTTCAATTGTCATTCTCAGCTGGTGGAATAGGAATCCGGTAGCGGTGATGAGAACTGTGGAGGGGTTTCTTCCCCAACACCGCTGCGAACCTCGCTTGATGTTATGAATTCGACCCGTGGCGTTCCATGTCGTGTGCGGATCGTCGGGCTGGGTTCGCCGTTTGGCGACGACCGTGGCGGATGGGAAGTGGTTGACCAACTTCGCGGGGCGCTCCCGCTTGGGGGGCGAGCGGAAACCGTGTCCGACCCGCTTGCTGTGCTGGATTGCCCCCTCGGGTGTGAATTGCTCGTCGTGATCGACGTGTGCCGCGGCGCTGGTTCGGCGGGGAGTTGCCATCGATTCGTCTGGCCAGACCCGCGTCTGATCGCCGGCGGTGGTGTATCCAGTCACGGTATCGGGTTGGCGTCCGCACTCGAACTCGCTGCCGCACTCGGCCAGCTCCCACCTCGGGTGATTGTGTTTGCCATTGAGGGGGATTCGGCGGAACCTGGCGCAAACCTGAGCCAAGTGATCAAGACGGCGGTGCCCGAAATCGTCTCGCGGGTGTTGGCCGAGTTCGCGGATAACTCAGACGTACCGTTACGGAGTCCAGAATGAACGAAGTCGTTACGCCTGGGTTGCTGAAGGCTCTTGCGTTCTTCACGCCCGCGACGGACGACGAACTTCACTTGCTGATCCCCGCAACGCGGGTCGAACAATACTCCACTGGGGCCATGTTGTTCCGCGAGGGCGATCAGTTGCCGCACGTATTCGTCGTCGTTGCGGGCACGGTCGCGCTAGAAGTGAGCGGTCCTGACCACCGGTCATGCCGATTCCAGACAGTTGGACCCGGTGAATTGCTTGGATGGTCGCCGTTACTTGGGGGAGGCGCAATGACCGCTTCCAGTCGGGCGGTCACCGATGTGAAAGTTCTCGCCATCGACGCCAAAGCGATTCTCGCCGTTTGCGATCAAGATCCGCGATTCGGTTACCAGTTCATGCGACGAACCGCGGCTGCCATCGCCGCTCGGCTTAGCGCCACGCGTCTTCAGTTGCTCGACGTCTACAAGCACGAACTTCCCACGCCTCCACCCACAGGCGAACAATGACGACTCCCGCAATTGGGGTGAAGGTGTGGCTCGCGAAGTCCGCGCTCCAGGGGTTGATCGACCGGCTGCGCGCCGACGGCTACGAGGTAATCGGCCCCCGCGTGGCCGACGGCGCGGTGACCTTCGGCGAAGTCGCGTCGCTCGACGATCTGCCGCTCGGCGTTCGCGACGAACAGCAACCCGGCCGCTACCGGCTTTCGCTGGTCGAAGACAGCGGGTACTTCGATCACGTCGTCGGCCCGCACTCGCTCAAGCCGTACCTCTTCCCCCCGCGAACGACCGTATTGCAAGTGCTTCGCGTGCGTGACTCGTGGGAAGCACTCGTGCGAGACCCGCCGCGGCCGAGGCGAGCGGTGATCGGCGTCCGGTCGTGCGATCTGCACGCACTCGCGATTCAGGATCGCGTCTTCCTCAACGGCTTACACCGTGATCCGGAATACGCCGCACGCCGCGAGGGGCTATTCCTGGTTGCGGTGAACTGCTCGCGGTCCGCCGCGACGTGCTTCTGCGTGTCGATGAACACCGGTCCGAGCGTGACCGACGGCGCGGACCTCGTCCTTACCGAACTCGCTGCCGGGTTCATCGTGCGAGTCGGTACGCAAGCCGGTGCCCAAGTCCTTGGCGACCTTGGCGACCTTGGCGAACGCGAACCGACACCGGACGAACTCGCGGCGATGGACGAAGTGCCGAAACGGGCCGCGGTACAACAAACACGCCGCATCAACACCGCGACGGTTCACGACACGCTGATGAACAACCTCGAACACCCGCGATGGGCGAATGTCTCCAAGCGGTGTCTGTCGTGTGCAAACTGCACGATGGTGTGCCCCACATGCTTCTGCTCGACGGTGAACGAAGTCACTGATCTCGCGGGCAATGAGGCGACCCGCGAGCGCGTGTGGGAATCCTGCTTCAACGAGGAGCATTCGCACACCGCGAGCGGGGCCGTGCACCCGACCACGAAGAGCCGCTACCGGCAATGGCTCACGCACAAGCTCGCGACGTGGATCGATCAGTTCGGCACATCCGGTTGCGTGGGTTGCGGGCGGTGCATCACGTGGTGCCCGGTCGGCATCGACATCACCGAAGAAGTCGCGGCGATGGAAGGAGGCGATTCGTGACGGTCCTTCCGCCTTCACCGTGGCGAGTCACGATGGCGACGGTCAGTGCCATTACGCCCGAAACACCGGGTGTAACGACTTACGATCTCGCGTTCGACGACATGGCAGCGAAGTACGCGTTTCTGCCGGGACAGTTCAACATGCTGTACCTGCCCGGTGTAGGTGAAGTCGCGATCTCGGTTAGTTCTGATTCCGCGGAGCCGGCGAACCTGCGCCATACCATTCGCGTTGCCGGGAACGTGACGCACGCAATCTCGCGACTCAAGCCCGGCGACAGGATCGGTCTTCGCGGACCGTTTGGAACCGCGTGGCCGGTGGAGCAGTTCTGCGGACAGGACGTGATCCTTGCGGCTGGTGGTCTCGGCCTCGCGCCGTTGCGCCCCGCGATCTACCACCTCGTCCGGCACCGTGCCGATTTCGGTCGCGTCACGGTTCTGTATGGGGCACGCACACCGGCTGATCTGCTCTACGCGAGTGAGTACGAATCGTGGCGTGCAGCGGGCCTCGATGTGCAAATCACTCTCGATATTGGCTCGGATGACTGGCGCGGGTCAATCGGCTTCGTAACGACGCTTCTCGCGAAACTCGCGCTCGATCCCGCCCGCACCGGCGTTTTCACGTGCGGGCCGGAAGTGATGATGCGGTTCATCGCCGGCGGCGCGGTGAATCGTGGCGTGCCCGCGGATCGCGTGTTCGTTTCGATGGAGAGGAATATGAACTGCGCCGTCGGGCTGTGCGGGCACTGTCAGTTCGGCCCGGCTTTCGTGTGCAAGGACGGCCCGGTGTTTCCCTTCCATCGCGTGCGCGCTCTCCTGCTCGTGGAGAACTTGTAATGCCCGTCCGCCCCAGACTTGCCGTGTTCAAGTTCGCGTCGTGCGACGGCTGCCAACTCTCGTTACTCGATTGCGAAGATGAATTGCTCGCAGTCGCGGAGAGAGTGGAGCTTGCATACTTCCTCGAAGCAGGCCCGCAGGATGCGAGTGGAATCTACGACATCGGGTTGGTCGAAGGCTCGATCACCACACCGCACGATGCGGAACGCATCCTGGCGGTGCGGGCGCAGTGCAAGTATCTCGTCACGATCGGAGCGTGCGCGACCGCTGGCGGCATTCAGGCGTTGCGGAATTGGGGCGATGTGAGCGAATTCACGCGGCAGGTATACGCGAAACCGGAGTACATCCAGACGCTCGCGACCAGCACGCCCATCGCGGACCACGTGAAGGTGGATTTCGAGCTTCGCGGGTGCCCGATCAACAAGCACCAACTGATCGAACTGATCTCGGCGTTATTGTGGGGGCGTGTGCCGCGGGTATCGCGGCAGAGCGTGTGCGTCGAGTGCAAACGGCGGCAGGTGGTGTGCGTTGCGGTTGCAAAGGGCGTGGCGTGCCTTGGCCCCGTGACGCAAGCGGGGTGTGAGGTGATCTGCCCGAGTTATGACCGCGAGTGCTTCGGCTGTTTCGGCCCCAAGGAACACGCAAATCTGATCAGCCTCGGCCGGCGCTATCAGCGCGACGGTCACGACACTGGCCATCTCACGAGGCTCGTGCGTGGCTTCAACGGGTACGCACCGGGCTTCCGAACCGTGGATAAGGTGCTCGCGAAGAACCACGAGCAGGAGTCGTGACGTGTCAGAAACACGGACCATCCGCGTTGGGGCCATCGCCCGCGTTGAAGGCGAAGGCGCGCTGAACGTCACCGTTCGCGACGGACTTGTAGTCGCTGTGGAACTGAACATCTATGAACCGCCTCGGTTCTTCGAGGCGTTCCTCCGCGGGCGCGAAGTGCGGGAGATCACGGACATCGTCGCCCGCATCTGCGGCATCTGCCCGGTCGCGTACCAGATGAGCGCCGCGCACGCGCTGGAGAAAGCGCTCGGCGTCACCGTTCCGTCGGGCGTGCGAGAGTTGCGCCGGCTCCTCTACTGCGGCGAGTGGGTCGAGAGCCACGCGCTTCACGTCTACATGCTCCACGCCCCGGACTTCCTCGGTTTCGAGAGCGGCATCGCACTGGCGACGAAGCACCGCGAGGTCGTCGAACGCGGCCTGCGAATGAAGAAGATCGGCAACCACGTTCTGGAAGTCCTCGGCGGACGGGCCGTTCACCCGATCAACGTAACGGTGGGCGGGTTCTACAAGGCACCGAAAGTGGCCGACGTGCGGGCGATGCTGCCGGAGTTGAAGTGGGGATTGAACGCGGCGGTCGAAACGTTCCGCTGGGCGGCCGCATTCGACTTCCCGACGCTCGACGTCGATTACGAAATGGTCGGCTTGCGACACGCGACAGAGTACCCGATGAACGAGGGAAACGTGGTGTCTTCCGGCGGGTTGAACGTGCCGGTGGAGGAATACGAACGGCACTTCGAGGAGCGACACGAACCGCAGAGCACTGCATTGCACAGCGTCACGGTGCCGGATGGCAAGCCGTATCTCGTCGGCCCACTCGCGCGGGTGAACCTGTGTTTCGATCAACTATCCGTCACCGCAAAACGTGAAGCAGAAGCCGCGAAGATCACGTGGCCGTGCCGGAACAACTTCAAAAGCATCCTCGCACGCTCGCTGGAAATGATCACTGCCTTCGAGGAGGCGGTGCGGATCGCGGAGGAGTACCACGCCGAACCGGTGCCCGCCCGTGCCGAAGTGAAGTTGCACGCGGGTGAGGGATGCCATGCGACCGAAGCGCCGCGCGGGCTGATCTACCACCGGTACCGCATCGGCGAAGACGGGTTGATTGCGGAGGCGAAGATCGTTCCGCCAACGTCGCAGAACCAGGGGCAAATCGAACGTGATCTCGCGGCGTTCCTGCCCGGCGTACTCCACCTCGAAGATGTCGATGTTGCACGCCGGTGCGAACACCTCATCCGCAACTACGACCCGTGTATCAGTTGCGCCACGCATTTCCTTCGCGTGAAAATCGACCGCGAGTGACCATCAGCAGATCCGCGGCAACTGGTCGCCCAGAGGAAGTGAAATAATTCGCGAACCGCCAAACGGAGTGCGGGCCACCACGATGCCGCGCTGCTGATCTGTGATACGACCGATTACAACGGCCCGTCCGCCGAGCGGGTGGGCTTGCAACCGGGCGATCACTGCGTCGGCACGCTCCGCCGGCACGACTGCGACCAGCTTTCCCTCGTTCGCGGTGTGGAACGGGTCCAGACCGAGCATTTCGCACGCCGCTCGTACGGCCGGGTTCACAGGCACCCTGGATTCTTCGATCACCATCCCGACATCGGAGCGAGTGGCAAGTTCATTGAGTGTCGCGGCCAGTCCACCGCGTGTCGGGTCTCGCAGGCAACGAACGTCGGGCGCGACCGCGAGCAGTTCTCGAACCAGCCCATGCAGCGGTGCGGTGTCGCTCTCGATATCAGTCTCAAACTCGAACCCCTCGCGGACGCTCATCACGGCCATTCCGTGATCGCCGACCGTGCCGCTGAGGATGATCGCGTCGCCCGGTCGAGCTCGATCCGGACCTGTCGCGATGCCGTCTGGCACAACACCAACACCGGACGTTGTGATGTAGCACCCGTCACCACGTGTACGCTCAATCACCTTCGTATCGCCTGCGACGATTCGCACGTTCGCGGCCCGCACGGCGGCGGCCATCCGACGAACGACTTCAGCCAATTCCGCAAGTGCGAACCCTTCCTCCAGAACAACCGCAGCAGTGAGATACAGCGGGTCGGCCCCGCTCATCGCAAGGTCGTTGACGGTCCCATTCACAGCTAGTTCGCCGATGCTCCCACCGGGGAAGAACAGCGGGCGCACGACGAACGCATCGGTTGTGAGTGCCAACCTACCCGGCACCGCGGGCAGCACGGCCGCATCCGTGAGAGCCGCGAGCGCGGGGTCGCCAAACGCGGGCAGGAAGAGATGTTCGACTAGTTCGGCCGAGAGCCGACCACCGCCCCCGTGCGCGAGTGTGACCGTCGGATAGTCTCGCAACGGCAGTGGGCATGTCCAGTTCTCAAACCGGGGTCGCGACATCGGAGGCTCGTTGGAGACCGAGCGGCACGAAGCGGCCCGCGTGGAAGTACGCAGCGCACGCGCCCTCGGAAGAAACCATCGTTGCACCGAGCGGCGATCGCGGTGTACAGGTAGTGCCGAAC
>JBGSLF010000144.1:0-107529 GCA_041740855.1 Gemmata sp.
GCCACGGGGGCGGTTTCCGTGAGCTTGCGCGCCGCTTGTGCGGCCACCGCCACTTTCAGCACATGGATTCCGCCGCGGAAGACGATGAACCCGATGAACGAGAGCGGAGCCGCTTCAAACACACGCTTGTTCAGCAGCAGACTGTACGATTGCCAGAAGAAGTATAGCCCGGCCAGAATGAGCGCCCACCCGGCGATTTCGCGTGCCCAGTACGTGAATCTCATGGCTTGCCCCCGGCTTGCGTGTGTGTTGCTGGCGAGGTCGCATCCGAGGATGCCTTGGCCGATGCCTTGGCCCGCTTCCGGCCCCAGATCCGCCACTTCTCTAATCGCGATCGTTCGCGCCGCGTTTCTTCCCAATTGCCATTCAGTAGGATCATCGCACCCTCGGCGGCGTTCATGTTTCGCAACCGCCAGTAACCGAAGATCAACCGGGCGAGTACGGCCCCCACGAACGCGATACCGATCAGAACAACGAATCGATTGAAGCCCAGTGTCAACCCTGCGGGAACCCCACTGCGGCGGCCGCGATAGATGGTTCGCCCTTCTTCGGACCACTGGAACGGGAACCACTCGCCCGGTGCCACTTCCACCGAGTTCACGAACCACCAGAGGAATTGCCCCGCGATCACAAGCCCTGCCGCCACAACTAATAGTGTGCTCAATTCCGTGGCGGTAATGAGTGCTGGCGGGCGACGTGTCACAGGTTCGCCCCTTCTGCGGGCGGCTCCTTCGAAGGCGATGGCTTGCCGACTGATCCCGTAGATGCGGTAATGGCAGGCCACGTAAACCAGAATCGCCATCGTGAGCACCACATCCACAATCCGGAAGCGACCCTCTTCAATCTCCCAGCGGTTATCGAAACTCTCGCCCGGAATCCCAAAGGGGAAGACCATGAAGTAAGTGATGATGAACAGCACGAATATCGGCGCGAGACTCCAGCGAAGCACAATTCCGCCCACACCGGTTATGAGAATGAGCAAGCCACCCAAGTCGCTGCCGCGCTGGAACAAAACCAGAAAGATCATGGCCAGCGCCGAGAACGCGGCGATGACAAAGTTGCGGACATCAGGATCGAAGAACAGGACGCGGAACGTGCCCATTTGATCGAGCACCGCGAAGCCATCGGCCCGATCAAGGGCTGCGACTTCCGGGATGGCGTCGTCATCTTCCACGACTTCGAACTGTGGCTTTTGAGGACTCATGGATCACAGCGCCGTTCGAACAAGTTCCGATGGAGGGAAGACTTCGCCCGCTTGGGCCAGCTGACTTGGGAGAGCTAGCGCCGGCTTCGCATGCCGCGAAGGCGATCGAGGCGATCGAGCACAATCTGCACGGCGTCGCCATCGTTGACACGCACCACTGTCGCGCCCACGCGGCCGAGTTCTCGCCGCAGAGTGCGAAACGATTCGTGATACTGCTTTGTCAGGCTGCGACGCACGATTTGCACCAGGTTGAACTTCCTGGCAATCGAAGCCAGCGTCGCATCGCGTCCTTTCGCGTTCCTTGCCGATCGCTTGAACGCCTTCCACGCTTTACCTGAAGGAAGTGAATCATCATCTGCAAATTCCTCGGCGACCACGGGGAAAACCTCCTCGGGTTCGTCCGGCGATGGAACATCGGCGGGCCACGGAACGATCACTAGCAAATGGTGGTGGCGCGCGCGGGCCACCTGGCACGCTCGCACGATGGGGGCCAGTTGTTTGCCCAGTTCCGCAAGATCCGCGAGAATCACATACAGTTCGTTGTCTCGTGCGTGGCCCACCGCTTTCATCATCGCATTGGCCAGAACGGGAGCTTTGGCTTCACATCGGAACCGATAAACGCCCTTCTCGTCATAGAGCGGAATCGGGCAGCGGATCTGGTGTTGTTGAAGGAAGGCCGCCACGCGGGTTGCGTAGGAATCGTCGTCCATCACATAACGTTCCACACCGTCGGCCCCCGTTCCATCTTGCAACGCGAACACGGCTGCGAGTTGTTTGCGGCGTGTGAGTTCTTTCCGGTTATTTCCGAACCAACCGCGGAAGCTGTGGAAGAACCAGAAGAGGCCGGTCAGGATGATGGGCCAGAACATATGCCATGCGACCATCGCACCGAAGAACAACAACTTCGGGAAGAAAGACCAGTTGCCGACTGCCAATCGCGTGTTGCGGCCGGCGCTATTCAGCGCATCAAATCGCCAGTCGCGGAAGAAATATACCAGGATCAGGTTGATCACAATAACGATCAGTGCGAGGAAGCCCCATTTGCGATCGAGCAACGGAATCCAGAGCCGGCCAAGCGGCATCGAGTTCACCTTGCGTGACATCAGTTCCGGGTAAAGATCCTGGGCCAGCGGATACGCACGACGAGTGAGTTGCTCGGGTGCGACTCCTGCGACACCCGGTTGTAGCGACGATGCTTCCGCCAAGCGGCGAAGCATGTTGATCATGTGAATCTTCGTTCGGGCCGGCAGCGTGCCCTTGGATTCCACTTCGTCAAAAGTGGTTAATCCCACGATATCGCGGTTGGCGGCGGCTGCCTGAGCGACCGCACCGGCGACACTGCCCAGGCGAGTCAGCAGGGTGTTGCCGGGCGGGCCAAGCCTCACCCCTTGCGACGTATCCAGGAAGAGCACGCAGCGCACGGGCACATCGTTCTCGAATTCCTTGGTAATCAGGCGATCGCGGCGAGCCGACGCTTTCCATGCAATCATCTTGGGTTGATCGCCGGGGCGGTAATCGCGAAGGTCCAGCAGTTCACTGCCCGAACCCGGACGACGCAACCGGTGAATGCCGGGTGGCGGCAGTGTGTTGAATCGCTTGGTCGCCCGTTGCCGCCCTTCGTCATCTGTTAACGGTGGCAGCACCAGAAACTCGACTGGGTTCCGCAGAAACACGCGGCGATAGAAGAAGCCGTGCAGATCCGCGACGCGGAGCTTCAAGCCCTCGAATCGCAGCACACCCGCCGATGGGGCCTTCAATGTGTATGTGATGGAAATGGTGCTTTGGGCGGGAATGGGTGTGAAGAGTTGAGCCGAACCCGAGACGCGTTCCGTGGCAACAACCGGGCGATCTTCCAGCACCGCGAAGGGTATGCCGACCCGCGATGGGTTTTCGATATCCAGATGCACTTCGAAGCCTAGCCCCGCCCACACCATCGGCACTTCACGCCCGCCCTGCAGAACATGCCGGTGCAGTTTGAGCCGCGACACCGCCGCGTTGGATCGCAACTGAAACAGCACCCACTCGCTGCAGAACCACAGGAGCAAGGTAAGCGCGACCAACGCCGGCACAACCGAGAAATACGGGATCGCGAACGCACCGATGACGAACACCAGGACGATGGCAATGAGAAACCAGGTTCCGCGGGGGCTTAGCATCGTGAAGCGTTCACATCACTGATCGAGGAATGGAAGGTCGGAAGTCTGTCGCCGTTCGCAGTGCAATCCACACGTTGCAGTTCGTGCGCACCGAGAAGTTAAACGGTTTCCAGAACGGGCACAGCGTGGAGAATATCGCTCACGACATCGGCAACATGTTTCCCTTCAATCTCGGCTTCCGGTCGAAGGATGAGCCGATGACCGAGAACGCCGAACGCAACGGCTTGCACATCTTCATGCGTGAAGAAGTGCCGCCCTTCAAGCACCGCACGCGCACGCGCACAACGAAGCAGATTGAGTGCGGCCCGCGGGCTGGCACCCAGAGCGACATCCGGGTGTCGCCGGCTTTCCTCGGCCAGTCGCACGATGTATTCGAAGAGCGAATCGTGCCCATACACCGATGGGAGCTTTCGCTGCAAGGAAAGGATCATCTCCGGGGTGAAGAGCGTATCGACATCCACCGCCGGCTTGCTGTGCAATCGCAGCAAGTTCACTTCATGGTTGAACCCGGGATAGCCCATTTCCACCCGCAGCAGGAAGCGGTCGAGTTGGGCTTCGGGAAGGCGATAGACGCCTTCTTGCTCGACCGGGTTCTGCGTGGCCAACACCATGAACGGCAGCGGCAACGGCAACGACGCACCATCCACGGTAACCTGATATTCTTGCATCGCCTCCAGGAGGGCCGCTTGCGTCTTGGCGGGTGCGCGGTTGATTTCGTCGGCCAGCAGCACTTGCGTAAAGATCGGGCCTTTGCGAAGCACGAAATCGTTGGTGTTGCGGTCGAAGATCGAAGTACCAGTTACATCGGAGGGCAATAAATCCGGCGTGAACTGCACACGCTGATACTGGCAACCCAACAAGCGGGCGAAGACCTTCGAGAGTGTGGTCTTGGCCACGCCGGGCACGCCTTCGAGCAGAACGTGCCCACCGGATAATAGCGCGATCAACAGTTGCTGCGTGACCGCCTCGACACCCACGACCACTCGGGCCACCTCGGCCGCCACCTTCTGGTTAAGTTGCCGGGCTTGTTGAGCCAGGTCGTGTGCGGTTCGGCCATCGGGCACGGGGGCGTCGTGCGTGGTGGACGTGTTAGCGGACGGAACCAAACTCATGCCAAACTCCGGGTGTCGAAATCGTACCGCTCTGGTCTAGAGAATGTGCCCGATTCTGCCACTTGGGGCAATGCGTCGAGCCTGCTGACGATTGTTACGTGTTAGGTGGGCGTGTCCGACTGTTCAACGAATCGCCACTTCCCGGCGGCATGCGCGGCTCGCAGCCGTTCCACATACGGTTCCAGTTCCGCCCACCGGTTCAAGGTGATCTTTTGCGGCGGGCCGAACGCCAGTTTCCAGAAGTCTTTCACGGCGTCGCGGAGTGAGTCCGGTTTACGCACCTCATCGGAAATCACCAACTTGGGAGGCTTGGATGCCTGTTCGCCGTGAATGCCAATCGAAGCGAAGAACTCTCGCACGGTGTCGCGCACCGGTTCGTAGACGTTGTTTCGCAGGATCAGTTCCTTGCGGCGGCGTTCGAACACGCCCGGCGGGCCAGACGGCACACCTGCCACCGGTGGCGGCGAAGGCACATCGGTTGGTTTCCGCGCGGCAAAGAAACGCCGCAATAGAAACCACGTTGCGTAAAGCACGCCAATGATCAGAAAGAAGCGCACGATCACCGGCAAACCAAACAGTTTATCCAAAAGTGTGTTGAAGATATTCCGTTGTTGTAAGTCCGAGACCAGCGCATTCCCCATATCGGTCAACTTATCTTGAATGGCTCCCAGATTCGGCGTTGGCAGTTGCGGCGGGGGCGGCGTGAAGGCTTTTCGTAGCCCATCGAATTCTTCGATCACTTCGCCATCTTCCACGAACAAACAACGGCGGCGATCGTCGGTTCCTTTTCCGGTCAGGAAATCGATCGTGCGATAGGTGAATTCCAGGTTCTGCGTTCCCGGCTCGATCAACATCTGGTTAATGAAAACGCTGTGGTCGGCCAGCGCGAGAAAGCGATAACGCCGCCAGCCGCGTTCCTGGGTTCCATCTCCGCCCACGGCGAAAAAGGCGTTGGGCGGCATGGCACGCTGAACGCCGGTTTGCGGCTGGAACGCCACGCTTTTGGCCGGAAAGCGGGCCAGCGGATAACGCATCTCACCCTCGAACGCATTCATCATCAGAAAGGCGCTGTTGTTGGTTGCGATTCGATTCAGACCGGCGAACAGTGCGGCCAGTGGAGAGTTCGCAGGTGGCCCATCGCCATTTTTCTCGTTAGCTTCAATCGGCACAACATACGGGCAAAACTTCCGCCATGCACCAGCCGCGTGGGTGGCGTTGTCGTCCTCGGTCTTCACGCGATAACTTACGATGTTCGCCAGGAAACCCCAGTTGAACCAATCGCCCATTTGAAGGGGCGTGTCGGTTGCAATCAGCGCTGCCCCGCCGCCCGTGAGCACACGCCGAGCATAGTCTAACGGCTGGAAATCGCCCTTGTTGGGATCGCCCAGAATGATGACGATCACATCGCTGGTTTGCCCACCGGCCCAGATCTCATCTTGTGAAAGCGGTTTGACGCCGGCGCGATCGAGCAGGGCACGCAACAACTCGCTGCCGCCGGGCGGAATCTCGACGGGCGGGGCGGGTTCCATGGGCGTGTCGCGTTGAGCCAGCACCAGCGCCGGGGTGAGGCACAACGCCAAGAAGGCGAGCCAGCCTTGCACGCGGCGAAGTGTGGCCACGCGGATCGAACGAACTTCCATCACGCGGATACCCCCGCCAAAGAGCAAACCAGGTCGCGGGCTTCTCGCAATTCGCCAGGCGTGAGCGGTTCGTTGAGCGGAGCATACCGCGCCAGTTCATACAACCGTGCCAGCCCCAGCGCTTCGCGTTCGTGCGTGGTCGCCAGATCGGCGAGGGCCGCGGCGATGGTGCCATGCGTCCAGTTCCGGGCGGATGGCCCGCATATTAAGACGCTCAGGTACTCGAATGCTTTCACCACATCTTCGCGCGTGTTCAGCGAACGCGGATCGACCGGCCACGGGCCAAGGCCGGCCGCATCGAGTGCCGAGCGATCTTCACGTGGTGGCAGGTTCTTCACCCAGAACCACACAAACACCGCGAGAGCAATGGCCGCGAGAATCGCAAAGGGGAGCCAAGTTGGCCCGACCCCGCCCAATCCCAAACCCCAACCCGATCCGGAACCTGAAGAACTACCGGAGGGAAAATTCGGCGTGGAAATGTTGGGCTGCGGCCGCGGGCGATTACTGCCACCCAGGTTCCAGTTGTTCGTCCCCAGCCACTTGCCAAGTTTGGGAAACTCCCAGTTGCCAAAGTTCCAGTTGCCACCACCAGAAGACCCGCTAAAGAGGTCGCCAAAGCCGTTGCCATCGCCGCCGACCCCGCCGTTGCCATCCTTGAGCAGATCCCAGAAGCTATTCCCTTTATCGTCCATGAAGTCGAAGTCGAATCCGTTGTCGCCCACCAGTTCAAAGAGCGCGCGCTGCACTTCGGGCGTCTCGTCGAGTGGCCCAACATTGCGTTCCCAGACCGACGCGAATGCCTGCAACGATTTCATCCGCGGATCGGTGGATTCTGCTGGTGGCGGGAACGGGTTCTCGTCCAACGGTATCCGATCGGGGCGTGGCGGCATCGGGATATTGGGGAACTCCGGCGGCACATTCGCCGGGAACTTCGGGTCGATCTTCGGATCGCGTGCCGGATCAATCGTGGGCGGGACTGTTACTTGCTTGGGGTCTGTTACTTGTTTGGGGTCCGTTATTTGCTTGGGAATGATCTTCTTCAAATCGTCTGGCAGTTTGGGAAGATCCTTCCCTTTGAGACCTTCCAGAAACTTGCTGATGTCGTTGGGATCGAGTTGGCCCGGTCGGCCCGGGTCGGTCTGCTTGCTCTTGGCGTATTCTTTGAGTTGGTCCATCAACTGCTTGTTACCAGTTAACTTGTCGATGGCGTCTTGCACTTGCTTGGGGTTCTGTGCCAGTGCCGGGTTCTTCTCCAGAAGAAACTTCTTGACCATATCTTTGAAGGGATTCACGTCGCCGAATTCACCGGCCCCCATCTTTGCGAAGGCGGCCTTCACCTGTTCGGGCGTGAGATTGCTTTGCCACAATCGGTGCGAGCTTTCCTGCCCGCGCACGGGACTGGCGAGAAGTGTGGCCAGCCCTAGCAAAACAGCGGACCGTATCACGATGCGGGGCCCGACAGTCATGGGTCGGTTCCGGTGGTATCAGGGTTGAGTCGCGCGGGAGATGGCGACCGGGTCTCGATCGCCTCGCGACTTCGAGTGAGTTCCTTCAACGCATTGTGCCCGAAGCGAGTGTGGGAGGCAAGCGGCCTTACGACCTGAAGAGCAGACAACGGATGTGGTGTGCTTGGTTCTGCGGGGCGGGCGTATGGTGCTTTTGGAACGGGAGAAGTGCGTGAACCCCTCACGAAAGTAAGGGGTTCACGATTCGTTGCGATCATTCACGCGGGTGCGGTTCACGCCTTGGAGCGATCGGCCTTCTTACGCTCGGATTCCTTCAGATACAACTTGCGCATGCGGATTGCTGTTGGCGTGATTTCCACCAGTTCATCGTCCTCGATGTATTCGAGCGCCATTTCCATCGAGTACTGGCGTGGCGGTTTGAGCACGGCGGCCTTATCGGAACCGGAAGCCCGCATGTTGGTCAGCGGCTTCGGCCTGGTCACGTTCACGACCATATCGTTGTCGCGGCCGTGCTCGCCCACCACTTGCCCTTCATACACCGCATCTGCGGGCGCAACGAACAGAGTGCCCGAGAGGTCTTCCGTTGAGTACGCGGTCACCTTCCCCAGTTCCTTGCAGATATATACGCCCGTGCTGCGGCTGGGCATGTTCGCCTTCACCGGCCGATACTCGTGGAAGTTATGGTGCATGATCGCGGTGCCCTGCGTGGCGGTGAGTACGCGCGTTCGCAAGCCAATCAGCCCGCGAGCTGGAATAAAGAACTCCAGTTGCGTGGTGACACCGTGGTTCTCCATCTTCTGGAAATCGCCCTGCCGTTCCAGCACCAGGCGAATCACGGAACTGTGGTGTTCCGTGGGCACTTCAACCACGAGATGCTCGAACGGTTCCTGCTTCTGGCCGTTGATCTCCTTCATGATCACTTTCGGCTTCCCAACGGCGATTTCGCCACCTTCGCGGCGAATCGTTTCGAGGAGCACGCCGAGGTGAAGCAACCCGCGGCCGGAAACGAAGAACTCGCTTTCGCGGTCGCCCGGGCGAACCCGCAAGGCGACGTTGTGGTGAAGTTCTCTTTCCAGGCGGTCACGCAGTTCGCGGCTGGTGAGCGGTTTCCCGTCCTGCCCGGCGAACGGCGAATCGTTCACGCGGAACACCATATCGAGCGTGGGTTCATCGATCGTCAGCGGTGGCAACGCCTTGGGCTTATCCAGTTCGCAGATGGTGTCGCCAATCTCGGCGTCGTCGAGGCCCACCACCGCGCACACGTCGCCGGCGCGAATTTCTTCCACTTCACGCTTGGCCAGACGATCGAACTCCAGAACCTGAACCACGGTGTCGCCGAAAGTGGTGCCGTCCGTTTGGCGGACAACGGTCACGCGCTGGTTCTTGCGGATCTTGCCAGCGTACACTTTGCCGATCACGATCTTGCCCACGAATTCGGAGTATTGCAGCGCGGCAACCTGCATCTGGAGTGGCGCGTTTTCGTCCACATCCGGAGCCGGCACGTGGTTCAAGATCGCATCGAATAACGGGCGAAGATCCTGCGGCGGAACCTTCATATCGGTGGTGGCAATGCCCGCGCGACCGCTGGCATAAATCACCGGGAAGGCGGCTTGCTCGTCGGTCGCACCCATTTCGATGAACAGATCGAACATAAATGAGTGAACATCATCGATGCGAGCATCGGGCCGATCGATCTTGTTGATCACAACAATTGGGCTGAGGCCAGCGGCGAACGCCTTGCGAAGCACGAAGCGCGTTTGCGGTAACGGTCCTTCGGCGGCATCGACGAGTACGAACGCGCCGTCGGCCATCTTCAACACGCGTTCCACTTCGCCACCGAAGTCGGCGTGGCCCGGGGTATCGATCAGGTTGACCTTCACATCGCCGATGCGAATGCCGCAATTCTTCGCCAGAATCGTGATGCCGCGCTCACGTTCCTGATCGTTGGAGTCCATGATGAGGCCGTGCTGCCCCCCCACGAGTTTGTCCAACTCTTCCGATCGAAACAGCCCCGATTGCCGGAGCATTTGATCGACGAGTGTCGTTTTGCCGTGGTCAACGTGAGCAATGACGGCAACATTTCGGATATCGTTCCGCTTCATGGACGGTTCGCATTCTCTCGGTCGGGGGATTATTAGCGCTCTTTTAATGTAGAGGTTTCCCACGCTCTCCGGAAGGGGTTTTGGAATGAGGATTCCATGAACTAAGATTATTAATCTGTCTGTTTGCGTTTGTGATAAGAGTAATGAGATGCTGCTTTATCTCGTGCGACATGCCGAAGCTGTGGATCTCGGAGGCCAGATTATCCGCGATTTCGATCGCCCGCTTACGCCTCGGGGTGTGCGGCAATCTCGTGCTCTGGCCACATCGTTTGCAAGTCGCGGGATTGTGATCGATGCCGTCGTGGCCAGCCCTCTGGTGCGAGCACACCAAACTGCAACAGAGCTTTTGGCGGTCTGGGCACCGGGCAGGCGACCGGTGACATGCGACGAACTCGCCTGCGAGCGGCTCAAGCCACAAAAGCTCTCGGAGTTTCTCGCGGAAGTGCCCACGATTGGGCCGCGGTTGCCTTCGCGTGCCAAGAAAGCCGTGGCCGCAGTGGGCCACATGCCCGATCTGGCGGCGTATGTGGAATGGCTGATTGGTGCGGAGATGGGAACGATCTCTTTGGCGAAGGCGGGCGTGGCTTGTGTTCGGTTTGAAGCGTCACCCGCACGATCTGCGGGTGAGTTGCAATGGCTGATTACGCCAGACTGGTTTTCAAATCTCACCCAAGAATAGTCACTTTCCAAATCGCGTGCGTTTCACGCACTTACTTTTTCATGTTCCACAGTTGCACCACGCCTTCGAGATCGTCCCCCACGGCAAGCATCGCACCATCGGGTGAGAAAGCCATTGTCGAGATGCGTGCGATATCGGATGTGTAAACTGCCACCACCTTCGGCTCTGCGCCCGAAACATTCACAAGCGTGACCTTCGCCGTCTTACCCGCTTCCGGTGGTGATGCAATGGCGATGATTCCGTTGGGGCCAGGTGCCGCGGCGAATGCGGGCGAGCCAACGAGAAACTTCGGATCGCCTTCCACCACCTGACTACCCGGAACACGCCAGTACATCAGATCTTCGCCATTGCAGACGATCAGCCACTTGTTATCCGGCGAAAAGGCGATGGTCGACGTGCGACCGCTCACTTGCCCGCGAACCGTACCGCGACCGATGATCCGCGGTTCACCCAATCCCACGAACGCCACCACGGGCAGCTCGCTTTTGTCTCCACCCTTCAAAACGCCGTACATGGCAACGAGCGAGCTTTGCGCATCGGAGATGGAAGAAACCGCCCAGGGGGCGAATGCACCGCGAAGTTCGTCCGAGGTGTTCTCGCCGAATCGCGGGGCGATGACTTGCGAACTGACCGATGTGCGAATCCCTTCGCCTGCGGACAAATACACACGCTTCCCATCGCCGGTGATGGTGCCGATCTTGGCGGGGTCGAAGCCGAGCGCATCTTCGAAGACCAACGGCAAGGTTCGCGGCGGGCGTGGCCCAGTGGCTGGCTCGCCATCCTGCGGATCGGGGTCTTTCTTCTCAGGCATCGGTACCGGTGGCGGAGCGAGATCCCACGCGAACACGCCATTGCGGGACGAAGCCGAAAGAATGTTGCGGGACGAAGCCGAAAGAATGTTGCCATCGAAGGCGGAAGAGAAGGCGAGATGATTCACGCGGCCCCCGCTTGGGCGTGAAGGATCGATGCGAACGAGGTTATCGCCCGACTTCGCTTCCCAAAGCCGTACCACGCCGTTGCCCGCTCCCGATGCAAGCAACGACACCTTCGGATTGAACGCCAAGGCCGAGACTCCGCCCAGATGTCCTTCCAGTTTCTGGAGCACCTCGGGCTTGCGTTCTTGCCCTTGCGTTGGCCCGCCCACTATCAGCACCGCAACGGCTCCAACCCAGAATGACTGGCGCATGGAGAAACTCCCTGGAGTGATGTTCGCACCAGCATGAAGGCTAGCCGGGTGTGGGCGGCTCCGCAAGAATGTGAGAGCCACGAAGAGCTTTAAGGCGGACGAACCGCCCGACGTGATCGCGCCGGTCGTTACGGTTTCGCGCCGCACTCGCTATCACTTTCCCGTTTCGCGTCACAACCCGCCCGCGAAGACCGTGCGGCCGCCATCCACCGGCAAGCACGTTCCGGTCACGAAGTCGTTCTCGATCAAGTGCAACACCGCGCGAACAAGATGCTCAGGTGTGCCCTCGCGTTTCACCAGTGTGGCATCGGCGATTTCGGCCTTCTCTGCCGCGGTCATGTCTGGCGGCAGCATCACCGGACCGGGAAGAATCGCGTTCACACGCACGTTCGGGTTGCGTGTGCCCAACTCCACGGCGAAGGTGCGGGTTAAGCCGGGAATGGCGGCTTTGCTGGGAAAGTACGCCGCGTAGCCGGTGTAGGGGCGGGCGTCGGCCCAGTCGCCGATGTTCACGATGCACCCGCCGCTTTTCTGCGCCACCATCGCCAACCCCGCGTGTTGGCAAGTAAGGAAGGTGCCCAGCGTGTTGGTATCGAAGTGATCGCGCACATCCGCCGCGGTCACCTCTTCGAGTGGCTTGCGGTTCCAGATGGCGGCGGTGTTCACCAGCACATCGAGCCGGCCAAACTTGGCGAGGCTCTCCTTCACCATCGCCTTCACTTCGCCTTCGCTCGTGAGATCGGCCTGAATGGTGTGAACGGGAATGCCGTGTTGGCTCTCCAACTCTTTCGCGGTGTCGGCGGCCTCGGATTTCGAGCTGCGATAATGAATGATGAGCGCATAGCTGCGGGCCGCGAGCGCGGCGGCAACGTGATAGCCTACACGCTTCTTTCCGCTTCCCGTAATCAATGCAACGTTGCGTTCCGTCATGGGTGAATCCTCGCGCGGAGTTCCTCAAAAGTCTCGTCGGTAAGAACCGGAGTCGCGGCGTGCGTCGCAACGGGTGAATCGAGTTCCACCCAGGTCTTGCAGCCGGCGTACTCGGGCCGCACCGGTCGAGTGACCGGAACCGCCAGGCGAAACACACGCACCGTGAGCACGAACAACCCCGGCGTGCGATAGTGGAATCGCTGGCGAACGATTTCCGGCGTCCACAGATGGAGCGAATCGAGTGCCAAGGCCGCTTCCAGGTTCGCGAGTTGTTGCACCTCTGCCACGCGCGCAAGGTGCGTGAAACGCACCTCACCCTCTGCGGGTTTCTCGGCCTCGATGGCGTCCCATAACGGCAGGTATGCGGGCTTCACTCCGTTCCGATGCTCGTGGAAGTATGTGGGATACAGGAGAAATTCCGTGTGTTCGGGTTTAAACTCGCCGCCGACTTCCGCGATGCCGCCTTTGCGAAGAATCAGGGATTGCACACCATCGGCCAGTGCTTGAACGATAATGGCCCATTCCTTGAATGCTATGGTGAGCATGGTTACACCCGCTCCTCCTTCTGGCTGCGTGTCATGAGGTTCTGCACTGCGGTAAGTGGCGGCAAACCCTCATGCATGACACTGTACACGCCGGTCATGATGGGCGCTTCGATTCCGCCACGCGAAACGCGTTCGAACACGCTGCGGCTCGTCGTGACGCCTTCAACAATTTGCGGCCCCGATAGCACCGCTTCGATCGCCTCGCCTTGCCCCAGACGGAATCCGACGCGGCGATTGCGGCCATGCGGGCTGAAGCAAGTAGTGATTAAATCGCCGACGCCCGCCAGGCCCGCGAACGTGGCGGATTCGGCTCCGTGTGCCACTCCGAAGCGTGTCATCTCCACCAGTCCGCGCGTGAGCAATGCGGCCTTCGCGTTATCGCCAAAGCCAAGACCATCACTCAGGCCCGCGGCGATGCCAATCACGTTCTTCAAAGCGCCGGCGAGTTCCACACCGGCCACATCCGCATTGGTGTAGACACGAAAGCGATCGGTGCCGAAGCAATCCTGCGCCCAGCTTGCCAGGCCGGGTTCCGCCGACGCCACGACCACCGAACACGGCAGCCCACGAGCCACTTCCTCTGCGTGGCTTGGCCCGCTCAACACCGCGAGACGCTCGGTGCCGAGTGTCTCGCTCAGAATCTCGGTGGGTCGGCGGAAGGTGCCAATTTCTAGCCCTTTCGTCAGGCTAATCACCGGAACATCGGCCGCTCGAACGGCCTTCAGTCGGGCTGCGGTGGCGCGGAGAAAGGCGGTGGGCGTCGCGGTGATCCAGCAATCCGCATCGGCCACTGCTTCGGCCGCGTCTGCGGTAATTCGCACGGATTCTGGTATCGGAATTCCTGGCAACAGGGCGACGTTTTCGCGCTGTTTCAGCAATTCTTTGGCCGATGCAGGGTTCGCACTCCAGACCCGAACGCGGTGTTCCGGGTTGCGTGCCAACAACAAGGCGACCGCCGTTCCCCAGCCGCCACTTCCGAGAATTGCAAAAGTAATTGGCATGGTGCAGTTCCCGTCGGTGCTTCGATTGGCGAATCCGGCAAGGGTTCGCAGCGCGGAGCATTTTATCACAATCCGCCAGAAAACCGGGCCAGCACCGCTCTGGAAGTGAAGCCGGACCTTGCAATTGGTCGATGTCCTCAAAGACCGATGGACCAGCAATCGGGATCACGGAGGTTCAAATGATGACCACCAAGCTCAAGCTCTACAGCCCGCCACAAGAAGAAACCTATTCAATCCCGGACCCTGACGTTCGCGTTCGGCTCGGCGATCTTGTTCCCCTGCTCACCGTCGCACAACGAATGAACTTCATCTGGTTGAAAGACTTTCTGGATGATGAAGTAGCGGTGAGCCAGGATTTGTACGAAGTGATGCAAACATTCGGAGCCGGCCAGCCAACTTCCGCCTGATTTCTAAACTCGCAATGGTGACTCCACAAACAGCGGGCATGAGGCCCGCTGTTTGCATTTATGGGCCAGGCACGCTCGTCATTCTTCATCGTCGTTCTTGAGCAAATCCGGCTTCCCGAACTGGCTCAGATCCACACTTCCGCGTAGTTCCCCTTCGGCCAACTTCAGTCGCGTTTCCAGTTCGCGCATTTTGCGTTCGAGCTGTTCCAGCTTCGTCCGGTTATCGTCCTTGGGTTTGAATCGCGGGACCTCCGGATAGCCAAGTTGCCGCTGCAGTGCTGCGAACAGATAGAGCGGGTCGCGGTTGCGGCTGGCACGCGCGATTTTCCCTTCCTTTTCGCTAAATAGCGGCGGCAACGACGGCTGGTATTGTGGATTAGCTCGCCTCTGTTCGGTTACATACAACGTGGATCGCACGAACACCAGATCGGCGAAATCGAGATCGCCAATCTGTCGCGCTAACAACGAGATGAACGCCTGCCAGTTTGCGTCGTAAAACGGGTCGGCCGCAACAGCAGAGAAACCTTCGACATAGCCCATGCGATTGCGGGCGATCGTTTCGAATTGATAAACGAACAAGCCAGGGCGGGTGGGCGATTCGGCACGATACGCGGCTTCTCGTTCCAGCACGAGCATGGCCGTGGGCATCGGTAGCCGCGAATGATCCATCTCGGCTTGCCGAATCACGTATGCCTGGAAGGGTGTGAAGTAGTGCGGCAACTTCGCGAAGCCGTTCGCCAGTAGGCCGCTATGCTTCATCTCCGCCGAGAGAAACTGCACCGCATATGGCAAGCGCGTGCTGGAGAGCACTTCTTCGTGAACGCGAGCCAGCACTTCTTGCGCGGGCTGATTGTCTGCGATTCGCTCGCGAAAGATGCGGAAGAAATACGCCTGTTCGACATACTCCTCGCGCTCCAGCCCGGTTGATGTGCTCATGCCTTCACGTTAGCGAGCCGGGAAGGAGAACGGAAGCATTTCTGCCGTTGCGCTGCGGACCGTGCCTCCGCCGTTGTGGCAACTATTTCTGCGATTTCCCTGGGATTTCATGGCGAATGGCCGAGCAATGCAACGGATGCAGCAGTCTCGCTGCGCGGGCCAATCACGCGGGTTATGGCACGCGCAGGAGTTGTGCGGGTCGTAGCGGTTCCGGGTTTGCTTTCGTCCGGGCGAACCGGAGAACCTCCCTTTAATCACCTCGCAGTATCGGGCAGAGTTATCACAGGATTCCGTGAGCGGGCATCCGTTCGCGAGTTCTCTGCACCACGATGAGCATCGCTGGGGATACACCATGAGGAAGTCATACGCGGTCTGGCTGCTAGCCATTATCGGCTCAGCGAGTTTCGCCGTGCCTGCCCAGGCCGGGCATTGCGGCGTCTGTCGTTATCCGAAACGATGCTTCGCACCGGAGCAATGTGCGCCGCCTGTTGTCACCAGTGTGGTGCAATACCAACCGGTGGTGGAACGGCACGAGCAAGTCTGCTATCGGCCGGTCTACAAAACGCATTACCAACCCGAGAACTACACCACTCAACGCACCGTACAAGATACGCAACTCATTCCCGAACGATATACGGTGCAGCGGCCGATCACGGAATACTACGATACAGTGCGTTCGTACACGGTTCAAAGGCCGGTATATGAAACGCAAATGGTCGATCGCTCATACACCGTGATGCGACCCGTAACCCGCACGTTCCAGGTCGCCATACCGTTCTGCATCGCTCGGCCAGTGTACGAAACGCATGTTCGCGATGTGGTGCAAACTGTGCATCGCCCCGTGGTTCAGGAATACACCGTTGCCATTCCGTTCCACACCATGCGACCCGTGTACGAACAGCATGTTCGCACGCACTCGTACACCGTTCACCGCCCGGTTGTGGAGAACTTCCAGGTTCCCGTCACCTACACCGTGAACCGCCCGGTATACGAACAGCACGTTCGCGAGATACCGTATACCACTTATCGCACCGTGACTCAGCCTTATACCGTCGAGATTCCGTTTACGATCATGCGACCGGTGTATGAACAGCATGTGCGCGAGCATCGCTATGTGACCTATCGCAATGAAACACAACAATATCAAGTTGCGATCCCATACACGATTCACCGCACGGTGCAAGAACAACAAACGTATCATGTGCCGATAACGACTTATCGCATCGAGACGGATTATGTGACGCAGACGCGAGTCAGTTATATGAACGAACCGGTGGTAACCGAGCGAGTGGTTAAGGTTTGTTCGGGTCGCTTCGATACCGTTACGGAACACATTCCGGGGCCGGTGGTGACTCGCTGCGTGCGCATGCCCGGCACGTGTGTGTTCGATCCTTGCACCTGCACCAGTCACTATTGCCCTGGTCCTGTGGTTCAACAACAGGTGCAGTGTGCCGGCCGCACGATCTGCCGCAAGGTGTGGGTGCCACACGAAGAGTGCCGCGTGATTCGCGAATGTCGCACCGTGTGCAAGCCGGTTTGCACCACCGTTCAGGTTCCGGTTTGCCGCAGAGTGCCGCAGACCGAGATGCGTGCGTGTGTTCGCACGATCTGCCGCGTGGTGCCCGAACAACATGTTCGCTACGAAACTCGCACGCACTGCTATCGCGTGCCGGAAGAGAAAGTCTGCCAGGTGCCATACACCACTTGCCGCATGGTGCCGGAACAACATGTGCGCCAGGAAACCCGCACCCGCTGCTACACCGTGCCCGAACATCATGTGCATCGCCAGGCTTACACCACTTGCCGCATGGTGTGCGAAACGCATGTGCGAATGGTTCCGCAGCAGCGGTGCTATTCCGTGCCCGAGGTGAAGACGGTCCAGATTCCTTACACCACCTGCCGGATGGTTCGCGAAGATCATGTTCGGTATGAAACCCGCCGCAATTGCTACACAGTCGCCGAGCAGTTCACGCGACAAGTGCCATATCAGGTGTGCCGCATGGTGCGGGAAGATCACGTTCGCTATGAGACGCGATGCGTGACCGAAAACGTACCTGAGACATGCGTGCGACAGGTTCCGATCACGACATGCCGAATGGTGAGCGAAGAACGCCAGTGTGTGGTTCGCCAGTGCCGCGTAAACTGCGTGACTGAAGAACGTGTTCGATATGTGCCGCAAACCACCTGCCGCGTGATTACCGAAAATCACTGCCGCATGGTGCCGCAAACGACATGCAGCATGGAACCTTACACGGTCTCATACTGTGTGAAGCGTTATGTGCCGGTGTGTGTGCCAGTGTGCAATCCTTGCCCTTGAACCGATCGTTCAAGTGAAGCGACCCCGCAGGGTTAACATCCATGTGCCCCGCGGGGTCATCGGCCCGGCATCCTGCCGGGCTGCTTGTTTCAGGAGTTGCTAACTCCTGCTTGATTCCGCTAAGCATCTCGTTAACGTTCCGCTTTGCCCGCTCGCAACCGTGGGAAGTGCGGCTTGGGAAACGAAACCACATCGCACCGATCTGCGACACCGGCATCCGAGCGAACACTTTCCTGATTCACGCACCGGATAAATGGGAGTACCCCACGGCCGCCATCCCTGGCGAATTCGGCATCCTGCCATTGCCGTGAGTTTCTCACTCGTTCTTGTTGTTCGATTCGGGCCGTTTCGAATTGCAATCGTTGCCACAGACACGCAATCGTGCGATTTTCCGGCATCAGAAAACGCGTACGAATTAATAATCGCCGGGCACTTGTGAACCGGCGAGCTTCCAGCAAACCTTCTACGGCGGTGGTTGTCGTCACAATATCGGCTTCGGCTTGCTTCACGGCGGTGAGTATGGCCCGCACACCCTTTGCTTCGTAACCAACGCGAATCGCCGCCCGACCGAATGTAACGCGGTAAAGTGGGCGAGTGGCGTCGAGTTTGCAGGCGAGGCGGAAACGCAGCATCGCCTGGCGGTCGCAACCTTGCGGATCGCGCTCAAATGCGAGGCCCCACAGGAAGAAGGTGCGTGCGTGCGTATGCTCCAGCGCGGCCGCTGCTCGTAAGTGGCGTCGTGCTCGGGAGTATTGTTCCGCTTCGAGAGAGAGTTCTCCAGCCAATCGGTTCGCCTCGGCGGCGAGCGATGCGGGAAGATCGGGAAGGGTGAGCAGTCGGGTTACGCGGGTAAGGGCATCGGCGCATTGGCCTCGGGAGACCATGCTGCGGATCGATTCCCAACCGGCGTCGATCAATGTGAGCATCCTGCTCATCTCGACTGCCTCCTTGCAGTGGTAACGAGTTTGTCACTCGCGGTTAGACCTGAGCAAAATACACACAGGTGCCTGGGTCACGCAAGTACGAAATCGCATGCCGTTTCCCCCATAAAAATCCTTGGAATTACTACTCTTTCTCAAACTGGAAAGACTCGCACCGAACGGTTCAAGTGATCGGTCCCTCTCCGCCGATGTTGCCAGTGGTACGATGTTTCGAAGTGAGCAGCGTATCGCACACACCACGGACGGAGGGATTCGGCGTGGATTGGTCCCATCTTCGCCTGCACCGCCAACCATTCCGCCCGGCGGTGGATGCCGATTCGTATTACCCCACTCTTTCGCATGAAAGCGCGCTCGCAATGATTGCCGCGGGCTTTGCTCGGCGGGAATCGGTTGTGCTCATCGATGGGGCACCTGGGGTGGGAAAGACGCTCGTGGCACGCAAGTGGCTCGAACATCTTTTGCCCGATGTGCCACGTGTGATTCTGCCAAATGCATGCGCTACGGAACCCGCAGAGTTGCTGCAAGCGATGCTCTTCGACCTGGGCGAATCGTATAAGGGGCACTCCGAGCAGGAGCTTCGCCTTGCGGTAACCGATTCGCTCCTCGCGGCTGCCTCTGCGTCCGGCTATCCAACCGTGCTTGTGCTCGATGAAGCCCAGCACCTGAGCCAGGCGGCGCTCGAAGAACTTCGCATGTTGGGCAACCTGGAAACGCGGCGTGGCGTGGCACTGTTCACGGTGCTGATCGCACACCCGATGCTGCGTGAAGCCCTGCGTCGCCCAGCGTACGAACTCTTCGCGCAGCGGATCGGCGGGCAAGCCAAGATCGATGCGTTCACGGCGGAAGAATCCGTGGGATACCTGCACCATCAGGTGCGAGCGGCGGGGGGTGAACCCGACAAAGTGTTCACGGAAGAAGCCATCGCACTCATTGCGGCGTCGTGTGCCGGCGTTCCGCGCGTGCTCAATCGCGTGGCCACGCTCACGATGGAACTGGCAGGCGATTGCGAGGGGAACGCGGCCGATTTCGAGGCGGCACTCGAAGCGCTGGATCAATTGGGTATGGAGCCAGTTGAGACGGAAGATGCGGCCGAACTTCCCGGGCCAGTTCTGCTTCTCCACCCCGGGCGATCGAGCGAAGCAGAACACGATCAAGTTGTGAGTGGCCGCGGGTCGAAGGATAAATCACCACGCAAGCGGATGGCCTGACGGCATCTCGAATAGGGGCACCGAATGAGCCGGGTTTACAGCGCACTAACCGGGGCGGCGCGTCCGACAACGCCGACACTCGAAGCACCCGACGATGGCGTCTGGCATAACGATGAAGATACGCCGTTCATCGAGATCGGCGGGCCGGCCGGGCCAATCTTCTCCGCCTCGATGTCGCCGATTATCGTGAAGCCATCACAAGCCAAGCCCGTAAACCCGAAACCCACTGATGTTAAGCCGGTCGCAGAAGCCATTGTTCCTCCCAAGCCTGTTGCATCGCCCACAGCTTCCGGGCCACTGTCCGGGTCATTGAAGTCTGAACCTAAGTTGAAGGTGGAATCGTCGCCCGAACCGCAACGCGATTATCCGCGCCTCGCACCGGTTCCCGCTGCAACCACGAGCATTCCATCGCCGGCGTTGCTGTCCGTGCGCTTTCACGATGTGCTCGCCCGCAACAATCGCAAGCACGCGGATGCCCCCGATTACTCTTTGGTGGCCTTGCACCTCCCCGATCACCCGGTGAGTGGCGAATACCGTGTACTGCGTGACGAGATTCGCCGTCAGCTTCCCGATGCGACACCACGCGTGTTGCTGTTCTCGGCTGCGGCCCCTGAAGCCGGCACGACCACTGTGCTGTTGAATTTCGCGATTACGCTTGCGAATGAAGGAAAGTCGCGGGTGCTTGTGGTGGATGGGAACGTGAACCGGCCCGCAGTGGCGGCGAAGTTGGCGTTGCGGGCGGCTCCGGGGCTGTGCGAGGTTCTGTCGCAGCAGGTTCCGCTCACGTGGGCGGTGCAAAGCACTTCGGTGACGAACTTGCAGGTGCTGACTGCGGGAGAACCGACGCAAGCCACGTCTGCCGCGATGGCAAGCGATTTCCCGAAACTGCTCACCCAACTCCGGCAATGGTACGATTGGGTGCTGGCGGATGCGGGCGTGTGGGGTTCGATGGCCGAACGCGATGCCGCATGCCCCGCTGCCGATGCGGTGTATCTGGTGACACGCGATTCGGACGTGAACCGGCCCGAGTTCACTAGCCTTCGCGGTGGCGTGAAGGAACTTGGCGGCCTGTTGCGCGGCTACATCGCAACGCGTGTGTGAGTGGAAACTGTTTTGGTTGTGGAAGGCCACGACCATCGCAAAGCCCCGGTTCGCCGGGGCTTACTTCACTTTCCACCCATCAGTTCTTCGACCAGACGGGCGAGCATGGCCGGTTCTTTCTTTTCGAGAATGTGAGCGATCCGCTCATTGGGCACTTCCATTTTCTCCATATACGCCGCGGCCGATTGCCAGAGCTTTTCCTTCTTCTTTCCTTCCGCAAGATAAAGATCGCCAACGAGTTCCGAGAGCTTTTGCCAGGTGATCTGATCAACGTTTTGGTAATACCGTTTGATGATCCCTTGTTGGTGCTTGGAGAAGTTTTCCATTCCCATCGGCTGACCTCCGCGTAAGGTTGCTTCAACCGTAGTAGCACACCGAAGTATGGCGTCGCGGTCAAGGTGAGATGCACAATATGGGTTAATGGATGCCGCACGCGTCCGTATTAAGCGAGCCGTGCCAGTGATGTCGGTTGTTTTTCTATTGCTGTTGCCGTGCCAAAGAGCACCACTACAATACTCACTCTTATAAGAATCAGGTACCATCGTGGAGTAATTCGTCATGGCACACAAGAAGGGCCAAGGGTCGGTCCGCAACGGTCGCGATTCGGTCTCGAAACGCCGGGGCATCAAGGCTTATGGCGGCGAGTTCGTGACAATCGGCAGCATCATCGTCACCCAGTGTGGCACGCGTTACGCGGCCGGGCGATATGTGCGCCGGGCCAAGAACGATAGCCTCTTCGCTCTCACCGATGGCGTGGTGTACTTCGATCAGAACAGCAAGCGAGTGAATCTGATTCCGGCCGAAGAAGGTTGCACCGCCATCTGCTGAGTGGCGTTCTGCCCGCGCGGCGATGATAGGAATTCAATTCGTTTGTCTGTGGCACCCGGCTCGAATGCGGGTGCCACAAGCTGTTGGCACATTCACTTCAATCGCCAGTTCACTTCATTTCTTATCACGCACCATACTTGCCCAGTCGGCCCGCGTGTGCCATGGCCAGAAGCATTAAGTGCATGGACTGAAACTGCCCCAATCCGCCACGCAGGCACTGCCGTTCGCCGAACTCGGTCACCTCATCGGGCCGTGCCAAGTCCGACACCAGCAGCGTTGGCACTGGGTGCCACGAATGGCTTCGCATCTTGCTGGGAGTGCTGTGGTCGCCCGTGATGATGAACACATCGGGCTTCAGCGCGCGAATCTGCGGGATCACCGCATCCAGTTCTTCAGTCATTTGCACCTTCGCCGGGAAGTTGCCATCTTCGCCGGTGCTATCGGTGTACTTGAAGTGGATGAAGAAGAAGTCGTAGTCGTTCCACACTTTGGCCAGCGTATCGACTTGCCCTTGCAGCGTGACGCCCGGATCGAGAATGTCCATTCCCACGAGGCGGGCGAGGCCCTTATACATCGGGTACACCGCGATGGCGGCCGCCTTCAAGCCATACACATCCGCGAAGGTGGCGATTTTGGGGTACGTGGCGAATCCACGCAGCGTGATGCCATTCACAGGTGTTTCCGCCGCGAGCACTTTCGTCGCTTCGGCCACGAAGCGATTCACCACGTCCGCCGTCTTGCTGCTGGCGCTGTCTTCGCCCTTTGCCAGCAGTGGTGGCACGCCAACGGCTTGCGGGTCCGTGTCGTTCACTTTGTCGCCAAGTCCGTCCGCGCGAATCACCAATACGAAGCGGTGCTCCTTGACCGGTTCCACAAACAGTTCGACACCGGGAATCTTGATGGTGCGCAATCGCTCGACCGCAGCCTTGTTCTTCTCGTTGGTGGGGCGGCCCGCGCGGCGATCGGCGATCTTACCATCGGCACCGAGTGTGCAGAAGTTACCGCGAATGGCAACGTCTTTTGCTCCGACGGAAAAATTGATGCCAAGCGCTTCGAGAATCCCGCGACCAATGCGGTATTCGAGTGGATCGTAGCCAAAAAGCCCGAGGTGGCCCGGACCGCTTCCGGGTGTAATTCCGGGTAAAACGGGAATGGATAACCCGGTCACGCCATCGCGTGCGGCGGCATCCATATTGGGCGTGTGTGCGGTCTCAAGTTCGGTTTTGCCATTGAGTTGCAGCGGAAGGCCGCCAAGGCCATCTGCCACGAGCAAAACGATTTTGGATTTCGAAGTTTCGCGAAGTTCGCGAATCAAATCGTGTGTGTTCATGCGTGTGATTTTACTGGAGGCGATAAATGACGTACAGTTGCGACGGACAGTTCGTCCTTGATCCTCCCAACACCGCATTAAGCGAACCCGCCTGCCCGATTCCAGACCCCAAGCGGTCTGACGGATAGGCGGAAAAGCTGCGGGCGAGGAACCGGGCCGACGCACGATAGCACGGGGGACGAAGGACGAATCATGCAACTGCCCGACGAGAACATCGAGTATCACTATCAGCGGCTGCTATCTCACGCACCGGAATCCTGGACTCCGGTTGCCGAGTTGCAGGATCGGCATTTCCTGTCGCCCGAGCGGCTCGATACCGTGAAGCGGGCCGTGATGGATGTGCGGGGCCAAGTGGGGGCGGAACGCGAATCGCCGCCACAACTCGCCCGCAGCCGCATGGTGCAGCCGGGGTTCATCGATTATCCGCAGAAACTCCTCGATAGCTTCAAGCGCCGGCCCGATACCAGTGAGTTGGGCCGGATCTTGCGCATCTCGAATCGACTCCGCGAAGATGTGGATCGCGTGGTGCTGCTGGGCGTGGGCGGCAGCTATCTTGGCGCGCGGGCGCTCTTCGATGCGCTCTGCCACACCTACCACAACGAGATGCCCGCCAAGCTCCGCATGGGCCGGCCGCGGATGTACTTCGAAGGGAACAACCTCGATAACGATTCGCTGCAGGATTTGTTCGAACTGCTCGAAAACGCCTGCATTGAACCCGATCTGCCGGAAGAACGCTGGGGCGTGGTGGTAATCAGTAAATCGGGCGGAACGCTCGAAACCGCCTCGGCGTTTCGGGCGATTCGGGCCGAGGCCATGCGCTTCTACGGGCCGAAGTCCGAGATGCTGCACCGCGTGATCGTTCCCATCACCGGACCGAAAGGGAAGCTGCGCGATTACTGCCGTGCCGATGGCTACGCCGAAGAAGATATTCTCACCATTCCGGACGATGTCGGTGGGCGGTTCAGTGTGTTCACTCCCGCCGGCTTGTTTCCCGCTGCGGTCATGGGGTTGGATGTTCGGGCGATGTTGCTCGGAGCCGCAACTATCACGCGCCGCTTCCTTGAAGAGCCGTTCGACCGCAACCCAGTGCTGCAATACGCCGCGATCAATCACTTGATGACGGAGGAGAAAGGGAAGGGCACGCGGGTGCTATCGGTGTGGTCGCGTCGCCTGGAAGCGGTCGGCTGGTGGTACGATCAATTGCTGAGCGAATCGCTGGGCAAGCAAGGCCGCGGGGCAACGCCGCTTACGACCGTGAGCACGCGAGACTTGCACAGCCGCGGGCAGCAACACCAGGAAGGGACGCGCGACAAGATGATTAACAATCTTGTGGTGAAGACCCTGCGGCACCCCCCTGTGATGATCGGCATGTCCGATCGCAACGAGGATGAACTGAATCAGTTTAGCCGCAAGGGCTACCCCGATCTGCAAGATGCCGCGTTTCGCGGAACCGTGGAAGCCTATGAGCAAGTGGCCCGGCCCAGTGCCGATATCGTGCTTCCGGCGCTTACGGAATACACCATCGGCCAGCTTATGCAGATGCTCATGCTCGCCACTGTGGTGGAAGCCCGCATGATGGGCGTGAACCCGTATGGGCAATCGGGCGTGGAAGTGTACAAGCAGAACATGCAGCGCCTGCTGCGGGCCACGCCGAACCTGCCCCGGGGCGAAGTTCACGACGCGGCCAAGGGCGTTTGATTGCCTCGCACTTGGCGTGTGTGCGATGCGATTATTGCCATCGCACCGTGAGTTTTCCTTCTTGCTTCGATCGCCGCTCCAGATAACGCAGGCAGCGGTGAGCGGTGAAGATGAACACGCTGGCCAGCCCTGCCAGCACCAACACTTCGACCCACACCGGGAACAGCCCTTGCCGTTGGAACAGCAGTTGCCGCATCGCATCCATTCCCGCCGTGAGTGGGATAATGCTTGCGACAACGCCCACGGCTTTCGGAAAGATCGCGACGGGGAAGTTCGTCCCACTGAGCAAGTAAATCGGCTCTTGAAGCAAGTTCACCATGTGCCACGCCTCGCGGCCCCAGAGAAGGAACAGCGAGGCGAACATCATTCCCAGGCCATAGAGCGCCGCGAGCGTGAGCAGAAACACCGCGACGAGCATGGACCAGCTTGTGGGCTGAATGGGAATGTTAAACAGCCACACGCCGGTCACCGTGATGGCGGTGGCGCGAACCAGTGTGGTTGTCATGCCGCCCAGCGCCATGCCGGTCAGCACGCCCATCATCGGGGCAGGGGACATCACATAGAGTTCCAGATTGCCCGAATCGCGTTCCCAATAAAGTTGCGCGCCAATTCCCCAGAGCACATTCATCCAGAATGTGACCATCGCCGCACCCAGCACAACGAACCCGCTAAACTCTGTCGGGGCTTTCATCGCGCGATACGCGAAGACCAACGCCGCCACCGCGAGAACCGGCAGCACGGTTTCCTGAATGATCCAGGTGCGGCTGCGGAACAGCCACGCCACGCGCGGATACATGCGGGCCAGAGCAGCGGCAACGAACAAGCGAAACGTGGACGGCATAACATTCTCGGCGAGTTGATCCTTCGCGGCGTTGTTCCCGCGCTATTTGTATCCTATCTTCCACATGTGATTCTAGCGCCCCCGGCGTGATTGCGGTGAATGCTTGGCGACTTCCGAACCCATGATCCGACTTGCGGGCCTCCGCGTTCTCTACGGCTCCTTTGCCGCCGTGGATGGCCTCGATCTCGATATTCGCCGCGGCGAACTGTTCGGCCTGCTTGGGCCAAACGGCGCGGGGAAATCGACCACTATTCGCGTGCTCATCGGCCAGCGTCGCCCTACGGCCGGCCTGGTGACCGTGGGCGGCTTCGATGTCACGCGCGAATGGTCGCGTATCAAGCCACTCTTCGGCTATGTGCCGGATCGCGAGAATCACTTCGAAGAGTTCACCGGGCGGCGAAACCTGGAGTTCTTCGGCCAGCTTTATGGCGTGCCACGCCGGCGAGCCAGCGACGTGCTGAAGATGGTGGAACTGGATGAAGCTGCCGATCTCCCGGTTCGCGGCTATTCACTGGGCATGCGCAAGAAGCTGCTCCTCGCTCGCGCACTGTTGCACGAACCGCCCGTGCTCTACCTGGATGAACCCACGGCCAACCTGGACATTCACTCGGCCGAAGTGGTGCATCGCATTCTGCGCGATCGCGTGAAGGCCGGAGCCACCGTGGTGCTAACCACGCACGACATGGACGAAGTGGAAAAGATCTGCGATCGGGTGGGCATTGTCTGTCGCGGCAAACTGGTCGCTTTGGATTCTCCGCTTGCGTTGCGGCAGGTGCACACGGAGCGGAAAGTCGATGTGATTCGCACCGATGGCGAGCGTGCGGTCTTCGATCTGGAAGACGCACGCGGGCGGGCCGATCTGGCATCGCTGGTCGCCACCGGGCATGTGGCGAGCCTGCAAACGCGCGAATTCGACTTCCACGCCACGTTCCTCAAACTCACCGGCCTCGCATTCGAGTAAACCGCTTGTTTCTCGCGGGAATGCCGCGCGAAATAACGAGATAAGCCTGGGACGGCAAACAACAATCTATGCGCTGGTACATCCTCAAGGCGTTGTTGGTGAAAGAGTGGCAGCGGCACCTCGCCAATCGTGGCGGCGTGGCGTTGGCGTTCCTGCTCGTGGCGGCGGCGGTGCTTCTCTCGCTGTTCGCCCCCAGCGCATCTTCCGATGCCGGCACCGATGCCGTTGGTGGCGTTCGCCATTGCTTCATCGAGTATGAAGAGACGACGCCGCTTATTCGCCATCTCGAAGCGAACCAACCGCCCGAATTGCGCCAGCAACTCCACTTCCGTCAGCTCGCCGAAGCACCCAAGGTGGACGAACTAATTGTCTATTCCACGGGCACCGCGGCGTTGCAACTTCGCACACTCCCCGCCGAACAATCGCCGGGCGGGCGGGAAAAGCTCGTGGTGTCGGTGTGGCACCCCGATGGCGATCCTTCCGCACTGGCCCCATACGAAGCATGGCTCTGGAAGGAATTGCGCCGCGGCTTCGCTGAACAGGTGCGTGCCAAAGGTGCTGAACCGCCGCCCGATCCGGCGTTCGATAACGCGAACACCTGGCAACTTCTCGAAGCCCACACGCGCTTTCAAGAACAGGTGCGTGCCGCCAACGGGCCGCAACTCCCCGATCTGGAAGTTTCGCGCCGCGGGCTGGGCGGTGATGTGCTGGATCTGCGTTCCGCCATCGCCACTGGCTTGGTGGTCTTCGCGTTGTACTTCACATGTGTGTATCTGTTGCCCACGCTCAATTGCGAAGAGCGCGAACGCGGCGTGTTGCTCGCTCAGGCACTCTCGCCCGCATCGCCCGCCGAGATCGTGACCGCGAAGTTCCTGTTCTACCCCACTGCGGGTGTGATTCTCGCTGCCACCATCGCGGCGGTATACAAGACGGAAGTTCTTTCGAGTCTGTTCTTCTGGCTCGCGTTGTTCGCGGTGGGCGGTGGGTTTCTCGGCATCGGCATGACCATTGCCACACTCGCACGCACACAAAAGGCCGCGTTTCTCGGCGGCATGTGTTACCTCATGATGGTCTCGATGCTGCTGCTCATTTGCTCGATGAACGGCATACCATATCTGCCGTATTTGGCGGTCGAGTATCACGGCCCGCGTGTGTTGCACGCGGCGTTATCTGGCAATGTGTATTACTTCCACTGGCATCAGTTACTGGCGGCGGTGGTGCTGGCAGTGGTCTGGTTGGTGGTCGCCGGGTGGCTGTTCCGGCTGCGCGGTTGGCAGTAAGTGCAATTCGCTGTTCACTTCGACATTGAAGCCGCGTGATGGCCCGCGTGCGGTCTGCAAGCCATCGCCGGCACTTATTCCGCGCATATTCCGGTCGTATCGACAGAGCACCTTATCTACTTAACCCAGTTTCCGCATATTGCCTTTGACGGCTCATTTACCCGGCCCTACCATCCTCAACGACACCCAATTCCGCACCACGGAGGTTTACGCACATGTACAGTCTCGTTCTGATGACCACGATGACGGCCGGCGGAGGGGCGGAACTCTCGTTCCACCCACGCCCGGTTGCCGTGGTTGCTGGTTGCTATGGTTGTTCGGGTTGCACAGGCGTTGTTGTTTCGAACGGTTGTATGGGTTCTTGCCACGGCGGGCACTTCCACGCGCGAGTGGGTGGGCATGGCCTGTTCGGCCACAAGCGCACTTGCCACGGCTGCGGTGCTGAAGGCTTCTCTTGCACCGGTTGGACCTGCTTCGGCTCCAGTATGACGCCCGTTGCAGCTTCCTGCTGGGGTTCGTGCAACGGTATGGGTTATGGCTCGTGCCAGGGTTCGTGCCATGGCTCCGGCTATGGCTCGGGTCAGGGTTCGCCGAATTGGTATGGTTGGGGCGATGTGCAGCCTTATGGCTTCGGCACGTTGGCCGGCACACCTTGGGCTTGCCATGGCGGCTGCCACGGCGGCTACTTCGGTACCACTTACGGCATTCACCCGGTCTTCGATACTTACTCGGGCATGAACCAGCCTCCGGTTGTGGTTCCTACCGGCGTTGGTAACCCGGGCGTCCCGACCGTACCATCTAGCGACATGGACCCGAAGAAGGACGACACCAAGAAGGACGATACCAAGAAGGACGACACCAAGAACCAAGGCGCGAATATCAACTTCCGCCTCCCCGCCGATGCGAAGCTGTATGTGGATGGCCGCCTGACCGGTCTGAGCGGTCCAGAGCGATCGTTCACCACGCCGCCACTGGCACCCGGAAAGTACTACTACGATGTGAAAGCCGAATTGATGGTTGACGGCGTTCCGGTGGTGGAACAGAAGCGGGTGATTGTGGAAGCGGGTTCGAAGTTGAACGAATCGTTCCCCACACTGTTCGCCGCAGCCGAACGCAAGGCCGATGCGGTGGCCGGTAAGTGATATCGCTCCCATGATGCTGCTCCCATCATGAGTTGGCACAAGGACCCGGCGTGCATGCCAGCGCGTCGGGTTTCTTTCATCTTGGCGATCCGCTGTGTGTTTCTGACGCAGCCCTTCTCCACATCTCCATGATGGCGTATAACGAGTCGAATCTCTTTTCTGGTTGCTTTACCGCGGAGAGGGCTTCCCGTGTCCGTTGATCGCTACCTGTTCACCAGTGAATCCGTGTCGATGGGCCACCCGGACAAGGTCTCCGACCAGATCTCCGATGCGATCCTCGACTTCTGCTTGACCTACGATCCGATGAGCCGCGTGGCGTGCGAAACGCTGGTGACCACGGATTTGGCCGTAGTTGCCGGCGAGATTACCACGAAAGCCCCGCTCACGCGCGAAGCCGTCGATAAGCTCGTGCGCGAAGTGATTCGCGAGATTGGCTACGTGGCCAAGGATCGAGCCGAGGAAGAAGAGATCGGCTTCACCGCGGATGCGTGCCAGATCGATTGCCGCATTCACGCCCAAAGCCCGCACATTAGCCAGGGCGTGGATGTGGGCGGGGCGGGCGACCAAGGGATGATGTTCGGCTTCGCATGCAAGGAAACCACGGAACTGATGCCGCTGCCGATTCACCTCGCGCATCGCCTGGTGGAACACCACGCGGAGGTTCGCAAGAGCAAGAAACTCGCCTGGCTTCGGCCCGATGCCAAGAGCCAGGTTACGGTGGAATACAACGCCGATGGCACGCCGAACCGCATTCACACGGTGGTGCTCAGCACGCAGCATACTCGCGAGGTGATGGTGTGCCGCGATAACGGCGATTACTTCACCGACGAAGCCCGCCAGCAGATTATCGATCAGATTTTGCTGCCCGTTCTCGAACGCGAACGCAAGGACTTGATTAAGGGCAAGCTCGTGATGATTCCGCCGGGCCAGGCACTGCCAAAGCTTGCGGCAGAAGACATTGCCTGCCACATCAACCCCACCGGTTGCTTCCTGACCGGCGGTCCGCACGGCGATTGCGGGCTAACGGGGCGGAAGATCATCGTGGATACCTACGGCGGTCGCGGGCGACACGGCGGCGGAGCATTCAGCGGCAAAGACCCAACCAAGGTGGACCGCAGCGCCGCATACGTTTGCCGCTACATCGCCAAGAACATTGTGGCCGCGGGTTTGGCGCGCGAGTGCGAAGTGCAACTTTCGTATGCCATCGGCTATCCCGATCCGCTGAACGTGTGGGTGAACACCAACGGCACCGCGATCATCGCCGAGTCGAAGCTGGTGAGCCTGATTCGCGAATATTTCCAGCTGACGCCGAAGGGGATTATCGAATCGCTGAACCTTCGCCGACCGGTTTATCGCGAGACGGCACGCCACGGCCACTTCGGCCGCACCGGCGATGGCTTCACCTGGGAAAGGACCGACAAGAAGGAAGCTCTGAAACAGGCCGCCGGCGTTTGAGTGGCATTCTTCTGTCTTTGCTTCTGTATTTGTGAGCCGGGTTCCGTCAGGGTGCCCGGTCTCTTTCATCTTGCTCTTCCTCTTTGCCTTCGTCTCTGTGCGCTGTTTCGACGATGAAACCGTGTGCAGGTCACGTCAGATTGGTTTGTCTTTCGGGTCGTTTTGGTTGGTAACGCAGGCGACGCTCTTGTGTCGTCCCAGGCCGTTGGCCAAAATGGTGTCCGTTACCGTTGACATCGCAAGCCTCTCGCATGTGAAGGTCGATCACCTTTCACCATAACGCACATCGCTTGCATGATTCTTTCGGTGGCGGAGGCTGTGAGGTAGGTTCAAACGTCGACATCGTTGGGCGTGCGACCTCAACAGTATCGGAAGGTAAACCTTTGTAGGGGAGACCAAGCAACAATGACAAAATCCGCTTCTAAACTTCGTTTCGCAGCGAAACTCTTGCGGCCGAAGACGACCGCTGGGGCTGTCACTTGGACGTTTCTGATCGTACCAAAGGAGGCCAGTGCGAAACTTCCCTCGCGGGGCATGACATCTGTTGAAGGCACGCTCAATGACTTCCCCTTTCGCGCCACGCTCGAGCCGGACGGCCAAGGAGGTCACTGGCTCAAAGTGGACCAGGAGATGCGAGAAATCGCGGGCGCGGAGCCTGGCGAACTTGTCACGCTAGTGATCGCGCCGGTGGCTGTCGAACCCGAGCCTGAGGTGCCGGATGATCTGCGGAAAGCTCTTGCGGCCGCTCCTCCGAAAGCGTCGGCGACGTGGTCGGACATCACGCCTCTCGCTCGCAGGGATTGGATTCACTGGATCACCTCCGGCAAGCGAGCGGAGACTCGCGCGAAGCGGATCGATGTGGCTATTTCGAAGCTAACAGCCGGGGATCGACGCCCTTGCTGCTTCGATCGGTCTGGAATGTACAGCAAGAGCCTCAGTTGCCCCGTAGCCGATGATACATGAGTTTCGCCCCATCGAGGCAGGTGGCAAACCGAGTACTGAGCCGGACGCCGAACCGCTCTGATGGCCGCCTGAGTTGAATGAAATAGAAGATTCCGGGGCGAGCTGAACGCCCGATCTGAAAACACTTGAAAGGGCGATCACCTTTCGCCATAACGCACACGACTTGCATGATTCTTTCGGCAGGGGGCGTGTCCTGAATCTTGAGTCAATTGGGTGGGTTGGTTTATTACCCAGTCCTCGTACGTGACGGAGATTTGCACAATGGATGCGATTCTCAAGAGCCAAGCCGAGCAACTCGCACGCGAGACGCGACCCCGAAAACTAACAAGCAACCAACTTGCCCAGCCACACTGACACAAGGAAAAATACAGGCCCGCGAGAAAAACCCAGTGGAATAATTACTGGACCTCACTCGCCAAATGAAAACTAACGACAGCAAAGACGCTCACCCAGTCGTGGCCCTTAACCGAAGATCCGCCGCGTTGCCGCACCGAGCAGAAGTTTCCCTTTGGCGAGCTTGCTCACTTCTGGTCGCCGCGAAAGCACATCGTATTCGGCGCGTTCGATTTCGCGTAATACCGCCCGCCCGCCCCGAATGAAGAGATCGATGTCGATCTGGGCTTCTCGCGGCAACAGCGGAAGCAGTTTTTCACCGCGATCGAAGAACCCGTGCGTCCGTTCCACTTCGAATTGCAGCAGATCACGGAACGCAGGGGTAAACCGCCGTGCGGCGATATCCTCTTCGCTCACGCCAAAGCGATCCCGATCTTCCGCAGGAAGATAGATGCGGCCGATGCCATAATCACGCGAAACATCCTGCCAAAAGTTCGCGAGCTGCAAGCCCGTGCAGACTTCATCGGCCAACGCCGCCCGCCGGTCATCGAAACACTCAAACAGATACAGCACCAGGTGCCCAACCGGATTGGCGGAATTGCGGCAGTAGGCGAGGAGTTGCTCGAAGGTGGCATACTGCTTGATGTGCTGATCTTGTGTGAACGCCACCAGAAGATTCAAGAACGGTTCCGGCGGAATGTGGAAGCGGCGAATCGTTTCGCGCAGGGCAATCGTGACCGGGTGTCTCGGTTCGCCTTCATAACAGCGGAGAAGTTCGGCCCGCCACCAATCGAGCAGTGCAATCGCCTGCGCTACATCGGCTGTCTCATCGGCAATATCATCGGACCAGCGACAATACGCATACACCGCGTGGAAGTGGCGAATGAGGCGACGCGGCAACAACGCCGAAACGACCGTGAAGTTCTCGTAATGCGATTTGGCAACTCGGGCACAATACGCCCGAGCGAAGGCCAGCCCCGGAACAGCACTCTGTGTGCGGGCCGGCCCCCAATCTCGCAACTCCTGAGCAAAATCCCAGCCCATTACTTCTACTTCTTCCGTGCTTCAATGATGCGGGGCGGGGTGGAGAGTTTGTACTTCAGCCCTTCCATCTCGAATTCCAGTTCGAGCAACGCGGCGCGGTGCCCCGCTTTCGGGAGATTTACCTTGCAGGTTGTAGTCATTCCATCGGGTGTGAGCGATTCGTGTTTCCAGTACGAATTCCGGAAGTCGCGTGTGCCCGCATCCGTGGAAAGTACCCGGCAACTCGATGGTTTCACATCGCACATCACACTCATATCGAGACAGATCGCACCCGGTGGGCAAACCATATCGCAATTGAAATTGGGCATCGGTTTGCCGTGAATCTGGGAGCGGCAGAACGCGACGAGTGTATTGACGGCCTGCATCGGCATCTTCTCTTCGTTCCCTTTCTCATCGCGCTGTTTCAAATAATGCCCCGCGTTCGGGACATACATCACCCACTTATCGCCCTTCAGCCCATCCCAGTACAGGTTTAATGAGTCGAGCGTCCAGAACTCATCGTTGGTGCCGTTCACAATGAGCTTTGGCAAATCCAACCGCTCGCGATAGGTCCACGGGTCGATCATCTTCCAGAGCCGCACGGCTGGGTCCGTCTTGGGGATGGGAAGCAAGAGGCGATCCGAGTAGTCCTTAATCATCTCACTTGGTTTGCCGTAATTCGCAATTTGAAGATCGATCTGCGATCCCATCTTCACCATATCGAAGACGAGCGGAGCAATGGCTTTCACACGTTTGTCGCCGGTCGCCGCAGTGAGCCATGTTGTCCAACCGCGTTTGCTCGCGCCGGCGATCACGAACTGCTTCACATCGACTTTTAAGTGCTGGCTGGCAAAGGCCTGCAACGCATCCATACCCCGGACCACACTCTTCACCATCGGAAACAAAAGCGGCCACGAGGCGACTTCTGTCGTGAGGTAGCGAACGAACGACTCAGCGATAAGCGCATCTTCGGCCTTGTCGCCAAACAGCGGTTGTTTGGGAACGCCGTAGAGGATGGCGAACGGAGCACGCATTTGCGATGCGAGCATCACGCCCGTTTCCTCGTCTAACCCTCCGATTCCATTCTTAGGGATGTCGCCTTCAACCCACAGAGCCATCGTGTTTGGCATCGTGACACCACGCGGTACGAACACTTGCAGTGTGTGGTCCCACGCCACACCGTGCCACGTTTGCGAAACCATCTCGATGGTGTACACCGTGCCGCTGATGAGGCCGCCGAGGACCTTCTTCTGCTCGGTCTTGATGAGCTTCCACGCGAAGCTCTTGTCCGGCGTCCCAATATAGTTGTTCAGTTCAGGTGGAATCGCGGCCGCCATTTGCGGTTGCGCGTGTGCTGCAGTTGAGCACTTGATCAGTGCCACGAATGCCAGAAGGAGTGGGGCGAGTGAGGATCGCACGGGAGCCTCCAAAAGAAAGGAGTGGGAATGGAGCGTATTCCTGTTCAACCCACCCACCGCGTGAAGAAGCGCGCTGCTTCGTTTGCGATCTCTTCTTTGTACGCGGTTAGGCGGTGATCCCCGTCCTTGAAGACTCGAACTTCGATGCCACTGTAATCGGTACTCATAAGAAAGTCCAAACTATTACTGACTGGAACGATATCGTCGGCCATGCCATGGAAGATCAACGCGGGCGTGGCCCAGCGTGCCGCCAGAGCGTCCATTTGGAATGCGTCGCGTTCCTCGGCAAACCCGTAGCCCAATTCTGCCTTCACCCATGCGCTCTGCACTTCAAGCGAGTCCGTTCGTTGCCATTGCGTACGCTGCTCTTCAGTGAGCGATTCCCAGCGACGTTGGAGGAAGCGGAATGCCGGTGCGATCAACACGCAGCCAAGCACCTGTGCGGGATTGCGAGCTGCGAACCACGCGGACGCGAATCCGCCCATGCTCGAACCGATTAACCCCAGACGCGAATGCCCTCGGGCTTCCAGGAATCCGCGAACCGCCTCAAGATCTTCGAGTAATCGACTCGCGCGGAGTTCACGCATCTCGCCACTCGATTCGCCATGCCCCCGGAAGTCGAACGCAGCGAACGCCCACTGTCGATGCCGGCATTCTTCCCGGATGGCTTCGGCCTTCTCGCCCCCACGATGACTGCCAAACCCATGCACCCACACAATCGCGAAATCACTGTTGCGTTTGCCCGCAAAATAATCGCCAACCATATAGTCGTGCGGCGAAATGGTAATCTTGTGTGAACCTATTAAAGAACTTGTCGCATCTAACATAAAGTTCGTGTATGGGATTAGGTAGGGTCTATGAACGGACGAATTGCTATAGTGAAGCATATGTTATGCGGATAAGGTCGCATCAGCCCATCAATCGCCCCGACCTAATAACCCAGCCCAGCCGCTAACACTTCACGATTTGACTTCGTACCGGTCCGTTCTAGATACAGAGTGAATCACCTGAATTCAGGTGAGGCCGAAACCTCTTACGCCATCCTGTAACACGGCGAAAGGGAGCTTGCCGTAATGTCCGATCCGGGGGCACTCGCTGCTGCACTAACCTTCTTGCCAACTTGGTGGCAAGAAACGCGCGATTCCGCAGCGCTGGAAACCATACTGCAAGCGTGGGCACGCACCTGCGGTTGGCGATCCTGCGGATTGGTGTGGCCCGCCAGTGATACGCCCACCGTGGTCTATACGATCGCTAACGGTGTTTCCGCACCGCAGCCGGCCCCAGTAGAGGTTCCTGACGCCATTCGCCGGCTTCGTGCCGGGGAAGAAACCGTGACTTACCCCGAAGCAGAGGGCGTAAGCCGGATGTTCGCAGCGCTAAAGCCAACAGGGCGACCACCCGGCGTGCTGTGGGTTGATCAAGCGAGCAGCGAACCCTGGTCCGCAACCGATCACGCATTACTGACGCTAACCGCCCGCGCGATGGAACGAGCACCCGCTGTTCTGACGCACATCGGATCGGTATCGGATTCTGAAGCGTTGCAGCAACGGCTCGCTGATGCCGCTGTGATTGCGGGTCGCATGGCTCACGACTTCGACAACATCCTCACCGGGATCATCGGCTTTTCGGATCTGGTCGTACCGCTATTGCCGCAAAGTTCACAGGCGATCAACTTCGTAACGGAGATTGGCAAAGCCGGTCAGCGGGGAATTAGCTTTACGCAGCAATTGCATCAACTCAGCCGCGGCGGACAGGTGAAGCCGAACCCTGCTGTGATTGCGACTGCTGTGGCCAAAGAAATCGCTCGCGTCAAACAGTTAGGCATTCCCGGTATCGAATTTGCAACTGATATTCCGGACGGCTTACCCACAGTCGGCATCGAAGCAGGAGTTTTGCAAACAATCTTCGGGCGTGTGATCGAAAACGCAGCGGAGGCCTGCACGGCGGGCGGGCGAGTGATCGTTGCGGCGAAAAGTATCGATTTATCGGAAGCTGATACGCGAGCGTATCTCGGTCGCCCGGACATCGGGCCAAACATGTTGGTGACTGTAACGGACTCCGGCACCGGGATCAAACCCGAAGTGCGACGCAGGCTGTTCGCAGATCCCTTCTTTACGACCAAGGTGCGGCACCGAGGGCTGGGGTTGGCCATCACGTATCGAGTCTTGTGGGCGCATCGTGGTGGGATTCAGATTGAACCAGCGCTTTCACAGGGAACAGGCACGCAGGTTCGCATCGTGTTGCCACTGGCAACTGTGGCCCCTCCGGCGACCGCCGGGACACCCGCCGGGCTATCGGTCCCGAACGGGAAAATGAGCACAACCGCCGTGGGAGGTTAATGACCAATGACGTTTGATATCGAGGATCGTTCGACCCCGACCCCCAAGTTAACATTCCCGCACACGCCGCCACCGCCCAAGGGCCAGGTGGTTGGCTCCATGCGAGAGCTGCAATCTTCCGGGGATATTCGCATCCTGATCCTGGATGATGATCCCGGTACTTGCTCCGTCATTCAAGCAGCGCTCTCTAACCGCGACTTCGTGATCGATGTGGTATCCGATCCGCAGTTGGTGGAATCGGCACTCACGCGGCCGAACCCGTACCACCTGATCGTGCTCGACTACGTGCTTCCGGGACTGGAAGCCGAGCAAGTGTTCGGGTGGATTCGCGACCACCAGCCAGAAGCCAACATCATCGTGGTCACCGGCTACCCATCGGTGGATAGCGCTCTCAACTGCCTCCGGGCACGCACTTACGATTACCTCACGAAGCCGTTCCAGGTTGATAAGCTGCGGGAGATCGTCTTCCGTTGCCTGGAAAGCAAAGGTCTGCTGCGGATGACCGAAGATGCGCTGCGTGAAGCGCTCGGATCCGCCATCCGCGAACGCCGCAAAGCGCTGGGCCTGACTCTGGCCAATATGAGCGACCGAACGAACGTGTCACTGGGTTATTTGAGCCAGATTGAACTGGGCAAGAACTCCGCTTCGATCGAAACCTTGTACCGAATTTGTCTGGCGCTTGGTATGAAGATGAGTGAACTGTTCCAGGCTGTGCAACGTAACTGATTGAATCGCCAACCACTGCTTAAAGCCTACCCTCTCGGGTGGGCTTTTTGTCTTTATACGCCACATGTGCTGTTTCATCACGAATTGGGATGATCGCCCTTCGGCAGATCCTCGATCCGCAACCGCTTGGGGCGCTCAGATGTTTGATTTGGCGTGGAGTTGAGCCAATCCGGAAATGGTACCGGCAAGAAATACGCGATGAACATCAGAACACCTGCCACAATGACAATCAACGGCAGCATGAGTTCCACCGTGAGGGCTCCGCACTGGCGAGCATAAGCAAAGCCCGAAAGCGCCATGAGCAGAGGTCCGACAACGATTGTCCCCTTATCGATCCCACCCACCAGAAGTACCAAGATTCCGCCCACCGCCATGCAAAGAACGGGAATCCAAAAGATCTGCGAATCCACTTCGAGCACAGTGAGCAACCAACCAACGCCAATTGTTGTGACGAGACTCGGATACAGGATGGAGGTCTTCCGCTGCGGCATGGGCATCTCCGGCGGTTAAACAAACGCGCTTCGTGACTTGATACTCGATGCGATCACGCAGCGGAAGCCTCTGTGTGCATTCCGCGCGTTGGTTACTAAGTCTTTTTCAATCGGGCACCAACAGCTTCGATAATCGCTGCTTCGTCCGGAAACACGCCCGATGCGAGTTTCGAGTGAATCAACTCGCTTCCGAGTGTGACCTCGAAGCATCCGCCCTTCGATGGAATCAGTGTGAGCGCGGTGATTTTCGTCTTGAATGTGTTGAGGAGTTTATCCGTCAGACTGACGGCTTTAGGCTCGTATCCTCAGGCCGAGCAATACTTCAGTTCCAGTTGCATGTTGCCCTGCAATTCTTGCTTGTGAATCGTGATGTGGGTGTTGGGCATTCCCATTTTAGTCGAATATCGCCAACGTGAACCACAAAGTGTGTGCGATTCTTCAGGACGAAGCAACATCTCGGCCCGGCCGGAGAAACGGCTTGAGCGGGTTATCGTGCGGGCCAACCGGGTGAACCGTGTGGATGATCACGTACTTTACCCCGCGATACTGTCGTGGGTCGGCAATCACTTGTGCCATGGTGTGCGAAGCATTGGCAACTCGCAGCCCATCGAGGTTCACCGTGCCATCGGTGGCGAAGATATACACCTTCGCGAATCCGGGGCCATCCGGGTGGCGGAACACTGCAACGGGCACGTCCGCGCCTTGCAGACGTTCGCTGCCCAGCGACATGAGCAACTCGGGATTGAACGATTCCGGCAATCGATCCGGAAAGCGGTGATAGGCGAGCCATTGTTGGATCAGAGTTTCCGGATCTTGAATCTGCTGATCGGCCGCCATCACCATCAGGTTGGTATCGATTTTGGGGCGAGTCGCGAAGAAAGCCCCGAAGCCGATCCCCATCGCAAGTAAGACGGACGCGGCGACGGCGGAGACGCGATAAACCTGTCGCCGGATCACGCCTCCGCGAAACGCCGATGCTTCCGCGAATAACCGGTCTCGCAGTCCACTAGGCACCGGTACATTGCCAACCGCTGCCGCAACGGCCCGATCGAACGAATCGGCCACGCGAGCGTCTGCGGCGCAAGCCGCACATCCACCCAGGTGGCGGTTCAGGTCGGCCAATACGTCCGTGCCCAGTTCATCGCCCGTATGGCGGCGAAGTCGCAGATAGAACTGTGCGTCACGGCATTCCATCACGTCACCTTGTTACCCTGCGTTCGGAAACCCGCATCGGGGATCTCCTGTTGCTTATCGGGCATCTCATGAATTCCGGCCGCAGCGTACCCGTTCGATCCAGGCGGAACCAGTTTAGTTCGCAAATACGCTTTCGCTCGGGCCAAACGCGACATCACGGTTCCAATGGGAAGTTCCATCTGTTCGGCGATGTCGCGGTAACTGAAATCCTCGAAGTAAAACAGAATCAGTGGGGTGCGAAACCCCTCGTCCAGTTCGTCGAGAGCCTGTTGCAACTTCGCGGGATCGATATCCAGCGATTCTTCCTCTGTGCGGGCGGGTAAGTCGCCCACGGCATCCAGCGGCACAGATCGATGCCGCTTTTCATCGCGAATCTTGTGTAAGTACAAGTTCCGCAAGATGCTGAAGAGCCACGCTTTCGCTCGCTCTGGTTCGCGAAGCTGGTTCAGCCGCGCGAACGCCTTGCCAAACGTTTCCTGAGTCAGGTCTTCCGCGTCCGCGGCAGAACCGGTCAGGTGATAGGCGTAGCGATAGAGTGCCTCGTAATGGGCATCGATCAACGCGTGCAACCCGCCCGCAACCGATGCCATACGTTCGCCCTCAAGAGAATGGAACCCAGACCCGCCCGATTTATTCCCGAATTAGTTATTCGCAAACCGTTACGGAATGTTTTTGGGAAAGAAAACTCACGCATTCGCGCTCGCCAAAGAATACGGTTACGGTTTTTTTCTCAATGAATAGATTTTTCTCGGGAATAACTTCTGCGGCTTTGTATCTATGTGTGCGTGGGCAATGACAGGAACAGGTTTTCTTCCGCTGCAGCATATCACAAATTGTAACCATTAAACAGGTTGCAGTGATTACGCTCGTGGATTAACCATTCCCATCATACACCCTAACAAAACAGAAGGATCGGAACGGGACTTTCCCGTTTCGAACATAAGCCTCTCTGTTTCTACACCTGTGGCCACTTTTCAAGGAGTTTAAGATGAAGAAGGTTATCCTGGCAGTTGTGATGGCGATGAGCGTTGCGACCATGGTTGGCTGCGGCGGCACCCCTGCTAACACCGCTGCATCCAAGCCCAAGTAATTTTCTGGTTGATTGCTGTCAGGGCCGTGTGCTCGTGCCTTTAACGGCAAGGAGCAAACGGCCCTGCGGCGTTTCTAGCTTCAACGTGATTTGAACATCTCAACCACGAGGTGCGGACGTGCGGTCAACCCGCTGGCGATTCCCATGTTGTGCACTGCTCGTTATTCTAATGATATGCGTACCGGGATGTGGTGGCTGCAGTGTCGAACGCGGCAAGAACAGCGATCTGGATCGGCCAAAAGCCCAGGTTAAACCACCCGAAAAGCGTTGATTCGATCCGCTTCCGCAATCGGGCGTCACTTCTTTGAAGGTGGTGGCGGTGTGATTGTGCCGCCGATGCTTCCTTCCACTTTGTAATGATTCGCTGCCCGATCGTAGATAATCTTCCGCCCGCTCTGATCGTTACCCGAGAAGCGGCTCTTGATGCGTGCCGGAACCGTGCCTGCTCCTTCAAAGATCACAATCTTGCCATCGTTGTTGATGGTTTCACCCCAGCCATCGTATTCCTGGTTCCGCAGGTAAGCGTTGCCATACGCTTCCATGTGCTGCCGGGCTGGGCCATCGCCTTTCTTCTGCGTCCAAACGACGAGTTTATCCACGCAGGTGAGGAGCGTGGCGCGGGGCGGCAACTTGTGTCGCTCGACCTTCAGTTCCGGGTCATCCGAGGGAACGTGAATCACTTGAATTGAATCGAGAAACGTCGCATCTTTGTAGTCCGCACTCTTTTCGCGCGCGGTCATTCGATCCGAGAAATTGACAATTGTGAGTTTCATCTCGGTCTGCGGAGTCGCGGCCTTCTGCATGGGTGCGGATGCGGTTTCGTTCGGGTCATCCTCAACCGCCCCGGGTTGCCACGTTCGCACGATGCCCGGCCCTTCCGCCAATAGCTGGCGATACGGCTCACCACCGGTTACATCACGTGCTTGCGCGCGAAGTGTCAGTTCTCGCGCTTCGATCGACTGATACCGAATTGTTCGGCCTGTTGCAGGGTCGCGATCGATCTGCCGGAAGCAAACCAACTTCTCTCGCGAGTTCTCCGCCACGTCGGCGGGCGCGGGGTAACAGAAGATCACATCGATCTTTGGCTTATCCTGGTCTGCGGGATTGTTTGCGTTCTTGGGCGGGCGATTCGCCTGCGTCAAGTAAACGGGCCGATCGAAATTCACCTGCAGTGTGTGACAGGTTACCGACGATGCACCCTGCGTGGCCGTTACCTTGCCAAAGAAATCTGCTACTTTGCGCGATCCGCGAAACGTCATCCCGTCACGGAAGTGAACCACGACGGACTCGGCTTGTTTCAACTTCTCACCCGTTAAACCACTTCCCGATGGCATTACGAGTGTCCCACGCCCTTCGACCGAAGTCTGGTTGTGCAACTGATCGATCACTACCTTCGGGCCGATGAGCGAAGTCTCTTCGTTGTGAACTTCGCCGGGGCGATCGTCCCAGCCGAACACCGTCAAGATATTCCCTTCGGGTGAACCATCGATGAGCAGCAAACTGCCAAGAATATCCGTGCCGCGTGGCTTGGTTGGATCGGCGGGATCTTGATGAACCGTGACGGTGCCCTCGCAGCGCACCTTCTCCATCTGGTACTTCGCCCCACCACTGGCGCGTTCATTCGTGGCTGTCGTGGCAGGTGCCGCACCTGCGGAATTGGCTGGGGCACGCACGACCCACGATTCGATGGATCGGGCACGAAGCCGCATGGGAGGCTTGGTGGGTGCTTTCGGTTTGACGGGTGCGGGCTTCGGCGGTTCTTGCGCAGGTGGCGGAGCCGGTGTCGCCGGAGCCGTGGGCGCAACCGCGACCGCAGGCGTGATGTCGCGAATCAGCGTGCTTAAATACTCTGCTTGTTCGATATCCAGATCCGCAGTGTGCCCGCTCACATCTCCGAGCACTTGCAACCGCTGGGGCTTCGCTCGCGCAGCAGTAGTTGATGTGTCGCCGGCTGCCTTCGGTTCCGGGGCGAGCCAGAGCTTGATCACCTTACCCTTCAACCAGAATTCGGCCTTCTCATCCTCAAACTTCGCACCATCGGTCAGGGTGTAAAGATCGAGGACGTTGTCATTGGTTCGCTCGCGTGTCTGCTCCATCGAAGTGAGCCAGGAAACCGTGACGGCTGTCGCATTCGCGGCGGTGTCGAAAAGTTCCACCCGCCCCGGACCAATCACCTTTGCCATTGGCTTACGATCGGATTCATTCGCCTCGGGTGGCGGTTCGAGTACGAGCACGGCGGACTGCTTTGGCCCGCCCGCGGTAAGCACATTCCGCTTCTGCACCGCATAGAGGGGGCTGCCCGTGAGCTGCGTTCGTTCAATGGCTGCTTCATGAACAAGATCTTGGCCATAGGCTTCGAGTTGATCGGAATCGGACGAAACCGTGAGAAAGCGCCCGGGCGTGTATGTCCAGGCGTGGAGGCGTTTGAATCGTGCGGCAGTGGCTCTGTTTGTGGTTGTCGCATCAGGAGCCGCAGCCGCATCGGCTGGCTTCTCGCCCACAGGCGGCCCACTCATCTCCAGCTCCAAAACCTGACTGAAGAGCGTTTGCGTTCCCAGGGTTGTAGGTGGAACCTTGGTGACTTGCACATCGTTGGGCAAGCTGGGATCGGAAACCGGAAGCACATCGAACCGAGCGAGGTTCTTATCCGCGTCGTATGCGAAGGGGCCGCGAGTTTCCACCTGCAGCAGATCACGCCGTAGCGACCGAGCGCTTTCGCTTCCAGCGAATAGTCCGCTGGCCACCGCGTGGGCTGCCAGATTGGGCGTGCTGCGATTACCGGTGTTGGTTCCCGCTGCGGCCACCAAGCCCTGATCGCCGCCCACCCACAGGTTCAGGATCACACTTTCCAGGAACTCCACTCGCCGCACACCGCCAAAGCCCGCTGAGCCTTCGCGCGGCTTCTGCGCGGTGCGTTGGCCGGGCTGTTTGGCCGGCTCCAAATAGACCCGCATGCCAATCGCGGTGAGCGTGGGCGGGGGAAGTCGCTGTCCGCCGATAATCGCTGCGATTGCCGAAGGGTTCCGGAGTTGGTCAGCGGCCGTGGATGCGGTCGCGACGGCGGTATCTCCGGCACGCGGTAGATTCCCACGGTCCACAATCTCGACTGGGGCATCCGTCCAGATATCCGGACCGGAAAGCGGCGGTGCGCCTTCGGGAACCTTGGGATCTCGATAGAACAGCGGCCCAACGGTGCGCAAGACAAGATGCCGGTTCGGATCGCCCGAACGCTGGTTGTTCGTGATGTGAATCAGCCCAACGCGTTTCAGTGCGTCCGGAACGGATTGCTCTGGATCGCTGACAAGTTCGAGGCGAACGAGCTTCGCGTTGTTCATCTCGGTCGCGGATTTAATCACACGATCGAATTCCAGCACCGCCTTATCGGAATGAATGGTGCTCACTTCGGTGACTTCGCCGGGGCGAAGCAAGTGCTCCGCTCGCGGCCGCCCGAAGATCGCAATACTAAACGGCGACAGCGTGACGCGGTTCGAATCCGGATTGCTCGGCGGGCTTCCCGCAGCGAGAACCACAGCCGCTTCGCCCTGCAAGAATCGAAGCTGTGTGGGGTATTGTGCGGGTTCTGTCTCCGGGCTATTTTCCCCGAAGGCCGCTTTGAGAAGTTCAAGAGTGGGTGATGTGGCCCGTGGTGGCGGACGAAAAGTGCCATCGGACGCAACAGTCATGCGAATGGGAAGAATCGGCAACCCATCGATCCATCCGAAGATTTGCGCATAGGTTGCGTAAGCGGCGATGAACGCAGCAAACCCGCCGAACAACAATAAGATCCGCCGCGGAGTCATACGCCGTCCTGGCCTCCGTCAACCGGTGAACCGGCCGATCAGGTCGTCCCAACTTCCTTGCAACTTCAACAGCCACTCAATCGCATCGCGTACAGCTCCGTGCCCACCGGGAACCGCCGTGACATAATGCGCGAGCGATCGCACTTCCGGGCACGCATCTGCCACTGCGACGGCAAGCCCCGCTCGCCTGAGCACGGGCATGTCGGGTAAATCATCGCCGATGGCACACACTTGCTCGGGCCGCAAACCCGTTTCGGCAAGCACGCTTTCAAAGGCGGGCAGTTTCTCCGAACGCCCTTGAAAGACAAGACTCACACCCAGTTCAGCGGCACGCCGATCAACGGCGACAGACTTTCGGCCCGAAACGATCGCCGAGCGCTTACCCGCGTCGTGCCATAACTTCAAGCCCGATCCATCACGCACATGGAACCGCTTGAGTTCCGCGCCCGCGTCTGTGTAAACGACGCTACCATCTGTGAGAACGCCATCCACATCGAGCAGCAACAACTCAATGCCAGCCGCCTGGGCCGCGAGAGGAGAATTCACCATCGTGGCCCCGGAAGTTCGGGCTGTTCATCTTCGCTGCTCGCCAGCACCAGCTGCGAGAGCAAAAGCGCCGCCGGTATCAGGAGCAGTGCGAGAAAGACGACAGCAACACCATCGAGGCTCATGAAGTTGGGCACAACTTTCCTCCCGGTTCGCTCCGCGAACCTAAGCGGTTTTCCGTTCCATCAGACGCAAGGCGGGGCGTTGTTCCGTCGCGGGCACCCAGCCAATCACATCGGTAATATCGAGCATGCCCACAGGACGACCTTCCGCGTCGGTCACGGGGATTTCACTTATCTTTCGGCCTTTGAGCAGATCGACCGCCTCACCGATTCGTGCGTCTGGGCTAATTACAATTGGGTTTCGCGTCATGACCGTTTCAATCGGTGTGTCGAGTGTCGCATCGAGGCGAGATTCGAACAGCCGGGCCAAATCGCTATCCGTGAATAATCCTCTCAGGCGGCCCTCGGCATCGGTGAGCATGATGGCACCTGTTCGCCGACCGGCGTGGCGAACCCGTGCGAACACCGTGCGAACGCTATCGGTCGCGGGGGCAAGTCGCAGTTCGTCGCCACATCGCATAAACTCCGCAACCGTCGCAAGCCGGCGACCCAAACTCCCGGCCGGGTGAAACCGGGCAAACTGTTCCGGAGTGAAGCCGCGTTGTTGCAACAAGGTGAACGCCAACGCATCGCCCAGTGCGATCATCACCGTGGTGCTCGTACTGGGTGCCAGAGCAAGCGGGCAAGCCTCGGTAAGCGATCCATACACAATGGCCGCATCCGCGATTCGCGCAAGCGTTCCGCTCGCGTTGCCGGTAATCGCAACCAAGGCGCTCGCAAGTTTGCGAAGCGGGTTTAACAATCGAACCAGTTCTTCCGATTCGCCACTGTGCGAAAGAAGCAGAGCCACATCGTCTGGATGAACCATGCCGAGGTCGCCGTGAACGGCGCGTGTGGCATCGAGTGTGTACGCACGGGTGCCAGTGGAATTCATCGTGCCGGCAATCTTCTGTCCCACATCCGCGGACTTGCCCACGCCTACCACCGCAACTCGCCCACGACATGCGAATAGCCGGTCGGCCACAGCTTCGAAGCGTTCATCGAGTCGATTGGAAACGCCAAGCAGCGACTCGGCTTCGGCCCGGAGAACGCTGCGGGCGAACTCGCGGCGGGCGTTTTCCGGGGCAGACGAGAGCATGGGCACAGCCCTGCAGACAAATTAGGGTTCGTGATTCGATTGCGAGAAATAGCCGCAATGCCCAGAAATTGCAACGTGAGGATGCCAGTGGCTCGTGCAAGTATTTGACAATATCCGGAACAGGCAAGCGGTGCGGATTATCCGCCCGAAGGCGTTCCGCGACTTACCGACGTCTAGCATTTATTCGGCACGATATCGCAGAGAAGCATATCGTGTGTGGTTGTTCTTACTTGGTTTATGGGGTAGCCTTCTGACAGAGATCGCAAACATCGCTGCATCTCGCTACCAAACCGGGAGCCTCTCATGACCATTTCCGATTTCTACAACGAAGTATCCCGAGTGGTGGATACGGGCAAAACGCAGATCAACGCCGCTGAGACGAAGCGAGTGTTGTCGGAAGCGTTCAAGATTCTGGAAGCAATGTCTACCGCGGATGCGATGGATATGGTTGCGAAGTGCATCAGCAATGCGGCCAAGAAGAAGGCCGGTTGAGTTGTGTTGTGAGCGTGAACAGCGTCGCGCCGATGACTGACCCCCACCGGCGCGACCGCAACTCACATCGCGATTCAATCTTGCGGATAGAGTGCTGTGCTCAGGTAGCGTTCTCCCAAATCCGGGAGCACAACCACAATCACTTTGCCCGCATTCTCTGGCCGCTTGGCCACCTTCACCGCCGCACTCGCCGCCGCACCACACGAAATGCCGCAGAGCATCCCTTCTTCTTTCGCCAGCCGGCGACCCATTTCGAACGATTCATCGTCCGTCACTGTAACAACTTCATCGATGATCGCGGTGTTGAGAACATCAGGAATAAAGCCTGCGCCGATACCCTGAATCTTGTGCGGCCCCGGCTTCACCTGATCCTTGGGCACACCCTGCATCAGGTGCTGTGTGAGCACGGGGCTAGCAGCCGGTTCCACCGCGATGCACTTGATCGAAGCCTTGCGACTCTTGAGCACTTCCCCGCAACCAGTAATGGTTCCACCCGTTCCCACACCAGAAACCAGAATATCGACTTGCCCGCTGGTGGCCCGCCAGATCTCTTCGGCGGTCGTTTGGCGATGCACTTCGGGGTTGGCCGGATTCTTGAACTGTTGCGGCATGAATGCGTTTGGCTCGCCACCAAGTTCCGCCAAAAGCTTCGCGGCCTCCGCAATGGCCCCCCGCATGCCAAGTTCACGCGGGGTTAAGATCAATGTGGCTCCGAATGCTTTCAGCAGCCGTTGCCGTTCCAGCGACATGCTATCCGGCATGGTTACGGTGAGTTTGTAGCCGCGCGCCGCACAGGTGAATGCCAGGCCAATGCCGGTATTCCCGCTTGTGGGTTCCACGATCATTGTGGTGCTAATAATCTTTCCAGCCTTCTCGCCCGCATCGATCATGGCCACCCCAATCCGATCCTTCACCGACCAGAGCGGGTTGAAGTTTTCCAACTTCGCAACCACGGTGGCTCGGGAATCGCCGACCACGCGGCGCAGGCGAATGAGTGGCGTCGAACCGATGCACTGCGTGATATCGTCGTAAACATGTCCGCGAAATGTGGAGTCGCTGGCCATTTGGAGCACCTCTGCCGTATCGGATCGAGACCGGCCAAGATGGGCGACTCGGATACGGGTCTCGGGAAGTAAACTTATCCCTTGCTACACGCTCGACAATGTACCGCCACCCGCTGACTGGAACAAGGCGCTGAAATGCGCGGTTGAAATGTGGGACCGGTAACGCGAACGGGGGGCACAAAGCCCCCCGCTGCGATTCATCGTTCTCGAAAAGCCGGCTTCAATCACGGATTATCGCGATTGAAAGGATTGTCGCCACCCATGCCACTGGTAGGAGACTTCCGCTTTTCAACTTCCGAGATCCATTTATCCCAGCCTTCCGTGATCTTCTTGCGGTTCTCGTCCTTCTCATCAACCAAGCTCGTCTTGACCAGAAGTTTGTTATCCGGCCGCACGATGAGCAACTCTGTCGCGGCATCTTCGGTCACGGTCTTGCCGGTGGCGGAGCGCGTTGTCACCTTGCCGCCTTCGTAATCCACCAGAACAGACTTGGTGGTGAAATCCACGAGCCAGCCCTTGGGTTGCGGCACATTCTTCTTGAAGGGCGAAGTCACGATCTTCTCAGCGGCTTCACGCAACACATACTGATTGCTCTCGCTCGACCAAAGCGGCAGCTTAACGTATTGCTTGCGGCCCACATATTCGCCGCGGCCCACCGGAATTTCGCCAACCACCCACGAACCAACCGGCTCGCGTTTTCCGCCAGTTTCGGTGCGAACCTGTTCCATCCACTGGCACATCTGCACCACGACCTGATTATCCTTGGCCTGCAATTGATCGCGCAGTTCGCGTTCCTTGCTATACTCGTCTTCGATCTTCTTTCGGAAATCCATCGGATTGATGGCGTACAGATACGACTCGGAGGGAACCGTGATCTGGTCTGCGATTTGAGTCCAGGGGCTAAACAGTTCGGTAACCGTTGCGTAAGCCGGGTTGGCGACTTCCTTCGTTAACCCGTGGTTGGGGTTTAGCATTCGCAGACGAATGCGGTACTCGTAGGTGTACCCCGGTTGCACATCCACATCCACGAAACGCATCAGCAGTTGCTCGATATCGATCGAGGGTGCGGCTTGCTGATTCATGGGATCGCCCAGGCGAATTGGCGGAGCACCGGGGCCACCGGGCGGAATTCCCATACCCGGAACCACGGGCATGCCACCGCCCGGGTCCATCTCAACCATCGGCCCACCGAAACCCGCACCTTCGCCGAACACACCTGCCGCACCGGTTCCTTGGGCCGTTTGAGGCGTGTAAAGCTTCTCGCGGGGCGGCCGCTTCTGCAACCGTTTGATGAGATCAGAAGGCTCAACCGACTTCTTGCCGCTATCGCGGAATTTCTGGATCGTGGCGTTAATCGACTCTAGCCGAATGTCCGGATAAGAGCCAATCTCGGGCACCAACTGCGGAAGCGGCAGTGCCAGGGCCATGTCGTAGCTGATGAAGTACGACAGGAAGCCATCTTCGAAATGGTCGGCCAGTTTGCGTGAGTTGATCAACTCAACGTACTTGTCCTCGAACTGATAGTTCGGTTTGTTGTCGGCCGGCCAATCCTGAATCACTTCTATGTTGCCACTGTTCGTGGTTCGGGTGACTCGTCGTTGAATCTCGTACCCATCGTAGATTGGCCCCCAGGCTTGGGCATCGGTTAGCGAAGGAAGACGCAGCGCTCGCTGAATCTCTTCCACCTGCCGCTTATACGGGACTTCCGCATGAATGGTGATCATGCGAAGCGGGATGACTGTCATGGCGGGGGTTTTCCCCTGCTCAATCGCTTTGTCTAGCTCGTCGAGTGGAACATACTCGATCGCTTTTTCGAACCGCTGAGCGCTCATATTGAACGTATTGGATTCACCGCCATACGGGTTCGCACCATATCCTGCCGGGTCCTGGAATGCCATGGGATCCATTCCCGGTAGCATCGGCATCGGCATCGGCATCGGCGGGCCGCCACCGGGTTTGTTCCCCTGACCCAGGTTTCGGCTGGCGGCCAGACCCGCCTGCCCGCGATCGCGGATCGTCTTGGCAAACTGTTGCTGCTTGTCCTTTTCTTGAGCACCCGCCTTCTTGGAGACGATTACACCAATCTTGGCTCCTCGGTTTTCGTTGTCGCTGGTAATGTCGTATCCTGGCATCGCCGCGCGAATCAGGTCGGCCTGATACAGGCCGATCGGTAGCACGACCGGGTTTTCCTTCTTGGTGTCCGGCTTGGCGATCGGATCGAACAAGGGGCCGGTTGTTTTGAAGTCCGAGACGGGAATCGGGTTATAGTTCGGCTTCTTTTCCAGCCATTCCGGCAATTTCGCGGCGGCAAGATCCGCGTCTGAAACGTTTGCATTTGCATCGTTGATGCTGCGTTGCAACGTCTCGGCGGGCCGCGTTAACTTGCTCGAAATGTCGTTCGGGTCGATCGCCGAACCCCAGTGCGAGATACCCATGAGCATGAGAATGCCAAGCATCAGTGCCGCACCAGCCAACAGAATGTATTCGCCTTTGGCGATGAGCATCTGTTTCAGATCGAAGCTCGATTTGGACTTCGACTTGGCTTTCGGTTTCGGCTCGGCTTTCGGCTTGGGCTCGGCTTTCGGTTTTGTCTGAGCCATGGCAGGGTGCCTCCAGTATGGCTGTGTCTGTCGCGTGAGTTCGGGTTGAAGCGCCCGGTTGGTGTCGATTCGATGTCAACACACCGGGAACGCATGAGGTTTGTTCGTTACAACTCCGGGCACACCCAGCCATCAGGGTGTTTCCGGCTCGGTATCGTCCTTGCGTTTCGGATCCGCTGGCTTGGTGGCATCCATTGGCTTTTTGTCCACACCATCGGCTGGCTTCTTCACACCATCGGCTGGCTTCTTGCCGTTCGGATCCATCTTCGGATCCATCATGGTTGGCTCCATGGTCGGATCGGTTGGCTCCGTTCCCTCGGGTGTTGGCACCGCAGGCGGTGCATACTTCTCATAGAGCGAAACCAAACCGTAGACACTCAATTCGACCAGTCCAGAAGTCAGTTGCGATTCCGATACGGACATCGATTGTCGGCCGTAAGGGTTGTTCATCGAGCCTTCAGTCCCGCCCATTCCGCCGGGCTGCATGCCCTTCCCAATAGGGCGGACGGGGCGCTTCGGGATGGGGCGAAACGCGCCGCCGGTTGCACCCGTATTGAGGTCTGAGCCAAGGCCACCGCCACCCGCTTGCGAGATCGCCATACTACCTGGATCCTGCCCACCGGAAGAACCACCTCCGCCTACGCCTTCGATCGCACCGCGGAACCTGGCCCAGTTGGATTGCGTGAGCTGGAAACGAAGCGGAGAGTTGGCGAACGCCAACAGCACATCTTGCATGTAAGCCTGATCGACGATAACCGCGACGGCGATCGGCATGCGTCGCACGTTCTCTGTCAGTTTGATGTAACGCTTGCGATTCGCTTCGATGGTGGTTTCCACGGTGCCACCACCCGCTTTGCCGGCAATCCCTGTGCCAGAACCAGATCCAGAACCGGAGGGTGCTGCGCCGCCACCGGAATCAAAGCCTCCGCCCATATCGCCAAAGCCCATTCCGGTATCGGTTGCCGCTGCGCCAGTCGCGGCTTGTGCTTCATAGGCTTTGAACTTCGGCATCTGAAGCGCGGAACCCGCATGGCGACTATCGGTGAACCCCATGGCCATCGCTTCGATCCGTCGCACCGGTACCGTTCGGCTATCGAACACTTGTTCGACACGAGCAATTTCCGAAACGTTCATCGAAGCCGGAATGATGTGGTCATCGGTCTGCACGATTTCGAGAACATTCGCTGGCGTGGTGCCGTCGGCCTTCATTGCGCCCGCACCGGGAAGGAATTCGCCGCCGATCTTGAACTCGAACGGCTGCGCGTCCTTTCCTGGTTCCAACCAGACTTTCACAATCATGGTGTTGTTCAACCCCATGAGTTGAAGCCGATCGGTATGGTTGGTCAACCGACCGGTAAGAATTTGCTTGTTGTCCTTACGAACCACTTCCAGATCGAGTTCCCAGATGCGGCTGCGGAATCGCCGGCGTAATGGGTCTTGTATCTGTGCGCCCTTGGCCGGATCATCGACAACAAGCCCATCTTTCTCGTATTTCATGCGCTGGAACTCGGCCATCTGTGCATTGACCGATTTGATCGCTTCAAGCAGCGAGCGTTGAACCCAAAGGTCTTCCATCATCAGCCAGATTTGCTCGGAAGTTAGCACGCGATCATCGAACGCATTGACATAACGGAGCACGTTCTTCCAGCCACCCTTGAACTGCGTCGGTGCGATATCGTCGGCCAGCCCCTTTGCGTTAGGGGGCAGTTTGGATCGATCTTTAACTTCGGCAACCGAATACTGCGCGAAATAAACTTCGGACTTCTTGAACTCATCGAATTCGTCCTGCTTATTGGGCAGCGGATCGCCAAATCGCAGATCCAACTGTTCGTAGCGTTTGAGTAGTGGCGAATTCGGCCACACATACATATCTTTCTGGCGTTCCCAGTTCACTTTCCACAGTTCGTCCTTGCGGTCGCCGACTTTCTTGACCTGTTGTTCTACCTGCTCAATGAGTTTGTTTGGCTTCGCCGATTGTTTGCCGGCGATTTGCTTTTGCGCGTCGTCGAACGACTTCTTCTTCTCTTCAATCTTGCTCCCCACGCTCGATTGGACCGTCATAACGGAAATCAACACGAGAAGCGGCACCAGCCCGCACAAGAGCCAGAAGTGGTATTTTTTCAGTGCGTCGTTCTTTTTAGCCATGTTAGTAACCCGGCGGTGGTTCGAATGTATGGGAGGCTCTGGTCGGGTGGCGGCCCACAAAGCAGGGGTGCCACGTACTTCGACCAGGAACCAGAACCCGTTAGGGATGTATCGTTACGATCTAGCCGCACTCGGAAACGCTTTGAATCACGGCATGGTGCTCATGTCGTCCGTAGCGGCTCCACCACCGCCACCCGCGCCCGGAGCGGGGCTTGTGGGGGCTTCAACCGCAGTTCCAGAACCGGAAGGGATGGGTTCACGCCAGAGGAACATGACCACGAATTCATATCGCCGCCGTTCGACACCCTCTTTCCCCTCTCCCATCCCGCCACCACCCGTAGACATGGGAGAAGAATCTGGGTTGTAGGCTCCGCCTGCACTGGAGTTCGACGCCGCTGCGGCTGAACCGGCGGATGTATTGGTTATCCCGGTCCATGTTGGCCCGAGTGAACCGACCGGTGTTGCAGTGCCGCCGCCGGAACCGTCGCCCATGCCCATGTCGTCGGGGGAGGCAGCCGAACTATAGCCCCCGCCGCCCGAACCCGTCATGAGCTTATCGAGATAGGAGGTGTTAATGTGCTTGAACGAGTTCGGCAGCGCATCGTTAACGATCCACGAGTTGTACAGGAAGGCATGCGAGGCTCTTCCCTTAACCGGGTCGGCGACACCCACGATGTAGCGACCAACTTTGGCATCGTCTTTCACGAACGAATCGATCTTCTGCAGGTTGCGCATCAGGCAGTTCTTGAGGAACGCGGGGCCGGCCTGATGGTCGGTGTAGCCGCGAATCTCGACAACCCAAACTCCGCCGCCCTCACCTTTCCACACCGGCTTGGGCCGGCCACCTTGGGCTTCGTCCTTCTCGAACTCGCCTTCTTTCATCGTCTCGGCGATATTCTTGCGATAGCCCACGGTCTTGCCATCGCCGTACACGGCGTTATCGGCGGCGGTGAGGAAAGCGGCGGGATCGGTTACCCAGCGTGTGTGAACCGCCTCGATGTTGACCATCGCCAGATTTTGCGGGTGGATCGAGCGATCGTCTTGTAGAGCTTGTTCGATGGGTACGCCTGTCCGCATGCGTTTCTCGAACCAATCGAGGGCATCGACGCCGACGTTGCTTGAGCCACGCCAGAGCTTCACTTGATCGGGGTCGTTGAGGTTCCCCTTCTCGCCCGGTCGCGGCGTGGCAGCCGTGATCACTTCGTAGAACCGTGGCCAGTTCAGTCGTTCTTCTTGGCCCGCGATAACGGTTTTCGCTTTGCTCTGTTCCTCCTGCGAAGTTTGCAGGGCGGCCGTGTATTTGCTTTCCTGAGCACCATGAGCGGCGACGGCGGTTTTCACCGCTTCTTCGCCCTTCTGGATGCGCGGATCGGAAACCGATTTGAGTTCTTTACCGAAGCCCAGAGCCAAGCCGGCTGTGCCCATGAGAAGCATGGCCGCAGCCGCGACCGCGTAAGGCTTCTTGGCACGGATCAAGCGATCGGTACGAATCTCGGTTGGGAGCAAGTTCGTTGTGAGGCGAGCCTGACCCAATCCCTGCAGAGCGAGGCCATAGGCGATCGGGAAGGTAAGGAGGTTTTCCTGGAACAGCGGATCCGCAAGAACGGTTTCCCCGCCGAGGCGGGCGAACTGCGCCGGCTTGCGGACTTCGAGCGACAGCTTATCGCCGAGGTATTTCTGCAGGCCGGGCAACTTGAAGGCGCTGCCAAGGCCAACCATGTAGGCGACGTGGGCATCGCGGTGCGTGTTGGTGAAGTAGCCGAGCGACCGCTGAACCTCGCCGACGAAGTCCGTGAGCACGGGCTTGATCGCCCGCAGAATGTTCGGCATCTCGGGGCTTTTGGCTGCGTTCCGCTTGAGGTGTTCGGCCTTGGCGAACGTGAGCTTAAGCTCTTTGGTAAGGGCACGGGTAAAGTTGTTCCCGCCCAGTGGAATCGGCCGTTGCCAGATGATCTTCGCACCATCTGTGATGATGAGGTTCGAGGCATCGGTGCCGATATCCATGACGACCGCACAGCGCTTCTTACCACGCGGGGTTTCATCGTCTTCTTCTTCAACCGGCGTTTCCGGTGCAACGCCGCCCTTCTTCAGAAGTTCGTACGTGGCGAAGTTGACCAGAGCCAGCGGAGACATCTGAACGGTGTGAATTTCAACCTTGGACCCGCTAAAGTATCCCAGGTAGCGCGAGATCACATCGCGCTTCATTGCAAACAGACCAATCTCGGTTTCGAGTGCGAAGCCATCGACGGCCTCGCCGCCCGAGATCTTCTGGAAATCCCAGATCACTTCATCGAGCGGGAATGGAATCTGCTGCTTGGCCTCGAACTTCACGATCTCGGCGATCTTCTTTTCTTCCACCGGCGGCAATTTCACGAATCGCGCCAGGCCCGATTGCCCGGCGATGCCAATGGCGACTTCATCGACTTTCACTTCGTTACGTGAAAGGAACTTATCGAGCGCTTCCCGGATAAGGGAATCCGGGTCGGCGTCGGGCTGAGAAAGGATCTTGGCATGTTCAACGTAATCGAACGCGGTGGCAGTGGGCTTGCCATCGATCATTTCGAGTCGAAGAGCTTTGAGGGCGCACTGACCAATGTCGATGCCCCAGACGCCTTTCGCTACTGCCATGGTCGGGTATCTCCGGTGCGGCGATTGGGCCGTCGATTCAGTTTGTACCAGTTGAGGGCGACCGCATCCGCGTGACATGTTCACGCCGCCTGCCCGAGCCGATGCCGATAGACATTGGGATTCGGGATGGCGTTCTGCGCCAGCTCCTGCCAACGCGACATTCAGTTAACGGTATCATCTCACGGATGCGGCTGTCAACGAACACAACACCCGCCGCCGCAAAATGTTGGTAAAGAGTAGTGGGAGAGGTGGAACGATGCGGCGAATGCCGCGATTCCCCCAAATGTCCGGTTCCGAATGGGAAGGTTATTCTACCTCACTCCGAATCGGAAAAACCCGGCGTGTGGAGGTGTCAGAGTCCGGGTTCTATCACCTCCACACGCGGCCCCAAGCAATTATACCCCGCACGATGCGAATGCGAACATGATGACTTGTCGCTTTATCCTCGTTTGTAAGTCGCGAAGGAGTTCTCCGTTTCCCACAAAGTGACCTCGACCACCGGCAAGCCTTGCGAAATCGCCTGTTCGAAGATGAGTTTCGCCAGGTTTTCGGCCGTCGGGTTCACCTCCATCACCACGACCGGTTCGCCCAGGCGGCGAAGTTCCGGAAGGGCTGGGTCGTCCCGATGCAGGATCATGCGGTGATCCAGTGCTTCATCGATCCAGGCACCGATCGTGCGCTTGATGCGGGTGAAATCCACGACCATGCCGAGAGAATCGAGTGCAGAGGTTTCAAGGGTCACAACAGCTTTGCCGTTGTGACCATGAAGATTCCGGCACTTTCCGTCGTAGTTCAACAGGCGGTGACCGTAGCAGAAGTGGATTTCTTTGGTTACTCGGAACATGGGATTCTCGGCAAGCGGCCAGCGTGAACCGGCGAATTAGATGATCGGGTTAGGACCGCGAACCATTAGCGAGCATATTCAGTCGGGTCCGTGATGCGGGCTTCTTGAAACGCAACCCGCCGTTCGTGGCATTTACTGCACGCACCACAGTGCAGGCCGGCGGCCGGGTGAATGCAGGAGAAAGTGAACTGCAACGGAAACATTGCCCCGCGACGAATCACTTCGGTTTTGTGCAGATTGGCGAAAGGGCGAATCACCTCAACCGCACCGCCAACGGAACGATTGACCGCCGAGGCGAAACCGGCGAAGAACTCGGGCGTGGCGTCGGGAAACGGATTCACCGCCAACGGTGCGAGTGCGATTTCCGGCACGCCATGCATGTGACACCAGAGCAACGGCTTGGCCAACAGAAGGACATTGCGACCGGGAAGGAACACATCTTCATCGGGAGTTCCCGCCGCCGGCACACCCACGCCGGTCAAGCTCCAGTGTTCGCCATACAGATCGGTAACCGGTTGTTCGAGTACAACCAGTGGCCGCAGTGCAGGGGTGCGAACAGCCGAGAGGAAGCGATCGAGATAGACCCGTTCCACATCTTCCCAGGCGATGCCGGTGCGGACATAGATGGGAAATACGGTGGGGTATGTTTGTGCCGCCTCGGCCACGAGAACAGCACTATCCAGTCCTCCGCTGACCAGAACGGCGAGCGGAGAACGGGGAGTGGATGGTGGCCACACGACGGGGATCGTTCCGGGTTGAGTCATGGCACGGAGATTGTAGGCGAGTGGTCCATGGCCAGACCAATACTCGCTTTCGTCCTCCGTCCTCCATCGCCTGTGACTGCGAAGATTAGGGGGGAATGACAACTCCTCCGCCGGGTCCGGGCACAACACCCGGACCGCCGCCCGGAGGCGGAGGTACGCCGCCGCCCGGATCTGCACCGGGATCGGCACCCGAACCGCCTCCGCCTTGACCCTCAGTAAACGCATTGACGATCGTGCTCACGCTATTCTCAAGGAGTTTCACTTCCATTGCGGTTCGCACGGTGAGTAGCGGACCCGAAGAAGTGAACGCGAGATTGTCGCGCAGCACTTGCGGAGCCGTCTTGCCGCCACCGCTACGATTGGCGACGTTCTTCCACCACCGCGGCGGATCTTTCTCGCTATCCTTCATCCACTCCTTGTCACGCCACTTCTTGAGGTTCTCGGAAGCTCCGTCCGAATCCTTGTACATGATTGTCCATTCGCCCCGGACCTCGCGTGAACCCACGCTCGCCTTGATCGACGCCCCCTTGGCCGATGCTGCCAGACCGGCTATCTCGGTCTGGAATTGGTCTTCGTCGCTCAGTTCACCCGCCGCCGGTCCTTTGGGTTTGGACGGAACCGCCGGTCGCGGAACGCTCTTATCGTAAAGGACAAAGTTCCAAACCGTGCCCCGGATGGTGTACTTGCCCAGCGATTCGGACCGGACAAACGCGGTGGCATCGATGTTATCCTGGTTCGCACCCAACATCGATTTGAACGTCGCCTCTGGCATATCCCCGCGACAGAACACGACAATCCGATTGGTGGGCGCAAACACCCGCAGGCCGGGATAGCCCAGTTGGGGAATATCGGGAATGACGTAGTACTTGGTGCCCGCTAACGCGAACTCCTTGGCTCCGGGAATCTTGGCAATCGCGGCCTGATCGTATTCCGCCTTGGTACGCATAACCGTGGCACCGAGCGGTTTTCCGGTGGGAACACCGCCCACGCGACCTGAGCCTTGCACGATGTAATCGATGGTGTCTTTGAACTCCAGGCCCAGCGCAGCCGAGAAGACATCCGCAGCTTTGCGAAAGCCTTTCCCTTCGAATGAGGTTTCGCAGGAGCGGTAGAACGCGGGATACTTTTGCAAGTGCCCAAGGTTCAGGCCAAACACTTGATCGCATTCGGCGGGCAGGTACGACATCATCTCTTGCGAAGCGGACTTCTTGGTGAAGAACCAGATCAACACGCCGCCTACGCCGCCAACCACCAGCAGCGCCCCGGCGATGATCAGGCCCAGCACGATCGGCGAAGTCTTACGCTTCTTGCTCTTCTTCCGTTTCGGTTTGGGAAGATCGGCACCTTTCTCGCCGCCCTTTTTCTTGAGCTTCTTGGTCTTTTGCTTCACCTCGGGATTCTTGCTGCTCTTCCCGTCGGCGTTATCGCTCGCTTTTTTCTTACGCGGTTTATCGTTTTCATCGGCACCCCCAGCGCGGATGATGTTTTCCTCGCCGGGGAAAACATCCCCACATTCGGGACACTCGACCTCGGAATCCGGCTCGGGGGCTTCGGGTAAGCGGAGTTTAGCCCGGCAATGAGGGCAACGCAGTTGGACAGCCATGACAGAATGAATTCTCCGGTCGGTGAAGTGACACGCGCGATTCCGACTTGCCGATCCTACCGAGCAGAGGCAGGGGTGAGCAAGAGTTAACCGAACCCCCGGCTTGACGTTTCCGCTGGTACGGGTCAACCTGAAGGTGTGATGCATTCCAAGATATGAGGTCGAACCGATGCAGACCCGCTCTCTCTTTCTCGTGGCCGGGCTTGTCGCCCTCATTCATCTTTCCGCTCAAAGCACACGCGCGCAAGACAAGAAGCCCGAGTTCACCCCCGATGTGATTCCTTCCACTTTCCGCATGTTTCTCGTGACGGATGGGAGATTCCCCAACCTCAAAGACGAGGAAGGAAAGCCCCGCAAAGGGCCAGACGGCAAGGAACTGCCCAACCCGAATAATCGGCAAGGAAAAATCCATTGCCTGGTTTGCGAAAACGGCCTGGCACCTATGATCGTGGCTTTCGTGCGGGCGGATGCCAAAACTCTGGGGCCAGAGAGCGGGCTGGCGAAACTCGCCAAGGGCCTCGATGCTCTGATTCCCAAATATCGAGCCGATAAGCTTTCGGGCTTCGTGGCATTTCTCCGCACGCTGGGCGGAACGAAAGCCGTCACTGTCAAGACAACGCTGCCGGATGGATCGCAGGCGGAACAGAAGATCGAAGTCGATCTGGAATACCCCGACGACGAAAAACGCGGCGAGTTCGTTAAGGACATTCGCGGGCTTGCGGAAGCCCTGAACGTGCCGAATGTACCATTCGGATTGGCGGCCGAGAAATCGAAAGCACTCACCGATTGGGGCATCAACGATACCGACGAAATTACTGTAGTGGTGTACAACCGGATGCGGCGTGTGGGGCCAGCTTGGCGATTCGAGAAGGCCGCCGATCTGACCGACGAGAAGGTGGCGGAGATCCTGAAAGCAACCGAGACGGCCATCAATGCCAAGCGGTGAACAAATCGTACTTCGCACGCCAAAGAAAACAGAACCCGAACAGTTCAACTGTTCGGGTTCTGCATTTTAATTCACTGCGTTTCATGCGCATCGATGCGCATCAATCCCGTTTCTTTCCGCGAAACGTGCTGTGGCAGGCCACGCAACTCAGCGTCATATCCATGTAGGCCAGTGTCGCGCCATCCAAGTTCTTCTCCTTGGCCTTGGCTACGAGGTTTTCGGCGCTCTTCTGGAACACGCGTGCCTGGAACTCATAATCCTCGGACTTGTACGCACGCAGGAATTCCGTTGCTTTGCTGATGTTTACGAGCGATTGCGCGCTTTCGCCGATCACTTTGAAGTCTTCCTTCGCGAGCGCTTCCAATAGCGTTTGTGCTCGCTTCAGTTTCACCTGCATCACTTGTGCTTCGTTGGGCAGGTTGGGCGGGGGCTGCACTGGATTTTGGGCGCGACCATGTGCGGCGGTCATGGCGACCAGCCCAGCGATGGTAAGTGCCAGGGTGCGTGTCGGTGTCATGTGTCATCTCCGAAAGGGGTTCAACTGGCGTCACAATATCGCGAGCGAAACGAGAAATCAATTCGCGCAGTCCGCTATCGAAAATCAAAGCCAATCTGGCTTACTTCCCAGCGTGGAACGTTCGTTCGATCCGCGTTTCATTTCCCTGTTTATCCCGCACGCGAATATCTAGCTTGCCCGGAGGCAAGGTTGCAATTGGTTGTGATAGTTTCCACTCCCAGACGCCTTGCGTCGTCGGGCGGAACTTTGCGGCCAGGTTCTCGCCGGCTTTCACGCCGTCGATCGCGAAATCCGCCGTAACGGTAAAACTCTCGGCGTTCAATCCGCTGCCATAATCGTGCATGCCGATCACGATGCGCGACAACTCCGCATTCGCGCCCGGCACTGGCGAAGTAAGCGTCAGCGTTGGTCGCTGATCGTCCATCATCCACCCGCGACCGACTTTGTCCGGGTTCTTGGGGTCGTAGTCGAGGTCAATCGGGCAACCGAGATCGATCCAACGCACGATGGTGCGGCGGTCTTCATCCGTGAGCGGCTTGCTCGTGCGGAACCCGTAACTCGGCATCATCGATCCGGTGTGGTCCAGATCCCACTTCGTGCGATTCTTCTGAAGATCGACTTCCACGCCGCGTTGGAAGAGTTTGCCGCTGCCGGGCTTGTCTTCCGAAGGATGATCTTCGTTGGTGAAGCCGTCGAGTCGTTCGCCATAGATCTTCCAAACCAGCAGGCTGCGGCGTGATTGGAACTTGCGCACGTAGCGACTAGCATTCGGGTAACCCCATGAGTCGTACCCCACGGGCTTGTGGCCGAACTTCGCTTTCTCATCGAGTGCGAGGCGGTAGTACGTGCCGGGGAACTTGCCGCGATTCTCGACCGGTACGAGTTCATCGTCCGCATCGAGATCGAGCTTCGCGGCCGGCTCCTTGCCGTCCTTCGCGGTGTGACACTCCACGCAACTCTTCACGAGAATCGGCTTCACATCACGCCAGTATTCGACGTTGAGCGGCCCGCCCTTGGCAAAGCGCAGCCCGGCCTTGTCCTCGGTATCCCACTTCTGCTTGCTCTCGTCCTTCGCCTTGTCGCTGAGAATCGGCGTGGTGTTCACGAGATCCCACACCTTGTAATCGGGCTTGCCCGCGAGCGTGTCCTTGAACTCCGTCGGCTTCTGGCTGTGGGCGTGGCACCCTCCGCAGTCGTTGCGAATCTCACCGGGGCGCAGTTGGTGCCAAGTCTGCGCGGAGTTCAGCACGATACCGCGTTTATCGATGGTCTGGAAAGTGAACCCGACATCGGCCGGGATCTTCGCGAGGAAGCTGGTGTCCGGGTTGCCATCGGGATCGAGCGGTTCGCCGTCCTTGCCGAACTTCCGCAAAGGAATTTCGCCGAGTACACGCAATCGTTCGCCGGCGTGGTTGTAGTAGCGCCGGCCCGAGTCCGCGCCTTTGCGGTCAGTGGTTGGCTCTATCGCCAGGATGCGAACCGCGTGAATGTCGTCGTTCGCGTACAACCCCGCGTCCGCACCCTGGTTGTGCCAGTTCAGCGGCATGCCGTTCCCGTGGCTGGTGAACGCATCAAGCCCTTTCCACGGGTCGTTGTTCTTGCCGACGAACTCCGCTGTCACCTTTCCCTTGGGCACACTACCGTTCGGGTATGTCTCGCGCTTGGTGAAGCTGGAAGCACCGACCATTGCGAACGGCGTGCCTTCAGGTAGTTCCTTGTTGAGATGTGGCAGTTGCCGTTGTTCGCGATTCCACTTCCCATTGTTCGCGATATGTGGAATGTTGACTGGCTCCTTGATGCCATAGATACGTTCATACGGCACGACCGCACGCGGCCAGCATTCGTTGTAGTTGGGGTCGTTCTTAATCAATCGCATTTCGGACGGCTGGTTCACGATCCCAGTTGTCCCGAGTTCCAATCGCCAGTCATTGCCCGCTTTCATCAGGTAAATGCCGCCATCGATCTGCGGGAGGTAGGTGTATTGGTGATTCGCGGGGCCGGGAGAATAACACGTGAGCATGGTGCCATCAGGTGCGCCGGACGGGTGGGTGAACTTGCCGACTGCGGGCGAGTTCTTGTCGCCGATAATCGAGCGATCCGCCGGACCTTCGAGACCGAAGCTGAACGGCGTCAGCGAGACGCTATTCATCGGCATGAAGGGCATCTGGTAGTAACGCGGCTTGCCGTTGTCGTGCCGACCATAGCGCCAGCGGTTTACCGATCCCGTCGCTTCAAGTTGCTTGTCGTCAAACAGGTCTTTGCGAACATCAATCTGGCGTTCCATATTGGCGGGCCAAAATGACGGCCAACTGCTCGAAAAGTAACCCATCGGCTTAATGTCGGAATCACCGAAGTGGAAGTTCCCGCCACGAAATGTTGAACCGGGTCGTGCCAGCTTGATGTACGCCCCAAAGCCCGAGTTGTTCTGGTTGTAGTACTGCTCCACCACAATATCGCCGTTGCTCAACTGCGTTTGGAAGTGGAAGCCGTTGGGCGCACCGCCTGGGTCGAAGGCACTGACGAGCGGGTTCCAGTTCGTGCCGTCAGGGTTGATCGTCCAGATGCCCCACAAGATGTCGCCGCGTGCGCCCTGCGATTCGAGCGAGCTATACATGATGCGGCCGTCGCGGAGCACGACCGGGTGCAACGCGCCGGCGAGGTTCAGGTGGCCGATCTTCTCCAGGTTGGTCGGAAGTTCATCGTCGCCGATGTCTGTGTCGCGATCGTCCATCACGAACAGTTGAAGGCAGATCGCGGGGTAACCTTTCGCAGGGCGGAAGCCGTCGCGGTTGCTCGTGAACGCAATACGGCCGCCGGGCAACGGACACGGCCCCATGTTGTACACGCCGTACTCGAAGTGCGACTTGCCCGGCTCACTCTTGCGATAGTCGCTGCTCCAGTTCGCCGCCCCCGTATTCGGCGTGAACTTCTGGTTGGTGAGCCGCACGATCTTCTTGGTTTTCAGGTGAATCTTGTAGATATCCGCACCCTGCTTCGGCGGGTTCCACTGGCTCGCCTTCACCATGTTGTGCAGCATCACATAGTAGCACCATTGCCCGTCGAACGAGATGAACGGATCAGTTACTGAGCCGTCGCCGCCTTTCACCAGGAGTTCTTCTTTGCCGTCCGGGTGAAGCAACATCAGATCCGCGCCGGGTTCCATCGTCACGGGCGAAGAGAAATCGGTGAAGAAGCGTTTGTGAACTTTGTCGCCCGCACGCGGAGCGCGAACGTAAACAATGTCGTAGTCGAGCTTCACCGACTTATCGGTGGAGATGTGCGGCACTTCAACGTTGATGGGGTCGAGATATTTCTCTTCTTTCGGCTTCTCCTGCGCATTCGCATTGAGTGCGACCGCAATCGTTATCAACGCGAAGATTCCGAAAGCGATGTGCCCAAAGCGTGAGTGACTGGAGAGCATGGCGGGATCTCTCGAAAGGCGGAGGAAATCGGCGGGGAGTGCTAATCTCGCACAAGCATACCCGACCCACGCGCGATTCCAACGGCGAATCCGCTCGCACCTGCGGACACCGGATGCGAAATAGACGGAAACCATAGCGTGGTGAATCGTACCGCCACAGATAATTAAGAAGGAAGAGATTGATCCGCAGATGACACAGAGGACACAGATTATGAAGCCGATAATTGCGCTGTTTCGGGGTTCGTCCCTAACTGGCTCGATAGTATCCGTCATCTGTGGATTACTCTTTTCGTCTCACGCGACGGCGGCGGAGATGCCACGCATTCGCGTGTCCGACGACAAGAGCGGGTTCGTTCTCGCGCCGGGTGGCAAGAAGTTCGTCCCGTGGGGGGTGAATTACGATCACGACCCAAAGGGCCGATTGATCGAAGATTACTGGGACGATGAGTGGGCAACGGTGGAAGCCGACTTCCGCGAGATGAAGAAACTCGGCGCGAATGTGGTTCGCATTCACTTGCAATTCGGCAAGTTTATGACCACTGCGAACAAGCCGAACGAGAAGGCACTCGATCGCCTCGCCAAGTTACTAACACTCGCCGAGAACACCGGGTTGTATCTCGATCTCACTGGCCTCGCTTGCTACCACAAGGCGGATGTGCCCGCATGGTACGACGCGTTGAGCGAGAGCGATCGCTGGAATGCACAGGCGGCGTTCTGGTCCGCCATCGCGACCCGCTGCAAGAACAGCCCCACGGTCTTCTGCTACGACTTGATGAACGAACCGGTCGTGTCGGGCGGTAAGCGAAAGAATGGCGACTGGCTCGGCCCCGCGTTTGGCGGCAAGCACTTCGTGCAATTCATTACGCTCGATCCGATGGGGCGCGAACGCCCGGACATCGCCAGCGCATGGATTAAACATCTCACGGCGGCGGTGCGAAAGATCGATCCGCAGCGTCTTGTGACGGTTGGCCTCGTGGACTGGAGCCTGGACCGCCCCGGACTCACCTCCGGATTCATTCCCGCCAAGGTTGCCTCAGAGTTGGACTTCATCGCGGTTCACATTTACCCAGAAGCCGGCAAAGTGGAGGACGCACTCAAGACACTCAAGGGCTTCAACCTTGGCAAACCTGTGATCGTGGAAGAAACCTTCCCCTTAAAATGCTCCGCGAAGGAGCTCGAAGAGTTTATCGACCGGGCCACCAAAGATAAACTCGCAGCCGGCTGGATCAGTTTCTATTGGGGGAAATCGCCGGAAGAATTACGCGAATCGAAACAACTCGGCGACGCCATACTGCTGGACTGGCTGGAACGCTTCGAGAAGCGGAAACCGTAACGTTTAAGCAGCGCGCGATGCGAAGCCACCTGCGTTATTGCCGGGGCCATAACTCGACGCACGCGGCTGGCATGATGCGTTCTTGAGCATCTGCTGTACACGCATCGCGATCGCTTCGCACGGATTTCCGTAGCCGCTACAATCATCCCCATCGCCCCTTTCCTGCAAGACGATCAATCTTATTTGCTTGACATGAACCCATGCCACATCTAGACTTAGGCGCAGACTCCCGATGCCAAATGCCTGGCCAACTCCCCCCGAGGGTCAACTCTCGTGACCAAGAAAGAGATCGTCCGGGACATCTGCGAGCGAGCCAATAAAGAGAAGCTCCTTGGCAAGAGTAACCTGACTCAACTCGCCACAAAAGAGATTGTGCAATGGACGTTCGAAGCGATCATTGACACTCTCGTGCAAGAAGGCCGAATCGAACTACGCAACTTCGGCGTATTCGAAGTGAAGCAACGCAAACCACGCAAGGCGCGCAATCCGCGAACCGGTGCGCGTGTCGATGTCGAGGCGAAGAACGTCGTCACCTTCCAACCTGGCAAGACCATGGAAGAGAAGGTGCGTAAGCATGCCAAACCGGTGGAACCCAAGAAGAAACCTCGTAAGTCGCGCGCAACCGAAGGGAAAGCGACATCGGGCGCAAAGGCGATGAACTCCAAACCGCATGATGCGAAGCCTGCGGATTTGAGCGAAACGCCCAAACTCGCCGATGTCGGGAAGACGGAAAACGATTCGCCCGATGCGGTTGGTGCCGTGACCGAAACGGCGGGAACCGCATCATAAGCCGCCGCAACGAACGCTAATCGACACGACTATGCGACCGCTGAGATGATCTCAGCGGTCGTTTGCGTTGGTGCCATAATTGGTGGCGTAACGAATAAATCGCAATTGAGGGGAAGAAAATCGAGATCGGTTTCAAGGAATGTGTGGGTCGTGCCGATATTGAAAGTACAGCCCCCACCGGCGGGCGGTCCTGTGGGGGAACAGGGCCGACGCCGGTGGCGGGACTAGGAGCTCCTGTGCACGGAGGCCGTCATGGTCCGCAAACTGGTTCTTGCCCTGATCGCTGCCTCCGCACTCGGGGCAAACACTGGGTGTATTCTCAATCAATACTCCAGTAACCCAGACGAGCGGATGCAGCAGCTGCTGTATCAATCGGAAGATTTGCGACAAATCAAGAATGAATGGCGTCGGTTCTGGTTTAACGACCAGCCGAGCCACTTGACGCCCGAACGAATTCACGGCGGTATTCTGTAAGGGTGGTAAACGATTCACTGGTGCCGCAGGGCGATCGTGAGGCAATCTCTCGCTCTTCCCGCCGCACCGGTGTTTCGCGTTCACTCTGCAGTTACTACCCACCTGTAATCACAGGCAACTCCGCTGGCGAAGAGGCCGTGCGGATTTCGTTACCGGCAACCCGGATGCCCAGCGTTGCGGGCTTGCCTGCGTTGGCCACTTTCACCAGCACCACATTCCAGCCCTGACTTAATTCCACGGGGATGGTCGTGGCAGTGCTCGATCCCGCGTTTGAGCGATCCAGAGCTTTCGCGTCGTTAATCCAGAGCCACATCGGGTTCTCGCCCGCAAGTGTGATCTCTGCAGTTTGCGCTTTGGGTGCGTAGACATACGCTCGGGCGTAAACACCAGTCTTCGGAGCCGAGAATGCGCTCTTGAGATCGATTGTGCCATTCGGGTCCGCTGCGATCATCTGCCACTTCGCATCCGCTTTCACTTCGGGTTTGTCGAGCGACGTTGTGGTGTCGAACGGCCCAGTAACGGCCACCTCTGCTACCAATCCGCGTAAGGCTTCTTGTTCGCGCTTGCTCTTGAGGAACGCCAGCAGATCGATGAACTGCTCATAGGTGAGTTGGGCGTGGGCGTTATCGGGCATCAGCGAAATCTTCGTTGGGGCCAGCACATCGATATCGCTCTTTGCCACACGCACATCTCGCCCGTTGGCATCGCGTAAGAGAACTTCCTTGGCATCCTCGCGAATCTTCAACCCGGTGTGGACTTGTTCGCCGGTCGTCGTCAATCGATAGGTCTGGAATCCTTCCTTGATCTCCTTGCTTGGTTCAACGATCGACTCCAGCAGTTTTTCCACCGTCATGGTGTCCCACACACGGGTGAGGTCTGGCCCCACGCTGCCACCAACGCCTTCCATGCGGTGGCATGTCGCGCATGCCAGCAACTTCGTGTTCAGATAGAGATCACGCCCCTTCTTGGGGTCACCTTTATCGGCCACGAGTTTCCGCACCTTCTCGATCTGTCCTGGCTCCAGCGACAGGAGCAACCCTCCGCGAAGCACTTCCGCCTGCAGTTTCGCCAAGGCGGGATCGTCGCTGAACTTCTTCAATGCTTCAGAGACTTGCGGGAAGAAGTCGCGCGGGAGTTTCTTCGCGATGAAGCGTTCCGCGATGAGCCTGGCTCCGGGCTTCGAGCCTGCCAAAACGATGACCGCTTCGCCAATTAAACTTGGGTCCGGCTGATCGAGGAGTTTCTCTGCGATCGTTCGCGCCGAGGCAATATCGAGTGCGGCCAGGGTTCGCAGTGCTTCGGCCTTCACCGTGGCGGGGTGCTTGCCGGTTAGCAGTGCGGTAACCGGTGCGACAGCTCGCTTATCATTGAGCACTTTCAAGGCGCGAACCGCCGCGATCCGCTCGGTTTCGGAACGCTTGTTGTCCGTTAGCACAGTGACTAAATTGGGTGCCGCCGCAGCGAGGCGAGTTTCTTCAATCGCCTTGATCGCCATCAGTCGCGTGGCTTCGTCGGGTTTATCAAGCAACCCAACGACAAATGCGATCGCCTTCGAGTTATTCGCACCGCCCGCGGCAAACACATCGACCGCCGCCTGCACGACGGCAACCGGTTCATTGGGTCGGCGGGCCAGGAATTCCGCGAGTGGTTCCAGCGAGAGCGGCGGATCGAACTGATAGTTGGTGTACGACCGGATTAACGCCTCGCGCTCTGCAACCGTGATGTCCGGGCGAACGAGCAGTTCCGGCAAGGCATCCGCTGCGGGTTGTGTGCGGAGCGTGAGGAACGCTTCCACCGCGATATCGCGTTCTTTATCGCCAGAAGCGGCCAGCGATAAGAGTGCATCGATTCCCGGCTTTCCGAGTCGTTCCAGAGCGCGGAGATAACCATCTTTCAGGAAGGCATCGCCCTTGAGATCCTGCTGATACGCCGCCAAAAGCGTTCCGGGTGCCGCTCCACCACCCACGCGGCCCAGTGCCATCGCGGCAGCACGCCGCACTGCCGGGTTATTGTCCCCGATCACTTTCACGAGCGTTTCCACCACTCGCTCATCGTGCGGCTTGGCGTGCATTCCCAGGCCATCGATTGCCGAGCGGCGAACATCGGCCGATGCGTCGTTGGTGGCGAGCAGGCGGCAGTAATCTTCCACATCGCTATTCCAGTGCGCCAGCAACACGCCCAGAGCGGGAAGGCGAGCTTCTTCTCCCATGCCACCCGAAATGAGCGTGCGAAGCACCAGATCACGCGACTTCGCCCCGCGACGCACCAGTTCTTTGCGTACGGTTACGCGGTCCGTGAGGTCTGGCAAACTCAGCGCTTCGACCAGTTTCTCATCGGGGAGTTGCACAATCTTGGCCCAGCTATCCATGCCGCGGCGTGGCAATGCGGGTTCGTTCTTGGTGCCAGCCCAGGTAATGCGATAAATGCGGCCGTGTTTGCCATCGCCCGAAAGTTTGCCCGCGCCGCCAGAATCCGTGCGCCAGTCGCAAACATAGATCGCACCATCGGGGCCGGTAATCATCTGACAGGGGCGAAATAGCGGGTCGTCGCTCTTGAAGAATTCCAGTTCCCCCGAGACCTGGAATGTCGCGCCATCCGGTTCCACTTTGTAAGCACGCACGATCTTGCGGAACACATCGGGGTAATACAGCAATCCGCGGTATTGCTCGGGAATGCGTGTGTCGTTGTAAATGAGCAACCCGGCGGGCGATCCGCGACCGGTCTTCAGCATCGGCGGAACCTTGCCGGGTAGTTCGCCCGCAACGGCACCGCGAGTATGATCAGGCCGACAGCATCGGGCACCAATCAACAACCGCCAGCCGAAGTCGGTTCCTTCGGCAACGTGCATCAGCCGACAGCCCTGAAACCGGCTACCGTCTTCGTTGTCATTATCCACATGGAAGAGGTTGAACTTGTCGTCGTAGGCGAGATCGCGATAAGGATTGCGATAGCCGATCGAGAAGGTTTCCAGGTTCGAGCCATCCGGCTTGCAACGAAACACCGCACCGGTGCGTAACACCGTGGCCCGGCTGCCGTCCGAACCTTCTGCATAGTTATCGTCGTCGCCGCTTGTGATGTAGAGAAGGCCATCGTTGCCAATGGTGAGACCCGAAACCTGATGATGGTGAAAGCCGCAGAAGCCCTGAGCAATCGTCTCGCGCAGGCTCCACGGATCATTGGGGTTCACGGGTCGTTCGCTGCCGGGGCCACCGATCCCAACCTGCACGCCCTGTCGCCAGCGTCGCACCGTGCCACGACCGGTAACGTAGAGCCAGCCATCGTGAGCCAGAATCGTCGATGGCAACTCCTCGGCGATAATCACCTTGGGTGAGCCAAACTTTCCCGTGGCCGCGTTGTACGTGTATTGCTTCACCAGATCCGTGGTGAACTTCTTCATCGTGGCAACCTGGCGAGTCGTGCCGTCCTTGTATCGGAAGGTCTCCTTCACTTCGAACCAACGATCGCCCGTCACCGGGTCTGGCCGCCACTCCATCACATACAGCGTTCCATTGGGGCCAAAGGTCATCCCAACGGGGTTAATGGTGTCCGGTTCCGAGAGCACTACTTCAACCCGGAAGCCTTCCGGCAGGTAGTACCCCTTCAATGCCGGATCGAATTGCCCCTGATCGACCATCTTGACCGGGAATGGCTCCGGCTTGGTGGGCGATTGCGGTTGGGCGAAGTCTGCCGGCGGTTGTGGCGGCGCTGCCAGAGTTTGGTGCCCCGGCGGAGTGAACCAAACAAAAACGGACACGAGCGCTGCGAGTGTAAGGGTGCGCATATCGCTGAGGACTCCGCGTGGAGAGTGGCGGGGAGTTAACCAAGGTAGGATAGGTTAAGATTAACGCCAATCGCACATACCGGGCTAGCACAATCTTCATCTCGCGGTGGAAAGCTAATGCAATTACACGGGTTGCGCCGAATGCGTCAGCTTAACGGCGAGCCGAGTTGCGTCAGCGACCGGGTTCTCCAACTGCCAGTCAACCCGAATCGCGTCCGTGTCCGGGTTCTCCAACGGCGATCTGGCTTTGCCTCCGGACTTCATCAGTCCTTCGCACGTTCTTAACAATCCTAAGCTAAAACTGAACCTTGTGATGCAAGCGATTTGGCTTGAACCGATTCGGAGCCGGAGGCCGTGATGAAACCGTTTACCGACGCCGACTCAGGCGGTGTGGCGTTCGCCACGCGCTCAAGCGAACACCCTGCTGCAACCATGGCGCACACCCTCGCCATGAAATTCGCGATTGAAGATGTGAACTTCTGGTATGGTGCCAAACAGGCACTGTTCGATGTTTCGCTCGCCATCCCGGAGCGGTCGGTCACGGCTCTGATTGGCCCGAGTGGTTGCGGGAAGTCCACGCTGCTGCGGTTGCTTAACCGGATGAATGATCTGATCGATGGCACCCGCATGACGGGAACCATTTCACTCGACGACAGCAATATCTATGATCGAAGCGTGAACCTGACCGATCTCCGCCGTCGCGTGGGTATGGTCTTCCAGAAATCGAATCCGTTCCCGAAATCGATTTACGAGAATGTGGCGTATGGCCCGCGAGTCGCTGGTGTGAACGATCGCGGTCGGCTTTCATCCATTGCGGAGCGATGCCTGCGGCAGGCGGCGCTTTGGGACGAAGTGAAAGATCGCCTCCACGCCAGCGCGCTCGAGTTATCGGGCGGGCAGCAACAACGGCTCTGCATCGCCCGCGCCTTGGCAACGGACCCAGAAGTGCTGCTGATGGACGAGCCATGCAGCGCGCTCGATCCGAAGAGTACGCAGGCCATCGAAGATCTGATCAAGGAACTTCGCCGCGACTACACAATCGTCATCGTCACGCACAACATGCAGCAGGCGGCTCGTGTTTCGGATCTGGTAGGCTTCTTTTATGAAGGTAAACTGGTTGAATCGGGGCCGACCGAGCAACTCTTCTCGCAACCCGCTCTGAAGCAAACCGAAGACTATATCACCGGTCGATTCGGTTGATCCCGAAAACCTTGGCTCTCCCACAACTGTGAACACACAACAATGAACAACCCCGCCATGCTGCCTTCCGCCCTCGACACAAGGGACGTTCTGATGGCTCAGCCACGGATTCTGATTGTTGAGGATGAACACGGACTGACTCAGTCGCTTTCCTGGTATTTCAACAAAGAAGGCTACGAAACCCACATCGCGGAAACCGGCACAGATGGCTTGCGCAAAGCTCAGAATCTCTTGCCCGATGTGGTGTTGCTCGACATCATGCTGCCCGGAATGAGTGGCCTCGATGTGTGCCGCGAATTGCGTGCTGGCGAGCGGACCCGCGACATTCCCATCATCATGATGACGGCGAAGTCCGAGGAAACCGATCAAGTGGTGGGCTATTCGCTCGGTGCCGACGATTACGTTCCCAAACCGTTTAGCAACAAAGTGCTACTTCACAAAGTGAAAGCACTTCTTCGCCGCGCGGAAGGTCGCACCGATCCGGGCGATGTCGCTGAGTATCTTGGCGTGCGAGTCGATCGAATTCGCCATCGTGCTCTGGTTAATAACGAACCGCTGGATCTCACACCCACCGAGTTCCGCCTGCTCGAAACATTGGTTCGCCAACCAGGGCGAGCGTTCAGTCGGCACCAACTGATGGATTGCGCGATTGGCGAAGGATCGATCGTGCTGGAACGAACGATCGACGTGCACATCAAGACGCTGCGAGCCAAGCTCTCGGAAGCCGGCGCATCGAACGATCTCATCGAAACCGTGCGAGGCGTCGGCTACCGTTTTCGTGAAGATGATTCGGAAGCCAAGTAAAGCACACACAGAGTCAAGAGTGACTCAACAGTAAAGCCCAGCCGTTCCGAACGGCTGGGCTTACTTTGTAGCTTCGGTGTCTACCGCTTAGCCGGGACCGCGCGGAATGCCCGGAGGCCGATTGCCACCGGGTCGCACTGGGTTGATACCGGGACGCACCCCCGGATTGCCAGGAATACCAGGGCGAATCGGCGGAGGCGGAACGAACCCGCCGGGGCCAGGACCACCGCCTGGGTCACCCGGGACGAGAATGTCCGGCTCGATGCCGCCGCCCATACCAGGCATGGGGGGAGGAATGAACCCACCACCGCCGTTGACATCGATCGGTCCACCTGGGCCACCGGGACCACTACCACCGGGCGAAGACGAACCGCCCAGTTCCTTCATGCTGAGAACTGCCCCGGTGTTGAACACGATGAATTCGCTATCGGGGCTGAGCAAGAAAGTGCCACCCACCTGGGTGCTGCCCGCCATCTTCATCGAGGCAACTTTCTTCTCACCCGCCGCCTGATCGGAAACCTCGTACACATCGAAGCCGGGCCACTGGCGTGGAGCCTGGTTCCCCTGTACGTAGCCACTTGGCCGTTGCGATGAGGCAATCAGGAACTTGCCATCCGGGGTGAACTCGATGTACCCGTTGTTCGAGACACTTCCCAACCCGGGGCGAAGTGCCTGCGTGGCACCCCCGCTGGGGTCGAGCGTCAGCAGGTCCATCGCCTTGTCGTTGCCTTTGGGCACCGAAACCACAATCCGCCCATCGCGCGATATCGCGGTGTCGTAGGCTCCGCCTTCCGGAAGGGTCGAACCACCCGGCATCAGCGTGAGTGTCTCGGCGTCGAGCGTTGCGAGTGAGGCCGTTTTGTTGGCGGCCGTTGGCACACCCACGAGGCCAATGTTCTTCCCATCGGGAGCCAGGATCATCGTCCATACCGGATCGGGGAGCGTTTTGGCTTTGCCCGCTTTGCGGTCGGCGGTGTTGATGGCCACCACTGCCGATTGAACTTGCCCGCGTGCCAGATTCGTTTGCGTGAGAACGAAGAGCGATTTCCCATCTTCGGTCAAGAGGATGTCGCGAATGCTCTTGCCGATTTGCACCGTCGCAATCGGTTTGAATTCGGACTTCTCTTCGATCTTCCCGCTGCGGAATTGAGCGAGATCGTAGATGGCGATATCACCCATTAGCACCGGGCGGTCGAACTGCTCGCGGCCGAGCATCTGCTGTGTCATCGTCGAAGGAGCCGTCGTAACGTAAAGCAGTTCCTTCTTGGCATCGATAACCGCTCGTGTCGCGACACTTGGAATGTGCAGTGTGCCCATGAGGCGGAAATCAGGCAGGCTGTATCGTTGGATCAACCCCGCCTGGCGCGCGCCATTCATGCGAAGGCCCACGACGAAGAGTTCCTTCTTTTCGGCATCGAACGCACCGGTGTAGAAGGTTGGAATCTTGGCTTTCAGCTTGCCGGGCACATCGCGTGCTGGGGGTGGGAATCCCGGTTGCGTGGGCATTCCTGGAGTGCCGCCGCCGGGCATGGGCGGTGGGAAATTTGGATCGCCACCGGGTGGCATGGTTGGATCAATGACAACAGGCATGTTTGGATCTGTCGCACCGCCTGGATCGTATCCGGGATCTTCGGGCATAGCAGTTGGATCACCTGGCATTCCGCCGGGGCCACCAACTGCGACATTCCCGCCGTTGCCGTTGTAGGTGAGTTTCACCGATTTCATGAAGCGGTTGATCGAATCGTACGGCATCGTGGTTTGGCCGTTGACGATGTCGCCACCCGCCATAAACATGTACACGCGGTCTTTCACTGCCAAGTAGCGCAGCACGCCAGAACCGCCACCTTCCTTGATCTCAATCTCCTTCGCCGGTTGGCCATCAATCATTGATGGCTTGACCACGCTGCCGGGTTGCTTGCGGGCGATCTCCTGGCCCATCGCATTGACCGCGATGTTCGCATGAGCCGCGGTTGGCATTTGCATGGTCATAACGACCACGGCCTTGTCGTACTTCTTGACCACACCGGTCACTTTGAGTGTGATTGGCCCTTGCGGAAAATTCTGCTTCTCTGGTGTGCCGGGGAACTCGGCGGTGAAGCCATCGCCGGTAAAGTTAGCCCATGCACCAAGCGTGCCAAGCCGTTCCAAGCCTTGAACGCCGCCGAAATTCATGTTGTTGTTGCCGCCAACGGGTTGGCCGCCGCCGGGCATCTCGCCACCCATATCGGTGCCATCGCCACCAGGCATTCCACCGCCGGGCATGCCGCCACCCGTATCGGTGCCATCGCCACCGACATTAACCGGTGCAGCTCCGGGATCGTTCGCGCCATTGCCATTGGTGTTGGCGTTGGCGTTGCTGTCGTTCTTGGCAGTTTCGGTGGGCTTACCATCGCCCGAGAGCAAGAAGAACGCGAGGCCTGCGATGGCGGCCAGACCGAGCACACCGCCGCCAATAAGCAGGAACATGCCGCTGTTGTCGGCGGTTGGCTTCTTCTTCTTTTTCTTGGCTTTTGGGGCATCATCATCATCGTCGTCATCGTCATCGTCGTCACGCGTTTTCTTGGCGGACGAAGTTTTGGCCGTGAGTGCGGCCTTGGCCGGAGCCGGTTTCGGCTTGGCTTGTTCGACCGGCGTCGCCTTGGCAACTGCAGGTTTGGCGACCGGTTTGGCAACAGCTGCGGGCTTGGCTGCGCCCGACGGCGTCACCACGGGAATATCATCGTCGTCGACAGCCGCTTTCGCAGCACCGGCGGGCGCACCGTTAGCCCACCCAAAGGGCTTCTTGCCGGCTCCTGGAGAACCGCCCGCGCCTGCGGCGGGAACACTCATTTGGGCTTTGCACGAGGTGCAGCGAATGGTTTTGCCAGCCAGATTATCTGGCACCTCGAAAACAGCCGCACACCCAGGGCAGGTGGTTGGAATGGCCATGAAATCCTCTGCAGACGGGAGCCATCGACGGAGCAAACGTCGACGGCAGGAAGCGATTCACATGATAGAACGACGCGACCCCACGAAGGGTTTGCGACTTTCTTGAAGGAAAGGTTATCCGAGACCGGCGTCGTTTGCAACGACGTTCGGGCGTTCTCGTGTGCTTTGCCACTCCCGCCGCGATGGCTCAACCGCTCGGTTTACTTTTTCTCGATCAATGGTTCGAGAATCATCCACACTTTCGAACCAAGCGGCGGGATCTTTTCGGTTTTCGCTTCGTACGTGAGTTGGGCATCGTCCTTGGTAATCTCGACCGGGAGTTCGAGCATCGAATAGGGGAAGTTCGAGATTCCAATGATGTCGCCACTATTCGCACCGTAGAACTTCTTTCCGGTGCATGGATCGGTAATCACGATGCTGCCGGAGAATACCCAGCTATGTTCCATGGCGGCTTTCTTCTTCGTGTCCCAGATCCAATCCTGCGCGGGGTGGGTGAAGCCTTTGCCGTCCTTGTTGTAATGCACGAGTACGTTGAGTTTCGTGCCAGTGGCGGGCTTGTATTGCGCCTGCTCGGTTTTGGGATCGACGAACTGCGTGGGCTTGCCCGTTTCCGCCCCGGCGAGCAACAAGAGTTCGTGGATTTTCTCCGCGTCCACTGTCGTGCTTAGCACCGCCTCGTGTTCTTTGGTCCCCTTCTTGCACAGGAACAATTCCAGTGCGCCTTCACGCAGGCAAACCTCGGTGGCCACCAGCACGCGGCGGGTTTTGTCGGGGCGCACCTCCATGATAAGGCCAGGCATCTTGGGGTTCGAGATGTGGACGGACTTCGGATCGGACTTGGGTGCCGGCGGAAGCGTTTCCGGCTCCGGTGCCTTTGGGTCTTGACCGACGGCGGCCAGTGTGCCCATCGCCATCATCGCGACAGATGCAACAAACGACATGAACGGCGACTTTCTCACAGACATTCTCCCAGTTGTGGCATTTACTCCAGAGTACAACGCCCGCAGCGACGGATTCAAACGCAAAACCCACGGACTGATCGGTCCGTGGGCTTCGCAATGGCAATCGGCGTGCCGTTACTTGGCCACAACGGGTGGGCACGGTTCCGGGCAAGGTGTTGGGCAAGGCACCGCGCATGGAGCAGGCGGGCACGGATTGCACGCCAGGCGTTCCGCACACAGGCGGCTAAACAGATCGCGGATCGGTCGCGGGCGGCATGGGTTGTTCAACATGCACCGCAATCGGCCCGCAAAACCCGTGCAGCACTGTGTGCATGCGGTGCCGCAGGTTGACCCGCAAGCCGAACCAGAGGCACAGCCATTGTCGCAGCCATTGTTACATCCGCCCGAGGTGGACTTGCGCACCACGGTGGGCACGGTTTCCGTGATCGTCTTCGCCACTTTCACGGTGGTGGTGTACGGCACCTGACGCGTTACCGTTTCCGGTAGGCATTTCGTGACCGTCTCTGGGCGCATTGTGGTCACCTTCGTCGGCACCATCTTCACGATCTCTTCGGTAACCATGCGGCAAGTCGTAACCGGCACAACCTTGGTCACCACGGTGGGAATCATCCGGGTGACTCGTGTGGGCACCATGGTTACGACTTCCCGCGGCACCATTTTCACCACGGTGTACGGCACACTGCGAACTTCCGAGACCGGCACCGTGCGGGTAACGTGCTGCGTGATGGCTTTCGTAACGGAAAGCCCTTCGACAAACACCCGCCCCGCTGCATCAGTGTCGAAGGTCGCGGCATTCGGATCGCCCAACGCACCGGTGCCGCCGCCAACCACATTGGCCCCGCCTGCCGCCCGCGCTGCGGCTTCGCCCGCCAGATCGGAAGCGTTCACATACGCACCCTGCGCATTGCGGCGAACACTCACTGGCACGAGATCGGTTTTCGTCTCACGCACCATCTTGGTAACGGTGTATGGCACCTGCACCACTTCTGTGGTCGCCACTTGTCGAGTCACGGTAACCGGGACTTTTTCGTAAACGACGGTCTCCACTTTGCGAGTCACAGTTACGGGAACCTTTTCCGTAATCTTGCGAACCACGGTTGTGGTCACGGGAATGTGCTCGATCACGCGCTTGTAGCGAATGACCTGGCGGGTTTCCGTGCGGGCCGGTTCGCGAACGAGGCGGAGCCGCGAGCGAACTTTCTTCTGAACCGTGGTGCAGGTGCAAGGGTCGAACACACACTCATACACGGGCACGCGTTCCAACCGGAGCCGCCCGCGAATGCAAATCGTCTCGCATGCGACTTCCGGCACCTTGTTGCACACGGTCTTGGTTGTGGTGCATGGCTCGCAGATGGTGCGGCACACTTCTTGTTCAACCGTTTCCGTGACATCGCGACACACCACGCGGGCGCAATCTTTCATCACCGTTTCGGTTACCGGCTTGCACACGGTTCGCACGCAGTCGCGGTAAAGCGTTTCGGTGACCGGCTTGCAGACTTCGCGGTGGCATTCCTTCACAAACGTCTCGCATACCGGCTTGCACACCTGGAAGCAGTGGTTCGTGGTAACTGCTTCGCAGACTTGCTTGCAACTGTTGATCACGCATTCCTTGTAATGCGTTTCACACACGCGTTCATTCACCGTCTTGCGGCACTCCTGCATCACGGTGTCGCAGACCTTCTGGCACACGGTTTCCGTGATGGTTTTGTGCGTGGTTTCATACACCGGCTTGGTCACGGTGTGGCGGCATTCCTTCATCACGGTTTCGCAGTGTGGGCGAAGCACCGTTTCGGTTACTTGGCGGTGTGCGGTTTCCGTGATGGTCTTGTAGCAGGTGCGAATTTCATCGCAGTAAACGGTGCGAGTTACGGGGCGAAGCACCACTTCGGTTTCGCAGCCGCAACCTGCGCGGAAGTTGGTTTGATCGGGGCACGCGGGGCAGGTATTGGCGGAATAACGGGTCGCCCCGATATGACCGGCAAATACGGAAGGGCCAGCAGAAAGTGCCAGAAGCGCGGCCGCGAGTACGGGCGCTCCCCATCGAGTCGTCATTGTCGCCTCCTTGCTGTTGTCCGGTCGAATCCAACGAGCCAGACCGGCAGAGTGCATCGCATCCTTGCGGCTCGCCGCTTGGGATATCGGACCGGAAGATTGGCGGGAATGATGGGCGAAACAGTGGGCGGGCGATTCCACACGCATTCGCATGTCGCGCCTGCCGGCAATTCCATCTGTGCCGTCTGCTGGCGTGAATCCAGTGGCGTGGAAACGATGCGGGCCGGCAAGCTCAGTGAGCCGCCGGCCGCGGGGAATATGCAATCGGACGGGTTGGGGGGCATGCCCGACTCGGGGGCGTGCCCAAGTCGTCAGGGGGAAGTATGTGTGTGATGCGAGCTATCACAGTGGGGCCGGTTATTCTTCGCCACCGGCCGCGTTGTGAGAGCGAAATAAGTTAATGCACAGGTCGTGCCAATTACGGTTTCGGAATGAAGCGGAAAGAGGCACAGCGAAAGGCCCGCATCATCATTCGCAAGAAATCCGTGTGAACGCCGCATGCTTTCGCAACAGTTGCTCGCGGGGGAAAACCGCGGAAGCGCGTGTGCCCACGATGACCCGCCGGCATATCGGCAGAATGTCCAGGGAAATTTTACATTCGGTTCGGAGGACTTTTCCGGGCAACAGGCAAACCGACCCCACAAGTTGAGAAGTGGAATTCCGCTTGACAGTGCCAGCCAAAACTGTGATTTGTGGATGTATCAGGATTGTTTACGGCGGTCACTCTCCTCACGCCCTACTCGCATGACCGCCACCGCGCACGCAACCGCCTCTCCGGTTCGCATGGCGGCCCCGATCAGCCTGGAGGAACCCACGGTCATGTTGCACTTCTCTTGCGACATCTGCGGCAAGAATCTCCCGGATGGAACAGCCCGATATGTCGTGAAGATCGAAGCATACGCGGCCACGGATCCGGCTCGCCTTACCGACGAAGATCTGGATACAGACCATGTCGAAGAAATGGCGCAACTCCTGAGCGAGATCGAAGACGGCGAACAAGAGGCACCCGAGTTACTCCAGTCGTCGCAAAAGCTTCGCTTCGATCTGTGCATGGTGTGTTCGCGCAAGTTCGTGAAAGACCCACTCGGCCGCGATAACGCGACTCGCTTCGACTTCAGCGAGAATTGATAACGCACGGGTACTCTGCAATGAAGCCTGCAATGGCGATGTTCAGGCTACCGGCATCTTCGGAATCGCTAACAAGATGGAATCGGCGATCTCCAGGTGAATGCGAGAATAGTAAGCCGCTGTGGTGAAAGCGTTCCCAACCGGAGCCAGCCGCGAAAAGATGTGGCGAATGCGCTCCGGGCATTCACCCTGTGTGCGCAACAGCCGGGCGATCGCGCAATCGGCGATCACTTTGCGTGGCGTTCGGAGCCACAAGTTCGATCGCCCCGATGCGGGCGCAAGCAATAGCTTCTCCACCTCCACGAGCGACCCGAGTAGCCCATCCATTCCATTGCTAACCGTGGCCAGTACCGTGCGAATCAGATTCGCCCGAATCGCATGTTCGCGTGCTTCTTCAATCGGGCTATCACGATCGGGTGTGTATTCGAGTGGCTTCGGCCAAAGTTCGCGAGTCTCGTAGAGAAACTCCGCGGTTTCGTCGCGTGCGTTCAACGTGTTGAGCCAGCGAAACAGCGGCCAACCCAAGTCTGCAACGGCCTGGTAGCGGTCGGCGGGCGTCCAGCTATTGCGCATCAGAGCCACGCACGCTTGCAAAAGCGGCGGGAAGAACTCGCCTTCGGCCAAAGCCGCCGCGCGATCATAGGCCCGCGCTAGCACGCGGAACGCGGGCTGATGATCCTGTCGCCGTTTGGGTGGTAACGACAGGATCGGCAGAATCTCGCCGGGCAAACGGAACAGCAACTCCGCCGTGAACGGATCGCCCACTTGTTCGGTGAGCGGAAGCAGGCATTCCCAGAATTCGAGCTTGATCTGCTGGCTTAACGAGTGCGATTCATCCAGTAGCCGGCGGATGCCCTCGGCCAATCGCTCTGGGTTCTCTTCGCGTGTCAGTTCTGTGAGTTCACCAACTCCAGATGTGACTGAAGTCCACTGACTATAAGGGTTCGTGAGGCCAAGCGGGTCGAGTATTCGCGAACCGGATTCCACAACTTGAATGGTGTATGCCTGGCTTCGCACCGTGCGGCGATCGCGCGACTCAGCAACGAGCAACATTTCTGGCGGGAATGGCCGGATTGCTGATCGGCCCGCAAGTACATCTTCGATCCGATAACGGAACATCTGGAACAATCGGCCGTGCACATCGGTAGCCGGAGGAATGAGAATGTTGCGGGCGGCTTCCACCAGTTTGGCGGCATCGTCGGCGGCACCCAGGCGAGCGGAGACGAACGCGAACATCAGGTCAACAAACGCACGCGTGTATTCCAGCGGAGGGCCATGCAAGTCCCTTTCGAGCCAGGCGTGAACCACGGGCCGCAAGTCTCGCGTCGTCGCCAACAGCACGTTAGCTCGGCTCGCCTCCATAACACCCATTCCCCGCTTTACTGGTAGCATTCTGGCTCATGCAGTCCGCTCCCGACCGCCTCCAGAATCCTACACCATACTCATCAATAATCACACGAGTGGTGTCATGACGAGCGAACCCGCCAGAATTCCGGCCCGCACGCCCAACTGGGAACAAGCGCGAGCACAGATGCTTCTCGATCCAACAGTGACGATGCTGAACACCGGTTCGTTCGGCCCGCTGCCGCGGCCGGTGTTCGATCGCGTGACCGAACTTCGCGCTTGCCTCGCGGCTGGCCCAACCGATTTCTATGTTCGCCAAGCGCCGCCGCTGCTTTGGGAAGCCCGCGAGCGAACCGCTGCGTTTCTCGGCTGCGCCGCCCATCGACTGGTGTTTACGACGAATGTTTCTGCGGCGATTAATCTGGTCGCATCCGGGTTGAAGCTTGCCACGCCCGGCGAGATTCTAATGACCGACCACGAATACGGCGCGATGGTTTGGTGCTGGGAGCGTGCTGCGCAACGGCAAGCGCTGGGCGTTCGCACGTTCCCGCTTCCCACGATGGCGACCGATCCGGGCGAGATCGTGGCCGCCACCATCAAGGCCATCACACCGCGAACCCGCCTGTTGTTCTTCAGTCACGTTCTGTCGCCAACCGGGCTAGTGTTGCCCGCGAAGGAACTCTGTGCGGAAGCCCGCAAGCGTGGCGTGATCACGGTTGTGGATGGCGCGCACGCCCCCGCCATGCTGCCGCTCGATATCCAAGATATCGGGGCTGATTTCTACGCTGCCAACTTGCACAAGTGGTTGCTGGCACCGAGCGGGGCGGGGTTTCTGGTGATCGGGCCAGGGAATGAGGATCGGTTGCAACCACTGCATGTGTCGTGGGGCTACCACGCGGATAAGTATCCGATCGGTGAAGTGACGAAATCCGCCGGGCCAGACGCCCGCGATGGCTACGGCTCCACTCCGCGCATTCGCTTTCTGGAGTTCGAAGGAACCCGCGACTTCTGCCCGTGGCTCGCGGTGCCGGCCGCAGTGGAATTTCAGACGCAACTCGGGTGGGACGCCGTTCGTACTCGCATCGCCGAACTGGCGACATACACACGCAGGGTGATCGGTGACACGGGTCTGTCACTCGCCACGCCGCCCACACGCGGCCTTCACGGTGCGATGACGGCCTTCAACCTGCCTGTGGGAGTGAATGCCCCTGCACTACGAAAATCACTCTGGGATCGCCGCATCGAGATCCCGGTCATCGAACGACCAGACCGCAAGCTTCTGCGCGTGAGCCACCACTTTTACACCACCGAAGGCGAGATTGACCGGTTGGCCGACGCTCTCAGCGAGATCCTGTGACACGTTGCCCGACGCGACGTTGTGGTTTATTCTGGCGCTTATGAGCGAGCTTACCCGCGTTCTCAAGGCCATTCAGAGAGGCGATGCAGCCGCGGCCGCAGAGTTACTCCCACTCGTATACGACGAACTGCGAAAACTCGCCGCCGTTCGCCTCGCCCACGAAGCTCCCGGTCAAACGCTCGACGCAACGGCTCTCGTCCACGAAGCCTACCTCCGCCTTGGTGGTGAACAGCCCTTCGACCACCGTGGTCATTTCTTCGCTGCCGCAGCCGAAGCAATGCGTCGCATCTTGGTAGATTCCGCCCGCCGGAAGCAGGCAGCCAGGCATGGCGGTGGGCTTGTTCGCCACGACGCGGCCGAACTTCCCATCGCCGCTCCCGAACCTTCTGAAAACCTCATTGCGTTCGACGAGGCGCTCGATCGTTTCACTGTCCTCCACCCGCAGAAGGCCGAGTTGGTGAAACTCCGGTACTTCGTCGGCCTGACCATCGAACAAGCAGCCGAGGCGCTCGACATCTCGCCCGCCACGGCCAAACGCTACTGGACCTACAGCCGGGCATGGCTGTACCAACAGGTAGCGGGCGAGCCACACCCGTGATGACGTGGGTTATTCCCTCATCGCTTTTCGTGAGCCAACTTGCACCGTTTTCTCGCATTGATGGTGTCCGCTCTCCTGCCGGGATTCCTGCCATGACAGACGAGACGATCTTCGCCGCCGCCTTGGAGAAGACCGACCCAACCGAGCGGGCTGCGTTCGTGGTGGCGGCCTGCGCCACCGATGCGGAACTCCAACGGCGAGTCGAACGCTTGCTTGCGGCACACGATGCGGCGAGTGGCTTCCTCGAACGCCCGCTGGCGAGCCTTCCCGAACCGGACCACGCCCACACAGGGGCGTACCGGGCACCGGGGGCCGAACCCGGTGATGGCCCGACCTACACGCATGGCGATCGTGCCGAGGACGACGACACCGACGACGCCCTCGCGTTCCTCACGCCGTCCGTCCGGCCGGACTCGCTCGGCCGCATCGGGCACTACGAGGTGCTCCAGGTGCTCGGCAAGGGCGGGTTCGGCGTGGTGTTTCGAGCGTTCGACAACGTGCTCCAACGGGTCGTCGCGGTCAAGGTGATGGCCCCGTCGATGGCAGCCACATCACCCGCACGCAAGCGTTTCTTGCGGGAAGCCCGGTCGTCGGCCGCGGTCCGGCACGAGAACGTAGTGCAGGTGCACGCGGTCGAGGAACAACCGCTGCCGCACCTCGTCATGGAGTTCGTGCCAGGAGAAACGCTCCAACAGCAACTTGATCGCACCGGCCCGCTGGAACTCCCCGAGATTCTCCGTATCGGTCGGCAACTCGCCGCAGGGCTTGCCGCGGCCCACGAGAAGGGACTGATTCACCGCGACATCAAGCCGTCGAACATCCTCATCGACGCCGGCCCGCACCGAAACGTCAAGCTCACCGACTTCGGCCTGGCCCGCGCCGCCGACGATGCCAGCCTGACCCGTAGCGGCGTCGTGGCCGGAACACCGATGTATATGGCCCCGGAACAGGCAAAAGGGGAGACGCTCGATCACCGGGCGGATCTATTCAGCCTCGGCAGTGTGCTGTACGTGATGTGCACGGGTCGCCCGCCGTTTCGTGCCAGTAACACGCTCGCGGTGCTCAAGCGTGTCGTTGAGGACACCCCGCGGCCGATCCGCGAAGTGATTCCCGAGGTTCCCGAATGGCTGTGCCGCGTCGTCGAGAAACTCCATGAAAAAGAACCCCACGACCGCATTCAGACCAGTCGAGAAGTGGCCGATCTGCTGGCGGATTGCGAGACACAATTAAAAGCCCACGGGGTGCTGACCGACTACTCCCGCATTCCGGGCGGCAAACCACGACGACCTAAACGATGGAAGTGGGTCGCCGCGGCACTCGGCATGATCCTGCTTGTTCCGCTGGTCATGTTCGGCGTCGCGCTCCTGGCATACAACTCGCAACGGTCAAACCCCACTGACACCGGCAAGACCGACCCCGCCGACACCGGCAAGATCGAGATCAAGAAACTGCCACCGAGCCCGCCGGTTGCCGAGCATGACACCACCGTCGCGACCATTCTCACGTCCGACGAGTACGAATGGACCGAGCTAATCAACCTTGGCCCCAAGATCAACAGCGCCAGCGCGGACGGCAGTCCCTGGGTCTCCGCGGATGGGCTGACGTTGCTGTTCTCGTCAAATCGGCCGGGCGGATTGGGCGCCTACGACCTCTGGCAATGCACGCGCTCGAGTGTCGAGGAAGATTGGTCCGCGCCGGTCAATGTCGGCGCGCCGATCAACTCCAAAACGTTCGAGTGGGGGGCGATGATGTCCGCAGATGGACGCACGCTGGTTTTCAGTTCGGCGCGGCCGGTTGGTCAGGGGAACACAGATATTTGGATAGCGACGAGGACCTCCAGAGATGCTCCCTGGGGTAATCCCGTTAATCTCGGAGCTGTGATCAACTCCACAGCCCAGGATACTGCGCCAATTCTTTCAGACGACGGCCGGCAGTTGTCGTTCGTGTCGAACCGAGGCGGCTTGTTCCATTGCTGGATTAGCAAGCGCCCGTCGGTCAACGACCCCTGGTCGAAACCGGAGCAGCTTTTCGATCACCAAGGAAGCCGATTCCAAGCTCTCGATTCCGGGAAAACCGTCTTGCTCAGTTCCAGCGATACCGCGATCGGCTTCGCCGCCTGGAATGAAGCTGACAAGCGCTGGGGCAATATCGAACTCCTTCCCGCGGCGATCAACGACGGCAATCGCAACGCGCGCATGTTCTATCATGCTTTGACTCACACCCTCTACTTCGAGTCCAACCGCCCTGGCGGACAGGGGGGAGCCGACCTGTGGATGTCGCGGCGAGTGAAGAAAGCGCCGCCGAAGCCCGACACAGGAGTCGCGGACCAATTCACTCTCGTCAGCCGATTCGAGTCGGTGCATCGATCCCCGGTGGTGTGCCTTGGCGTATCCGCGGATGGGCGCCGCGCCCTGTCGGTTGCCGCCTTTCCCACGCCGAACAACTTTGTTGTCTGGGAGCTGAACGCGACAGGAGGGAAGCCGGTTCACCGTGAGACTTTGAAGGTAAACAGCTTCGCCGCCGCCGTCACCCCTGCGGGAGATTGTGCTGTCGTGAGCAGTACGGGTTCGATCGCATTTTGGGACCTGAATGCGATGAAATTGAAGGCAAGCAGCAATGAGCACAGCGCCATGCCTTGGGGCCTGGCGATCTCCGCGGACGGCAAGCGAGCCATCACGGGCGCGCACGACGACGATTTTATCTGCATCTGGGAGTTACCCTTAGGCAAACTCATCAAGAAGATCCCACTGGACTTCAAGTCTGTCCTGGGCATCGCCATCACTCCCGATGGCAAACAAGCGCTGCTGGGCCTTTACGGAGGCAGGTGCGAGTTGTGGGACCTGGATAAAGGCGAAATGGTTCGGCGAATCAGAGGAGGGCAAGCCGGAGCCGGAGGAGCTCGCAATATCGCGCTGTCGAAGGACGGCAGCAAGCTGCTGGTCGCGATACCCATCGACGGTGATTATCCGATTCAGCTCTGGGACGTGGGAACTGGGAAGCAGCTTCAGGAATTCAAGGGGCACAGCCATTACGTCGGAGGTTTGCGCTTCCTGCCGGACGGCGAACACTTCCTCAGCGGTGCCCAGGACGGCACCCTGCGCGTCTGGTCCCTGAATAAGGGCAAGGAGGTCGCGCGTTTCACGGATGCCGAACTCATCGTGAACAGCCTGGAACTTCTCCCGGACGGCCGGCACTTTCTTACCGCAGGTGGCATGAAACAAGCGGCCAGCGGCAAGGATACAATCTATGACGCTGGCGATTACGACCTGCGCCTGTGGCGACTGCCGCAGAGCGTGTGGCCAACCCCGCCGCCGGCCGTCGCCCCATTCGACGCGGCGAAGGCGAAGGAACACCAGGAGGCGTGGGCGAAACACCTCGGCGTGCCGGTCGAGTTCGAGAACAGCATCGGAATGAAGCTGCGGCTCATCCCGCCCGGCGAGTTCATCATGGGGTCCACGGATGAGCAAATGAAGGTGATCCTGGAGAACAGCACGGACTGGGGCAAGCAAGTTGCCAGGGTAGAGAACCCCCCACGGCGATCGCGGATTACTGATAGTTTCTTCATGGGCACGATGGAAGTGACCGTCGGTCAGTTCCGGCAGTTCGTCAAGGAGACGGGCTACAAGACCGATGCGGAATCCAGCGGCAAGGGAGGCTCGATGCTCGAGGATAAGCCCACGATGGGGTCGTACAAGAAGATGCAGCGGCCCGAATACACCTGGCAGAACCCACTGTTCGCTGCGGAGGACGACCATCCCGTCGTGTTGATCACTACGGCGGATGGCGAGGCCTTCTGCCGCTGGTTGAGCAAAAAGGAAGGTCGCACCTATCGGTTGCCGGCCGAGATCGAGCGGGAGTACGCCTGCCGGGCGGGAACAACGACGCTGTGGTATACAGGGGATGATCCCGTGCAACTCAATGTTGCGGAATGGACCTCCATGAATGGCGGGCGTAAGGTCCATTCTTGCGGCGGCAAGACTGCGAATCCGTTCGGTCTGTTCGACATGCTGGGCAACGTCCAAGAGCTGTGCCAGCGTCTGTCGTCCGGCGAGGCAGTCCTCCGCGGCGGGCACATCCAGGAGTCCCCTTGGCTGAGCCGTTCCGCAACTCGCTTGGCGAAAATTGACGGTGTGCCGTCCGCCTCGCGCGGCTTCCGTGTCGCAATTGTCGGCGATCTGAAGGCGAAGACCCAGCCGCCGGCGCGAGAGGTTGCCCCCGCACCGCGACCGTTACCGTAACGTGGCAGAGCAGGGATAGAATCCCCGCTCGCTCGATTGCTACGCCATTCGCTTCTTCAACTCGGCGTCTACTGCGTCCAGATATCCATCGGTGGTCAGGTGCGGGGCTTTGTCGCCGATCAGTAGCGAGAGATCCTTCGTCATCTTCCCGCTCTCCACCATATCCACGCACACTTTCTCGATGGTCTCGGCGAACTTCACCACATCCGGCGTGCCATCCATCTTGCCGCGATAGATCAATCCGCGTGTCCAGGCGTAGATGCTGGCGATGGGGTTGGTGCTGGTGGGCTTCCCCTGCTGATGCAGGCGATAGTGCCGCGTGACTGTGCCGTGGGCCGCTTCCGATTCCACTGTCTTGCCGTCTGGCGACATCAATACGCTGGTCATGAGGCCAAGTGAGCCGTAACCCTGGGCCACGGTGTCGCTCTGCACGTCGCCATCGTAGTTCTTGCACGCCCACAGATAACCGCCGCTCCACTTCATGTTGGCCGCGACCATATCATCGATCAGCCGGTGCTCGTACGTGAGTTGCTTCGCGTCGAACTTCGCTTTGAACTCCGCATCGAACACTTCCTGGAACAGGTTCTTGAACCGGCCATCGTAGATCTTCAAGATCGTGTTCTTCGTGGAAAGATAGACGGCGTAATCGCGGCCGAGGCCATAATTGAAGCAAGCCCGCGCGAAGCCGCGAATACTATCGTCCAGGTTGTACATCGCCATCGTCACACCGCCGCCGGGAGCCTTGAACACTTCCTTCTCGATGGGCGGGCTACCATCAGCCGGTGTGTAAATCAGCTTCACCGTGCCGGGTCTATCGAAGAGAATCTCGCTCGCCTTGTATTGATCGCCGAAGCCATGGCGGGCGACCACAACGGGTTTGTCCCAGTGCGGCACCAACCGCGGCACGTTCGAGCACACAATCGGCTCGCGAAAGATGGTGCCGTTGAGAATGTTCCGAATGGTGCCGTTCGGCGACGGATACATCCGCTTCAGGTTGAACTCTTTCACCCGCGCTTCGTCGGGGGTAATGGTCGCACACTTCACTGCCACGCCGTACTGCTTGGTGGCTTCGGCCGAATCAAAAGTCACGCGGTCGTCGGTCGCGTCGCGGTGCTCGATGCCGAGGTCGAAGTACTTTAGATCGATATCCAGATACGGGAGGATGAGCTTCTCGCGGATCTTCTGCCAGATGATTCGCGTCATTTCGTCGCCGTCCATTTCGACGACGGGGTTCTTAACCTTAATCTTGGCCATGACCAACTCCGTTGCGGGGAGGAATCACGCTACCTTATCCCATTGCGGCGAGCCGGGAAGGGTGTAAGCGTCTGCGAATGGCGTTGCGGATGGCGTAGCCGACCGCTCCAACTGGCGGTAGGCTTTCTTCGATCACACATTCTCGCCGGGGCCTCATCGTGACGCTGTTGCTCATTCTTGTGTTAGTAACACTTGTGTTGTTCGCGGTGTTTCTCGGCGGTGGCCTTGTTGCGCAAGCCTATCTTTATCAAGCCCCGGCCGAAAAGCTCCCCATTCGGGCGTTCGCCGCGGCACTCTTGGTCGGGTTGTTTCTCACCATGTGGGTGCGGATCGATCAAGGAAGCCCCGGCCGATACGACACCTTCTTTGAGTTTGCGCCCTACGAAACCCGCAAGTTCGATGAACTGGAAGCCATTCGGTGGGAATCGGCCGCGGGTGGAAAGCTCAAGAAGGACGCCGCCGGCAAGCCAACCGAGAAACGAGTGAAGTTCACTCGCGGCGTGGGTGCCAAGTCCAATACCTTCTTCGAAGCGGGCACCATTGATGCATTCACGCTTAACAACGCGTCATACATGACCGCCGCCATTATGGTGAAGCCAACACCGGAAGCGGAACCCGTGCGGTTCAATGCCATGCTGAACAAAGATGGCATGAGCTACGCGAATACGCCCGACGGGCGGCGATTTGTCGAGGCGGGCGGAAGTCGTTACGTGCAGGCGGATCAACTTGGCGTGTTGTATGTGCCCAGCCGGGGCACGGTCTTCCTGGCGTTATTCATCAATTTGCTGCACTTCGTGGTGTGGTTCGTGGCCTTGTGGGCGATCTTGCAGTTCACCCGTGGGCACTCGTTCCTGATGGCTGTCGCATTTGGACTGGCCACCATGCTTCTGGCGATGCCGCTTCTGTTCGCTCCCAATCGCAAACCGAAGACGCCAGAAGCCGCCCCGCAGGTGGCCGCAACCATCGATCGCTCTTTCACTGTGCAAACACGCCAGCGCGTTACTTGACCAGTTCCGGCAGATACTTTACCGGCAATGTGCCGTGACTGAGAACGGCTTCGTGAAACTTGCCCAGATGGAACTTGTCGCCTTGCTTGCGCTGCACATCCTGCCGCAAGCGATAGAACGCGGTGCGACCGACGAAGTACGTTGATAGCTGCGTGCTGCTCTGCTTGGCGCGTGAGATCTTCCCGACTGCCTCGGCCTCGGTCTGAAAGCCGCGCTCCATCAGAAGTTCTTTCGCCTCGGCATCGGTCATCTCCGTGCAGTGCATTCGGTCATCGAGAATCGCGTTAATCACCGCACGCAAATAGAACTTCAACTGATGCAATCGCAGCGAGAGATCGCCCTCGCCATATCCCTGGTCGAGCATCATCTGCTCGGTGTACACCGCCCAACCTTCGGCGAATGTGCCCGCCGACAGCACCTTCCGCACGAGCGAAGGATTCCGGTTGGAGTATGCCAGTTGTACATAGTGCCCTGGGTAGGCTTCGTGGATTGTTAGCACTTGCAGCATGGGCGTGTTGTATTCCCGCAGAAGCGTTTCCACTCGCTCCGCACTCCAGCCACTTGGCGGCGGCGCGACGGCATAAAGGCTATCGGCCTTGGGATCGAGCGGCGGGGCGGGGTTCAGATACGCCAAGGAAAAGCCACGCTGGAACTCGGGCATCTCGACGATCTTGCATGTGTCCGGGTCCGGAAGCGTGAGAATCTGTTTGTCGCGGATGAATGTTTTGATCCGGTCCACCGTTTTGCGTGCATCGGCCACGAGATCTTCGGGCTTGCCATGATCTTTGCCGAGTTCTTGCATAACGAGCTTGATGGTTAATCGCCGGCCGGTTGCGTCGTCGGGTGGGACGACCTTGCCGGGGAAGAGCTTGGACCACAACTGCTTCGCGACATACCACATCTCGCGTTCCACACGCTCCGCTTCGCCCTCGGCCAGTTGCAACACTTCATCAGCCGATAGCCCCGCCTGGAGTTCCAGTTCCAGTTTCTTCGCAAACTTCTCCTTGCCCAGTCGCCATTGCCCATCGGATTTTGGGAGTAATTCGGTTTCCATCCAGCGTTGATAATCTTTGAGTGCCGCAACGGCTTCGCGGCACGGCGTCGCCAGTGGTTCGCTACCAGGAGTTTCGCCGGCAATCGCGTAAATATCTTTCTCGAAGAATGCGATCGCACCCAAATTCCGCTTGATGGTGACTTCGGTAAGCTCCTTTGGCGGGTTCTTCAGGCTCGCCTTCGCAGCGGCCACGATCTTCGGAACAAACGCGATCCGCTTCGCGGCGTTCGCAACATTGCGTTCGCGCGGCAATGTGGATTGCGTGAGTAGCACGAACACGCTGTCAGACATGTACTCGCCATACACGCGAGGATCGAACTCATAACGGTTATCGAACTCGGCGGACCACAACGAGTATTCCAGAGCGTGCTTCCAGATGTCGTAATCGATCCGGCTGCCGGGCGAGAGCTGTTCGCGATTCACGGCTTTGGGCAGGCGTGTTAACCAACCGCGTGTGCGTTCGAGATCTTTCTTGCGGGCCGCGGGCGAAAGATCATCCAGGCGATCGTCGTGTTCGTGGTTGCCTTGCTGCGTCGCATACAGCGGGTGATTCTGAAACTCTTCGGTGAGCCAGTTGCGGAACAAGTCGCTCAGCGCCACATCATCCTTCGATGGTTCCGGCGGCGGCTGTTGAGAGATCGCATCCAAAGGAATCGCTCCCACCGCAAGCGTGAGAAGAGCCAGAAGAAGTTGACGCATGCTAAGAACCTCGTGCTTCACTCAGTCGGTGTAACTTGCCACGAATCGGTATCGAACATGATGGTTTGCACGCCGGGCGGTGGCGATGGTGGCTCCGGTTCCGCTTCGCGCGCAGAGCCAATCATCACGCACACGGCATAAGTGTAGCCAAGCTCATTGTGAAAGCGTGCGAGGAGCTTCCAATCTGCCGCGACCGCAACCGGATTGGTGCGGAACGCGAGTGAGACTGCACCCAGACGGCGATCCGCTTCGCCCTGCTCGCCGAGCTTCCAGAACAGGAGATCGGGCTGCCGCGATGGCGAATCGGGATCACCTTGCACCACGACGTGCCCAAGGCCACGCCGCACCGGAGCGGCTTTATCCCACAGCCGGCGGAACTCGTGGTAGAACTCCATCAGGAACGAGCGTTCGCGGAATTTGCGGGCGGCGGGCGGTTCCTCAGCCTCTTCCGCGGTGTACGCTCGACCGTGCGCCGCGGCGAAACGCGGGTGCATCAGGTTGAGTACTTCGATCACGAGCGAGATAAACGGATCGGTGTTCACCGCGTGTTAGCCCTCAATCATTTCTTTCCACTTCTTCACACGCGCTTCGTCGATTACGCCATCGCGTTTGCCCGCCGCGCAAACCGAGGTTCGCACCGCGAAGAAGTCTGGCTCGGCGGCCTTCAGCAGTTTGGCATGTTCGGGCCGCAGCGATCCCGCAATCGCCACGGTGGTATACACTCGCTTGAGGCTTTCCACCATCTCCGCCACTTCCGCAGGTGTCATGAAGTCCAGGAGTGTTTTGCCGTCCTTGCCCCAAGTGTCGAGAAGGAACGCTTTGAAGCGGAACCGCTTGGCGAACTTCACCAGTTCCGCCGGCGGCACCGACTTGGCCCGTTCCCAGTCCGCATACGCAACTGCAACCATTTCCATGCCAACGGGAAGCTGGCGACGAGTATCGAGCAAGTCTTCGCCCCAGCCAACCACCGGCGCATAGCCCGCCAGCCCCCACTTCACGTAATCCAGTTTCAGTTCCAGGTGCCAGTGGGCTTCCGTAAGAGCGTTGGCCGTCCATTCGCCCAGAGCCGCGCTCACCGGTACGCGACCGGCAACCGCTTCTATTACCGCTGAGACCACTTCGGCCTCGGCCGGCGCGAGCGGCCCGCGGGCCGGCTCCTTCACATCAATCAGATCGGCCCCACCGGCGAGTGCGGCCTGCACTTCTTCAGCCGACCGAACGCTGACCAGTAACCCGGGTATGTGACTCATGACAGCGAGAATCCTTCCACCGCGAAGAACATCGTTCGTCCAGATAGCGGATGATACGCGATGGACCGGGGGTTCCGGAACACGAACCCGTACAAGCCATCCGGTTTGAACCACTCCGGTGCGTTGCGGTGCATGCCCACGGCGGCCGCGAAAGCCTCTGCGTTGGGATAGCGAACGCAATCCGCGAGATCGCACACGCCGATCAATCCGCCGCGCAATTCTGCGAGTGCCGCCAACTCGGGCGTCGTGATGAGCGACCAACCTTCGGGTCGCGAATCCGGCAGTTTGGACGCATGAATCAGTATCGGCCCACGGCGACGAGTCGGCCAACGCCGCACTTCCACGGTTTTCACACCAGCAACCAACAGCGCGGCCCACGGTTGTTTCACCGAGAGCGCGAACATTCGTGCCCAGCCAGATAATTCGTTGCGGTCTGGGTTGAAAACCGTTGGTTCTGGAGGATGATTTTTTGCCAAACCGGTAGCTCTGAGCTAAAGAGTGTTAGGTTTTCCGCCGGCCATCGCGATGATCGTCCGGCGTTCGTCCACGCTCACCACTCTGGCGGACTCCAGATGGCGGTTAGTCTGGTCAGCCAGGAAGAACTCCCCGGCCCCCTCAAGGGGTACAAGCTCATCGAACGCCTTGGGCGAGGCGGCTTCGGCGAGGTTTGGAAAGTCGAGGCTCCCGGCGGCTTGATGAAGGCGGCGAAGTTCGTTTTTGGCGATCTCGACGCCATGGACGAAGATAGCCGACCCGCCGAGCAGGAACTCAAAGCGCTCAAACGTGTGCGCGAAATCCGCCACCCATTCATTCTTTCACTCGAACGCTACGACGCCATCGATGGTCAGCTCATTATCGTAATGGAGTTGGCCGATCGCAATCTCTGGGATCGCTATCGTGAGTGCCGCAGCCAGGGCTTAATGGGAGTTCCCCGTGAAGAACTCCTCCGTTATATGGAAGAAACGGCGGAAGCTCTGGACCTGATGAACAGCGAGTATCAGATCCAGCATCTCGATGTTAAACCCCAGAATCTGTTCCTGGTTCACAACCACGTGAAGGTGGGCGACTTTGGCCTTGTCAAGATTCTCGAAGGTGTGCGAGCCACTGTAACCGGTGGTGTCACTCCTGTGTATGCGGCACCCGAAACCTTTGAAGGCTGGGTCTCGCGCTTTTCCGATCAGTACAGCCTCGCGATCGTCTTCCAAGAACTGCTCACCGGCGTGCGGCCCTTCAACGGGACGAACACGCGACAGTTGCTGATGCAGCACATCAAGTCCCCGCCGGAACTTCAATCGCTGCCGCCTTCCGATCGTTCGATTATCGCGCGGGCGCTCAATAAGACGCCAAACGACCGCTGGCCCACTTGCACCGATATGGTGCGAGCCTTGCGAACGTCTGGCCTCGTTCTCACGCCCGGCCCCATCCCCCGCTCCGATTGCGACACGCTTTCGGCCCAAGATAGCCCAACACCCGTGGGGGAACCGGCGAAGTGGATCACGCGACCGGGTGACGATTCTCGTCAGGCCACGCGCATCGCACCGGGTGGTTCGGGCATTACCGCCTTCAATCCCAACAGCCCGGAGCGTCTGCCCCCGCTTGTGAAACCGCCCGGACCGCCCGGGCTGCCTGGAGAAGCAGGAACATTTACGCCAGTGGGCGGTGGCCTTGGGCTTCGCCTCGTTACGCCCGCACCCGCCGGCACGAACCCGGCCATGACGCTTCGGCCCGCTGCCGTCATGCAAACCGGCCGCATGGGAAGCCTTGGCATCGCTCCGCCGGAAAAATCGGGCGATGGCTTTCTGTTCCCGGCCCTCATCATCGCCGTCGGGCAAACCGGCAAACGGGTCATGGAGCACTTCAAGCATCTGATCGCCGACCACTATGGTCACACCCAAAAGGTCCCCAACGCGCGCTTCCTCTACATCGATACCGATAGCACTTCCACCTCGACATTACCCACAGATGATCCGAACAATATCGCAGCACGCGAAGCTGTTCTGGCGCGATTGAATCGCCCGGGTCACTATCTGCAACGCGATTCGCTTCCGCCACCCGATGCGTGGATGCCACCCGGCATGCTGTACAAGCTGAGCCGTAATCCCGAATCGGCGGGCGGAGTTCGTGCGTTCGGCCGGTTGGCGTTATTCGATAACTATCGCCTGATCGCGCAACGCATTCGCCAGGAAATTGAAACCTTCCTCACGCATACATCCCTTACGGAAGCGGATGCGAATACCAAACTCGGACTCCGCACCAACCGCCCGCGTGCCTACATTCTCACCGGTTTAGGCGGCGGCACCGGTAGCGGAATGTTCATCGATCTCGCGTACCTGTTGCGTCACGAGATGCGGCAAGTGGGTTACTTTAAGCCTGAAGTGGTCGGGCTTCTGTTCGCTCCGCCGAGTGAAAAGGCTTCGTCGCGGAACACCGCACTGGGCAATACTTACGCAGCCATTAACGAGCTGCATCAGTTCCAGGCTCGGATCACTCGCTACCAAACCACCTTCGATAAGTCCGAAGCGCCGGTTACGGATTCCGATCCGCCCTTTTCGCGCGTCGCAATTCTCCCGCTGCCGAAATCCGGGGAAGCCAAGGCGCAAGCCGAGACCTACAGTTTGGCCGCGCGAGCGTTGTACAACGAGATGTTTACGCAAGTGGGGCGTGTGACCGACAACCTGCGAGAGAATCATAGCAGAGAGTTCCCGCCGGTCGGCCCACTGTATCAGACGTTTGGCCTGTTCCGGCTATCGTGGCCCCGACAAGAGTTATTGGCCGCCGCCACGCGGCGATTCGCTCAGCGACACATTCAGCGTTGGACCAGCAAAGATTCAACCCATTTGCGGAAGCCGATCACGGAATGGCTCGATCAACAATGGATGGAGCACGGGCTAGAACTCGAAACCCTGACCGAAGAACTCCGATCCGCCTTTCGCGACTCGTTAGGGGATAATCCCGATCGCGTTGCCGATGCTATTATCGAACCGTTGCGAATCGCAGTTCGCCCCGATACAGATGCCGGGTGCGAAGTCCTCGAACAGTTACTCAAAGCCTTCGGCAAGCCCGACGCCACGATTGATACAGCCGAAGATTCCACACTCGTTCAGGTGAAAGAGAAATATCAGAAACTCTTGCAAACCTATGAAGGCCATGTTGGCGTGATGGCGGCGACATTCCTGGAACTTCCGCAGTATCGCCTGCCGGGAGCCGAGGAAGCGGTGCGGCAGATTTCCGCACGATTGAAGCGACAAATCGACGCACTGGTGCCGATCCGCACGGATCTCACTAACGAAGTTCGCAGCATTTACGGCAAATTGCTTCAGGCGATTGGTTCACTCAACACGGCAACGAGTTTTGGATTGGTGAGTCGTAAGACGGGCGTTATCGATACCATCGAGTTGTACCGAACCTATTCGCGGAAGCGTTTGCAACTGCACATCCTGGATATGTGCTTAATGATCTTTCGCAAGCTCTTTGCGAATACCCCCGAATACTTGCGCGAGATTAACTTCTGCCGGGCGACTCTGGCCGATATGCATTCCGATCTGGCCAAGACAGCCGAGGGGAAATCGTCCGCGAACGTCTTCTGCGGGAAGCCAATTTTGCCGCATGGTTGTGATAACATCGATCAAGCTGCAGATCGATTCTTGGCGGATCTCGCCCCGGAAGCTCTGCTGGCGTTCGAGAACGAGTTGCAATCGGAAATACGGCGAAAGTTACGTGGGCTGGGAAGCATCTGCCTGAAGCCAACGGAAAAGGGGCCGCGATTCCGCGCGTTACTACTCGAACGGGCACAAAAGTTCCTCGACGAGCGGCTCGATCATTCGGACCCCGCCACGGCGTTCTTCCGATTACTTCCGGATGAAAGCACGACTGAACCGCTCGTGGGGCAAGCGTTCGACGAATCCGCTCCGGAACTGCGATGCATTCAAACCGGCGAAAAGGTTTCGGAATTAGCGGTGCTATGCGTTCCCCCGGGCGAAGGTGGAAAGCAGTTTCAAGAATTGGTGGGGCGAGTCTATCCCGGTGTGTCGTTCACGATCGCCACACTTCCGGACGATATCTGCTTCTATCGCGAGTACCCGCAACTCTCACTGATGAATCTGCCCCAACTGGGCAACCTCGCGCGAGAGGCATACGAGCATCTCGCATTGCAGGATCACCCGCCCCATTCGCGCAACGATATTCCGTGGCAGCTCCCCGGTCGGTAAGAACCCTGACATCGCGAGCGCATCATTCTTCCGACTCAGGCTTTTCCTCGACTTCGTCTTTGAGTTCCGCTTCAGACTCTTCGCCCTGTTCGGTATGCGGAACGGACTGGTATTCTTCACTTCGAGATTCTTGCTGCGAACGCCCTATCGGATCGTCGCAGAGCAGGTACTTGAACGTGCCAATGTGAACTTCGTCGCCCGGTGACAGTTTCCCTTCCGTTACCCTTTCGCCGTTAATGCGAACCCCGTTAGTGCTCCCCAGATCGCGAACGAAGAGCTGTTCGTTCACTTGCACCAAGATGCAGTGCAGGCGGGATACTTTCTTGGAGTGGAGTTGGATATCGCACTCTTCGTGCCGCCCGAACAGCAAGATCGGTTTATCGATCAGAATGCTTGGCCCATTAGCGAGTGAGAGTAAATGATGTGGCATGGGAGTTGAGCATTGAGAGGAAAGATAAGAGGAATCTACCACGACGCCGGGGCTAACAGCAACGATCCATTTGCGATGGTTGGCCGTTGACGAGTCCGGCTTGTTTCGCAAACGGCGGCGTGCGATGATTCCTACCCCATGAGACCAACACTCCAACCCGCCGTGTTTCTCGATCGCGATGGCGTCGTGATTGAGGATTCGCACTACCTCGGCGATGCACACCGCGTGCAGCTCGTGCCCGGTTCGGCCGAAGCCATTGCGGCCCTGAATCGCGCGGGCTGGCCGGTTGTGATTGTTACCAATCAATCCGGCGTTGCGCGCGGGCTATTCACCGAAGGCGATGTGCAGGATGTACACGCTCACCTCGCGAATTTGCTCTGGGGCTATGGGGCTAAGGTGGATGCGTTCCATTACTGCCCGCATCACCCCGAAGCGGATGTGCCCGAATATCGCCAGGTGTGTGAGTGCCGCAAGCCGCAACCCGGAATGCTTCAGCACGCCGCGGAGGAACTCGGCCTCGATCTCTCCGCTTCCTGGATGATCGGCGACCGGATTACCGATCTCGAAGCCGGGGCCGCCGTGGGCTGTCGCACGGTGCTCGTGCGATCCGGCTATGGTGCGAACGTGAACCCCGCTGGCCTCGATCGCGATGAGCTGAATCTCGAACTCATCGCCACCAATCTCGCCGATGCCGTCGAGAAACTCGACCTGGCTTGTGCCATGCCACACACCAACCGCTGCGCGGCGTGAAGCGGTCGCGAGTAGCAGACATCCAGGCGTTCTTGGCCACCAACCGTAACTACGAGGTGTTGATTGATTTGGATCGTGCCCGTGTTGGTGTACCACACCTTGGTTCCGGCCGGAGACGCGGCAGCCCCAAGCGGCTATTACTTCCCGACCACCGTGGGGACCAAATGGGTGATGAGGAAGTATTATCCGGGAGGAACTCACAGTGACGTGACCTATAACGTGACCTCTGTAGAAGAGAAAGATGGAGCGAAAATCGTAGCTGTCCACAGATCGAGCCTTGAAAAGTCCGGCCTCGTTCTCGTCGGCAGAGAACCCGAAGAATACGTCTTTGAGTGGTCCGACAAATACCGGGTCTTGGCCGATAGAATCTACCACATCGCGACCACGGACTTGAAGGACAAGAAATGGCAGACAATCGATCCCCCGCGAGGCGGTCTGAAACTTCCCGGTAAGCCAGGCGACAAGTGGACGAACGAGATTCCCGCGGAGAACTTCAAGATGACCTGCACCGTGGGAAAGCCCGAGCGGGTTAAGGTCGTGGCCGGAACGTTCGAGGCCATCCCGATCTATGTCGAAACCACTCAGGACGGCAAAGCGATGCCTTCATGCACATGCTGGTCCGCGCCAGGAATCGGTGGCATTAAATCGATCGAGGACGGGAAGGTCGTGATGGAATTGGTCTCCTTCACGCCGGGGAAGAAGGGGAAGTGACACGGTGTCATCGATTCCAATCAGGAGGCAATCATGTGTCCAGTTCTTGCTGTGTGGGTCGTGGTCAGTCAACTCGCTCCTCAAGTGCCGATTGCCCCGCCACCTCGCGAGGTCGGGAAGTCTCAGTTGTACTTCCCGACCACCGTGGGGACCAAATTGGTCATGCGGGATTACAACGGGGACAAACCGAGCGATGTGGCCAAGGTCATCACTGCTGTTGAAAGTGTAGGGGCGGTCAAAACTGTTACCGTAGAAACCGCGTTCATGTCCAAGGATATCGTCTTCCTCGCTGGCGAGGACCCTGGGGAGCACGAGGTCCGCTATCGCGACAAGTGGCGGGTATCGAGCGACGGGTGGCACTATCGGTCGGCCGCCGATTGGGGGAACAATGGGCGGTGGGAGAAGTGCGAACACCCGAAGCTACATGAACTGCCTTGCTACGGCGGCAAGAACGGGGAGTCGTGGGATGTCCCATATGAGAGCGGAAAGATCGTGTGGACAATTGAGCGGCGGGAGCGGGTGAAGGTGATCGCCGGGATGTTCGACGCGGTGGTCGTGGGGAACAAAACTGTCGAGCAGGGTAAAGTGATTGGCGAGGCGACCGTGTGGTACGTCCGGGATGTCGGGGTGGTCAAGGCGACCGTCGATGGCCGGAAAGTGAGTGAGTTGGTGTCGTTCACTCCGGGCAAGAAGGAGAAGTGACACGTCTCAACTCTCTACACAAGTTCCGTCGGGCGTAGAATAGGGTATGAACATGACCCTACCCGGAGTGGAGAAGCGTCTCCAGGATCGCTACGAGAAGCTCGTCGCCGAACACGCCGGGCACTCCTGGAATCTTGGGCAATCTGGAGCTCGAGAGTACGAGTACCACCCGCATCCGGGATCGGGCCGATCAAGTCAATGATCGGAGGTGAGGTTGTGATGGAACTGATCTCCTTCACCCCCGGTAAGTAACGAAGGCACTGTCGCGAAGCGATCCAACACTCATCCAAAGGAGGCCAAGGAATGGCCACATCCGGTGTGATCCTGCTGATCTTGTCCGTGTGCGGGGATTCCTCAGCCCCGGTCACAACCCTGATCCGCGCGAGACGATTCCGGAGCGGGCAGAAAGCCCGTCGTGACGCACATTGAAAGGGCGATCGACTCGCCTTCGCGCACTGTTGGCATGGATTCTGTAAGACCCGGTGGCTAGCGATTCGTGCTGTCGATGGTTGAGTTGTCGCAGCAAAATTCGCCACAAGTGTGACGTTCTGGGCGACAACGGGATTATTTCACTTCGGGATATTATTTCGCGAAGGGGGGTGCCGGTAGTGAACGAATCAATCCGTGGACCCGTTCCTCCCGTGTTCTGACGAACGGCAGTTTAGGCTACTTTCATCGGCCTTCTTCCTTGAGCGGTTTGAACTGTGAACACTTCTGATGTGCTCATTGTGGGCGGTGGCATTGTGGGCACGGCCACGGCGATGGCTCTGGCCGATCGCGCTTCGGTTACGGTGATCGAAGCCGAGAACGAACTCGCCACACACCAAACTGGGCACAATAGCGGTGTCATTCACTCGGGGCTGTACTACAAACCCGGCTCGGCGAAGGCGCTGAACTGTGCGGCCGGCCGCGAGTTGATGTACCGCTTTTGCGCGGAGAACGGCATTCCGCACGATCGCTGCGGAAAGCTCGTGGTGGCCACTTCGCAAGCCGAACTCCCGGCTCTGGCCGAACTCGAACGCCGCGGGGCCGCGAACGGGCTTATCGATTTAAAGCGTGTGAACGCGGATGAAATGCGCGAGATTGAACCACACGTTCGCGGGGTGGCCGGTTTGCGTGTCGGCGAGACTGGAATCGTGAACTACAAGGCCGTGACCGAAGCGTTCGCACGCAAGATCACCGAGGCCGGCGGGCAGATCGCGCGATCCGTTCGCTTTCTGGGCTGTCAGCGTGAGCCGGGCAATCTCGTGGTGGAAACCAACGCTGGCACAGTGCGGGCGAAGTTACTGATCAATTGCGCCGGCTTGCAATCCGACCGCGTGGCGCGGTTGTGTGGCATCGATTCGGGTGTGCAGATTGTGCCGTTTCGCGGTGAATACTACGAACTCAAGCCACATGCCGAACACCTTTGCAAGCATCTCATCTATCCCGTGCCCGACGCTACGCTGCCGTTTCTTGGCGTCCACTTCACACGCATGATTGGCGGCGGTGTGGAATGCGGGCCGAATGCCGTGCTAGCGTTTCGTCGCGAGGGTTACCGCTTCCGCAACTTCAGCACCAAGGACACGCTCGAACTGGCTCGCTACGCGGGTTTCTGGAAGATGTCCAGCCGCTTCTGGCTCACGGGCTTTGGTGAAATGTATCGCTCGCTGAGTCGGCGAGCGTTCTGGAAAGCGCTGCGGAAATTGATCCCGACCATTTCCTTTCACGATCTGATGCCTGCGGGTGCGGGTGTGCGAGCGCAGGCCGTTACACCCGATGGCAAACTGGTGGACGACTTCTTCATCCGCCAGGGTGAACGGATGATTCACGTGTTGAACGCACCATCGCCCGCCGCCACCGCTTCGATCACCATCGGGCAAACCATCGCGGATATGGCCTTGAAAGAACTGGCCAACTGAACGGCTATCACGTTGGTTGGAACACGCATTTGCCATCGAGCCAGTCCGCGTGCAACAGGCGGCTCACCGGTGGTTGGTGCTGCAATAACCAGCGGGCGAGCGGGGCAACCACTTCTCTCTCCACGGCTCGCTGCAACGGTCGCGCCCCATAACGCGGATCGAAGCCAATCTTCGCGAGGTGTTCCACCAGTGCGACGGACCATTGAACCTTTAATCCGGTTCGCAGCAATCCTTCTCGGTTCGTAATCGCGTCCAGTTCGCGCCGCGCGATCGCCTTCATCGCGTCAGCGTTGAGCGGCTGAAACGTCACCACCTGATCCATTCGGTTGAAGAACTCCGGGCGGAAGAATCGCATGGCGGCGTCCTTGTATTCGGTTCCGCCACGATCGGCATTGAACCCCACGGCACGCGATTGATCCGCACCAATGTTGGAAGTCATCACAATGATGGTGCTGCGAAAGTTGGTGACGCGGCCATATTGATCGGTAAGGCGGCCTTCATCGAAGACGCCCATGAGCGTATCGAACACATCCGCAGCCGCCTTCTCGATCTCATCGAAGAGGAGCACGCAGAACGGCTGGCGACGCACCTGCTTCACCAGTTCGCCCGGCTCTCCTTGCGGTGGTCCGAGCAAGCGATAAACCGCATCGAACCCGCCATACTCGCTCATATCCAGGCGAAGCATTCGCTTGGGTGAGAACGCCGCCACGGCATTGGGCAGCTTCGCATCGGGCTTCGCGGGTGTATCGTCTCCTTGGCCGAAGAAGTACGTCGCGAGCATCTGCGCCATGTACGTTTTGCCCACACCGGTTGGGCCGCAAAACAGCAACACGGCAGGCGGGCGGTTCGGATCGTTGAGGCCCGCTTTCACAGTCATCACCACATTGGCGGCTGCCTCGCAGGCTTCCGGTTGATCGATGACCCGAGCCGTGAACCAGTCGAGCACAGCCTGGCGTTTGAGTGTGATTTCATCGCGCAGGAAAAGCTCGGGCAAGCCGGTGCGACGGCGAAAGCGATCGATCACCGCAGCGGGCGTGAGCGGCTTCTTCCCTTCCTTCACATGCACATCCACAATCTCGTGGGCGAACGCACTCGCTGGGCCAGGGAACGGGGCATACGGCATGAATCGGCGAAAGAGTCGCACGATGCGCTCGCCGGTGCCGCGTTCGACTTCCAACCCTGGCCCCGAAGCCGCCGTTTCGAGTTGCTTATCGATCACCATCAGCGCCGTGGCCCGCGCGAAGGGCAGAACCGGCTGAATCTGGAACAGATCTGGCAGACCGGGCATGAGACGGCGGCAAGCTTCGAGTTCGGCCGGTGTGACCTCGGCGATCATCCGGAGTTCGCCGCGTGCCAGATATGGCACCAGGAACATGGCGATGCTATCGGCCGGCCCCACGCCGCCGCGTTGCACCAGATCGAGCAAGCGTTCCACACACAGCACGCCGTCAATCTCGCCCAGTGCGGCAATCACATCTTCAACGCGCTCTTCCCACTGCCCCAGATACTTCATCCCTGCGACCAATCGCCCGGCCGAAGTCAGCCAGAACCGGCGATAGCGTGGCCCCAGTTCCTTGCCTGCCTCTTCATCCGCAAGGCGTTCAGCCTCTTTCACCGCATCCGCCATGAGTGCCGTTTTGCCAACACCCGATTCACCCACCAACAGCACGTTGGCCTTCTCGTAATGAATCTTTCGCACCAGCGCAGCGACTTCTTCTTCGCGGCCCCACGCCCGCGCGTAGCCTTTGCGCACCGCACGATCGCCAAGTGCTTCGGCAACTTGGGCCAACGCGGCCGGCGGTTTCGTGTGGATCTCGGGATTGGTGAACTCGCGCGGCACCGGCACCACCACTTCGGCCAGCGAAACCTCGGCCGGTGGCAAATATCTCCCAAGTTGTTCGGGCGTTAGCCCTTCGAGCACTTGCAATACATAGCGCTCGACCAACTGCGGCAATTGCGTGCGATTCGGGTAATCGAACCGAATACCCAGCAACGGAAGATCCGCAGTGGGCTGCCCGCTCGCGCGAATTCCCACGACCACCGGCACGCGAACCTCGATTGTAGTTTCCGCGGGGTAAACGCGATTATTTCCCTGATATTCCGGGCGAACTTTGAGATTGAACCAGCGAACTTCGGCTTCGCGAAAGTCCGGGCCATGCGTGATCGCGGTCTTGCGATGATGCCAGCGCAGAAACTCTTTCAGATCTGTGGTCGCATCGCGAATGCTCGCACCAAAGCCAACGGTGCCACTATCGATGGCAATGGCGGAATAACCATTCGCGAAATCGCGACAGACCAGCACGGGATAGCGAACAGTGGGCATGGCAGTGGCACAATCACGAAGAACTATAATCGAAGCACAACGCGAAGCGATTCACTTACGGTAAGTGCAAAGTCTTTAGCGTGTGGCACGCGGAATCGCCGCAAGCGTGAAGGTTCGGAATGTCTCAGCGAAGTCCGCCCGCGAGGGTAACGGCGACACCAACCCGGTTCGCACGTCCGCCACCGGTTGCCCTTCTGGATAGAGTCGCAGAATCGGGCCGAAGTGGAATGGGTCGAGCATGGGAGGCGGCAACGTCTCGACCACATCCACTCGCACCGGCACCGGCCCGCCGTGCTTTGGCAGAAACAGGTGCGTACCCGCTTCTGTGAGTGCCATCGAGCGGGCATGCACGCCCTTAACTTGCACGGCGAGTGCCCCGCTCCATTCCGAAGGCATCGCCTCCACTTCGACACCCAGCCCGTTTGCCCACGCCTCGGTGTAGTAGCCGCTGAGCTTGAGATCGAAGTGGCCGGCTTCGCTTGTGGGGAAATCGCGGATCCACAGATACACCGGGCGGTCGTCGGGCGGGGCGTTTGCCATGAGCTCTAATAGCGCGAGGCGGTTCTCGACTTCGAACAGATCCGCGTCGTCCGGAAGACTTTCAGCCGTATCGAACAATTCGCGAAGGGCTTCTTCCATTCGTTCCGCCGAAGCAATCACACGCAGCGCCGAGCTTCCATTAGGGTTGTAATCCTTGGGCGCAGTGATGTGGCGATAGCGTGGGCGGCGGCCGACGGTATCGGGTTGATTCCCTTCCAGGCGGGCAATCTTGGCGTGCTCCAAACGATCTTCGTACGTGTTGAGAATCTCCGCGACGGCGTGGGCCTGTTCCTGCAACGCATAGTATCGTTCGTGTTCCGCTGAAACCTGCCCGCGGGCGACCACACCGGGCGGGCGAATCGCATCAAGAACCACGTCGATCGTTTCCAGCGAGGCCCAGGCGGCGGCGATGCGATCCTGCACCGAGAGTTCCGCTCGGTTGTCAACCCGCGCTTCACTCGCCCAACCCGGTGCTTGAACACTTACCGACAGCCCTCTGTCACTCGATTGGATTGTTACCACGGTGAGTTCATCGGGCAATAGCTCCGCGAGCTTCGCTGCGGCCGGTTGCGTGAGTTCGCGCTCCACCGCACGCTTCATGGCTCGCGCGCCCAAAGCGGGGTCGTATCCCGCTGCAACCACGCGATCGAGCGCATCGGCCCCCACGTTCAGCACGCATTTGCGTTGCCCGAACCCTTCCCGTGCGAGCACTTCGTTGACCAATCGCCGCGCGATGGCGGTCATTTGCTCTCGATTGAGTTTCTTGAATGGGATCACGCGATCGAGGCGATTAAAGAACTCCGGGCGAAAGAACTTCTCGGCGGCCCCGGTATACGCGAACGAGCGATCGGCCGCAGGGTTGAAGCCAAGATCGCCCTCGGCTTCACGCACACCCAGATTCGAAGTCATCACGATAATCGCATTCGAGAAATCCGCGGTGCGGCCCAACGCATCGGTGAGCCGTCCTTCGCCCAGCACCGAGAGAAGTATGTCGAACACTTCCGGGTGGGCTTTCTCGATCTCGTCCAGCAGAACGACCGCGAACGGCTGCCGGCGAATCGCGCTGGTGAGCAAGCCCTCGGGCTGATGGAACGTGCCGACCAATCGCGCGGCCGCTCCTTGCTGGTTGTACTCGTTCAAATCGAAGCGAAGTAATCGTTCGGCATCGCCGAAGAGGGTGCGGGCAATCGCCTTCACGCACTCGGTTTTGCCGACGCCGGTCGGGCCAAGAAACAGGAACGCGGCCAGCGGGCGGTCCGGGTCGTTGAGCCGTGCCTTTGCGATACTTACCACATCTGCCAGAGCTTCCACCGCCTCGCTTTGGCCCACCACTTGTTCGGCAAGTTTGTTGCGAACATCGTCGCGGTCGAGGCGTTGTTTGGGATCGAGAAACGCAAGCGAGAGACCGCTGCGGGCGGCGAAATCTTCGAGCACTTCGTTACGCGAGATGAGCGGGCGACCGGCCAGCGGATCGAACTCCCTGCCACCGCTGCGATCATTCGCTGAAGTGGGCGGGTTCTCGTGCTTGGTGGCACGAATCGCCAGACGCGTCAGCACGGCCGCTGCTTTGCCGGGAAACGCGGCCGTGCGATCGTAACGGCGTTGCACATCGATCACCGCAGGCATCACATCCAACCCAAACGTGCATTCGTGCTTCCCTTCGAGGCGGCGCTGTTGGTCGATGAGAATGCGAAGATTTTCGGCATCGGATGGTTCGCGAACGGGAATCTGGTGGAACAGATCGGCGAAAGAGCGGTCGCGTTCCTGGAGCACCCGCAATCCTTCGGGACTGATCTCCCCAAGCACTCGCACTTCACGGCGTTCGAGATAGGGCTTGAGAACTGTTGCGGCGTTGAGTGTGGAATTGGCCGAAATGCCTGCGAGAAACAGACCCACCAGATCATCGAAATACAGCACATGATCGCGCCGGGTGGCGTGCTTCAAAATGGCGAGCAATCGCCCTTCCCACTGCCCAACATACGACATCCCCGAAATGAGCCGCTGCGGAGAAACGAGCCAGACGTTTTGCTCCTGCACGTGAATGTGTTTGCGGGCGGCCACGCGCTCAAAGACGCACTCATGCACAACCGCAGTCTTCCCTGCCATGCGTGGGCCAGTAAGCAACACGGGGCGGCGATCGGTGGCATCGAGCAAGCGGGCCAACTCACGCACTTCGCGTTCACGCAGAACCGCACGCTGCAGTTCATCGGGGTAGAGCCAATCGAGGCATCGCCCCACGCGCCGAAGTTCGCTGGCACCATCGCCGATGTCGGTGCCGCCCATCATCAAGAAGTTCAGCGAAGGCGGTTCGGGCACCATCGCGGGCACATTGGCCGAGAGTTCCAACACCTGCACCCACGCCTTGCCGGCCACATTCATTTGCTCGGGGCGAACATCTTCGCCGTCGTCGGCCTCTCGTTCGCTCTTGCGCCAGTGCTCCGTGAACACCGCTTGCGCGCGGATTTCGAGCGGTTCGTTGCGTGTGACTTCGAACCACAGATTCGGCAGCGACGGTGTGAACGCGAGCCGGCGATTCATGTGATCGAACGACACCAGCACGCACTTCACACGGGCGATGCGTCGCCGCAATTCCACATCCAGCGCCACGCGGTGTGTGGTCACATGCGGGCAGAACGCCCAGTTGGCCACGCGGTCCTGTCGTGGTTCGCGTGCGAGCTGTTCCAGCGTGGTCACTACTTCGCGCGTGAACTTCGTGAGCAGGCGATTGAGGTTCTCGTCACGCCGTTCGGTGCCCGATACGAACAACGGGCGTGCCACATACGCGCTTTGGTTCTGGTAAATGTAAATGGGAATGCGGAAGTTCATCTGAAGCCCGATGTGTCGCGCTGCCGCCCGGTACTCGCCGCGTTCCCGGTGGACACGCGACAGGGGAAACGAGTTCGGATATGTTCGGGAATTGCGGGCATGCGCGATAGCCCTTCGCGGCAGATTCCGCGCTTTATTCTCGTGCGTTATTCTGCAGGGAGTTCGTACGCCAGAAAGGAAATCGCCCGCGTACACGGCGATCGCGGGGCGAGAGTGAAGCGACGCACGGCCGCTGAATCGGGCGGCGACGGAAGATGCCCATCATCGAAAACCGGCACACGCTGCCATGGCGGCACCGATCCCCAGCGTGCTTCATCCCAAATCACCACCCGGCGACCCGCATTGCGTGGAATGGTATTCACGCCACTGGGGTAGAACACGGGCGTGTTGCTCATGTGAATCCGCATGTTTCCGAGCAACTCGCGATCCCAGCTCACGAACGTCGCATTGCCATAGCCAGCGTGTTTCAGTTCACTTGCGAGCGCTGCGTATTCCAATCGCAATGGGTAGCCGCCGGGAAGTCGATCCACATACACCACTTGCCCCGCTTGAGCGGCGAGAATCGTGAAGGCCAACGCGGAGATTACCCCCATCACAACCTTCACACGAATCGCCGGAATCGCTCCCGGAGCAAACCGCATGAAATACCAGATTGGCACCGGAAGCAGCAGTGGTTGCACCCAGCGATCCGCAAACCGGATCACGCCGAAGCCAATCACTAAAGCAATGTGAAGCGCGAGCAAAGCCAGGAGAAACACACCCAGCCAGGCACCCGCCGGTTGTAGGCGATTCTGGCTGGGAACGCCACGACCCATGTAAGCCAGAACGATCGCCACCAGGGACAGCGTGACTGCAAGTGTGAACGCACCCGCGTAAAGCCCTCGCCCCACGCCCACCCAGAACGGGGGATGTTCACCCACGTTCGATTTCAGCCGAACTTGCGCAACCACCTCCGCGGACCAACCCAGCAGCCAGACGGCGTGCGGCAACAGCAGCACCCCGGCGATCGCCAACGCCAGAAGCATGCGTGCATCGAGCAACCGCACGCGAGCCGCGGGCACAAGAAGCCCCGCCATCGCCATCGCGCCTACTACCAACGCGAAGTTATACTTCGCCAGCACACCCACCGCGACCACCACACCCAGCGCGACATAATCCCGGTTACGCCCATCGCGAAACAATCGGGCCACCACATAGACCGTCGCCATCACCGCCACGGACAACAGCAGACTGTGCGTGAGATATGTCACAACGTGCCAGGCATACGACGGCATCAGGAGCGACGACAGTGCCGCCACGTTCGCTAGTCGCGGGTCCGGAATCAACAAGCGAGCCGTCGCGTAAGTGATACCCACGAGCGCCAGCAACAAGCCCGCACGAAGGATCGCCAACCCGGTGAGCGAAGGACCGGTCGCGAAGAACACACAGCGCACCAACCAGGTGTAGAGGGGCGGTTGATCCGCATAACCTCCATGAAAGCTCTGAGCGGCTACCGCGATTTCGGCATCGTCGGCTTGAAGATCAGTGGTGAGCAGTACCCGAAGTCCGTGGCTGAGCAAGACGAATGTGGTCGTGAGCAACAGTAAGCGCGCCACCGGGCTGAGCACCAGCGGAACGAACTGCGGCCGTTGAACCGCCTTCAGGCGTGTGAGTGGATGGAGCACACTTCGCATTGCGGGCAAGTCTTCGTGGCAAGGATGGAAGATTGCGTAGGAGAGGGGAATAGCCGAGTTGCGCCGCCGGAGCAAGGCGAGCCTGATTTGCGAAAGTGGTAAAGCATCTCGTTCTAAAGCGACATCTGCTTGATCTGTGCGGTTTCCTCATGCGATTTGGCCCGAACTACCAGTTGCTTGATACTGGCGGCGAGTGCGGATTCATTCGTTCAGAACCTGCACCCCCCTTGGTGAAACAATATCCCAAACTGAAATAATCCCGTTATCGCCAAGAACGTCGCGCCTGTGGTGAATTTTGCTGCGACAACACAATCGTCGACAGCACGAATCGCTAACCACCGTACTTTACAGAATCCATGCCAGCCATGTGCGAAGACGAGTTGATCGCCCTTTAAGGTGCGTTCGAACGCCCGTTCCGCCCGCTCCGGAATCTTCGCTTTCGTTCACGTTGGTCATCCATCAGAGCGGTTGGGCGTCAGGCGATCTGGGCCGGACGCGATGCCTCACGACCGAGAGCCTGACACGCGAACTGGGGGCGCGAGGCTCGGCCCCCGCAGGTGCAACTGCCCCTCGTATCGCAGGGTGATGTACAACTCCCCG
>JBGSLF010000145.1:0-1911 GCA_041740855.1 Gemmata sp.
TTGTGCGAAAACAAGGGGATTTCGCAACATTGCGATCTCCGGGCGGGAGGGTGGGGTGTCCAAAAAACTCCGCCACCCCAGCGGAATCGCTTGGAAACCGAGCGATTCTGACACCCGAAAATCGGCATCAGTCGAACTGAGAAGAAGATGCAGGAAATCATTCTGAAAAGTCGCAACAAGTGAACGAACCTTCTGCTTAATTGCGAAAAGCTGCGAACAGGAAAAATGTAAAAGATTGTCTTAACCAATCTTTCCGACACCGGCTATTGTGTCATGAAGTTGATGCCCGCCTCTAAGATGCGGCAACTGCTGAGTTGGATCATTCGGCGGTATCCGAACATTTTCCAATACATTTCAAACCAAAGATTGAGACGCTTCCATTAAAACAGCACTCGCAACCATCGTGGCATCACTTCTCGTCATCGCCGCGTTCGTGACGTTGGTCGCGGGCGTCGTGGCCCAACCCCCAAAGGCGGACATACCGCCGGTCGGAGTAAAAAGTCTGCCAGCGGAGGACGATAAGGCGATCCGCAAGATAGTTATGGGCATCGAGGAGGCATGGAACGCCCACGACATGAAGGCGTATGGCAAGCCGCTCCAAGAGGACGTTGAGTGGATCAATGTTGTGGGCATGCATTGGCACGGCCGCGAAGCCGTTGTGGCCGCACACACCGCGTTTCATGCGACGATCTTCAAGAACCACTCAATGAAGACCGACAAGATCGAACTCCGTTCGCTGGGCAACGATCATGCCATCGCGGTGGTCACGACCACAAACGACGCATTCACAACGCCCGACGGCCACGTTATGCCGAAGGCTCAGAACCGGCTAACCTATGTGCTGGTGAAGGGTGCGGACGGCTGGAAGATTGCGCATGCTCATAATGTGGTGGTGGACGCCACTGCGGCCAAGAACAACCCGGTCAAAGATCCCCGCAAGTAGCAGGTTTCGCAAACAACACCGTTGCACCAGTCGCGGCAAGGCCGTCGTGTGAAGTGTCTCTCTGTCTAGATCATCGCTACTGCGGTATCGTCGTATTCCGCAATCGTTTCTGTTCGTGATAACGTGCGAATAATGCCCGGATCTCTACGTGGTAAATGTTGTGAGAGAGATTGTTGCCTTTGACGATCGTCCGTGTTATTTTTTGCGCATCCTGCAAGGTGTTGTGCAGCAAAACTTGCAAAATAAGACCAAGTCCGGCCACAGCGGCCAGAAGGAAGCGTGATGTTCTGGTATTTCGAGGTACTCCGAAAGTACGCCGATTTCACAGGTCGTGCGAGGCGAAAAGAGTACTGGATGTACACACTATTCACCATTTTTGTGGTCATCGGTTTATCAATCGTGGACGAGGTCGCCGGCTTGAATAAGGCTACGGATGGCCTGAGCCCGCTCAGTACACTCTATTCTTTGGCGGTTTTGATCCCGGGCTTGGCGGTTATCGTGCGTCGACTGCACGACATCGGCAAGAGCGGTTGGTGGCTACTCATCATGCTCATCCCATTGATCGGGTCCCTCGTTCTGCTGGTGTTCATGGTGAGAGAGGGCGACCGCGGAGCGAACAAGTACGGCCCCGATCCAAAGTCGAGCGAAGGCATGGATGTAGTCTCAGATGATCAGGTGTGGTAAGATCGCGATATTGGGAATCGCGGCCGAACAGACGCTGTAACAGAACCGGCGGGGCATGTAGGCTTTCCGCCGTTCATTGCACTTCTCATCGGTTGAGGTTCTCCCCGTGGTTGGGCAGGTGAGATACATCTTTCGGCGGCAGAAAGCCTCTTAGTTCGACTGATGCCGATTTTCGGGTGTCAGAATCGCTCGGTTTCCAAGCGATTCCGCTGGGGTGGCGGAGTTTTTTGGACACCCCACCCTCCCGCCCGGAGATCGCAATGTTGCGAAATCCCCTTGTTTTC
>JBGSLF010000146.1:0-18098 GCA_041740855.1 Gemmata sp.
CAGCTGAGAGCGTGTGAAGGAAACGGTAGTGGTAGTTGGAAGTAGTGTTTGTGGGTCGTTCGTGGAACGTTAGCCGGAATTGCCCACCTCTGGGGACGAGGTTAGCCTCGCTTCAGCCCCTTCAATCTGCACTCTCGATCCGCCCTCGCCCATCCTGGAGAGGGTCAACCCCGCTTCAACCGCTCTGGCCTGGTCCCCGCGACGGACACCCGCCTGTCATTCGCCTCACCAGCGTCACCAAATTGTGGGCCAACGCCTGCCACAACGCACAACACCTCACCTTCGCTACACTCCGAACTCTCACTTGATACAGTCCACGATTGCGACATCCCGCGTTCACCCATTCCGCACTCGAGGCACGAGTCTGGTAAATCTTCTGCGACTCCACTTCCCCCATCCTCTTTCGCCACTGGGCCACTGCGGGAGTATCGCCCTTCCTGGGCTCGAACGGGTTGTGGCCTTCCTCCTGGAGTTTCCTGGCGTTCTTCACCGGCATGTACGTCCGGGTGTGGTGCTCGGTGGCCAAATAGTCAATGTCCGCCACGCTCGCAAAGCCCGCGTCGGCCAGCATCGCCTTCGGCGAGACACCGTAACGCTCCACAATCCGGTCCACGCAGGGACCCAACAGACCGTTGTCCGTCCCCTGACTGACCACTTCGACATCCACGATCAACTCGCTGTCGCCATCGGTGGCCAACTGCACGTTGTAAGCCGGGCGGAATCCGTTGTCGCCCATCTTCATGATGCGAGCCTCGGCATCGGTCGTGCTCGCGCGGGCCTGGTGGCCGGTCCCCTTCTTGAACGCCTCCCGTGAAGCTTGCAACTTGGGCATCTGATCGAGAGCCTGCTGAAACCGCTGAGCCTTCTCCTGGGCGGCACGCTGACGAGCCGCTTGCTGACGTTGGGACACCGCCGTGTCACTGTCCTCGACTTGCCGGGACAAAGCGGCCACCTGTTCCTGAGCCTCGGCCAGTCGCTGTTTGAGCGTCGGTTCTCGGCGAAAACTACCCGCACCGGCACTGGCCCGGACCTTCATGCCGTCGAGTGCGACGCGATTGAGCGTGACAAGATTCTGATGCAAGAGTGTGGCGATCGACTCGGAAAAGAGGTCATTGAGCCATGCTCCGTGTTGGACCCGGAAGTCGGCGAGGGTGTGGTAGTTAACGGACACTTCGCCGCAGAGCCACTTGTAAGCGGTGTGGTTTTCGCACAGTCGGTCGAGTTCGCGAGCACTTCCGACACCGTCGAGTGTGGCGTAGAGCCAGAGTGCGAAGAGGATTCGGGGATCAATGGGTGTGGCACCGACGTGTCCTTCGACGGCCTTGATGCGGCGATAAAGTGGCGTCAGGTCGATGGCGAGTGCGAACTGCCAGACGGTGCGGGCGACGTGTTCGGGTGGGAGCATCTGATCGAGAGCCAGATACTGGATTTGCATCTGATGTCGGTGAGCTTGCCGGATACGGGGATGGGACATGGCGAAAATCTCTCGCTCGGGTCGTGACGACGTGGTAGCTTCCACAACATCGACGCGCCAGGGGCGAAATATTCACAGCCTCTGACCTCGGAACCGACCAGATCCTCTGCTACAAGCTCGACCCGACCACGGCGAAACTCACGCCGAACGAGCCTCCCTTTGCGAAAGCTCCAGCCGGGGCCGGGCCGCGTCACCTTACCTTCCACCCGAACGGGAAGCGGATGTACATCATCAACGAGCTGCTGAACTCGATCACCGTATTCGATTACGATGCGAAGTCGGGCACCCTGACAGAGAAACAGACGATCTCGACGCTCCCGGGCGACTTCAAAGGCACCAGCCATTGTGCAGACTTGAAGATCACGCCGGACGGGAAGTATCTGTACGGTACGAACCGCGGGCACGATAGCATCGCAGCCTATAGCATCGCCGATGACGGGAAATTGTCCCTTATCGCCATCGAGCCGAGCCTTGGGAAAGGGCCGCAGAACCTGGCGATCACGCCCACAGGGGAGTGGCTCATCTGCGCGAACATGTCGGGGAACAACGTGGCGGTGTTCAAGATTGACACCAAAACGGGGCGGCACAGGTCGGCCGGCGAACCGATCAAGCAGTCGAGTCCATCGTGCATCATGCTCCTGCCATGACCTGGAAGGAGAAAGGCGTCTTAATTCCCCTCATAGGAGATATTGCTGCTGTTTGATCAGCTTCTATGATCGTGCGCGACTCTGAGCGCGAAACATGAAATCGATCGTGTGCAGGATTGCCGTCTGTCTTCTGGCTGAGTTCGCGGTCCCGGCCAATTACTCGACTGCCGACAAGACAGCCAGAGCCTATCGTGAAGAAGTGAACCAGGATTCACCGTGAATTGCACAACCCGAATGATGGCCGATCCAGCGACTCCCTGCTCGGCCATCGTCATCGAGTCACTTGACGGCTGCAAGTACCAGCTTGACCAGTTCCTGCTCGAACCCCTTCTCAAACTTCTTGCCGTCACCGAGGCGGACGAACACGAGACCCTTGCTCGGAACCACGTACCCATGGTTGTTGTTGGCCCCGGCCGTCTGCACCAAGTCATTCGGCCCGCCCTTGTGACGGGGGTACACCCACCACTGTGCCCCGTAGCTCGGGTTCGCCTTGCTCGGTGCCCAGGCGAAGTCGTAGTGCGCGGTCGGCACCACCTGCTTGCCGTCCCACTTCCCCTTGTTGAGAGCCAGATAGAGGAACCGGGCGTGCTCGCGGGGCGTCGTGTTGATCCCACTGTACCCCTGGCTGAGCGGCCCGAGCTTGCCCTTACCGCCGATCGGGGTCCATGTCACCGCCTCCATCCCGACCGGGTTGAACACCCGATCCTTCATGAACGGGAATAGGTCCTTCCCGGCCGCCCGGTTGAACAGCAGAACCAAGTGGGCGACCCCCGCGTTGCTGTAATTGAATTGCTCGCCCGGTTCGGCCTTCAGTTTCACGAACGGTGACTTGTCGGTCTTCCCGAGGGCAATCTCGAACGGCTCAGTCTCGCTTGGTAGGGCCTCGGACCCGATGCCGCTGGCCATGTTCAGCAGGTGACGAACGGTGATGTTCGCCTTCCGCGGATCGGACAACGGTAACGATTCGGGTAGCCATTCCTCTGTGCAGACCTTGGTGTCGAGCGTGAGTTTCTTGCCTCCAGGAAGTTTGCCGGCCTCGCTGTCCGCCAGCAGGAGACCGAACGCCAGGCTCGTGTAAGCCTTCGAACTGGAGTAGATGTTGAACTTGGTGGTCGGATCGCACCCCCGGTACCACTCGCCAACAATCTGACCGTGACGGATGACGAGCAGCCCAGTGGCCCCCTCTGCCTTTGCGTTGTACTCCCAGGCTACGGCCAACTTCGCGGCGTCAATGCCAAGTTTCTCCAGGGCCGCAGCGTCGGGCGGCCCCTTCTTCGGGAGTGCTGATCGCCATCCTCCCTTGCTTTCGGGCGGCGGAAAGTAATCGCCAGAGGGGGACTTGTCCGCAGCGGGGGCGACGGTGGGAAACGCAATCGCGACGAGAAGGGTGAAGGAGAGCCGTAACATGATTGACCTGTGGGAAAGAGGGTGCGAGTCCAGGCAGTTTGCCCAGTATGCGGGCGCGAGCTACCGACCGCAACGGTGTAATCTTACCCGTCTGCGGGTGAGTCGCCCGCGATCCTTCGCGCCGTTGGTCACGCGCCGCTTGTCCGTCGCGGATCACTTCTTCTCTTTCTCTGCCAGTCGGATGGATTCTTCGCTTCACGCGATCTTCCAGAAACGCCACGCCTACACGCTTGGCTCCAAGCCCCCGAAACACGAAATCGGGCTTGAACGCGAGAACCTTTGTGCGGACTACTTCCGTGACGACTTGGCCTTGCCGACATCGCCCGAGCAGCGGTGCAGAATGTCCTGGTTGTCAACGCCGATGCCCCTGTGAACACCACACGCGACCCTTCCAGTTCCATGACGTAGATCACCGACGTGCTGGAGATCACCTTGCACGGCTGGGCTAGCCGTGTAAAGTCTGTATTCACGGATACCGACCACTTATTGCCGAACGGTGATGCCATGCCCCGCGCGGGAATCCTCTCTTTCCTCATCCTCGTGTGCCCGGTTGGCCTGACTACCGCGGAGCCTGAGCCAACCGTCAAACCCCTGGTGAGGACGGTCGATCTCAACGTTGGTGAGTCCCAGGAGGTGGAACTCGCCAACGGCAAGAAAGCCACGGTCAAGTTGCTCGACCTGAAGGAGACGCGGGACGATCTGCGAAACGCTATTCGTATCGCGGAGGTCACGGTCGAGGTGAACGGCCTGAAGGTGACGCTGATCTCCGCGAATTACCGCTTGCCGGTCACGGTCGCCGGGGTGCAACTCGATTGCCCTGTCACCAAGGGATTTCGCGAACGGACCTCCACGGGCAACGTCTGGGGGTTAGAGAAAGACGCTCGCCTGCGGCTCTGGCCGGAAGACTCCCCACTGATGAACCCCGGCACGTTCCGTTACCCGGCGAAACAGCGGTGGTTCGCCAGTGGCACTCAGATGGCCAATGAGCCAGTCCACGTTGATGGCGGCGAAATCCCGGGCAACAGGGCCATCTACTACCACTACGGGCTGGACATCGGCGGTGCCGAGGGGTTGGTCGAGGTTGTTGCCGCGACTGACGGCGAGGTTGTTTCGTCAGGGAAAGACGCCATTGCCGACTTCGTCGCGACCCCGGTCAAGCCTCGGTATGACGTGGTCTACCTGCGGGACGCGCGGGGTTGGTACTACCGGTACAGCCACCTGTACACGATCGACCCGGCCATCAAACTCGGGGCGACGGTGAAAATGGGTCAGCGGATCGGGCTGCTCGGCAAGGAGGGTGGGAGCGGTGGATGGTCTCACCTGCATTTCGATATTACCGCAAAGCAGCCGTCGGGCAAGTGGGGCATCGTCGAGGGGTACGCCTTTTTGTGGGAGGCGTACCTCGCCGAGCACAAGCCGAAGTTGCTCGCGGTGGCCCGGCCGCACCAACTAGCCAAAGTTGGGGAGAAGGTCATTCTCGACGGCAGCCGGTCGTGGTCCGCAGACGCCGGAAAGCGGTCGTACGAGTGGACCTTCACCGACGGCAAAACGATGACTGGCGACCGGGTCACACGGACCTATGCGAAGCCCGGCGTTTACAGCGAAGTCTTGAAGTTCACTGATGCAGCCGGGCGCGTGGACTACGACTTCGCGGTAGTGAACGTGTTGGACAAGGACAACCCGGACAAACTGCCGCCGTCGATCCACGCCGCGTACTCTCCGACGACCGGCATCAAGCCCGGCGACAACATCACGTTCCTGGTCCGCACGTTTCGCACCATCGAGGGGAAGGAGACCTGGGACTTTGGGGATGGGAGTGAGAAGGTGGAGGTGCGAAGCGACGGGAACGCGGTGATGCTCGCGAAGGATGGATACGCCCGCACCGTCCACCGGTACGAGAAGCCGGGGCACTACCTTGTGCGGGTCGAACGGACCAATGGCCGGGGCGAGACGGCGACCGCCCGACTGCACGTCCGCGTCGGGGTGGAATGACCGTGACACCGGTTCGTTCCTTGGGCTGCCACCTTAAGCCAGATGTACCTCGGTCCGCGTGCCTCTCAAATCCATCTCAAATTCGATGTCGATGATGGGTGGCCGAGTGTAATGCCAGCGAATGCCGTGGACGCTGGCCGGACCCACGCGGTTCAGCACGAGTTCCGGCAGAATGCTATCGAGACTGTGGACCGTGTACACATCGATAGCGTTGACCAGCAGCCGGTCGGCACCCAGTCCACGCAGGCGGTTTTCCATCAAGCCCATGACGAATACTGCTTTCTTTGTGATCCCGCGCGGCGACGTGTCGCCCAGAGCCACGATGCTCTCGGCGGCGAGGATCCCTTCGGGAAGTTCCCCCGCACCAGCAACCACGAATGTCAACGGCTGAGAATTGACCGTGGGGCGGGTGTACGAAAAGCCGTACAGCACTGGTTCCGTGGGCGGGCACACGACCGGAGCCACATTCGTGCGGGCCACAGTACCGCCAGTCAGGCTCAGCGTGGTGGTGAGAACGCCGAACCCCACGGCCATCGCGACCGTGCCCTTGCGGGCCAACCACCACCGCCCCACATGGACCCCGACGGCGATCGCCGTCGCCACAAGCTTCAGGGTTTCGCGTCCTGCCGTGCGGTTTGGCTTTCGCGCCACGCCTCGGCGTAAGCATCGAAGCCCCGCAGAACCTGCTCGCCAGCCAACTTCGCGGCGGCACGTACGTCCTTGTCGGATGGCGAGACTCCGGCGGCTCGCAACGAGGCGGCCACCTGCGACGCGGTCGCCTCGTCGTACGTGGCCAGCGACATTATTGCTTTGCGCCAGTCGGTGCCGGCGTCCGCGATCAACTTCTTCGCGTAGTCGTGGGCACTCGACCGTTTGCTGTCACCATCGCCGTCGATCCACACCGCACCGGTCAGCCCGATCACGCGTTTTCGCACCACCGGCGACATCGGTTGATACGGTTTAGCAATCGGCCAGAACAGCCCGTCCACACCCGGACCGGATGCCACCGCGACGAGGTGAACGTCGTGTGTCGGTCGCGGCAACGTCCATTTCCCAGCCCACTTCTCACCCGCTTTCCCTTCGTCCTTGATGACCGCCTCGTGAACCTTCACGCCGTTCGCGTACAGTTCAACACGGTCGGCCGTCGCCCATGTCGGCCCAAGAACCCGCACCGAAACCACCACGTCGCCCTTCGTCGGCGCAAGGTCGCCCGGGCCATACTTCCCGTCCACCACGATCTCGGCGAGAAGCCCGCAGCTCACCATCACGCGGCCATCGACAAAGTTTTTCACCGCTTCGTTCACGTCGATCTCACCCGGGCGTGCGGAGTTGGAGCGGATGTAAGTTCGCCCCTGGCCCACGACGTAGCGGTTCACATCGTGGGAATCGCTCGACCCGACCGGAGTGAGGAGCACACCACGGTTGAGCAATCCGAACCAGTCATGCACGAGTCGCATCACGTCGGTCTGCTGCGATCCGGAGTTCACCACCTCCATCGCGTTGACAGGCAATTCCCAGCCGTCGAGCGATTCTCCCGTCAGGGCAATGTGCCGTTCGGGTCCGAATGGACGGAATTTCGCATGCAGGTCACGCCCGTGGTTCAAGATCACGGCCCGAGGCGTTTTCGATTCACCGAGCGAAGCGGCAATGCCCTTCCAGTCCTTGACCTTGAAGTCCGGCACGGGGCCGCCGGCGGGCAGCGGGAACACGTTGAAGTGCCCGACGCTCGTGGTCACCTCGTTCCCGACGACTGGCGTGAAATACTTCCGCACACCAGCCTTCATCGCCACCGTGTGGGAGTCGATCTGCACGTTGTGGTCTGTAGAAATGGGAAGTTCGACACCTTCCCCGGCGAGGGTGATGGCTCGCTCGATGTCGGTCGAATCCCCGTGGCCCGAGTGCGTGAGCGTGTGGATGTGCGTGTCGCAGGCGATGAACCCGGGGGTGGGTACTTCGCGGCGGATGATGAATTCCTTGCGGACGGTGTCGCCGGGTTTGAGTGAGACGCGAGCCGTGTCGATGCCGTACGCGAACCCGCGGCCCGCATGGATAGTGTAATCGCCCGCAGGCAGGCCGAACTTGGCGGTGCCGTCTGTCGTGTAGATCACCCCAGGCCGCACGGCAAGGCGATCAATCGAACGCGTGCTGGTCGTCGCGAGTGCCCCGCGTGCACTCAGCACGGTGATCCGGCACGGCACGGGTATCAGTTCCCCGCGCCGCACTTCCTCCCGAACAGTTACTTCAACGGTCGCGTCGGAAAGAACCTCCTTGATGGGGCGGTCGTCGAGGACGATCTCGCCGACGCGGATATCGTCTCCCACACGACCCGTGGCTTCAATCACCAGTGTGTTCTTACCATCGACGAGCCAGCTCGCTGGCACCGGAAGCACGATCTCCGTGTCGTTCTCGTCGGTGACGAGTCGGCCCAATTCCTTGCCGTTGAGCAGCACCTTCCATGTCTGTTTCACGTCCTGCTGACGCAGTCGGAGCGTCTGTTCGCCAGCATTCGCCCTGGCCGTGAACGTGGCCGTGAAACTCGGTCCCTCCGCCTCGGCGGGGAAGTCGGACCACTCACGTACCGTTCCGGCGCGGAGGTGGTGCAACCGTGCGTCGATGACCAGCGGCCCCGCGAACGAGGGAGTCGGCAACAGGCACATTGCGACCGTGAAAATTAACGAGTGGTAGTTGGGCATGGGACTCAGGAGTGGTAGAGGAAAGAGCCTCGATGGTGTACTTTAGGTGCGTGTGGCTGTTCCCGTCACTACGCCCCGTTTTTGAATCAGTGTATCGCGAACGCCGGGATAAGTTGCGGGCCACACGCGGCTCAACCGGGCGTGCTGCGATGACGGGCAGCACAACGCGGCGCGTGCCGTTCTCGCTGATTGTGATGATGGCTTGGCCAGACTGTTTGTGTAGACGATACGTCGGGACATGGTTCCGCGGTCGTGGCATGTGCTTGCACTCCTTGGGAGTTTTGCGGAAGTCTTCCGCAAAATCCCGGGGTTCGTGCTGCACTTCCGACCATCGGAAGGTAAGCGTAAATGCTTCGGCTGACAGAGTTTCCGTTCAGTGCGCCCGCTGGGACTTGAACCCAGGACCACAAGATTAAAAGTCTCGTGCTCTACCAACTGAGCTACAGGCGCGTGTAATCGACATAATCATGTTAGCGGGCTGGCTTCCGGTTTCCAGTCATGCCCATCACTCTTTATTAATCCGGTTCATACTCTTAACTTTATGACGCACTTCGTCTCACATCTGGAAGCAGCCATCGACGGGACGGCGATCCCGTTTGGCTCACTCGCGAACACCCACGGCGGTCGCCCCATCTGGGTGCGATACGACCTCGACCGCATCAAAGCGGCCGTCACACCTGCAGACATCGCCAAACGCCCGCCCACATTGTGGCGTTACCGCGAACTCCTCCCTTTACCCGCAGATGTCGAACCGGTCACGCTCGGCGAGGGAATGACGCCGCTGCTCCACTGTCCGCGACTTGGCAAAGAACTCGGGTTGGCGAACCTGTTCGTTAAAGATGAATCGCAGTTGCCCACTGGGAGCTTCAAGAGCCGTGGTATGACCGCCGCGGTCAGTCTGGCAAAATGGCTGGGCGTGAAGCGGGTCGCACTTCCCACAGCGGGGAACGCAGGCGGAGCCGCCGCGGCATACGCCGCTCGCGCCGGGATGGAATGCTTCGTGTTCATGCCGCACGATACGCCCACGGTCAATCAATTCGAAGCGTATCTTTACGGAGCCAAAGCGTTCCGTGTGAATGGTCTCATTAACGATTGCGGCAAGATCGTGCGTGATGGAACCGAACGGATGGGTTGGTTCGATCTCTCCACGCTCAAAGAGCCATATCGTCTGGAAGGTAAGAAGACGATGGGGCTGGAGTTGGCCGAGCAAATGGGTTGGTCGCTGCCGAACGTGATCTTCTACCCCACGGGCGGCGGAACCGGGCTAATTGGCATGTGGAAAGCGTTTCAGGAACTCGCACAACTCGGATGGCTCAACCCGGCGAATTCCAGTAGCAACCCCGGAACGGCCGGCGCGTTTCCTCGGTTGATTTCCTGCCAGGCGGAGGGTTGCGCCCCCATTGTCACCGCGTTCGATAAAGGCGAGCGATTCGCGGAGTTGTTCCCCAACGCCCACACGGTCGCCAGCGGGTTGCGGGTGCCGGTCGCGGTGGGCGATTTCATGATGCTCGATGCGATTCGCGCGAGTGGCGGTAAGGCGATGGCGGGGTTCGAGGCGAAGATTAGCGGATGGATGCGGCGAGCCAGTGCGGCCGAAGGAATCAGCATTTGCCCCGAAACGGCCGTGTGCTTCGATGTGCTCGAACGCATGGTGGCAGCGCGAGAAATTACGCCCGATGAACGCGTGGTGGTGTTCAACACAGGAGCGGCACCGAAATACCTGGAGGCACTCTCGCCCGAGTTGCCCGCCATCGACAAAGATCAAGTGAACTGGGACATGGTCGCATCGGCGTGATTGGCGTGAACGGTGCGATCATGGCACGCGGGCGACCTTCGTAATCTTCACCGGCGGCTTCAAGTTCTGGCCGTCGGCCGCGCTCTGCTGAATCTTCTTCACCACATCCATACCCTTCATCACTTTCCCGAACGCCGCGAACCCCTGGCCATCCGGGTTGCGCTTGCCGCCGAAATCCAGTTCCGGTTGGTTGCCGACGCAGATAAAGAAATCGGATGTCGCGCTATCGGGGCCATCGCGAGCCATCGAGAGGGTGCCATCCAGATGTTTCAGGCCGGTATCTTTCGTGCGTTCCAGTTTGATCGGCTTGAATTCGTCCTTCACCTTCTCCGGATTGATGCCGGCTTGAATCACTTCAATCTTCACCTTGTTGTCCGGCTGGTTGTCGGGTGTCACGGTGCGATGAACGCGGCCGCCCTCGTAGAACTTGCCATCCACATACTGCAGGAAATTGGCGACGGTATTCGGCGCTTTGGCATCGAGTTCGATCTCGATGTCGCCCAGTTCGGTTGTGATTCGAACGCGAACGGGCTTGGCTTTGGGTTCTTCCGCAGCAACGGCCACAGCGAACAGAGCGATCGCAACGGAAACAACACAACGCATGGCAACCTCTCAACCCAATCCCCCTGTTTGATCAACAGGGGGATTGGGTTCACTGTGCGGATTGATGCGACACCGCGATGGTGTTTAGACCGTCGGGAGTTCGAAGCCCTTGCGGTATTCGCGACCCAGCATTTTGTTCGCCGCCGCGTCGTCCGTCGTTTCGGTCTTGGAATCGAAGCGGAGGGTTTTGCCGGTGCGATAGGCGAGGTTGCCAAGGTGGCAGAGTGTGGTGCTCTTGTGGCCGATTTCGATCTCTGCGTTGGGCTTGGCGTCGCCCCGCACGCTATCGATGAAATTGCGAACGTGCTCGCCCACCATATCGGCCTTTGGCTTATCGGCCGCATCATCGCCGCCACGAACTTGCCACGCATCGCCGTTGAAGAGCATGGTGCCTTTATCGCCGTGAATCATGATGCCATACGATTGGCCTTCCGGCCCTTGGCCCTTCTTCTCCCACACGCGATGTTCCCACAACACCGTGCAGCCCGTGGCACCACCTGGCCCTGCGGGGAAATCGAATGTCGCGATCTGCGTGTCGGGCGTCTGCTGTTCGTCGTCGTAGTAATACTTCCCGCCCGCGCAACTCACTTTCGTCGGGGCATCGAGCGCCAGCACATTGCGAACCAGATCTAGCCCGTGAATGCCGTTGTTGCCGATCTCGCCAGTGCCCAGATCCCAGAACCAGTGCCAGTTGTAGTGGAAGCGGTTCTTGGTGAATGGGCCTTCCGCGGCTGGCCCGAGCCAGAGCGAATAATCGACGCCCTGCGGAACCGGTTCGGGCTTCGCAAAGCCAATGTTCGGCCGCGCGCCCGCGATCCACGCCCGCGCAAATGCCACCTTGCCAAGTTTGCCGCTTTGCACATACTCGCGTGCCGAAGCCACACTACTCGAACTGCGGCGCTGCGTGCCCGCTTGAATCACCACTTTGTACTTGCGGGCTGCATCGACCATGCGCCGCCCTTCAATCAAATTGTGCGACACGGGCTTTTCAACATACACATGCTTGCCGCGTTCCGCCGCCCAGATCGTGGCCAGAGCGTGCCAGTAATCTGGAGCCGAGACAACCACCGCCGTCACGTTCTTATCGTCGAGCACTTTGCGAATGTCGGTCTCGGCTTTGGGCGGGCTGGCCGGATTCTTCAGTGCATCAAGTACCGGCTTAATCATCGAAGGATCGGGATCGATGATGTGCGTAATCTCGACTCCCGGAATGGCGGCGAAGACCGGCGCGAGTTGCTTGCCACGCACCCGCAGGCCCATGACCGCAAGCTGGATCTTCTCATTCGGCTTATCGGCGGCACGATTGTACGATGCGGCGGAAAGTGTCGCGGCAGAAGTGGCGATGAACTGGCGGCGTGTCGGACTGGCCATGGCGGCTCTCCAGGAATGGCGGGTGAGATGGAATCATCGTACCGCGTGCCAGCCCCGCCCGACAGCCCCAAACGCGTGAGTCTCACAACGTGCTTCGGCGTTACGGTCGGCGTCCGCGGGCCAACTTTTCCACGTCTGCTTGTGGGAAGTAGCGGCCGCCCAGCATCACCGCGTGAATAGTGCGAATGTTCTTGATGTCCTTGAGTGGATCGGCATCTAATAGCACGAGATCGGCCAGTTTTCCCTTCTCGATCGTGCCCAGATCTTTGAGCCGCCCGAGGTATTCCGCCGGGTTGAGTGTGGCTGTCTTCAAGGCTTCAGCGGGTGTTAGCCCGGCCTTCACGAGCAACTCCAGTTCATCGTGCACGCCCGAACCGGGAAAGCAAAATGGGACGGGTGAATCCGTGCCGGCCAGAAGTTTCACACCCGCTTTGTTCATCGCCCCAACGAGTTTGAGATGCCCTTCGTAGAGGAGTTTCTGGTTGGCGATATCTTCGGCGCTCAAGGAAATGGCACCGAACAGCGGAAGCCGCAGGTCGCCGTCTCGCACGATCATGGTCCAGGTTGTGGAAACGTGAAATGGGAGGAACTTCTTGCGGGCGTCCGAAGTAAAAGTGGGATCGTTGAGCGAGGCCCATGTGCGCCGACAAATGAGTGTGGGCACGACCCATGTTTTGTTGCGCACGAGCTTGCGGAAAAGATCGGCCGCTTTGCGTTCCTCGTAGCTATCCAGTGCTTTCACTTGCACTCGCCAGCCGCCGGTTGCATCCAGAGTATCCTTGCCCATAAGATCGTCGGTCATGGACGCCACTAACTGTTTCCGCAGCTTCTCTTCGTCTTTCGAGCAGCAAAGAAGAATGCCATAGCTATGCTCCATGCTTTTCATCCCGCGATCCGAAGCCTCGGTCGCGCTGACCATGTGCGGCACATGCCCGGCCACTGCGAGCGGTTGCGGGCCACGCGCGGCTTCGTCCAGAATGGCGAAGAAGGCTTCGGGCTTCAGCGAAGAGTAGACCTTGACGAAATCGTTGCTTTCCTCGCGCAATTGCCGCACCGCCTCGCGGGCTTCTTTCTCATTCGTGACAATAATCGGCCGACCGGACGCGGCCGGCTTCTCGCCGATTAAACCATCGATCGGTTTGAGACAGGCCACGATACGCGGGCCAATGCGTGTGCCCTCTTCAACTTCCTTCTGCCAGCGTTTGATTGGAGGAAACAGCGGCGACCCGGTGAACATGTGGCGAACACCCGTGACGCCGTTGCCCACATACATCGGCAACAGTGCTTCGGCCTCAACATGCGTGTGCATGTCACACAGGCCGGGAATTATGTACTTCCCCTCGGCGGCAATCACACGCGCACCATCGGGGATCTTCACTTCGCCTGTCTTGCCAATCTGCGTGATGCGATCGCCCGTGATGATGATGGTCGATTGCGGTTGCGGTGCGGCTCCGGTGCCGTCGATCACGGTGACACCCGTAATGACGATCGTCGCCGGAGGCTCCGCCAGAACGACCGTGGGGATTGCCCAAACCATCAGCGTTGTGAACCACCGCATCATCACCTCCCTGTTCAGAGCGAATTAGAAACCGTGGGTGCGAGTGACTGCTTGGTAGCAGTAAAGGGGCGTTGCAACTTCACGCGACCGCAAACACCCACGCACCAGAATCCTTTGGAAGCCGAGCGATTACTTTGGCGGCGGAGCGGGCAGGCGTCCCGGTTCGCGTACACCCTTGCCCGTTCGCTTCGTGAGTGAATCGCCAAGCTCGTCGCGCGCCAACTCGGCGTAATTCATCAGCTGCTTGACCACCTCGGGATGCAGTGCAGCCAGATCTTTCGTCTCGTTGCGATCGGTTTCCAGATCGTAGAGTTCGGGCTTCTGCATCATGGCCTGTCGATACTTGCCCGGTATCCCATCTTTGCCCGGCTCTTGCCCGTTCATGGTGCGATACGTGTGCGGGAACATCAGCTTCCACTTGCCACTGCGAAGGCCCTGCAACTGTCCCGTCTGGTAATAGAAGTAAAGCGCCTTGTGCGGTGACTTCGCGTTCGCTTCGCCCAATAGAAGTGGGCCGATGTCTTCGCCATCGATCTTGAGTTTCGGCAGGTCGGCGTTGAGGATCTTCGTCACCGTGGGAAGAACGTCGATAGTCATGGCCGGTTCATGGCACACGCTTCCCGGCGGAATCTTGCCGGGCCAGCGTGCAATGAATGGCACACGCACGCCGCCTTCCCAGGTGGTGCCTTTCCCTTCGCGAAGGCCGCCACTGCTGCCGCCATGATTGCCATAACTGAGCCACGGGCCGTTATCGGTGGTGAAGATCAAGAGTGTGTTGTCGGCCAGTTTGTGTTCGTCGAGCGCTTTCACGATCTCACCCACCGACCAATCGATTTCCTCGATCACATCGCCATACAGCCCCGCCTTCGTCTTCCCTTTGTGCTTGTTGCTCACGAACAGCGGCACATGCGGCATGCTGTGCGCCACATACAGGAAGAACGGCTTATCCTTGTTTTCTTTGATGAACTTCACCGCGCGTTCCGTGTATTGCGTGGTGAGTTGGGTCTGGTCTTCCGGGCTAACATCTGCGTTAATCACCTTCTCGCCATCGAACATGGGCAACGGCGGATATGTGCCCTTCTTGGCTTCTGGGTGATGCGGCCACATGTCGTTGGAGTATGGCAATCCCAGGTAAGAATCGAAGCCGTGCCGCGTGGGGAGGAATTGCGGGTGGTGCCCCAGGTGCCATTTGCCCGCCATGCCGGTGGCGTAGCCTTTGCTTTTGCAAATCTCTGCGAGCGTGGTTTCATCGGCGTGAATGCCGTGCCGCGATCCTGGCCCCAGTGCGCCGTGAATGCCAATCCGGTTGGCATAGCAACCGGTGAGAAGCGAAGACCGCGACGCGGAGCAAACTGGCTGCGACACATAGAAGTCCGTGAACCGCACGCCCTGCTTGGCGAGCTTGTCCAGGTTAGGCGTTTGGTATCCTTGCGCGCCAAAGCAACCCACGTCGCCATATCCCTGGTCGTCCGTGAAAATCAGAACGACGTTCGGCGTTCGCGGTGCGTCGGCACCGAACAGCGGGCCAGCGATGGCAAGGAGAATAAGCGACGAGAGGGAGAGGCGAATCATGTTAAACCTCACGAGTGGTTTCCGCCCGCAGGCGAGAGCGGCAATTTCACCACGCGGCCTTCTTGCGACGAGCGATAGATCGCGGTGAACAGTTCGACCACGGCGCGGCCATCTGCCCCGGTAACGAGCGGCGCGCGTTTCTCGCGAATCGCCTGGAAGAAATCCGCGAACTGCAGCGCATGATAGTGGATTGTGGCATCGACTGTCGCAAACCGCGCGCGGTCCTCGTTCTGGAACGCACCGAGCATGTGCACTTCGCCGGGAATTGTCCAGATATCGTTGAGGGGCGGCTCCGCGATGCCGGACACACCCGCAATGAACGTGGCTCCGCGATCTGTCTCCACGCCGATCGATGCCCCATTCGATCCATGAATATGCACCTTGGTGTAAATCCCTGGCTTTTGCGACACACTGGTGGCGATGGAACCGAGCGTGCCATTGCGGAAGCGAAGACTCGCAACGGCGGTGTCGTCCACTTCTACGCCCGGATGATTCACATTGGCCCAGTGCCCGCTCACTTCTGCAACCGGCCCCATGAACCACAACAGGAGATCGAGTTGGTGCGGCGATTGATTCACCAGCACGCCACCGCCCTCGGTATCCCATTTCCCGCGCCACGGATCGGAAGAGTAATACGCCACCTCACGCCAACTGTATTGGATGAACACGCCCAAAGATGGGATGCCGATCTTGCCGGCGTCGATGGCGGCCTTCATTCGCGCGACAGGCTCATAGAACCGCCGCTGGCTTACCACGCCGAGCATGACGCCGGCCTGCTGCGCGGCCGCGAGCATCGCGTCGCAATCGGCAAGATTCGCAGCGAGCGGCTTCTCCACAAGAACATGAACGCCGGCTTCGGCCGCGCGAATTGCCGGCTCAGCATGCAATGGATGCGGCGTGCCAATCACCACCGCTTCCACTCCGCCATCGCCCAACATGCTATTCAGATCGGGAAACGCACGCACGCCATAACGGGCGGCGAACGCCGCAGCGCGTTCCGGGGCGGCGTCGCAGCAACCGACGAACTCCACTTCCGACAACGTCTTGAGCGCCGCGGCGTGGATCGTGCCGACCTTGCCACAACCGATCAAACCAACACGCACAGGTTTCAATCGGAATCTCCGTTGAAGAGTGATGCACGAAGCGAGCGGTATCTGGGCGGCTCTATCGCAGTAGGCGACCTCGAATCGCATTCACGCCGGGAAATGCTTGGCCACCATGCGGCGGAGGAAGGCGAGCGATTCCGCCATCTCGCCCATACCGTTCATGCCATCTTCAATGCTGATCCAACCGCCGTAACCGACGCGGGCGAGAATCGCAAAGATCGCATCGTAATCGTTCAACCCTTGGCCCGTCACACCGTGCTTGAGTTTCGCGAAGTAACCGATGGTGCCATCGGTCTGTCGTAGTTCGTCGAGCGTGGCACCGGCTTCCAGGTAACGATCGCTGGCGTGCATACTCACCACTCGATCCGCCACGGCACGCAGTAACGCGACCGGGTCGTCGCCCGCAACCAGTGCGTTCGAAGGATCGTACTGCACGCCGAAGTGTTCGCGGTCTGGAATCATCGCCAGCAAATCGAGGAACACATCCTGCTTCTGGGCGAACTCTGGATACTTCCAGAAACCATCCTTGTAGTGGTTCTCCAAGCCCAGAACGATGCCGCATTCACGGGCCACAGGCAACACGGCGTTAACACCCTCTGCGGCCCATTGCAACCCTTGCTCGCGGCTAACATCGGGGTGGCGTTGCCCGCTGAGCACGCGGCACACCGCACCCGCACCGCCGAGTCGCCGTGTGACACGCACCATCTCGATTTCGTGTTCCACCGCACGCTTCCGGGCATCCGCATCTGGGTGGGTGAAATCGGGCGAACAGCACAACATCGGCATCGCGAAGCCCGCCGCCCGAATCGCATCGGCAACCGAATCGAGATAGCCGTGATCGAGGCTTGTGAAGAAGCCCTCGTACATCTCCAGCCCATCGGCATCGAGTTGCTTCGCCATCTCGATCCATTCGAAGACCGACATCGATCGCTCACCGGCGATGGCATCGAGATAGCATTTGGGGAATGCAGAGAGCTTCGGCGGCATGATGTGAATTCCACTCGCATCCCGGTGAGCGAGAAAACCTGGAAGGTTCAGGCTATTGGTGCGATGTGTGTTATGGGTGGGCTTAAACTTCGTGGAACGCGGTTATTTCAGCACGCGGCGGATCGTTCCCGTCTCCACGATGTCGTGCGTTTGACCGGAGAGGATGACTTTGTCGCTTACAGGCATGAGGCGGATGGTGCTGTTCGGGAAAGTGCGGTTCACTTCTCCTTCAAGCGTTGCGAGGCGGGCGGCGAAGCGAGCTTTCTCTTCCGGGTCTGGCAACACGCGAACCATGTAGCTGAGAATCTTTTCGCCGCTCTTGGCGGTGGGATCGGCGAACCACAGATTCAGCACGGTGATGCCGGGCTTCTGGCCCATCACCAGCATCTGTTTGCCATCTGGCCCGAGAAGTTTCAGCACCATCACCGTTTCATCGGCGATCTGCGTGCGCTTGGGTGCTTCTTTCAGCAAGATCACACGCGGGCGACCCGCAATCATATCAAGCGTGTTTTGCGGATCGACGACGCCACCAATGAAGCGGCGTTCCTGTTCGAGTTGGGCAGGCGTGGCAACGGGCGTGGAGCCAAGAACGGGTCGCGATTGGGCGCGGGCTTCATTCGCGCAGCAAGACGCAACGACAAGAACAGCAAGGGCGATTTTCAGTGGCATGGTAAGTCTCGGTGCGATGGTGCGACTGCGCTCATTCAGTGTATCGCACACCATCGCCGCATGCGATCAAAGATCCCACAATCGGAGGTTCTTGCGCGTTTCGCCCTTGGCGGGAATCGTAGGTGCTGCTGCCAGTCGCAAAATCGCGTTACCCCAGCCTTCTCGCAATTCAAGCCGTTTATTTCGTTGTGCCGATCACTTTTTAGGATTTCTACCCCAGCAAT
>JBGSLF010000147.1:0-16495 GCA_041740855.1 Gemmata sp.
CCTTGGAAACGCTCTCGCCGTTCATGGCGAGTCTCCTGAACTGTTGAGGAAACGCGGCCGGCAACTCGCTGAGAATACCCGTTGCCTATCGACCAAACCGACAAAAAACACTCTCATGTCCCCAAGAGTCGCGGAGAACCGGTTTTCTTCAAGTGCCCCCCGACGGGCTCGAACCGTCGACCCGCTGATTAAGAGTCAGCTGCTCTACCAACTGAGCTAGAGGGGCTAGCAAGCTATTATTTTGCGGAATTGGGAGTCTTCTATCAAGGGGCTGCGTCAAAAATCCTGTTAACCGCAAGCAAGTGATGGCCCGCGTCGCGTTCATTACTGATTCAAGCCCTCAACATGACCCTCAACGTGACCCAAAACATCTGAACCCGCCCGCGTTAGTATGCGTAATATTTACCGAAGATCCGTCTCGTGAACTTTTTCACTTGCCCACACCCCGGGTCATTGTGATAAACTGCTGATCACAGTTTGATCACGCTCCGCAACCCTCCGCAAGCGGGAGACAAGGGAATGCCCGCCAATCTGTTCGACTTGACTGGCCGCGTCGCACTGGTAACTGGTGGCAATAAAGGTCTTGGCAAGGCGATGGCTCGCGGGTTCGCGGAGGCTGGGGCCGATGTTATCATTGCCAGCCGAAACGAAAGTGAGCTGAAGTCTGCACTCGAAGAGATCCTGGCGGGCACGGGGCGGCGTGGGGCGTACTTCGTTGCGGACGTGTCGGATCGCTCCGAAATCAAGAAACTGGCAGATCGGGCACTAAGCAAGATGGGCAAAGTGGACATTCTGGTTAACAACGCCGGGATGAACGCACCCCAAGCTATCGACGCCATCTCGGATGAAACCTGGGATCGCGTGCTTGAAGTCAACTTGTCGTCCGTAATGGCATTAACCCGCGAACTCGTTCCACAAATGAAGGAACGAAAATGGGGCCGCGTGGTTCACATTTCTTCGATCATGGCGCAAGTATCGAAGGAAAAGCGGAATGTCTATTCGGCGACCAAAGCGGCTCTGATTGGCATGGCCCGGGCCAGTGCGCTGGATCTGGGGCCGTTCGGAGTGACCGTGAATTGCCTCGCTCCTGGACCATTCCTGACAGATATGCCGATGTCGGTGCTGTCCGATGCCGAGAAACAGATATTCGCCGAGCGCACCGCGCTGAACCGTTGGGGCCAGCCGCGAGAACTGGTTGGCCCCGCCCTGATGCTCTGCAGTGACGCTGGAAGCTATGTCACTGGCCAAGTGTTGTTTGTGGACGGAGGTTATCTGGCCCGCTAAGGCCGGAACGCCGCTTATTGCTTTCGCTGGTGGTGCAGAACTAAGATAGTCTAATTAACCCCATTGGCTGGATGTGGATGTTTGCCATCCAGCTTGGTGAAAGTGAACGACACCCATGAATGCCACTCTCCCGGTGAGCCACATGGTTCCTGCCCAGTTCGAACTCACGCCGATCACTCAGAAGAGTGTGCACACGGAAGTGATCGAAGAAGAGAATCGCCACAAGTGGATCGAAAGCCAGAAGGCGGGCTACGATCTCGGCGAGGGGTGCATCCGGACGTGGGTGAATAAGCACTGGCTCGGGTTCTTGCGTGCCCGGTGGGTCGAACATTTGCAGGGGAAATGCTTCTGGATCGAACTCGATCGTGGCGACTTTGGCCTTCTCGAACGTGAATTTCATGACCGCCGAGAACTGCTTGACACGATCATCGATCAACTCAAGGCTGGCAAAGAGAATCTTCTCGTTATCGATTGGGCGCTAAGCATAAACATTCCCACGGAGCCGGTTCGCGAAATCCTGATGGCGCTTGATGTCAACAGCCGCCGACTCAAACACCGCTTCGAAGAATGTTGAGTTGCCGACCACTTATAACACCACTTATAACACGATCATCACCTCGGTCATCACTTCACGACCACCGCGATCGGTTTGATCGGCACAGCGTCTTTGCCCCCGGTAATCGGCACCACAACCAAAGTATGAATGCCAGTTGGTAGTTTTTCGAGCGTAAACTCCGCGTTCGCAGTTGTATCTGTTCGATCGAGCGCCCATAATTTCTGCCCGCCCGCGAAGACCTGAAACCGCGTGAGATCCTGCACGCCGGTGAGCTTGAGAGCCACAGGTTTGCCAGCTTCCACGACTGCAAACGCTCGGCCATCGCCCAGTGGAGCGGGGCTGGCAATCGCGGCCTTTCCTTTGGTCACGAAACCGTGCCAGGCGCGTGCGAGATCTTGCGTGGGGAACCAGCACGTTACTTCGCCACCCGCTACGGCTTTTGCGGCTGGTAGCATTTGTTCAACCATGGGCCGTTCCTTCGTGGGTGGCACCGCAACCCAACCGCTGGCTTCGGGAATCTCCTTGAGCTTGGCGGTGCCCTCTGCCAGTTTCGCATCGGCTGGAAGGCGAAGGCGAATGCAGGTATCGAAGAACGGCATGACAAGATTGTTCGCGCCGCCGAACTCGTGCCCACGACCCCATTGAACCGCAATCGCCCAGCGTGCGCCGGCCTTTCGTTGCTCGGTCAGTTTGCCCATCAACAGATCGAACTGCTTACCATCCTTTTCGCCAAAGACACTCAGTGTGGGAATGTTCCGCAACGCGTCGTTGGTAGGGCCAACTTCCAGGCACACCGGTGCCAGTGCGATCACGCGATCCGGCATCTGATCGGCGAATTTCATGCACATCCCGGCACCGGCCGACATACCCACCATCACGAAGGGCACGTTCGCGAGTTCGGGGCGTTTCAGATCCGTCGCCAGTGTCTTGAGGCCGCCCAGAAGTGTCGGCGCGAAATCGACCGCATTCACGCCAAAGTAGTCTGCGCCGATCAGTGCGAAGCCCCACACGCGGCATGCTTCCTGCCAGTGTTTCTGTTCTACTTGTTTGGCATTGAACGGGTTAAACAACGCCCCACGAAGCGGTTGCATGCCATCGGGAAGCCAGACGTTAAGCCGCACCTTATCGAACGGCTCCACCACGCGCTTATCGCTTGCCTTCTTGGGCCGCGTGAGCGTTGGTTCAACGGTGTGAACCGCATCAGCGGCGATGAGTGCGGTTGGTGTGAGCGAAAGAAAGGGAATCGCAAACAGCAAATAGCGCATGGCAAGGCTCCCGGATGGTACTGCTAGAACCCCGCAAGGAAGCAAAGCGGACAATGTGGAATTGGAAACGGGAGGCTCGTGACCCCCCGTTCGTGTGATGTGCGTTGCGATGATCGTTACGTGCAATCGATCAATCGCGGAATTCGTTATGACAGTCCAAACACTTGGCATCGAGTGCCTTGAGCAACTTGATGAGTTCCTTCTCGTTGGCGCTCTTGCCCTTACCCGCCTCAGCGGAGATCTTTCCGCTAATCTCGGACATTTCCACACTCCAACGGGCCCACTTGTCCTTGTTGGCTTTGTTAATGTCGGCCTTGTCGTTGGGCATGCTAAGGGAGAACTCACCGAGAACGGCCGTGCGTGCGGCCAACAGTTCAACGGCGGCCGTGTCCATCGGCATCTTTGCGTTCATGTAATCGCGGATATCCTTTTCCAGATTCAGCCCGCCCACGCGACTGGTGCGAAACGGGGACATGGCCTCATCCAGGCTGAAGCCGGCCTTGGAGTGAATGCCACTGGCGGGCAGTGCTTTGCCAGCCGCGGTTACCTTTAAACCTTTGACGGTATCGCTCGCGGCTTTGTAATCCTTGGCGGCGATCTGATCGGCGGCTTTAAGCGCGCCATCTTTGAGGGCCGTGTCGCCAGCGGCTTCGGCATACATGGCGATCATCAGCGCCAGAGCCTTGGCCGTGGGGCCGAAGCGACGCGCTTCTTTCGCGTCCGACAGGCACGTTTCAAGGTGCTTTTGCAGTTGTGCGACATCGGCCTCGGCCGCCTTCTTGAGCGTGCCCGCGGGTAAAGCGGGGGCAGCTACAGCGCCAGAGAGGAACCAAAGGCCGGTGGCCAGGGCGGCACCGCCGACGATTGCGCGGAGTCGGGTGGTCACGAAGGCGTCTCCATTAGGTGAAAAACGGGGGATGCGAGAGGGTAGGAGTCACGCATGCGGTTAACGCACAGGCAACGACCTCGCAGATGCATTATCGTGTATCAAGACAGGAGTTGCCAGTGTCCAAACGCCCCGAACCGATTCTTTCCTGACATTGGCTCTCGCTCGAATTAGGAAAAACCGGCGTAATCTAAGTGAATGCGACCAATTCTTTGCCATACTGAGGCAAACTTCCCATCTGCGGATTTCGTCGTCACTGGTAGATCGGCCACTCTCCCGAACGAGGTAACCCATGAACCGTTTGCTCGCCATCGCAGCACTGATCGCACTGACAAGCGCCGCCATCGCGGACATCGCCCCGCCCAAGGGGCTGAAGCGTGTGACTCAGGATAACAAGATCACGACGGCCAAAGACTATCCCGGCTACAACTTTTACATTGTGAGCGGAGATAAAGCCGAAGCGGCGAAACTCGACGCCAAGACTCCACTGGTCATCTCCGGCGCGGGTCGCGGCGGGCGATACGGGTTCTTGCAACTCGTCGCGGTGCCAAACGGTTCGGCGGCCAGGTATGGCTCAGATAAGGAATTCATCGAGGCGATTGTTTCGGGCAAAGTCATGGGAATGCTAAAGACCAAGGCCGGAATGAGTGCCCAAACCACGATCAAGGATAGCGACGCGCGAAAGACGGTGGTTCAGGAGTACACACTGGAATCGATTGATGCGAAGGAAGGCGTCGTCATCAAACCGGTGAAAGGCGATGCACCCAAATCTGCCCCGCCAAAAGAAGAGGAAGAAGCGGCAACAGCACTGGTGCCACGCGGTGGGGTGTGGGTTGCGGGTTTGGCGGCGACCGCTTCCACCGTGATGGGTGGGTTCTGGATCGCCCGCCGCAATCGGCGTTCGCTGGCGTAAGTCGGATATGCCCCTCGGGAACGCGAGCCAGACGGTTCGCGTTCTCCGAAAGACACTTCACACGTCACATCAAACTTTCGCGAGTTCTTCGTCCACGAGGCGGCGAACAAGGTCGTTCGGAACGCCCTTGTTTGTCTTCATCACCGCTCCCACAATCGCCATCTTCGCCGCATCTTTCCCCTTCTTGAAGTCTGCCACGGCCTTCGGGTTGGCTGCAATGGCGGCCGTCGCGGCGATGCGCAGTGCAGCTTCGTCGATGGCGACCGGTTTCAGGCCAGACTTCTCCATGGCTTCGTTCACGTTCAGTGAGTGATCGAGCATGTACTTGAGCAAGTCCACGCGGTCTTGCTTGTTGAGCGGGCCAGCGGCGTTCAGAAACTCGGCGAATGTCGCGGCGTTCAGCGGGAAGTCTTCAATCTCAAGTTTGCGTTCGGTGAGCGCGGGATACACGAGATCGCTCATGCGGTTCGCGGCGGCCTTCCCATCGCCAACCGCAGCCGCCACCGCTTCGAAGTACGCAACAGTCTTGCGGCCCTTCGCGGTCAGCACCTGGGCATCGTAGGGCGAAAGACCGTACGCGGTTTGCAAGCGTGTGCGTTGCATGCTAGGCAACTCGCCCGTCTCGGCTTTCACTGCGTCGATGAGTTCTTGCGACACCACCACGGGCACCAGATCTGGTTCGGGGAAGTAGCGGTAGTCGGCCGCGTCTTCCTTGTGTCGCTGCACCTCCGTGCGGCCTTTGGCGTCGTCCCAACCCGCCGTGGTTTTGAGCATCTCGCCGAAGCGGTATTTCCCCGTGGTATCGGCCTTATAGGCTTCGTACTGCCGCTGCGCCTCATAGGCGATCGCGCGGCCAACTCCGCGAAAGCTGTTGAGATTCTTGATCTCGACCAGCGGCGTGGCGTGATGCGTGCCATCGGGTTGCGGAACGTGGATGTTCACGTTCGCATCGCAGCGGAGCGAGCCTTCTTGCATCTCGCAGTCCGATACGCCGATCTCGCGAAGCAACAGGCGAATCTCTTCGAGATACGCAACGGCTTCTTCCGGCGAAGTCATGTCCGGGTGCGACACGATTTCCAGGAGTGGCGTGCCGGTGCGGTTAAGGTCCACGAGCGTGTCGCCGCCTTTGCCGCTTTCATCATGAAGATTCTTGCCGGCATCTTCTTCGAGGTGCGCGCGAATGATGCCAATCCTCTTCGCGACGTATTCCTTCTTCGGATCTTTCGCGATGTTGATTTCCAGCCAACCATCGTGGCTAAATGGAAGATCGTATTGCGAAGTCTGGAAGTTCTTGGGCAAGTCCGGGTAGTAGTAGTTCTTGCGGTCCCACTTGGTGAAGCCGGGTTTCTGCCCCGGATGATTGGCAATCTGGCAACTCAACGCCAGCGCCGCACGCAGCGCGAGCCGGAAGGCACGCTCGTTCATGACCGGGAGCGAACCGGGCATGCCAAGGCAGACCGGGCATGTCGCGGAATTCGGTGGCAGCCCGAACTTGTTCAGGCACCCGCAGAACAGTTTGGTTTTCGTGAGTAACTGGACGTGTACTTCCAGCCCAACGACAATCTTGTACGGCTCGGCCATACGAACTCCCGAATCACATTAGCCCGCAAAAGGAATAGCTGTAATTGTAGCGGTTGCGGTCCGCATGGCGAACCCGCTTAACCGCTGGCCGCGTGCATCACATCTGGCCACGGCCACACGGCCACGACAGCACCGCGATCTTGATGGAACACCGAGTAGGGCACCGCAATCGCAGTTGCATCGGGCGAGAAGACAATCTGCCCACTCTGCGAGCTAGGATCTTCCGGCACCGCTCGCACATATCCCAGCGGTTTGCCCGTTGGAAGTTTCCAGAACCCAACCCAACCCGTCGTGGAATCCGCCGTGATGATGTGTATCCCATCTGGAGAAAAGGTCGCGACATTCGGGCGGTGCCATTGCGGGAGTGGCAGATCAAACATGGGCCGCCGGCCGTCGAGCGGAACTATGCGAACGACAATGCTCGATGGGTAATGCGTTTGGCGAATAATCGCAATCGAAGACGCATCGGGGGCTATCGCCAAGTCGTGCAAGTAGCCATACTGTGGGACACCTTCGAACAGGTTCGCGCGAATCTCGGTTTCACTTAGCGAATCGGGATCGAGTGACATCAGCACGCCCTCGCTGGTGATCGCGAACAGGCGATCCCCGGTTGGGCTGAACCGCATTGTGCCGTAATTGCGAATCCGGTTTATGCGGGTATACGCCGGTTTGGCGTCCGACAAGTTGGCAGTGAAACCAGCACCTTGGCCCAGCACAACGGCCCGTGTGCCATCGGGACTGAGCGAGAATCGGCCATAGAGTTGCGGTCGTGAAAGCAAGCGTTGCGGGGCACCCGTTCCCTTCCAGTGAAACACCGTGCCATCGGCGCAGCCAAACGTGTACGCATCTTCCGTCGCGGTTGCTGCGAGCACACCTGCCACACCGCCTTTGTTAGCAGAAGTATCTTGCCCATCGTAGCGATTCGCCGTGCGGAGCCGATCGGTCAAACTCACACCAACGAGGCAAGTTCCATCGGCGGAGAAGCCAACACGGGGTTGCCATCGGGTCCAACCATTGATGTGACCGAACCCAGTAGCGGGAACGCCGCCATCGGCACGCCGATCGAAGCAAGGGCCGCAAGTGTCGCCCATCCAACCGAGTGCTGCGGGTGTGCCCACTTTGCCGCAGCGGCAACATGCGAGATACGTCTCGCCTACCCCACGCGGGCCAATCACCGCGATAACCGATTCGGGGTAGACTTGCCACCAGGCGGGCAGTTCGCGAAGTTCGCCTTCGCCCCGAATTCCGGCGTAACGAGAACGCGTTCGCCCAATGACGCGAAAGTGCCGCCGCCCTGCGGGGTCGGTCCACCAACCGGCAATCACTTCGGGAGTTTGCCGCCCTGCCTTGCACGATCGCCGCCGACCGTTTTTTTCGCGAAAGCAATCGTGGGCAAAGCGACCCCAGAAATCGGGATCGCGTGAAAGTTCCGTGCTATTGGTAAGCGTAATTCCGCGATTGGCCGCCGAGTGCGCTTTCTGCAACACCGCCGCGAGTTCTTTCTCAGTCGGATCAATTAATCGAACATCAACGATGCCCACAGCGGCCATCGCAGCCCCTCCTCGGTGATCTTCTCACCGTAGGATACACGACTGCGATGGGGAATGCCTTGTTGGGAGAATGTGGCCCGCGATAATTTCAGAACCACGCGAGATCACGGCGATATCGCGCCATGGATTCGCTCGGGCTGCAACTGGCTCGGTTGGTCGTTGAACCAGAATCGCCGCCACTCGTTCTGAACTTGGCGCAATTCTTCTGCTTGGCCCATTAACGCCTTGGCTCGCGACTCCATCGCCCGCTTCTTTCGTTTCTTTCCGGGTTGCGGCTGTGGTTGTGGCTGTGGCAACTCCGATGCGGGGATCGGCACAATCCGTGGCGCATCCTGAATAACCGGCGGATTTGAGATATTCCAGGCTGGTGCGTTTACCACGGGCCGAATCATCTCGCCGGGCGGGCCATAAGGAATTGGCCCCGGGATAGGCCCCGAGTACCCAACCGGCGGGCCCGCGAGTTGCACCTCAATCGGCTTCATGGCCTTGGGTTTGGGGAGGGCTTTATCCGTGTGTGCGGTGTATCGGCCGCCCAGCGTTGAGAGCGGGCACCATGGCGACTGGCTCTTGAATTCGGGCAAACGCACATTCCCAATCACGAGCGTATCGCCATAGACACGCACACCCAGTGCGAACGGTTTGTCGGTCAGCGACTTCTGCAGATTCGCGATGGTTTCCTTCAGTTCGAGCAGATTGGTATCCGGTGTGATTGGGCCATCGATCACTGCGTCGGCACTCGTAATCAGGCCCACCATCGCGGAGCCATCTTGCATGATGTGGTAATCGGCCGTGATCACGACTCCTTCAGTAACGATCTTCTCACCATCGATTTCGCACGCCGCGGTTGCGGTCACGGTCAGATGCGTTGGCGTGATCGTGATGACATAAACAATCGGTCCGACTTCGCGAACCCACGTCCCGGTGAGACTCGGGCGGGCGGATGGCGGCAACGGGCACGGAGCCATGGCACGATCGGGCAACGCCATGGCACCCGCGGGTTGCACCGGGCTTGGCTGCGTGTTCAGCATCTGGCCGAAGGCGTCGGCCATCATCTGGAACTCTGTCGGCGGGACGTTCGCCGAAGGCGGAGGCGTGAGAAGTTGCACAGGAGCGGGGGCAAACACCGGCGGTTCCGGCGGAATCATCGGAGCAACCGCAACCGCATCGCCCGTACGCGGGCAATCGAACGCACAGCAAGGCGGCGCGGGTGTGCGTTCGGTCTTGATTTCAATCTGAAAGCTGAGCTGGCGCAAAACCGGTCGCGGCATCGGTGCCACATCGCAAGCCGGGTTCACCGCGACAGGCACCACCTCCTTCTGAAGCGGGAACGATGGCGCCAGCGGCTCGCGTCGATCCAGTTCGGTAGGGTGATGCTGGAGATAGTGCCCACTTGGTAGCGTCATTCCGCTAGTCCATGTCTGAAAGTGCTGCATCGACTTCGCGACGGGAACCGTGCCATCTTTGCTGAACTTGAAAAGCCCGGCGAGTGCGGCGAGTTCTTCCGAACCCAGGACGGCATCTTTGACTCCGCCGATTTTGATGTTGCTGACCATGAGACCGGCAGACGTGCGGCGAGCACGGAACGAGAACGGTGCATCGACCAACTTCTGCAACTCGGTTGCGGCCTCTGTCATGTTCACATCGGCTCCGCTCACGACTCCGTAAACCAGCCCTTCCTTCGTGGTCGAGCAGTCCGCGGTGCCCGTGAAGACGTACGTGAAATCGTTGTTATTCCCGAGGTCTTGCTTCATGGTCCCGACGAGAACCATCTCGTTACCGGTAAACGTCAGCGACAGCACGGTACCCGCGACTTCGCGCACCCAGGTGCCTTCATAGGGCGAAACCGTTTTCAGCTTCGCGAGCCACACGCCGTTCGCTTCTTGCACGGCAAATGGGTTCGTGCCTGCTTGCCCTTCCCGTTCGGGCCATGCAGGCGGTTCTGCCTTCGGGCGTGGTATAGGTGCAATCAAGGGATCTTGCGCCACTGCCGGAGCGACGACTGTTGCCGCGAGAGCCGTTATCAGGGCGAATTGTGTTATCGTCCGACGAGACATGCACGGACTCCTTTACCACGCGATGGGTCGAACCGGGGGGATGATGCCAAAGAGCGCACAAACGCACAACCTCAACGCGAATTGCTTATGCTAACCGGCGTCAGTCCTGACGCTGGCTCGCCTCGCTTGAAGAGAGAATCGCGTATCGCCATGCCCAATCCTGTTGCTTCTCGGCTTCCCTCAATCGGAAGGCTTGCGCCTTCGCCCACAGGCGCGCAGCACGTCGGCAACGCACGGACGTACCTTGTTGCGTGGCTCGCGGCGCGATCGCGTGGCGGGCAAGTGCGGTTACGCATCGAAGACATCGATTCCCCACGGGTGAAGCCACAAGCCGCCGAACAAGCAGCGGAAGATCTTCGCTGGCTTGGTCTGGACTGGGATGGCGACACCGTGACGCAAACGGCCCGCCTTACGCTTTACGAAGCCGCACTCGAACAACTCAAGCAGCACGAGCAAGTGTATCCTTGCATCTGCACACGTTCGGATGTGGCCGCGGCCGCCAGCGCGCCGCACGCCGGGCAAGAAGGGCCGACCTACCCCGGAACCTGTGCCCATCGCCGCGCCGCCGATGCGGTTACTCTCGCCATGCAGGGGAAGCCGTTCGCTTGGCGATTCCGCGTCGCCGATTCGCCCGCATTCACGGATCGCTATTGCGGAACGCAGCGCATCGACTTGCAAGTACTCGGCGGGGATTTCGTGGTCTGGAAGAGTGCGGGCACGCCGGCGTATCAACTCGCGGTGGTGGTCGACGATGCCGATATGGGCATCACCGATGTGGTGCGCGGCGACGACCTCATCCCATCCACCCCGCGACAGTTGCTCCTGTATCGGGCGTTGAACTGGCCGGCACCCGATTTCGCGCACATTCCGCTGGTAGTCGGTGAAGACGGGCGACGGTTGGCGAAGCGGCACGGGGATACGCGCCTGGCCGCATTGCGCGATGCTGGCGTGAAGCCGGAAGAGTTGATCGGGCTGTTGGCGTGGTCGTGTGGGTGGCTGGAGAAGCCACGCCCCATCTTGCCGCAGGAGTTGCTGCCGCTCTTTCAATTGCAAACGATCCCCGCTCGCCCCTTCGTGCTAACCGCTTCGCACCTGGCCACCATCGGTTACCACGCGTGAACGCACGCTCTCGGTTTCCTCGGGCGATTTCACCGTGAAATCCTGATTTGCTCGCACTTGCGATAACGGCGGATTCATTCATTCACTACCGGCACCCCCCTCCGTGAAACAATCTCCCAAACTGAAACAGTCGGGTGCCAGCGTAATTATCACGCCCATGAATACAAGCGGCCCAATTCCAAGGCGTGCAACGCGCAACATCGCACTGACTCACGCGATTTCCATTCAAGGGGAAGAACTCGCGTCATGACGGACTGCGGCTCGCCAAAATCGAAACGGGCATGCTTGGCCACAATCGCGGTTGCCGCAGACACACGACACCGAGTAACGTGACGCGTATTCCTTCACCCACACAGAGACCCATCATGCGGACCATTCTCGGATGTGTAACGGTTCTGGTTCTGGCAAGTGGAGCAACGGTCTTCGCTCAAGCGAAAATCGACGCGAAGAAAATCATTGGCCGATGGGAGCCGGTGCCCGAAAAGGACAAGAAAGCCCCCATTGGGCCAGGAATGGTCGTCGAGTTCACCGATAAAGGGGCCATATCAATGGCCATTATGGATGGCGGCAAAGATCTGCGTTTCGAAGGGAAATATACGTTAGCCCAAGACAAACTCTCGATCGAGTTGAAGTTGGGCGAAAAGGAGATCAAGGAAACGTTAACGATTAAATCGCTCAATGATATGGAACTCATCACGGAAGATTCCAAAGGGAAAGCCGAGACACTGCGAAGAAAGCGGTGAACAGTGCCTGCGAACTTCCGCCATACGCGGCGAAGTGGCGAAGTTTCACTGCTGACATTCCGCTCGCACCCGCGGATTGGGTAAACTCCACCCCAACACAACACCGAGAAAACGACACTTTTTAAGTGGGACGATTTCAGGATTCACCCAGTTTGTGGGAGAGGAAACTATGTCGGATAAAAGTTCGAAGGATTGCAAGGATCTCAAAACCACACTCGCCGCAATCGAGAAAGAATTCGGCAAGGGTGCGATTATGTCGCTGGGCGACATGAACGTGCAAGATGTGGAAGGAATTTCGACGGGTTCGCTCTCGCTCGATATTGCACTGGGTGGGAAAGGCTTGCCGCGTGGTCGTGTTGTGGAGATTTACGGTGCCGAGGCGAGCGGCAAAACGACCGTCGCGTTGCACAGCATCGCCCAGGTTCAGAAGACCGGCGGAGTGGCCGCGTTCATCGACGCAGAGCATGCCCTCGACCCCACATGGGCCAAGCGAATCGGCGTGAACCTCGATGAACTTCTGGTGTCGCAACCAGGATATGGCGAAGAAGGATTGCGGATTGCCGAAATGCTCCTGAAATCGGGGGCAGTGGATCTGATCGTGGTGGATTCGGTCGCGGCACTCGTGCCCAAGAACGAGATTCAGGACAGTGAGATTGGCGATACCAAGGTTGGGCTGCAAGCTCGGCTCATGAGTCAGGCACTGCGTATTCTCACGCCAACGGTGAACAAGAGCCGCACATGTTTGTTGTTCATTAACCAGATTCGGCAAAAGATCGGTGTGATGTATGGCGACCCCAACACCACCACCGGCGGGCTGGCTCTGAAGTTTTACGCCAGCGTGCGAATGGAAGTGAAGCGTGTTACGCATGTGAAAGATGGCGAGGAAACCATCGGAGCCGAGACGCGCGTTCGCGTGGTGAAGAACAAGGTTGCCCCGCCCTTCCGCAACGCGGAGTTCGAGATTCTGCACGATCGCGGCATCAACTACGAAGGCGATGTTCTGGCACTCGCGATCGAGGACGAAATCATCGAGAAGAAAGCGGGCGCGCAATTCACTTACAAGGACCAACGGATCGGCCACGGGCAAGTCAACACCGTGCAATATCTGCGTGATAACCCCGCCGTGCTGAGCGAGATCGCAGCTGCGGTTCTGGAGAAGCGGAAGCCCAAGGTGCTGGACACTACTTCACTCGAAGCTGCTGCAGCAGAGCAAGAACAAGAAGCCGCCGCGGAACTCGCAGCATTAGGTGCGGAAGTGGATCTGCCCGTGAAGAAGAAACGCGGCAAATCGGCCGAGTGATCGCGCCGCCAAGCCCACTCGTGTTTGCGAGTGGGCTTCGTTCTATTCCAGGGAAGGAATAGCCATGCTTGCCAAGCGTTCTCTGCTTCTGGGTGCCATCACCAACTGGTTGGCCTTCGCCGCGACAATGATTGTCGCGTTTTTCCTTGCGCCTTATCTCATCCGCAATCTCGGCGACGCGCGTTACGGCGTCTGGTGTGTCGTCGAATCAATCCTCGCCTACTTCACACTTTTCGATCTGGGAATCGCGGCTTGCCTGGTGCGGTATGTCGCGAAGTTCCACGCCACGCACGAACGCACGGAACTGAACAAGCTCGTCTCCGCGTGCCTGATCATCTTCGTTATTGCCGCAGTGTGCGTGCTGGTGCTTGGTGCGGCACTTGTTCCATTCGTGGCTCCCGGATTGGAACGCAAACTCGGCGAGCAAGATCATGTGGCCGCGTTCATGCTACTCATGCTTCTGAACCTGGCGTTCACACTTCCGTTAAGCGTCTTCCCCACAATCCTTGATGGCCTTCAACACTTCGCCGTGAAGAGTATCGTTCGCCTCGCATTTCTGGTGCTGCGTGTTGCGGGCGTGATCTTCGCGATCGAGTCGCAACGAGGGCTATGGGGGCTGGCAATCGTCTTCACCATTACGAACCTGCTGGAACACGCGGTGATGGCGGCGCTCGCGTTCCGCTTCCTTCCCGGGCTGCAGCTCTCGCGGCGATGTGTCGATAAAGAAACGTTTCATCGTGTGAAGGGCTACAGCACCGATGCGTTTCTCGCGATGCTTGCTGGCCGCATCACTGTGCAAACGGGTGCCATCGTGGTGGGCGGATTTCTCACCATCGCCGCCGCCGCACACTACGCCATCGCCGCGCGACTGGTGGACATGGCGAAGAACTTGCTGCGATCCGTAACCACCACGCTCACGCCCGCCGTGAGTGAACGCGAAGCCAGCGGCGACATCGACGGCGTACGCCGCGTATTGCTCGACGGCACACGCTGGGTGCTGTATCTGGTGCTCCCCATTCATCTGGGCATGCTCTATTTCGGGCGGCCGTTCCTCAATCGCTGGGTGGGCGGCGAACACTACGCGCAGTGGTGCTTTCCCGCCGTGGCGATTCTCTCGGCCACGCTCACGATCGGTGTCGCGCAGTCCGTCGCATCGCGAATTCTGTACGGCATGGGGAAGCTGCGGTTGTTCGCGCGCGCGGCGTTGGTGGAAGCAGGGCTGAACCTGGTGCTCAGTTTGCTACTCGTTGGCCCGTTTGGGCTGGAAGGCGTCGCGTTTGCGGTCGCACTGCCGAACGTGCTGTTCTGCCTGTTCGCAATCGGCTATGCCTGCGTTTTGCTCGATCTGAGCTTCACACGCTACTTCACCACATGCTGGTTGAAGCCGTTGCTCGCGGCGTGCGTGGCTGCGGTCGTGTGGTGGTTCGTCACTCCGGCGGAAGCCACATGGTTGGCCATCGCACGCGGCATCAGTGTTGGGTTGCTGCCGTATGCCATCGTTGTTGCAGGGATCGAAGTGCTTCCGCGGTGGGTAACTCAGATGCGAAGACTACCTAAGCCAAGCCTTTCGCTTCAAGTAACGCGCTGAGTTGCGAAGGGGAAACGCCACGAACCAGCAGAACCTTGTTGCGGTTCGTGTGCCCGCTCAGGATGGCGAGTTGTGAACGTGAAAAGTGGAATTCGCTTCGAAGCAATTCAACAACCGCCTCGTTGGCGCGGCCATCTTCCGGCGGTGCGGTCACTGCCACTTTCAACGCTCCGCCCTGCTCTCCACCCACGGCGTTCCGCTTCGCGCGTGGTTGAACTCGCAGAGCAATCGTTACCCCCTCCGGGTGTGCCTGAATCGTGAAACTGGCCATGAAGCGCACGCATTGCCAGATATCAGGGAAGATTCTCGAACAGCGTTGACCCGACTCGCACAAAGGTCGCACCTTCTTCGATGCCAACCTCGTAATCGCCGCTCATTCCCATCGAGAGATGCGGCAACTCCAGACCGGTGCGGCGGCGCAGATCGTCACGCAATTGCCGCAACTCGGTGAATGTGGGGCGAGCATCTTCGGGATCGTTGGAATAGGCCGCCATGGTCATCAACCCGCAGAGCGAGATTCCTGGGAGTGACAGTAGCTTGTCACCAAGTGCGGGCAACGCCTCGGGCGCGAACCCGCCCTTGGCCGCCTCGCGGCTACAGTTCACTTCCAATAGCACCGGCACCGGCTTGCGTTGCTTCTGGCCAAATTCGCTCAGTGCATCGAGCACTCGCTCGGAATCGACGGAGTGCATCAGTGTAACGAGCGGCATCGTGCGTTCGATCTTGTTGCGCTGCAGGTGGCCAATCAGGTGCCAGTTCACCGAAGGAAGTGCCGCCGCTTTCTTCCATAACTCCTGCGGCCGGCTTTCGCCCATGGCTGCAATGCCGAGTTCCGCCACGATGGCAGCGACATCGGGAGTCACCGACTTCGTCACGGCAATGAGCGTCACGTCGGCGGGTTCTCGGCCCGCACGCAGGCAGGCGCGTTCCATGCGATCGCGGACCGCCGCGAGGCGTTCGAGCAATATCGTTCGCGTGTCCATACTCAACCTGGGGGCCATGCCATGTCGCGGCCACCGAGCAGATGAACGTGCAAGTGCGGCACCGTTTGCCCACCATGTTCGTTGCAATTCACCACTAACCGGTAACCTTTCGCCAGCCCGAGTTCCTTCGCCAACTTGATGGCGACGAGTGTGAGATGCCCCAGCAATGCTTCGTCTTCGGGCGTGGCGTCATCGAGTGTGCGAATGACCTTCTTCGGAATCACCAGCACATGCGTGGGTGCCTGCGGCCTGATGTCGTGGAAGGCAAGGCATTGATCGTCTTCGTATGCGATCTTTGCGGGAATCGACTTATCGATGATCTTCAGAAAGATATTGTCGGCCAGCATGTGGGGTTCCTCAAACGCCATGTGCGGTTACGATAGCACGCCACGAGCGGAAAGCCCACCTATGTGCCGCCCGCCGGTGCGCCTGTGGATTTTGGCCGCACCTCCGCAGTCAGAAGTCAGAATGTGGGCCTCATTGATCTCTGTTGTTTGTCTTCTGATTTCGAATCTGCGGATAAATCTTAAAACGGTTCTCCGCGACTCTTGGGGACATGAGAGTGTTTTTTGTCGGTTTGGTCGATAGGCAACGGGTATTCTCAGCGAGTTGCCGGCCGCGTTTCCTCAACAGTTCAGGAGACTCGCCATGAACGGCGAGAGCGTTTCCAAGG
>JBGSLF010000148.1:0-4214 GCA_041740855.1 Gemmata sp.
ATCCGGGGTGGTCTCAAACAGATCCACCAGTCGGCCAACCTCGGCGTCGGGCAAGGAAATACGGATCACGCGTTAATCCTCAGTCGGTCAGAAGTCATCCCGAGGACAGAATAGACAAAAGCAACCGGATCGTGAATGAGACGCCTACCCCCCAAGCGGTGGGGCGCCCGTAACAGCAACCTCACTAAACCTGCCAATGTAATACTTTCAATCGCCCTACGAACAACCGCCACATGCTGCTAAACCCTTAAAGTCAGTAGCCCCGGCGGGCCGATTCTACCTGTCGTAGCAGATTTCCGATTGGTTTTTCGGTCGTTGCCGTGTTCGTACGGGCGGCCGTGTGAGGGGCGCATGACGAACAACCCCCGATTGATGCTGGGAATTGTGGTGCTAGCAGCTTCCACTGCCAGGCCAGCGATGGCCCAGCATGGGTTCGATCCTTATTCACCGGCCGCGCGAACTTCGGCGCGAACCTCAACAGGGTTCGTACCGCCGGGTGCCGCCGTGCCAGGTGGCACTGGGCAAACGTACGTTGCGACGCCGCAAACGGTCATGCCCAATGCGGCGGGAAACCCGACTGCGTTGGAACGCGTGAATACGCAGATGGCTGCACCAGGGACTGTGATCCAGGATCCCTATGCCACACTCACCGGTCAGCCACCGGTCACGCATTCGGTGCAACAGGGCACGCCGGGCCTAGCGCCCGGTTCTTACCCAAGCCCTTATTTCACCGATGGCCCAGGCTGTTGCGGGCCGATGGGGCGAAATGGGCGAATTGGTTACGAAGTGTATCTCTACACCGGGCCAACTTGGTCACTTGGTGAAGGCGCACTCGCCAAACGCCTGGATACAGGATGGATGGTTGGCGGCGGTGGTCGCTCGCTGTTCTTCAACACCAGCCACGACGCGGCTTGGGTTGTGGATCTCGGATTGAGTTATCAGTTCGTTGGCGGCGATCGCAATGATCCGATCCCGATCTTTGTGGAACGCCCGCCAATCAATCTGGGTAACGGGCAGTTTATTCCACAGTCCGATGTCATTAGCCCAGCTTCGATCCGCGGAATTCACCGCACGAGCTTCAACTTTGGGCTTGGGCGTGATTGGTGGGTGTGGGGTCCGGGAACTGTTGGCACATCCAATGGCTGGAACGTGCGAACCGGTGGGCTGGTGGGCGGTCGATGGGGAACGGCTCACGTGGATTTGCTTCCGCAAGTGGCCGCCTTCGGGGATTACCAGCGCCGCGGCGGAGTGACTCATGGCGTCTTCCTGGCAACCCATGCGACCTGCGAAGTTCCACTTGGCACGACAATTCTCTTCGCAGGTTTGAGAGGTGAATGGGGCTACGATTGGATGAATCTGATTCCCCCATTGCAAGGCAACCTCCACAACCTTAACCTGCTCATGACAGCGGGCCTGAGGTTCTGAGATCTTCTTGGGTGAGTGCAATAGGCGGTGCCATGATATGCCGGAAGAAGCGCACTCACCCATCGACCTTGCCCAGCAACTCCGGGCACATCTTGAATCGCTGCGAAGCGCCGGGGTGGCATTCGTCCCGCGTGGCGAACCCATCAGGCGATTGCCGCCCGCGATGATCGCGCAAAGATCGCAGGCTTCGGCCGCAGTCGCGGCCCCAATCGTACGTGACCCGCTTGAAGTTCGCCGGCACGAGTTAGCTTTGCTCGCGACGGAAGTCGAGGCTTGCGACCGTTGCCCCGAACTCTTCTCAACTCGCACGCAAACTGTTTTTGGCGTCGGGCCAATCGATCCTGAAGTGGCTTTCGTTGGCGAAGCACCGGGCGGGGATGAAGATCGCGCGGGCGAGCCATTCGTGGGCAAAGCCGGGCAGTTGCTCACGCGCATCATTCTGGCGTGCGGCTTTACGCGCGAAGAGGTGTACATCTTCAACATGGTCAAGTGTCGCCCGCCCGGCAGTTCGGGTTCCGGGTCGAGCAATCGCCAGCCCAGCGCGGATGAATGCGCGAACTGCCGCCCCTACTTGGATCGTCAGTTGGAGTTGGTGAAGCCGAAGTTTCTGGTTGCACTTGGGAACATCGCCGCGAAGAACTTGCTCAATACTTCCACCGGCATCACGCGGCTACGGGGCACCATTCACGAATTCCGTGGCATTCCGTTGCTTTGCACGTTTCACCCGTCTGCGCTCTTGCGTGATGAATCCGGGCAAATGAAACGCGATGTTTGGAACGACATGAAACTCTTGCTTCAGACAATGGGCCGCCCCATTCCTCCAGTGAAGCCATCGTGAACGCGTTCAGCAAGAAGCGTTGCCACTATTGCGGGTTTGCGAAGGAGCCTGGCTCGGTGACAATCTGCTGGAACGGCGGCCCGAGCGCTGTCTCGATGTATGGCGTAACGCCCCAAAAGTGCTTCATCTCTTGGTATGCCGCGATATAACTCGCTTCCCCTGCCTTCGCCCCACGCACTGCGCGAATCATCAGATTGCGTGCGGTGTGTTCGGTGCTAACGAACTCAACCACATCTGTGTGATAACCCATGATTCGCAATGCCAGCGCCCGGAACGAATCGGTGATGATATCGGCCGTTCGTTCACGCAAGATGCCGTGGCGAAGCATAGGGCGTAAAACGTTGGCGGGGCCATCGGCACGCAACTCTCGATTCAGCGCGTGGTGGCAACACGGCACACTCAGCAGGAGCTTTGCTTCGCCGCGAATGGCCTGAGCGATGGCGTCGTCCGTCGCGGTGTCGCAGGCATGAAGTGCCAGCACAATATCGGGCTTCACTTCTAAACTGCCGATGCGACCGCACGCAAACGATAGCCCGCCCGATGCGAGCCGTTCCGATTTCGCCATGCTCTTGCGTATCACCTCTTCGTTCACATCCACACCCAGCACCCGTGCAGGAATGTGCAGCACATTGTTCAGATAATGATGGGCCGCAAGTGTGAGATAACTGGAACCGCACCCGCAATCGAGAATCTCGGCGGGCCGGCCAAGGTTATCCAGATGAGCTTCCCCGAGACTGTGTTGAAGCTGCTTCAAGAACTCATTGATCTGCGTGAATTTCCCTCGCATCGTCGGCCGCACACGCCCATCCGCCGTGGCAATTCCCATGACTTCCAGCAATCGATCGGCCTTTCCTTCGGGTAGCGGAACATCCTTCACGCGGTTGTGTGCTTCCGGTCCTGTTTTCTCTGCGTTCTCCGCCTTCACTTTCCGCCGACCAATCAGCACCTTTCCTTCGCGAGAAATGCGAATGTCAATGGTTTCTGTGTTTGTGGCGATGTGAATGCCCGCGAAGCCAATCGCAACGAGTTCTTGAATCGGATTGTGAGCTTCCGACGGTGCGAAGTTGCGGCTCGTATCCTTCTTCGCATCGAAGTACGAAAACTGCAGGTGCGGTTGCCCACGCAGTTCGATCGGCCGAATGACCACGCGCACCCACGGGCAAGTTGTGCTGTTGCGAACGACGCCGCCAAACGTGGCTTTGCGGAAGTCTGGCCCGGCAATCGCAGTCGTTACCAACTCGCTCAGCGTTTCACGATCGGTTTCCATATTGGCTATCATATTGCCGCTGCAGGCGAGGCAGAACCTGGGCCAGGCATTCCTGCGTGGTGAGTTTGCCGGTATCGAGCGTGACGCGGGCGATGGTGAGCGGTTCGGCGGTCGCCTTTACGATGTCGTGCAAATCCGCGGTGCGGTTGCCTGCGAGATGCACACCCGATTCCGCATCGCACTTCAGTCGTTGGCGTGCCGTTGCATCATCGCAAACGCACTCGATAACGAATGGTTCTTGATTGATGTCGTGGCCAAGCGCGATGAGTTCAGCAACTTGCCGAGCTTTGCGGAAGGTGCGACCATCCAGGATCACGAAAGCGCGGGCATTCTTGGTGAGCAATTGACGAGCGGCTGCGAACACTGCGGCCATGGCGATGTCGTCTTGCGCGGCAGAATAATCGAGAACAGAAGGTGGAAACAGTGCCGCACGCACAACATCCTTGCTGAGCACAACGCCACCTGTGCTGGCTGCGATGCTGGCCGCAAGGGTGCTTTTCCCGGTGCCGGGCAACCCGGCCATGGCAATCAGCATTTCGTTTCCGCTTAGTTCGACTGATGCCGATTTTCGGGTGTCAGAATCGCTCGGTTTCCAAGCGATTCCGCTGGGGTGGCGGAGTTTTTTGGACACCCCACCCTCCCGCCCGGAGATCGCAATGTTGCGAAATCCCCTTGTTTTCGCAC
>JBGSLF010000149.1:0-29819 GCA_041740855.1 Gemmata sp.
CCCCCCCCCCCCCACAACTCCACCTAATGTTATCACACACTTCACATCATTGCAACAGTAGCCCCTATCGGCTGGATTATCGAACAAATTCTGATTCTAAAATGTAACTGTGAGTTTCGCGAGCCGCGTCATGACTGACGCGGGTCATTCAAGACAAGCAAGAGACCCGGTCGCTCACGAGACACGGCTCGCCGAGATCAAAACGGCTCGCCAAGATGCCAACAAGCCGTGTCCCTTGTCCATGCACGCGGTCGATCCGCAATCACTTCCGGCTCTTGGGGTGGCGGAACGGGAGCCATGCGCCGTTCTGCTTGCTGCTCTCCACGCATTGCGTGATAAAGAGCATCCCTTCCACGCCATCGTACACATTCGGATAGATTGTGTTCGTGGTCTCGAATTTCTCGCCATTGGCTCGCTTCACAATGGCGTCGTAAGTGCTGCTGTAGATGTTGGCGAACGCTTCAAAGAACGCCTCCGGGTGGCCGCTTGGCAATCGCACGCTCGCCGCGTGGGCCGCCCCGAGGTATGGCCCGCCGTTGCGGGTGTAGAGTTTGTGCGGCTCGCCGTTCTTCCGCACGATCAGCGTGTTCGGCTCTTCCTGACGCCATTGCAACGCGGCCTTCGTGCCGTCCACTTCGATGAAGATGTCGTTCTCGCGGCCGTGCGAAATCTGCGAAGCGGTCACGCTGCCCAACGCGCCGTTCTCGAAGCGAATGATGGCGGTGCCGTAGTCGTCGAGTGCGCGGCCCGATTCGAAGACCTTCAGATGGGCGGAGATTTCCTGTGGCAACAGCCCCGTGATATAGCGGCCCAGGTTGTACGCATGCGTGCCGATATCGCCGAAACAGCCGGCAATCCCGGATTGCTTCGGATCGGTGCGCCACTTGGCTTGCTTCTGATCATCGCTCTCTAAACGGGTGCGAAGCCAGCCCTGAATGTAGTTGCTGCGGATGGCGTTGATCTCGCCGAGTTCGCCGTTGAGCACCATCTCACGAGCCTGGCGCACCAGCGGATAGCCGGTGTAATTGTGCGTGACCGCGAACACCACGCCCGACTTCTCGACCACCTTCAGCAACTCTTCGGCCTGTGCCAGATCGAACGTGAGCGGTTTGTCGCAGATCACGTTGTAACCGGCTTCGACGAAGGTCTTGGCAATCTCGAAGTGCGTGTGGTTAGGCGTGGCGACACTCACGAAATCGACAGGATCGGGCCGCTTCTTCTCGGCCTCAGCCATCTCCTTGTACGAGGTATACGCGCGATCCGCAGGAATATCGTAATCGGGTGCGCTGGCCTTCGCGCGGGCGGGATCGGACGAAAGCGCGCCAGCCACGAGTGCGGCGCGATTATCGAGAACAGCGGCTGTGGCATGCACTCGACCGATGAAGGCACCTTGCCCGCCGCCAATAAGGCCCATGCGGAGTTTGCGGTTAAGTGGTGCGTTGGTTGGCACGATGCGGTCTCCGATAGCAATAGAGAGAGGTAAGGGGAGTCGTGCCGAGAATTGTAAGGAACGCGGATAGGTCGCGTCAGCCCCTTGTGTGGGCTTCTTGCGATCACCGCCCCGTCGCGACAGGAGTTCCGCGTTCTCGGAACCTATCGCGGCGGCACACGCTCGCACACGTCGCACGATCAATCTTTCTTCAAGGAATTGAAGACGATTCCCGTCAGGATCTTCGGATAGAAGTAGGTGGACTTCGGCGGCATCTTCTCGCCGTGCCCCGCGATCTGCTCCACGTGGGTCATGGTGGCCGGCGGCACCAACGCGGCAATCTGGCATTCCTTCGCCGCGACCGCATCTGTCACTTCGCGCAGCAAATGCACGTATTTGCACGTGGGGTTGCTGTTGAACTTCTCCTTCAGCAACTTGTCGATCACCAACTTGTGCAGCACGCTCACGCCGAGGCCGCGCCAGTCGTCGCTTTGGTCCGGTGCAAGCTCGGCCATCACGGCGGGGTTGCGGAGCTTCGCGACGATGTATTTGCCGTCGGCCACGGTCACGAACCCAAGCGCGGTTTGCGAGCCGTCCATCTGAATGTGGTCCCACGCGGCTTTCGCATCGGTGCCGGTACGCTCCACGATGTCGAAGTGCTCGCTCAACGCTGCTTCTAACGCTTCCGATGTGATCGCGCCCAGCCCCGATATCAAGCGGTGGGTTGGGAGAATCGTTAGCCCCGGATCGGTCATCCCCACGAGCATCATGAGGCAGAAGTTCGGCGGGGCTTCGTCGTCGGGCACTTCGCCCGCTTCGCGGCGTTCTTCGAGATACTTCACGCCCGTTTCGTAGCGGTGATGGCCATCGGCGATATATACCGGCTTTGGCCCCATTAGCCCGATCACAGTGCTAATGGTGTGCGAATCGGTGATGAGCCAGAGCCGATTGGTGACGCCGAGATGATCCTTGGCCACGAGCGGCGGATTCTTGAGCGTGAACGGATCGATGATCTTGGCGATCGCCCCTTCCGCATCCGGATACAGCCCGAACACCGGCGAAAGATTGAAGCCGGTCGCGCGATACAATTTCAACCGATCCTCTTTCGGGCCAGACATGGTCTGTTCGTGCGGGTAAATCTTCCCCTGGCCGAACGGTTCCAGGCGAACGCGCGCGAAGAAGCCGCGGCGTGTGTATGTGACACCTTCGGCCTCGAACTCCTGCTCGTACACATACAACACGCGAGAGGTGTCTTGTCGCAGCACGTTCTCGCTCACCCACTCGCGCAGCGTGAAGCCGGCACGGGTGTACTTGTTGTTCGCGTCGTCGTCGCCCGGTTCGTCCTTGGTGAGTTCGAGGCGAATCGCGTTATACGGGCTGGCATCGTAGAGCTTCTTTTGGAGAGTGGCATCGATCACGTCGTACGGTGGGGCCACCACATCGGACAGCGAACCGACATGCCCCAGATCGTAACGGAACCCGCGGAACGCCCGGATATCGGCCATCGGCTCAACCTCGTAAGTTGCAGAGAGAGTGTACGAGCCTACTTTACAGACCTGGCGACGGGAAACACCGGGAGACGGCGCTGCTGTCTGGCGGAAGGGTGCTCCGTCGGCTACGATCTCAGTAAGTCCTCATATCTGGTTGCGTCGCCTTTCGAGGCCAGCGCGGAGTTGTTGATGTCCGTTACTTATACCTGTCCGAACCCCGATTGCGGGGCCACTCTGAAAACGGCCACGCGGGTGCAAGCCGGCAAATCGGTCAAATGCCCGAAGTGCGGTAACCCGTTCGTGCCCGAGAAGGAAGAGGCCGTGCCTGCGGCCGGCACCTTCAAACTCGCCGACGAAGATCCGCCCGCACGCAAGGCCAGTGCCGGTAAAAAGCCGGAGCCAAAGAAAGAGCCGGCCGCGCCTGCGGCGGCGGTGAAGAAGCCGTTCGCCGAGGAAGATGAAGAATCGGACGAATCGATCCGCAAAGGTTACGGCGTGGTGGTTGAAACGGAAGCGGAAAAGAAGGAAGCAGAGAAGAACAAGCCCGATTTCGGCGAAGTGCAGGACAAGTTCAAGAAGAGCGCACGCGGGCCGGCACAGTCGCTGCTTGTCATGCCCAGCAATCTCCTGACCGGTGCCGGGCTGCTTACCATCGCGGGCGGCATCATGCTGTTCGTCATGGGGATGTGGCCGCTCGTGTTCAACGATGCCCCGCCAGGTGAAGAAGAACTGGACGAGGCGATTATCTACATGCTCATGGGAGCGGTGACGTTCGTTTGGGGCGGGTTTGTCTGTTGGGGTGCGAGCCAGATGCAGGAACTCGGATCGTATCCGCTGGCCATGGTCGGCGCGATCATGGGTATCGTTCCACTTTTGGTGGGCATTTTCGGCGTCATCATGCTACAGAACCCCAAAGTGAAAGCTGGCTTCGCGGAAAGTGAAGATGGCCCCGACGATGAGGAAGAAGAAAAGGAAGAAGATGATGACGAAGAAGACGAAGAGGATGACGAAAACGAAGACGAAGACGATGATTGATTGCGAGGCACAAGCGAGGCGGGTGAGTTTCGTAGAATGATCGCATGAAGTACGTTACAGACCTTTTCCCCACCGTTGCGCACCGGGTTAAGCCCCCGGTTCTGTTCGCGCTTGGCCCGCCGTGGCCGGTTGCGAACCTCGTGAAATCTCTGGCACTACCCGAATCGGAAGTGACCTGCGCCCAGTTTGACCTTCACCAAACCGAGCGCGTTCGCGGCTGCCTCGCCGAGTTGGGCGTCGCTGCTGAAGTTGTCGGTGTGGCGGATCTCTGGGATCTTCCGCCACGCTTTAACACCGTCATCTTCCCCGCATCCGCCCACGCCGACCGTGAATTGAAGCTCGATGTGGTCGAGCAGTCGTACCACGTGCTTCAACCGGGCGGGATGTTCATCACGCTCTCGGAATACGAGAAAGACAACCAGTTCGCGAAGTGGCACAAGAAGGTGTTCGGCAAGTGTGGCGAATCGCCTGCCAGCGAGAACGGGATGGCCTTCTGGAGCGCGCGACCGGCCGAAGAACTGAAACGACGGCGGCACGAAGTGAAGTTTCACGCCCGCGTGGGCGAAGGAACTTCGATGGAGTTCGTGTCGCGGCCCGGCACGTTCGGGTACGGTCGCTTCGATAACGGCTCGCGCGCGATGATCGAAATTGCTGAGGTGAACGAGGGCGATCACATTCTCGATCTCGGGTGCGGCAACGGAGCCGTGGGTTGCCTGGCCGGCAATCTGGCTGGCCCCAATGGAGCCGTCACGTTCATTGATAGTAGCCTGCGAGCGTTAGCATTGGCGGAGCTGAATGCGAAAGCCAATGCCACGCCGAACCCCACGTTCATTGCGGCCACGCGGTTGGAAGGGCTGGCCCCGAACTCGTTCGATGTGATTCTCGCGAACCCGCCCTACTATGCCAAATCCGAGATCACAGCCTTGTTCGTTGAGGGCACACGCGACCTGTTGAAACCCGGTGGCCGGTACTACATCGTCACCAAGATGCCGACTGCTGTTGTCCCGATGATCTTCGAGAACTATGGCGATTGCTCCGTGATCGAGAACCGCGGCTATTCGGTTGTGATGGCGGATACGTAAGTGATCGAGGATGGCGATGACCGCTGATGATGTGATCCGCCTGCTGAATCTGCAACCGCATCCGGTGGAGGGCGGGTTCTTCCGCGAAACCTATCGCTCGCCCGCACTCCTCCCGGCATCGGCGCTCCCCGATCATCGCGCAGCGCGAAGCGTGGCCACCGCGATCTATTACTTGCTGAAGCCGGGGCACGTTTCGGAACTGCACGTCTTACCTGGCGATGAAGTCTTCCACTTCTACCTTGGCGCTCCCGTGGTGATGCTGCAACTCGCGCCGGATGGAACGGGGCGTGAAGTGGTGCTGGGTGCGGATGTGGCGGCGGGGCAATCGCCGCAATTGGTGGTGCCGGCGGGCGTGTGGCAAGGAACGCGGTTGCTCGGTGATACGGGCTTCGCGCTGTTGGGCTGCACCGTGGCACCGGGCTTCGACTACGCCGACTATCGCAGCGCGAGCCGGGCCGAGTTGGTGGAGAAGTGGCCCGCCTTTGCCGACGAAATCACACGCCTGACACCACGCGGATAGCGGACGCAATGGGAGAGTCGCGTTACAACGTCTTGAGATATTCCACCACCGCGGCGCGTTCGTCATCGCTGAAGTGATCGCCGTAGGTGTGGCCCGCGTTGCTGCGGCCTGGCTTCGTGGTGTCGTACACCTTTCGTTGCTCGATGGCCGGCTCATCTTGTTTGGGCGGCTCGGGTCGCTCACTCACTTTCCATCCCACTTTCACTTTGTCGTAAGCGGCTTCGTCTGTCTTGAAACTGCGGGTGAAACGCTTCGGGCGTGATTGCGAGTTCAGCACGCCATCGAGTGTGGGCACGCTGCCGTTGTGCAAGTAAGGCGCGGTGGCCCAGATGCCATCGAGCGGCGGGGCCTGATAGCCCGGCGTCCAGCGGAGTTGTTTGCCATCGACGAACCAGCCCGCCGGTTCTTTGCCGAACCACGACTCGGAGTAAGCTTTGCCATAGGCGATCTCCACGCCCGCGTGCCGCTTCGGGTCGGTGCCGATCTTCTCCAGCGGGATCACCACGTTGGGGTATGTCCACGCTTCGCCGTAGGTGCCGTGGCACTTCGCACAGGTGTCCTTGAATAAGGCCTCACCTTTGGCGGCCTTGGCCCGGTCGATGGCGAATGGGTATTTCGGCGGTTCCAGGCTCAACAGAAACTGTTGAATGTCGCGGAAAGCCGGCTCGGATTTGTGGAACGCGGCGGGCGGCGTGAGCGGGTGCATCATGAACTGCATGAGCGTGCGCACGGAGCGGGAATCGGTTGCGCCGGTGTGGTAGATGGTGCGTTTCTTTTTCATATGCCACCACGCGGGCACATCGGCGCAGGTGTCGTCGTGCAAACCGAGATTGCGCCACTCGCCAGATAAGGTTAAGTCCGGCTTGCGGAAGCCGAGCAAGTACACCCCGAAGCCATCGGCCTCGTTGGTGCCGCGCACATTGGTGAAGGTGAACGGGAGCTTGACCGCGGTGCCGCCCGCTTCGCCGAGTTCTTCGAACAGCGCTTGCACATCGAGCGTGCTATTGCCCAGGCCAATGTAGCTTTTGCCCAGGATCGATCCGCCATGGCAGATCATGCAATCCACGCCAATTCCCTTGCCAAGCAGCAGGTTGGCCTTTCGCAAACCCATGGGGAAGCCATCGTTGGGGTAAGGCGCGGCGTGCAGGCCATAGCGATCGCGGAACGCGGCGTCGTAGTTCGCTGGCTTCTCTTTGAGGCCCCACTGTTTCCAGGCGTTGGGCACGGCGCTGGTTTTCCAGAACGCCGGGATGAACGCGGTTTCGGTGAGTGCCTGGTATCCGCGTTGAGAGGGCGTTGGCGTTGCAGATGGTTCGCGTGCGGGTTCGGCCGCGGACACGAATTGGCCCAGAATGAATGCGAGCAGGAACGCAACGATCGAACGCGACATGGCTCATCTCCGCGGGGGCACTCTTTAGTATAGCCGCTGCGCACATCGGGGTTGCCAATGCGAATCGGGTCGTGCTAGAGTCCCCAACCCACGGAGGGGCTTTACATGCGCTGTGTCGTCACCGGGGCGGCAGGGTTCATCGGTTCGCATCTTTGCGAGCGATTACTCGCCGACGGTCATGCCGTTACGGGCATCGATTGCTTTACAGATTACTATCCGCGAATGATCAAGGAGCGCAACCTGAACGCGTTCCGCGATCATCCGCGTTTTCGGCTTCTGGATAGCGATTTATCCACGAGTGTGCCGGTCGATGCGATGGCGGGGGCCGAATGGGTCTTTCACCTCGCGGCCATGGCCGGCCTAACCCGCAGTTGGATGGACTTCGATACTTACACACGCCACAACGTGACCGGCACTCATCGATTGCTCGAATCGCTCAAGAGTTCGACATCGTTGAAACGAATGATTTACGCCAGTACGTCGTCGGTTTATGGGAAGTATGCGAGTGGCGATGAATCGCTGCTAACCAAGCCGAGTTCGCCGTATGGCGTCACGAAGTTGGCGGGCGAGCAACTTTGTCGCATGTATGGCGATGAATTCGGGCTACCCACTGTGGCGTTGCGCTTCTTTAGTGTGTATGGCCCACGGCAACGGCCCGATATGGGCTATCACTTGTTCATTAACGCCATCTTGCAAGGCAAGCCGATCATGCTAACTGGCGACGGCATGCAGATTCGCGGGAACACCTACATCACGGATTGCATTGAAGCGGTGGTTCGGTCCACAAAGGCGATGCCCGGCGAGACGTTCAATCTCGGCGGTGGTGATTTGGTCACGGTGGCCGAAGTGATCCGGAAGCTGGAACGCATCATTGGCCGGTCCGCGATTGTCGAACGGCACCCGCCGCGAAAAGGCGATCAGCTCGCAACGGGTGCGGATGTCACGAAACTGTTGCGTCACATCGGGTGGAAGCCCACCACCAACATCGAAGTGGGGCTGGCGCATCAGGTGGAATGGCAACGATCGCTTCTGAACACGGGCACCAACACCCCAACCACAATGTTCCCCCGAATGGCGGCGGCATGATTGCCCGGGCACAAGCGATGATACTCGGCGGGTTGGCCGCGATCGCAATCTTCTGTGCGGTCGCGTGTCTGTGTGTGCCGCTCGTCGTAGTTGCTGCGGTATCCGAATGGGATGATGATTTTCGCACCACAAGTTCCAGCATAGTAAGTAGAACTTCGGTCGTATGGCGTGGCTCGTTGCTGTTGAGCCTCTGGATTGGCTGCTGGTTGGGGCGGCGTATTGGATGGGATTGGTACCAGAACAGACACTGAACGCCGAGATTCCTTCCTTACCGGTTGGTGTTTCGCCTGAGCTTTGTGGAGCACGGATGCTCGACTTCTTGAATCGCAACGTGATGCACCCGTTCATGGCGATGCGTGCGGGGAGCCAACACCTGCGGCACCTGCGTGAACTTCGCCGCCGGCAGTTCGATCCACCCGAAGTGATCCGCGAACGGCAGTTGCTAGCGCTGCAATCGCAATTGCAGCACGCCTATGCCACGGTCCCGTATTACCGGGCGGTGTGGCAGCGGGCGGGCGTGCATCCGGGCGATGTGAAGAGCATCGCGGATTTCGAAGCCTTTCCCATCCTTACCAAGAGCGATATCCGCCGCTTCGAGCGTGCCCTGCTATCTTCGTCCTTCGATCGCTCCAAACTGCGTGTGAAACGCACATCGGGTTCCACGGGCGTTCCGCTCACGATCTATTGCGATGAACCCGCGATGCAATGGAAGACCGCATGCACCATTCGTTCCGATGAATGGAGCGGCTACCGACTCGGGCAGCGCGTGGCCAAGGTGTGGGGCAACCCCGAGTACCAGCAATTCGGCCTGAAAGGGCGGTTGCGGAATCATTTCTTCGATCGCGCGATTCATCTGGACACGCTGAATTTGAGCGAAGAACGGATCGCCGAATTCACCGCTCGCCTGCGGTCGCGTCGGCCGGGCTTGATCTTCGGCCACGCGCATTCGCTCTACTTGCTCGCGTGTTCGCTCCAGAAAGCGGGCGTCACCGATGTGCGGCCAAATGGCATCATCTCGACCGCGATGCCGCTGCACGATTGGCAGCGAACCGTGATCGAACGGGTGTTCGGTTGCCCCGCCACGAACCGCTACGGCTGCGAAGAAGTGAGCCTCATCGCCAGCGAGTGCGAAGCGCACAACGGGCTGCATGTGAACGCCGATAGCGTCTATACCGAAGTGCGACAGGACGCACCCGGCGAACCAGGCAAACTACTCGTAACGGATCTGACGAACCGGGCCATGCCACTCATTCGCTACCAGATTGGCGATGTGGTTATGCCGTCGTCGCGGCGTTGCACCTGTGGGCGTGGCTTGCCGCTCATCGAGCGAGTGGAAGGGCGCGATGCCGATTACGTGATCACGCCTGCCGGCCGGCTCATCTCGGGCATTTCGCTCACCGAGAACTTCGCGCTGCTCATTCCCGGTACCGCACAGGTGCAGATTGTGCAGGAGTCGCTCACCGAGCTTCGCATTCGCATTGTGCCGGATGAACAATTCGATTCCGTGAGCCGACGAAAGATTGGCGAACTTGTGGGCGAAACCTTTGGCCCGGATGTTCGTTACGAAGTGGAACTCACCGATCGCATCGCGCAAGAACCAAGTGGGAAGTATCGGTTCTGCATCTCGAAGGTGGCTCGCGATCACTTGCAGGCGATGAGTGTATGACGCCTCTTGTCTCGGTTGTGATGGCATCGAAAAACTACGCGCGGTTCCTTCCCGCTGCGATTGGTTCCGTGCTCGCGCAGACCTTTTCCAACTGGGAACTGATCATAGTTGACGATGGTTCAACCGACGACACGCCCGCCACGATGTTGCCCTACCGCGCCGATCCCCGCATTCGTTATATTCCTTCGGACAAACTCGGGCAGTCGCGTGCCAAGAGCCTGGGCGTGCGATTCGCACGCGGCGAATTCGTGGCGTTCCTGGATGCCGACGATATCTGGGAACCAACCAAGCTCGAAAAGCAATTGGCACTGTTCCGCGTTCACCCGCAGGTGGGCGTGGTGTTTTGTCGGCGGCGATTGATCGACGAATCAGGCAATCTCTTGCCCCCGCGACCCTTCTCGCCGCCTCGCCGTGGCCGCGTGCTACCGGAACTCTTCGTCCAGAACTTTGTCTGTTTCTCGTCGGCCATGATCCACCGATCGATCCTCAGCCATGTGGGTGCCTTCGACACGGCGTATGATTTGGCCATCGATTACGACCTGTGGTTGCGTGTCGCGAGGCATCACGATTTCGATTATGTCGATGAAGAATTGGTTCAGTACCGAACGGGGCACGGGAACCTGTCGCGCAAACTGCTCGATCGAGTGGGGATCGTTCTTTCCATCATGCACCGCGCACGCGAACGCCATGGCATCGCGAACAATCTTCCGCCCGCACAAGTTGCCGAGGCGTTTGCCTCGACTTACCGCACGATTGGCTATGTGCTGCGTCGATCGGAACCGGTCGCGGCGGCGGGGTGGTATCTGAAGGCGCTGCAATACCGCTCCGAGCGATTGGCTTCCTTCAAGGGATTGATCGCCTGCGTGCTGTGCCTGGCGAGATGGCAGCGGACACCAGGACCGCCCGAGAACGCGATAATCAACCGGTAAGGCCGGCGCGAACGATGGGTTCATTCCTGATCCACGTTCGCCCATTGCGTGATATCCATTCGGGCGTGCAATGCGCTCTGTTGTGTCTCGGCGAAAGTGCGGTAAGCGGCCGCACCTTCGGGACCAAGGTGCGGCAAAGCGGTGAGCGGCAACGCGGGCCACTCGCGGTAAATGGTCAAGCTGTCTGGTGTATCAACAATCGGAAACGCCCGCTCGGGAATCGCTTGCTGCACCAACTCGTGCAACGCTGTTCCTCCTTGTCCTGCCGGGCAACCGGTCGCCATCACTTCGAATTCCGACCACGGCCCACTTCCCACCCATGCGGGAACTGCTCTCTGATACAGTTGCTCGATCGCCGCCTTCGCCTGCTCGCGATTGGGATATCGCTCCGCAACCATCGCCGCCAAGTCGGTCTCGCCAAGTCGGCGATCGAGGTACGAACGAATCACCTCCAGCACGATGGCACGCAAGGGGTTCGCACCACTTGTCGGATTAACGCACAGATGAAGCAGATCGTCCGGTCCGTTCGCGACCGTTTCTTGAATGCGCCGCTCAATTTCGTTGTTGTTGGCCTCACTGATTACGCCGAGAAACCGCTCGACCGCTTCATCCACACAACGGCAGCCTGCGGGCAGCAATTGGTGTTGCGATGGCGGTGATGAAACGCTTGAACCAAGGGTCATTTCGACCGCAGAACCAATCAGCTGGCGTGCGGCGGAAATCTCGGCCATTTGCTCTAGCATCGGTTGCCGGATGCTGTGGCACACGCCGGCCAACACCCGGAAGAGCATGGCCTGAAAGCGAACGCGCGGGTATTGCCGAATCGCTTCGCCGAACTCCGCGGAAGTGGGTTTTCGCAAGCCAATCCGGTGATGGGCATATTGCGCCGCACACTGGAACCCAATGATCGCGCGGCTATCCAGTTCGGCCGCCGACTTCAGATGCATCTCATTCATTCGCTCGGCTGTTACCAAACACTGCCGCAAGAATTCCTCTGCACCCGCGATGCGGAATCGGGCGTCGTTGATCAGAGAAAGCACGATCTCGTGAAGCGCGCGGCCGGCGGTTTCTGCTATGGAATCGGCTGCTTCAGCGAGTGCCGCTTCCACGGCAGTGGGTGCTCGCTTCGTTGTGGAAACGGGCGGCCCGAGCAGATTGGTGATTTGATCGACTGCGACCACCACGCGAGCCGGTTCCGGTAAGCGTGCCAGCCAACCACGCGGAACCAGCGGATCGGTGCAACGTGCGATCCGGTCTTCGATGCTCCCGCCCGCAGTTTTGTCGGCGGCGTTGCGTAAGCGTTCGAGCACGGGTTCGGGGTCCAAGCTCAGACGCGACCACTTTTCGCGTGCTAATGTGGGAACGATTTCGCGCGCGCGTTTGGGATCGGCGGCGGCCCAGCGCGTGAGCACCTTTCGGGTAAGTCGTTCCGCCGTTCTCGCCACCACTTCTGATCGTGGCCAACTCAGCGATTCGTAGCCGAAGGCACTGAGCACAAGTCTGTGGGCACCTGGCTTTGCGCGACTTTCTCTGGCGTGTTCTTCGTCGCTCACACGCCCAATTGGTGTGAACAGGCTGAGCCGGATCAGTTCCACCGCCTGAATATCGGTTGCGCGAATGAACGAGTCGGAGTTTCGCCGCGCCGCGGGCATCGGGATGGCGCGTGAACCGGACTTCGCATTCGCAGTTCGCGCGGAGTTGGTAGACGGAATCTGTGCGGGTGAGAATGCTCCGGCACTCACAGACTGCGTAGAAGTCGCAGTTTCGGCAGCGAGATAGCACCGTGTGAACGGGGCGCATTTGTACCGCATTGGCCCGTTGCGGTCGTCGTAGTTGGCGCTAAACGTGGAATCTGAGCGGGAGAAGTGATTCAATTCTACCAGGGTGGCGTAGGTGTTCGCGAGCGCCTGCGGTGGCGTGTGCGAACTGTCGGCCTCGGGTAGCAGTAGCACGCCCGACACTTCGGGATTGGTATACCCCATTCGCTCCAGCTTCGAACGCAGCGTGTACGCGATATCCACGAACATGCCGCCACCGGTGCCGCCCGCGGTGCTCGCCACCACATACACCTGAGGGCGGTTGGTCCGGCGGGGCAAGTTAAGCTGTGATTCGGTTTCGCTTAGCGATTCCTCTGCGATGGCGGCTTCGAGTTCTGTCTGGATCTTGGTGGCGATGGTTCGGTAATGATCGCAGAACGCCAATCGACCGAAGGGTCGCATGCCGAGCGTTTGCGGCTCACGCGGGATCTTGTAAAGGAGTTGAGCGTCGAACCAGCTATCGATCAGGTTGCGGCCACTCAACCGCGGCTTGAGGTAATGCGTGGCGCGGTTCAACGGTGCGGGGCAGATCTCATCCGGTCGCAGGGCCGCCATGCGTTCCTGGGGGCGTGCTGTGGTCGCGTTGTTTAAGTCGGCAGGGTCGGTGTCGATGTAAAGCATCCGAATCGCTGGCAATCCTTGAGCCGAGCCGTAACGCTCCGTGAGATCATAGCGCAGTCGCTGCAGAATGCGCAAACCCGTGTGACCGAGGCCCACAATGAGCGCCGGGCGGAGCGGACCTGGACCCGCGGTTTCCGGCGGCGCGAGTGCCGCCAACATTTCAGTCGGCTCGTACGTCGTTTCTAACAGCGGCGTATCATTGGAAACGAGCGCCTGTGCCACAGGCCGAGGCACGGGTTGCGGAACCGGTGGGGCGGGCGGGTTTGGCGGTGCGGACCACATAACTGGCCCACTACCGGCTTGAACACTAGCAGTTGCCAGTGCGGGCGAGCGAGTCGCGGTTCGAATCGCCGGGGCGGGCAAAGTCTCGGAATTCGCATACACGCCCAGCGCTCGCACGAACGCCGTCACGGTGGGCCAACGATCCTGTGCCGATTTCGCCAGCGCACGCGCGAGCGCCGGGCGATCGCACGCGGGCGAAGGCGTGAGATTGGGCGGCAGATTCAGGTGCTGCATCACCAGATGGTTCAGATTCACGCCGTCGAAGGGTCGCACGCCGGTCAACAGTTCCTGGTACACACACGCCAGGCTGTATTGGTCGCAGTAGGGCGTAATCAGGCCATCGAATGTTTCCGGAGCTGCGTAAACCGGCGTGATGCCACCGGTAACCTGTGCGATCAATCCTTCCAGATCCTTCACCTGCCCGAAGTCCGCGACTTTCACATGCTTCTGAAGCAGGAACAGGTTCTGTGGCTTGATATCGAGATGTTGCAACTGAAAGTGGTCGTTGAATAAATCCAGAACCTCGGCGATTTCGCCCATGTATCCCAGCAGTTCTTCGCGCGGAATGCCAATGTGGCCCGCCTCGCGGCACTCGCGGAACCGGTCCCAGAGATTGCAATCGGCCAGTTCCATCGTGATGAGGAGCCGACCTTCGATAATGTCGTATCGATCCAGCGTCAGTAAATAGGGATGGCGGACCTGTTGCACCCGCTTGAGCGATTTGAGTTCTTGCTCGGCATAGCGAACCAGATCATTATCCTTACTGCGCAAATCGCCGTGAATAACCTTGATCGCCTTGAAGATGCCCCCGGGCGCTTGCGCTCGCCAAACTTCGCCATAGCCCCCCGCACCGATTCGGTCGAGGAGCCGATATCCGGGAATGGGTTCGGACTGCGATTCGATTCGGAAAGCCATATGCATGGGGCCGGTCGGGTCCGTGGGGCGCAACGATCCGGTTGAAACGTAGCACAGGATTCCGCCTGGGGCAGTATCTCGGGAAGTCTGTAACATACCTCGCGTGATCGCGGGATTGCCGGCACACCGCAGTGCCCGCGTGAGTCATGGCGATTCTTGTGCGAGCGAAACTTGCGGTCGCGTATGAATGCCCTGTTGCGGTTCCTTCCTTACCAGGAGCACTGTTTTGACCGAATACGTTTGCCTCACGTTGTTGGCGGAAGCGGGCGAGACGGAAGCGGGGTTCAAATCACGCCTCGCGGTGTTCTGGACGCACATGCTCCGCAACAAACCAGACGACTATGAGCGCGTGTATGCCGAAGCCACACGCTTTGGTGCGACGGGCGGCCATGTGTCGCGGCAATACATGGTGGAGGCCGACGCGAGTGATGTTGTGACAGCCGAAGTGGCCGCTCTGGGCCTCGCCTTTGTGCCCGTCGATCCGGACGATACGTATTCCAAGTACGAAGCCGCTTCGCCCGACTGGTGCCAGATCGAACACTGAATGAAGAACGCGATGAGTGGGCCGGGATTGTGCCGCGTCTGTAAGGTATCTTGATGAAGGTCACACAGGTTATCGCCGATCATTTGCGCATTCCGTTTGGGAAGCCTTCGCGCATTCCGCTATCCGATCCCAAACCGGTGACGCCGGATGGCGTCGATTTGGTTCTGGTGCGGTTGGCGACTGACACACCAATCGCCGGGGTTGGCTTGGCCTATCTGCTTGGCTCAGGAGCGGCCGCGGTCTGTTCGCTCATTGCAGACGAACTTGCCCCGCTCGTGATAGGCGAAGACCCGCAAGACACCGACCGCCTGTTCGCCAAGGCGGAAAGCCGATTCCGTGCGGTGGGCTTTGCTGGGTTGGCAGCGCGGGCGTATTCGGCTCTCGATATCGCGTTGTGGGACATCAAGGCGAAAGCCGCCGGTGTGCCCCTGTTCCAACTCCTTGGCGGCGCGCGGCCGGCGGCTCCGTTCTTCGTGTCGGATCTCACCGGCGACGTGCTGAAATTCGCCAAGCCGCTGCTGAAACAAGGCGCAATGGGCGTTCGCATCGAAATCGGTGGTGGCGATGTGCAGGCGGATGCGGAGCGAGTGCGGGAAATCTCCGATGGCCTTGGCGATGAAGCGTGGGTGGGTGTCGCGGCGGATGGTCGCTTCGATCTGGGCACCGCTCAGGCGCTCGCGCATTTCTTCGAGGATATCGGCGTCGATTGGTTCGAAGATCCGATTCCCGCTGCTGACGAAGTGGGCTACGCAAAGCTCGCGGGTTTGATGGAAACGCCGCTGGCTATCGGGAGCGGGTTCGCATCGCGCGAGGCGTTCTTTCGCGTGATTCGCGCAGGGCACATTCGCACCATCCGCCCAGATATCGGGCGACTCGGCGGAGTTACGCCTGTGCTGAAGATTGCGGCCGTGGCAGAAGCCTTTCACGTCGCGGTTTCACCGGTGCGGCTCTCGGAGGTGAATGTTCACCTCGCCTGTGGCCTCGGGGTGGTGCCACATGTGGACGCGGTTTCGTGGTTCAAGGATGTGTTCGAAGGCGGCCCCGCGATGGAAGGCGGAAAGCTTGTTCCGCCAGCAGAACCCGGTCTTGGGTTAGCGATCAATGAGGCGGCCGCGGCGAAATTCCGCGTGTAATTTCTGCTTTCCCTCAAGTCTTGTGTTCCAGTTGCCGAACCAGAGCCGATGACCGGGTTGGTGATGCCGACTTCTACGGTTATGCTGACGGTGCTGTTTCGGAGTTGCCGAGATGATGCTCTATCCGTTGCGATTCGAGCCGATCTTCAAAGAGAACCTGTGGGGCGGTCGTCGCCTGCCGGCGTTCTTGAATCGCACTGCGCCACACGACGATGCCATTGGCGAAGCGTGGGTTCTCAGTGATGTCGACGGTAGCCCGAGCCGCGTGGCCGATGGCCCGCTCGAAGGGGCCACACTGCGCGAACTCTTGGCGGCCGATCCGGCTCGCCTCGTTGGTTCGGCCCACACGCCGCACGGCAAGTTTCCGCTCCTGCTCAAGTTCATCGATGCGCGACAGGAGCTATCGGTGCAGGTTCATCCTAACGATGAACAGGCGGCGAAAATCGCACCTGGGCTTTTCGGCAAGACGGAAGCGTGGGTGGTTCTGGACGCTTGCCCAACCACCAGCCGCATCTATGCGGGTTTTGCTGAAGGCGTGACCGCCGAGCATTTCCACGTCGCGCTGCACCAGAAATCCACGCCACGCACGCTCCACAGCTTCACGCCGCAACCGGGCGATTGCGTGTTTCTCGAAGCGGGCACGGTTCACGCGATTGGTGCGAATGTGTTGCTCTTCGAAGTTCAACAAACGAGCGATATCACCTACCGGCTCTACGACTGGGATCGACTCGACGCGAAGACCGGGCAACCCCGACAACTCCACATTCACGAAGCGCTGGAATGCGCCGACTTCGGCCGGGGGCCGTGCCCGCCGGTGCGGCCGCGCGTGGAAGAGGGCGAAGGCGTTCGCCGTGAAGAGCTGGCCCGGTGCCGGCACTTCACACTCGAACGCCGGCTGAGCCGGGTGCCGTTCCGCGTCGGTGCGACCGGCGAGTGCCGCGCCATCGTGTGTGTGGGTGGCTCGGGCGAGATCGAATGGAAGGGGAAGAGCTTTCCGCTGGCGACCGGCGAAACGATTCTGCTGCCAGCCGCAGTGGGAGAAGTCACATGCCGACCGCACCGCGAAATGATTGTGCTGGAATGCGGCCTGCCAGGATGATTGCGCGTCTTGGGTTCGCTAACCCCATATCAGTTGAGCCGCATCGAACGCGGGGCCATCCACGCACACGCGCTTGTAGTCCCAGCCATCGGGCGTGGTCACTTTGGTTACACAACTGAAGCAGATGCCGACGCCGCAGGCCATTGGCGTTTCGAGTGAAATCTGGCACGGAACCGCCCATTCGCCCGCGAGCTTCGCCAGTGCGTGCAACATCGGTTCGGGTCCGCAACCCACGAGTGGCCCCGTCTTCCCGTGCGATACCAGCAGTTGCGTGACAAAACCCTTCGTGCCCACGCTGCCGTCGTCGCTTGTGAGATGAACCTCGACACCCGCATCGCGGAAATCACTAACGCCCGCTGCGAGCGCGGCGGTGCGAACGCCGTAGTAGAGCGCGATGTGTTCGGTGCGTTTGCGCGGCAGATCGCCACCGTAACCGCGTGTGCCGAGTAACTCGCGAGCGAACGCCAGGAACGGCGTATGGCCAATTCCACCCGCCACGAATGTGACGCGCTGCGGCGTTCCCACATCCAGGAACGGGCGGCCCAGTGGCCCCCACACTTCGAGCGACTTGCCCGCTTCAACGGCGGGTAAGCGGCCGGTCATCTTCCCGATCACAAGATAAACCACATCCACTGCCACGGGCGTTCCGCCAGCGTCCAGCACGGTGTCGTATAGCGCGAAGGGGCGGCCCAGAAGCGGATCGGTGGTGCCGGGAATCCGAAGCATGAGAAACTGCCCGGGCCGGATCGTTGCCGCGATCTCGGGACATTCGAGCCGCACGCGGTAGGTGCGCTCGGCCAGTGGAACGTGTTCAGCGACGCGAGCCGTGCGGTGGAACATGGCGAACCGGGAGGAAAGCTGAGCCGCAGTGAACGCGGATCAGACAAAACGACGGGAACGAACACACGCAACTGTTGCGGCCATGCGAATCATCTGCGCTTGTCTTCGGTGCGTGGCTTATTGTCGCCCAGCTTATTGTCGCCTGCCTTCTTCTCGGCCACACGCTCGCGTGCCTTGGCGAGTTTGTCTTGCGAATCGGTGACGAACTTCCGCAATTCGACCAGTTCGGTTTCGCTCACGCGCCGGGCTTTCCCCTTCGGCAACTTATCGAGTTTGATGGGGCCAATGGCGACGCGGCGAAGTTTCATCACCTTGTGGCCGCTCTTGGCGAGCATGCGGCGAATCTCGCGGTTCTTGCCTTCGGTGAGCACAACGCGAATCCAGGTGCTGTTCCCTTGCGCTTTCACACGCTTCACGCTTCGGGCTTTCACTTTGCCATCGCTGAGCCAGACGCCATCGATGAGTTTCTGCAATTCGTCCGGGCCGGGCTTGCCGGCCACGAGCACGAGATACGTTTTGGGCACTCCGAAGCGCGGGTGCATCAGCGACATTGCGAGGTCGCCATCGTTGGTCATCAGAAGCAAGCCCTCGCTTCCTTCATCTAACCGGCCGACGGTGTAAACCCGTTGTTCGACGTGCGGAAGCAGATCCACGGCCCGCGGTCGCCCGCCCGGATCTTCATTCGTACACAGATAGCCGACCGGTTTGTTCACCGCCCAGTAGACGGGCTTTTCGACTCGCACCGGTTGATCGTCCACCGCAATCTGGTGTGCGGCCGGATCGATCTTGATTCCGAGATCGGTAACGCGGACGCCGTTAACTTTCACTCGCCCGGCGGCGATAAGGGTGTCGCAAAACCGGCGCGAGCCAACGCCGGAGTGAGCCAAGAATTTATTAAGGCGTTCCATTCCCTTATTGTACAGAGTCGATCGCACGCGGACGAAAACGTTCGCGTGGAATGCGAAAAGCACCTGCGGCAACGATCCGCTTACTTGCTCAGCAAGCTGCGTGTCTTCATCCATTCTGCAAGCCGGTCGGGCCAGGTGGCCACAGATGTTTCTCCGCCGGTCCATTTCGGATCGCGGCCCAGGCCCACACCATGTTTCCCCTTCTCGTAAATGTGCATTTCCACCGGTACGCCGGCTTTCTTGCACGCGAGGTAGAACCGCACCGCGTTCTCCGCAGCCACGACCGTATCGGCACTGGTGTGGAAGATAAACGTCGGTGGCGTTTCCTTCGTCACATGCTTTTCGTTGGAGTAAAGCTCGACCAGTTGTTCGTCGGGTTTGTCGCCGATCAGGTTTCGCCGCGATCCGCCGTGAACGACACCGGCATCCATGGTGATGACGGGGTAAGACAGAATCATGAAGTCGGGTCGGCAACTGGTCTTATCGATTGCGTCGCCTTCTTTGAGTCCGGCATCGAAGTGCGTGCCCGCAGTGCTGGCCAAATGCCCGCCAGCCGAGAAGCCCCAGATGCCAATCCGGTTCGGGTCGATCCCATATTCCTTCGCCTTGGCTCGCGCCATGCGAACGGCTCGCTGTGCATCAGTGAGCGGAGCAGGGTGTAATGGCCCCGGGCGATCTTTCTGCACAATGCGATACTTCACCACGAACGCGGTCACGCCCCGCGCGTTGAGCCATTCGGCAATCTGCTTCCCTTCGTGATCGTTGGCCAGTGCCCCGTACCCACCGCCGGGAAACACCACAACCGCCGTGCCATTCGCCTTATCCTTGGGTGCCTGGAACACCGTCACGCTTGGTTTGTCGGAGTCCGATTCGCCCACGGCATGCGGAGCCTTCCCTTCCCACAGCGGGATAACGGGAGCGGCAGGTGGAGCCTGTGTGAGTGTGAGTGTGAGCAGGAGAGGAACCGTGAACATGGGTGGAACCTGTGGGAAGGGAGAACGGGAGCAGGCGATAGTAGACGGGGAAAAGCATACGAGGCGGAAATGGCAAAGCCCACCAGCATGCGCGCGGTGGGCTTCGGATGGTTGTGCGTGCGATCTCGTGCAATGAGCCAGATCAGCTGTTGGCGGTGGCCGGCTGAGCCGCGAGCATTTCGCCAATCACGCGGCGGAGCATTTGTCCGGTCGTCATGCCACGACGGCGAGCCGCAGCTTCGAGTTCCATCGCCTGCCAGCGTGGCAACAAAAGAGGCAACTCAACCACTTCTTGATCCAGGCGACCCGCTTCAGACGCGATCCCGTTGAATAGAGGTTGCACGGTTTCACCTGCCCTGGAGGCGTGTGAGGTAACGCTTCCGCGTTGCCTGAGATGACGAGACTCTTGAACCTTGAGCTACTCGCAATGCGGCGAGTGCTTGCTCGAACGCCTTCTAACCCAACATGCGATGGCGATCAAACCCGGTAGTTTGGGCTTGGCATACCTTAACCTGGATCGTCTCTTCCAAGATGATGTTGGTTAATGACAGGCACAAACCGCGAACCGCATCAATGCGTGAAAGGAATTCTTGGCCGCGATTGGGTGGCGGGTGTGATGAATTCCTAACACATTTCTAAATAAGCAACATCAGTGCCATTCAGCACAAGTTGAAGCGAAATCGACTTAAACGCCGATCTATTCACGAGTTGATTTGCTAGGCAAGGGAAGTCTCACCATTTTTTCCTCAAACACTGCCTATTTCCCCCGCAAGAAGTGTATTCAGACCGGGCAAAGGTTGGTGCCGGGCGTGGCATTCCGCGCAAGCCAAGGCTGAACAATAGCGCAAGTTTGCCCGCGAAACAAGCAAAGCCGGGCGGCTGGCGCGATTGTAACGATTCGGAAAGCTCCGGGGTGTGCGTGGAGTCGGCTGGTTCCGACGATTCCGCCGACTAAGTTGCGAAATGCGCGAAAGATGTAGTCCTGCGGTCGCGGTGCGTATCATTATGCGATAGCATTTCTGAATACGGTAGGCTCCGCCCGACCCGCCGTCCGGCACTTTCCCGCGACTCGCGGAGCGATAACACATGGCAAACAACCCGAATAACAACAACTCGGCACCCATTCCACCAGACGATGAGTCTCGCCGGGATGATGGCACCGACTCCGGTGCGGATAGCACGAACGAAATATCGTTCGAGTTTATGCATAGTTCCGGAGAGATCGATCTCTCGGAATTCACGGACTTCCCGGATGCTGAAGCTTCCGACGCTCCGTTGGCGACACCCGTTCCACCTGCGGAGGAATCGCCCGCCGATATTCCCGAAGCCGCTAAAGTGAACGAAGCAGCGTACGAAGAGTTGCTCGAAGATCTTCCCGATGCAGAAGCGGAAATCGCAGAGGCTGTGGAATCGCCCGGGAACTTGGAGCCGTTATACCCCGTTGCCCCGGCGTCGGGTTGGCTCGACGAAGATTCTCCCGCAGGCGGTCCGCAACCGATTGAGTCCCCACTGGAACTGGAAGTGAACCAGGCGGACTTGTTCGATGCGCCGCCCGATCCAGCCATCGAGAGTTCGGATATCTTTTCATCCGGTTCGGTTCTCCGGGCAACCAACGCGGAAAGCTCCGACGTTATCGAGGCCACGGCCTTCGGAGAAGCGCTGCCGGTGTCCGATGAAGATATTTCGGTGCGTCCTTCCGAAGTGGCGATTTCGTTCAATCTGCCCCCACAAGGCAGCACGGTGAGCCAGGGCGGAAGTGGCGACCTTCCGATTGCGGAAGAGTTGGTTGACGGCGAGAGCGTCTTCGATATCCCGGAAGCCAGCCCCTTCGATTCCGCCAACATTTCGGAAATCGCAAACGCAGAAGCAGACACATTCACCAACCAAGACGACGACGGTGCAGTGGATTACAGCGTAACCAACAACTTGTCGCCCGATGCGTCGAGCATTCTAGCCGATCTTTCGGACCCCGAGCCGACTGGCTTTGATGACACTTCCTCCGTGCGTCTGGAAGCGCCAGGTTCCGGCCGCAGTTATCCTGACGATCTCGATGAAGGCACTGGTGAAGGGACCGAGTTCGATCTGAGTGTGTTCAACGAAGAAGCGGTGCCGCCGGAACTGATGGAAGCCGAAGCAGCCGCGGATGCGATTGTGGAACCCGCAGACTGGATTGAAGTGGACGATGCGGAGATTGCGACGGGTGCAGACCCCACGCTTTCGGCCAACCCGCCGCACTCGATGGGAATATCGAGCATTTTCCCGCCTGGTGGCGGCGTGACCGCTGGGCCAGACGATTCCGCCGCAAGTGGTGTTCCGCTCGCCGACGCAGCAATCTTTGCTCAGGGTGAATCCGATTCATCCGTGGAATTCTCGGATCAGCCATTAGCCGAAGACGAATCGCTGGCATCGCAGATTCTGAGCGCTGGGGACTCAGGGCTTTCCGATGCTCCGTTGCGTGCGCCGTCGGCATCGCACCCGGATGCGTCGCCTTCCACCGATAGCGTGATCGATTGGGATCTCTCCGCTAATCTGGACGCTGCAGGAATTGCAGACATTCTGAACGGCGGGAGCAAGGAACCCACGCCGCAGATGGAAGACGAACCGACGCTGCCCGATGGCCGGTCTGCGTCGCCTTCCAGCACAGCGAAGCCAGGCAAACCCAACGCTCCGCGAACATCTGACCCTTCGTTCGAGATCGATTGGATCGAAAGATCTGGTTCGGCCGACCAGTTGCACATCCCAGAGGAAGCCGATGCGGTTTGGGATGCCGATGCCGCAACCGCGACGCCCGAATCTCTGGCCGGTGCGGTAAAGGCTGCGGCTGATGAGCCAGCTCGCAGTAAGGGGAAAGACAAGACCAAAGGCAAAGCGAAGGACAAAGAACGCATTGCCGCGACCAGCGCGAAGACCAGCCCCGATGCGTTGCGGAGGCCATCCGGCAAAGCGGGTTGGGTGGGCGGAACGTTGCTGGGCATGTTAATCGCCGGAGGTGGTTGGGCCGGAGCATACTTCGGCGGGTTCCTGCCCGGCAGCCCGAGTGGGCCGGCGGGTACGGGCCAAGGGCTGATTCGACCGCCCGGTTCCGGCAACCCCAACACGCCGGCTGGCAATCCGGTCACGGTTACTGATGTGGCCGCTGCGTTGCGAGCCGGCAATCCCGCTCGGGCGAAGGAGCTCGCGGCCGCTGTGAACGACGAAACACCCACCGGTAAAGCTCTGGCGGGCGAAGCGCAACTCTTCGCACTGGTGCAAACTCTGAAGCCAGATGCCACCATCCCGGCCGATGATCCCGATCTGAAAGCGACTCAGGAGAACCTCAAGGCGGTTGTGGAAGATGCCGAGATCGCCAGCACACCCGAAGGCGAGAGGACCGCCGTGCGGGCCGCCGTGCGATTGGGCATCTCGCACGAACTCGCGGGTAACCCCGCCGCGGCTCGCAAGGTGTATGAAGATGCGGCCGCTCGCTTTCCACGCTTCGCCAGCACCTTCGAGGCCGCACTTGATCGCCTGACTTCCACCGTGTCCGTGCCTGCGGTTCCGGCACCTGTGCCCGATGGCGGCAACTCACGCCGGCTTACCCCCGCCGATGCGAGGCAACTGCTGTTTGCGATAACCTTGCTGCAATCCGATGATCCGCCTGCCGCACCGGCGGACGAACCCGAAGCGGGCGTGTACTTCTGGAAAGCAGTGAATCGCGCGGCAGGCGAGAAATTCACCGAGGCGATCGAGCAAATTAAGAAGGCGAAGGCCGCGCACATCAAACAAGCCCGCGCGATGCCCGGCGGCGGGCTTAATCCGCTTTCCGATCCACTCGAACAAATCTTCGCGCGTTCCTGCGACGATTTGCAGAACTACTGGGAACTTCGCGCGGCCATTTACAGCAACAAGCCGGTCGCCGATCTGTTCAAGAACGAAGGGCCAGCCAAGGCGGTTACTCAACTGGCGAGCGCACAGAAGAAAGCCGCTGAAGCCGTTGTTCTGATGACCAACCTCAAAGATGCGACCGAGAAACTGACAACAGCCTCTCGCGACCTGAAGGACGCACAAGCTCTGGTCACCAAGTTGGAAAAGGATGTGAAGGCTGCGGACATCGCGAAGTTGGCCGTTGAAGAAAAACTGATCGCCGAAGAAAAAGCCCGCGTGACCGCCCAGAACAACCTCGCGGCGACCGAGAAAGCCCGCGAAGCGAGCGATGCGGTCGTGGCTTCATTGGCTCGCGAACTCCAGACCGCGAAGCTCTTGCCGGGCAAGTTCGACACCGCCGAGTTACTCGCGGCACAAAAGGCGGCCGCCGATCGCGCGACGGGGCCAAATCTCGCCACGCTGGTTCCGCCGGGAATGATGGCGGTTGCCGGAGCCGGATTGAGTTCCGCCCAGTTGGTGGATGTGGCCGATCGACTCGTGAAGGCCGAACTTGCCGCGAAAGTCGCATCGGACCGACTCGCCATCGAGACCAAACGCATCACAACTGAACATGCCGATGCGATGAAGAAACTGGCCGAAGTGCATGCGACGAACGTGGCCAAACTCAAGGACGATCAGACCGCCGAGTTGAAGAAGGCCGCCGATGAATTCGCAGCCGATGCCAAAAAGCTCGCCGATGGATTTGACGCCAAGATGAAAGATTTGCAACTGGCGGTGGCGAAAGAGAAGGAAGCCAAAGAGGCGGCGGTGGCGCAATTCAAGCGCGATTTGGGCAACGCGATTAGCCCAAATCAGGCGCTCGATTTGTGGCTCCCGCTGTTGATCGAACTTCGCCGCCGATCGGATACCGACCCCGCACTGGCAACAGCAGAGAAAGTGCTTGCCTCTGCCCCGGCGGAATCGGAAGACGCGGGCAAAGCGCACACGGTCGCGGGCCTCGCATTCCTGTTCAAAGGCGACCGCGCGGCCGCCCGCATGCAGTTCCAGCGAGCACGAACCAACCCCACGCACGCCCCCGCTCGCGCAGCAGAGAAACTCTGGGCCACCGCGGCGGATATCGGCCTGGAATCGGTTACTGATCCGCTGGCGCTGTATCGCACGCCGATCGAGTTGCCCAAGCGGGACACCGCTCGCGCCGCACGCTATCTCGATGCCGGAATTCGTGCGTATAAGGAAGATCGCTTCGCCGACGCGATGACGGCTCTAACGGAATCGACCAAGGCCGATCCCACCAACCCAGTGGCGTGGTACTTCCTGGGTTCCGCCAAGTGGGCACGCGGGATGACGGATCAGGCGAACGATGATTTCCGCCAGGGTGCGGTGCGCGAAGCCGCATCAAACAAGACAACGCGAACGATCACAGAATCGCTCACAGTTATTCAGGGCGCACCACGCGACGCGCTAACAGCCGCCCGGCCATAAAAGGTGTGCCAAGCGTTGTCGCCCACTCCTTCGGGATTGCGAATAAACTGCGAACAACCGGTAGTCTTCATCTCGTATCATGAAGCCAACGGTGTCGCCATATAACGCCAGGGGCAAAACCCCTGGTGTCTTTGTTCCGCCCGCCTCTGCGAGCCTGCCTCATGCGCATTTCCACGCTTGCCGTTGTCATGGTGGTTGCGTTACCTCTGATCGCATCTGCCGATGAACCCGTGAATGTCGAATACTTTGAGAAGAAAGTGCGGCCCATACTGCTCGCCAACTGCGTGGCTTGCCATGGACCCAACAAAGTAAAGGGCGGCCTGCGGCTCGATTCCAAAGCGGGCTTTCTTAAAGGCGGCGATAGCGGGGCGGTGGTGAAGCCCGGCGACCCCGATAAGAGCTTGCTTGTGCAAGTCATTCGCTACGATGGCGACATCAAGATGCCCCAGAAGGGGAAGATGACCGACGCCGAGATCGCAACGCTCACAGCCTGGGTGAAGGGCGGTGCGGCGTGGCCGGATGATGCCACGAGCGCTCCCAAAACAGGCGAAGCCTTCGATCTGCACGCCCGCGCGAAAGCACACTGGTCCTTCCAGCCAATCCGCCGACCCGCGACCCCGCCCATTACCAAAGACCAAGCCCAAGTTACCAACCCGATTGATGCGTTTCTGCTGGCGAAGTTGCACGCTCAAGGGCTATCGTTCGCACCGCCGACCGAGAAACGCGCACTGCTTCGCCGCGTGACATTCGACCTCACCGGTCTGCCGCCCACGCCAGAGGAAATCGCGGCGTTCCTGAAAGACGACGCACCGGATGCGTATGAGAAAGTCGTCGATCGCCTGTTGGCGTCGCCCGCTTATGGCGAGCGCTGGGGCCGGCACTGGCTCGATCTGGCGCGATACGCCGAGACGATGGGGCACGAATTCGATTTCGAGATCACCGACGCCTGGCGTTACCGCGATTATGTCATTCGCGCGTTTAATTCCGATGTGCCGTTCAATCAGTTTCTCACGGAACACATTGCCGGCGATCTATTGGTGCAGCCGCGGCGTGGCGAAAGCGGAATCAACGAATCGCTCCTCGCGACTGGGTTCTGGTGGCTCGGCGAAGCGAAACACTCTCCGGTTGATTCACGGGCCGAGCAGGCCGACCGGATCGACAATCAGATCGATGTGTTCGGTAAGGCGGTCCTCGGACTAACGCTAGCGTGCGCACGCTGTCACGATCACAAGTTCGACCCGATCGCCACGAAGGACTATTACGCCCTGTTCGGCACGCTCACCAGTTCGCGCTATCAACGGGCCGACATCGACGACCCCGCACCAACTGAGAAGTTACTGGACGAGATGATTACTCTCGGCGGCGACCCGGCGAAGCGGCCGACCCTGCCGCCCGGCCCCGAGACACCGTGGCAACAGAAGGCCGAGTTGTACGAGCACTTCGGCCCCGGATGGCGCACCCGCTGGGATGCCACCGGCCACGGGTTGCGTCCTCGGGTCGGCGATAACATGCCGCACACGGCGATGGAGTCTGGCCGGTTGCAGGCGGCGTTGCGGTCGCCCACATTCACGATCGATAAGCCGTATCTCGCGGTGCGAGCCGCCGGGAAGGGCGCACAGGCCCGCGTGATCCTCAACAGTTTGGAACTGATCCGCAATCCGATCTATGGCGGCCTCGCGCACGGCATCAACCACGGCGAAGAACTCAAATGGGTGGTGTTCGATCTGCGGATGTGGAAGGGGCAACGGGCGTACCTGGAACTGCTCGACGATGGCCCCGGCTACTTCGCGGTTCAGGAAGTCCGGTTCGCCGACACCCCGCCGCCCGCCGAGACCTTCTACAAGGTAAGCCCGCCGCATGGCCCACCGCCGCCGGTCATTAATGGCGAGCATCCGGACCGCTGGAAGAAGTGGCTGGAACTGGAAGCAAAGCTCCCGACTCCGCAACGTGCGCCCGCGATGCGTGACGGCACCGGCATCAACGAGCGTGTGTTCGTGCGCGGCAACCACAAGACGCCAGGCATCGAGGCACCACGCGCGTTCCTGCAAGTGTTCGGCAAACAACCGTTTTCTGACAAAGGGAGCGGGCGGCTCGAACTGGCGAAAGCCGTGACCGATCCGGCGAACCCCCTCGTCGCCCGCGTGATCGCGAATCGGTTGTGGAAGCACCATTTTGGCGAAGGAATTGTTCGCAGCCCGGACGATTTCGGTAAGCAGGGGCAAGCGCCCACGCATCTGGAATTGCTCGACTGGTTGGCGAGTGAGTTCGTCCAGCAGAAGTGGTCGCTCAAACGCATGCACCGGCTCATGCTCCTCTCAACGGCTTATCGTCAGTCGAGCGGGGCCACGCCGGAAATGGCAGCGAAGGCGGTGACCGCAGACCCGCAGAACAAGCTCCTGCACCGGCAGAATGTGCGGCGACTGGAGGCCGAAGCCATTCGCGACTCGCTTCTGGCGGTGTCTGGCCGTCTCCAACCCGCGATGGGCGGCCCCGGCGTGCTACCGCACCTCACCGAGCACCAGGTGGGGCGCGGTCGACCCGCGAGTGGCCCGCTCGATGGGAACGGCCGGCGAAGTGTGTATCTGGCGGTGCGGCGTAACTTCATCAACCCCATGTTCACCGCATTCGATTACCCCACGCCCTTCACCGCGATTGGCCGGCGAACGGCGTCCAATGTGCCAGCGCAGGCGTTGGTGATGCTGAACAATCCCTTTGTGCTGCAACAGGCCGAATTATGGGCGAAGCGCACGCTGGCAACGCCCGACCGCACCACGGAACAACGCCTCGCGGGCATGTACGAATCCGCATTCGGCCGGTTGCCCACGGAAGATGAACTCGCAATCGCAACCGCGTTCATCAACGATCAAATCAAGGAACTCAACGCACGCGATCAACTGAAATCCTGGAGCGATCTGGCCCACGTGTTATTCAACGCGAAGGAATTCATCTTCGTGGAGTAAGGCTTGTGTCAGGGATTTGGCCCCATTGGCTCCATGGGAACCAGCCCATTGGCCCCATGGGAACCAGATACACCACATCGGACGTGAACCCACCGTAACCGCTGGCCGGCGGGTGCGTGCCGCCTTCATCGCGTTGATCGGGGCCAACAGTCCAGAGGATGATGTGCCCGCCAGGAACAGACTTACGCATACCCCGAACAGTTGTTCCGGGCTGCGTGGTCCGGTCGCCCTGCGGACGTACTGGGAATTGAAGCGTCTCGCCTTCGGGTGGCGTGATCCGGTAACCAAACGTGCGTGATTCCAGGTGCGGGTCGGGCGGCACGCGATTGCGGAGATACCCTTCGGTAAGGAGAACCTTTAACGGCTCGGGCTGATTCGAATCGGGGTAAGTATTCTGCTCCGCGTGGTAAGCCCGTAGTGCGGTCATCAAGATAACCGCCCGCCGCTGACCGCGCAACGTGACATCCATTTCAATTAATTCTCCCGGAATGCGTGGGCGAAGCAGCATGCCCGCTCCGGGTCGCCCTCGAATCAACTCAGGGTCCACCGGCGTTCCGGTTTCGTAGCCCAGCCCAGCCAGACGATGCGTTCGCTCGCGTTCCCACGGCACCGCCCAGGAGAGCGACACCAAATCCACCTCGGGTATCGATGCCTCTGTGGTGGAGGCAGCAATGCCAAGCAACCGCGGTAGCCACTCCGATGGCCCCTTCATCGACTCACGGATGACAAAACGCTCGGCCAGGAAGTGCGGAGTTGGGTCGAATGGCGTTGTGGGGTCCGCCTCTTCGAGAATGGCCGTGACGGCTCGGAGATCCGCGCTGGCGGGTCGCGGTCCTTTGAGCCAGCGTTCCACGGCCATCAACGCGACATGCTCGACGCCGATCCCCGACTGGAACGATAAGCACGTCGATCCATTACGCATCGTGCGAGCGAGTTTGATAACGGTGCGAAGTGCGGGCACGAAGGCCGAAGGATCGCCTTTTTGTTGTTGCTGCAATCCACGAACCAGCAACGCCTCTGCCATGCGATGCCCTGCTGGTAAACCCACATCGCGAGCGACTCGATCGGTGGTGAGTTGAGGATATTCAAAGATGCCAATGGGATACTGAGCCGACTGGCTAGCGAGTTCGAACCACGGCAAAGTTGCGTCTCGGTCTTCCACAACGGTGGTCGGGTTGAAGACGTTGTCGAGCCATTCGCTGAGCTTATCTACGTTGCGGTCGTCGTCGGCGGGCCAACCGTGCACGATCACTTGGTTGAGAAGCTCATCGATCCGCACACGGCGATTCGAGGACGTCGCGCTGGGCGGCATATCAAGCTCGGAAGCCAGGCCCGATGCCGCGCGGGCATATTGTTCCGATGCCGTGCGAAACCCGTTCCCGCCAAAGTTCTGATCGAAGGGGAGAAGCGAGGCGACGTAGGCGATATCTCTTTCGCCATCGGGTTGATTCGGAACTTCAATCACCCGATAACCAATCCCGATACCCAGTGCCAGAATGCTGGCCAAACCTCCCGCAGCGAGAGCCGTGAGAGAACGACGAGTGACGAGCCGATCGCTGGCCCAAGCGGAGATGAGCACGCGGGCGGTGATGAGCAAAAGGATAGGCGGAAGCCAATAGTGTTCGGCACGGAAATTGCGCACGGGTTGTGTGGTGGGCAGGCGCTGGGTCCGGCCCGCCAACTTGACACCCAATCCTCCGTGCCGCCATGCCCCGCCACAGCAAACCGGCTCTTGCCGCGAAGTCCGTCGGCG
>JBGSLF010000150.1:0-12621 GCA_041740855.1 Gemmata sp.
CACAGCGTTATGAAGGCTCCTTCGGAACAATGAAACTCTCACCCATCGCGAAAAAATTACACGAACTCAGCGGCGAGGGTGGTTCCGAATCGGCCAAAGTCGGATGAGCGGCCGCCCCACAGCGCAACCGCCTCGGTTTCGTGCAAGATCAGTTTCCGCGGTTCGCGCCGGGCACCCAAAGAACATCTCCTTTGCCAGACTGATTCGCGACTCGGCCGAGCACAAACAGGAAGTCGCTCAGGCGGTTTAAGTAGATCAACACCTGCGAATTGACCGGTTCGGTTCGCAACAGTGTAACCACCGCTCGTTCGGCACGCCGGCATACCGTGCGAGCCAGATGAAGCCAGGCGGCGGCCACCGTTCCACCGGGCAGAACAAAACTGTGTAGCGGTTCCAGATTGGCATTAAGGCGGTCAATCGCCTGTTCCAATCGTTCGGCCTGCTTGGCGGTTACCCGCAGCGATTTCCCGGGTTCTTCGCCCTCTGTGGGTGGCACGCACAAATCCGCTCCCACATCGAACAAGTCGTTTTGAATCGCAAGGAGCAATTCCGTTTCGGGGCAATCGGCGGCAGAAACGGCGACCAAGCCCAAGATGGCGTTCAATTCATCCACCTGGCCATACGCTTCGACGCGGGCGTGATCCTTGGCCACGCGGCTCCCATCGCCCAGACCGGTTTCGCCCGTGTCGCCCGATTTCGTGTAGATGCGAGATAAGAAGACCATGTTGGTATCAAACGCTCTGTGTGGTTTCGGATGTCCTGCACTCATGCTAGGCGCTTACGCCAGGCGATGCGATTTCTGGTCGCTCTTGATTCAGAAGTCGTGGCGAAATGCGAAACACTCGGCACAATCATTAAACCCATACTTCAGAGGAACCGATACAAACAGCACACAAGGAAGGTCCGGCTCGCACGGAGGGGGAGCATGTTCCATATTCGACGTCATCTCTTATTGCTGGCGATGACCGCTCTGCCGGTTGCGACCACCGGTTGCAACCCGTTCACTATTGGTTGGTTCACGCCAATCCCGGTTCAACCGTGGGTGGCGGAACGAATGGACGATAAGTACAGCCACAAGAATGATGGCCGGGTGCCCATCATGCCACCCATTCGGGATGGGTTTCCGCCACCCATTTGCGAAGATCCGCCCAGCGACCAGGAAGTGCTTCGCGCCATGCCTCGCGTGGCTCGCGGAGTGCCGTACATTTACGAAGAGTTCCGCGACGATATCGTAATCGTCAAGAATCGCTTGGTGGATAAGATCGATCCGCCCCGATTCTTCCCACTCGTGGGGCCAGCCCAGTTGCACCACTGCCACTGGGAATGCGTGATCTACTATCGCGAAACGATCCAGAGCGATTACCCGTTCCCGACGTTCGTGGTGAAGAACCGAGTTCAGGTTATCTACATCGATAAGGATCACCTGCACCTGTACGCCGGCCCGAATGTAGACACGCAGAAGTCGATCACGCAAGACCTGACCAAGTATTAATGCGTCCCTCCGTCGCTCCGTGAAGGACGATCGCAGCACCCGAACCTGCATAGGTTCGGGTGCTTTGCGTTATCTCATCGGTTATGCACCCCAACATTTTCGCGGTCATGATCAGATATTGATCACCTCTCGCGGCTCGATTACGTATTACTCGCAAATCCAATATCGCGACATAAGCCATTACAATTATTCGCTTTACCAGTCGAGCAGCCAAGATCTTTTGAAATACCGCAAGCATGTTATGCACCCCTGCCCGGATGCTGTGCTTGTTTTGTCGAAGTTGAAACACTACGATGTCGATAAGGTATGTAAAGGTTTCAGTCAGACGGGGGCAGGGGATGACGGCGGCCCGGCTTTCGGTGGAAGACATCGCAGCGGTGAATCGACAGTTATCGGATGCTTCCCCGCAAGACATCTTGCGATGGGCGGTCGAACGGTTCCACCCACGCCTACTCATGGCCACGGCCTTTGGGGCCGAAGGGTGCTGCCTGATTCACATGCTCGCCGAGATCGAGCCGGGCGTCACGTTTATCAATCTCGAAACGGGTTATCAGTTTCCGGAAACGCTCGAATTGCGGGACCGGATCAAGGAACGATACGGCATTGAGGTGGAATACATCCGCCCGGAACTATCCGTTGAAGACTACGAGAAGGAACACGGCGGCCCGCTTCACGGCCTTCGGCCGGATCAGTGCTGCCACGATCGCAAGATCCTTCCCCTTCGGCACGCTTTGGAACGGCTTGCTCCGCGGGCGTGGCTCAGTGCCATTCGCCAGGACCAAACGACCGATCGCAAACAGGCCGAAGTGGTGCAGTGGGACGCGAAGTTCAATCTGGTGAAGATCAATCCGTTGCTCAGGTGGACGAAGAAAGATGTGTGGGCATTCATTGTGAAGCACGATGTGCCCTATAACCCGCTGCACGATCGCGATTATCCGAGCATTGGCTGTTGGCCATGCACGCGGCAAGTGGCTCCGGGCGAGGACGATCGCGCCGGCCGATGGGCGGGGAAGGTGAAGAAAGAGTGCGGCTTGCATGTGATCGAACAGCAAGACGGCGGCGGCATCTGATCGGCGGGAGACCGTGTGAAGGAATACGACCAGCGACTGCAATGACGCGATGCACTGACTTTGGGGCGTGGTTATGCTGTTTTCTGCCAAAGCCGAGTATGCTTGCGTCGCCATGTTGGAACTGGCTAGCCACTACACAGACCCGCGACCGCTTCGCCTGGCGGATGTTGCCGATAAGCATGGCATCTCGGATCGTTTCCTGGTGCAGATTCTCCTGGATTTGAAACGGGCGGGCTTGGTCGATAGCACGCGAGGCGCTGCGGGCGGTTACGCACTGGGGCGACCACCAGAAGATGTCACGTTGTACGACATCCTTCAAGTAATCGATCCGCCCGAACGGCGCAACCGGAAGAAAGTGAATTCCCTGCGACGCAAGGATCCCACGCAACCGACTCGCCGCCGCGTGGAACCGCAACTCACTGTGTACGTTCGCAATGTTCGAGCGGCATGGGATCGCGTTGTGGAAGCGCAAGAAGCGGTGCTTAAACAAACAACCCTTGCGGATCTCTTGGCTCAAAGCGAGGGATTGCAGTACGTCATCTAACGAAACGGGCGAATCACTTTGCGAACAGTTTGGTCCGAGTCATTCACCAGGCGGTTCGTGGCAGTGGTTGGCCTCACAAAGGAGTTCGAATGCCAGACCTGATTCTTCCGCACGGCGGAGTTACTGAACCAATCACACGCACGGTTCCGGCCGAAGCGACCGGCGAATTCCGCCGCACCGTCCCCTGCACCACCGGTTTGCCAGTTTCGGATGCCGACCTGAGCACCCTATATCGCATCGCCGATGGCGGGCTTTCGCCGCTCACCGGCCCGATGGTGAAAGAAGAATACGATCGCGTTCTTGATGAAGAAGTGATCATCCGCAATGGCAAGAAGTATGCGTGGACGATTCCCCTCGCGTTCCCTGTCGATGAAGAAATCGCCAAGAAGCTCCAGACCGGTAGCACGCACCCGCTGATGACCACAGAAGGCCGCTGCGTCGGCGTGATCAACGTGGAAGATGTTTATCCGTGGGACAAGAAGAAGTACAACGCCAGCGTTTATAGCACTCCGCGTGAAGACCATCCCGGCGCACGCATCGCCAATAGCGACCCGCGAACGTATCTGGTTGGCGGAACTGTCACGGTGCTGCCACAACCGAAGCACCCCGAATATGGCGATCTGGTGCTGACGCCACGCGAGACCCGCGCACTCTTCGCCAAGAGCGGGTTCCAGCGTGTGGTGGCGTTCCAGACACGCAACGCGCTACATCGCGCTCACGAGTACGCACTCGTTGTGGGATTGGAGCGGCTCACACGCGAAGGCTTATTCACCGGTGCCGTTCTCAATCCACTCGTGGGTGAAACCAAAAGCGACGACGTGGACGCGGCGACCCGCATGAAGACCTATCGCGCACTCATCGACGGCAAAGCACTGGGTCAGGGCGACACCGATGAAGAGTTGTGGAAGAAAGTCGGCCGGCCATTCAGCGATCATGTGATGCTGCTGGGCCTTGATATCAAGATGTTTTACGCCGGTCCGAAGGAAGCGGTGATGCACGCCATCTATCGCCAGAACTTCGGCTTCACCGATATCATCATCGGTCGCAAACATGCGGACGCACCGTTCGATGACAAATCGGAGATCTGGGACGGTCTTGCCGCTCAGCGCAAATTTGACGAACTGAAGGGTGAGTTGCTCATTAACCCGGTGAAGGTCGGATTCGCCGCGTACTATGCGGAACTCGGCCGCGTGGGCCTCGTCGAAGAACACGCACCAAAGGGCTGGAAGCCGGTCAACATTAGCGGCACCGATCTGCGCGAGAAACTGAAAAACGGCGAACTCCCTGATCCCGGTGTGATGCGGCCCGAAACCGCTCGCGTGCTAGCTGAGAAGTACAAAGCCCAGGGCTGAGTTCCGCGGATCAGGAGATTCTCGCCGTGCGGTTATATCTGATCATCTTCGCCGTGGTCGGGATCACTCTCATCCCGGCCCTTATCCTCGACGACGAGATCGATGCCCAGTTCGCAGGCGAAGAAGGGCTGAACCGCCTGCGTGAATACGGCAACTGGGCGTGGGCAGTCGCAATTGGCCTGATCGTGTCCGACCTTGTGCTGCCGGTTCCTTCAACCGCCGTGATCGCGGGTTTGGGAATGCTGTATGGCCCGTGGCTTGGCGGCTTAATTGGCGGGCTTGGCTCGATGTTGGCCGGGCTTGTCGCGTATATCGCGGGGCGAACAGTCGGGCGAGCGGCCCTTCGCTACCTCACAGGCGACGCCGACCTCGAACGCCTGTCGCGCTTCTTCGCGAAGCATGGTTTGTGGGCGATTGCGTTATCGCGGTGGATGCCATTATTGCCCGAAGCACTCTGCGCATTAGCCGGTTCGGCCCGCATGCGTACTGGCCCATTCTTGGCGGCACTCGCGTGTGGAAGCCTCGCAATGGGGTTTGCCTTTGGCATGCTGGGCGAGCACTATCTCGATCGACCCGCTGCGGGTTTGATCATCAGTGCCCTGATCCCACTCGCCGTTTGGCCGCCGGTCCATTACTTCATGAACCGCCCTTCACGCGCGCTTGCCCCGCAATCGGTCGATACTCCGCTAGATGTTCCAAACAGCACACAGAACTAACACCAAATTCCGCGACCGCGTGCCTGGTTAATTCCAACGGGCACGCTTGCGGTCTTTCACACTTCATCGCTATTCAGAGCACCCACAAACGGCAGGTGCCGGAACTCATCGTTGAAGTCCAGGCCATACCCCACCACGAATTTATCCGGGATGTTGAACGCAACGAAGTCCGGCTCGAATGGCACTTCCTGGCGGCCAATCTTGCGGAGCAACACGCCGACTTTCACGGTGGCAGCACCGCGATCGAGTAAATGCGTCACAACGCGGGTGAGTGTCTTCCCGCTATCCAGAATATCGTCCAGAAGTAACACATGCCGTCCGGTGAGATCCGGGAGCAGTTCGTCGTGAATCGCGAGTTTGCCCGCAGTCGTCGCGGTGCCGCGATAGCTGGATGCGGTGACGAAGGCGACACGCAACGGTAGGTCGATGCGGCGGATGAGATCAGCCACGAACATCAGGCATCCGTTAAGAATTCCCACAACCGTAACGGGCGGCTTGCCATCGTAGGCGTGGGCAATCTCGGCGGCGAGTTCATCCAGGCGATCGCGGATCTTATCCGCAGGAATCAGCACATCCATTGGCGAAGCCTCGGTGGTTGGTTCGGCGTTGCGGTTATCCTCGGAGTTGCCCATGCGTGGCGATTGCGTAAAGCGAACCGCGGAGCTTACTTTCTTGAGTGGCCGGTGAATATCCGCTCCGAAACGCGAAGTTCAATCGCAACTCTCCAACTGGAAGCTGGGAATCCCTCATGGCCAAACGACTCGACCACATCATCGTGATCGATATCGAATCGACTTGCTGGGAGGGCGGGTTTCCGCCGAAGGGGCAATCGAACGACATCATCGAGATTGGCATTTGCCCACTGGAGATTAGCACCGGTCGGCGTTTGGAGAAACGGAGCATTCTGGTTAAGCCGGAGCGTTCCACCGTTGGGCCATTCTGTACGGAACTCACGACGTTAACGCAGACTCAGGTGGAAACGGGAATCTTGTTCAAGGACGCCTGCAAGATTCTGGAGAAGGAATACTTATCTGCGGAGCGTCTGTGGGCGAGCTTTGGCGACTACGATCGCCGCCAGTTTGAGAAACAATGCCGCGACGAAGGCGTGCGTTACCCATTCGGCCCCAGTCATTTGAATGCCAAAACACTCTTCGCCGTGGCGCGTGCTTTGCCAAGCGAGATCGGGCTGCCACAGGCGATGGCCCTGCTGGGGTTGAAGCTCGAAGGCACGCATCACCGCGGCCACGACGACGCCTGGAACATCGCAGCCGTGCTCTGGGAAACCTTACGAAAGATGCGGAACTAATCCCACTTCTGCCAATGCCGATGGCTGGTGAGCTTCACCCAAAGCTCATGCCGGTCAGGGCCACGGCGGCGCGGAGTCGGCGGAGATATTCCGTTCGTGAAATGTTGCTCGCGCCCATGCGCGTGGTGTGCGTGGTTTTCATCTGCACATCCAGCAAAGCGAATCGGCGTTCACGCAGGCGAGTCACAAGTGCGGCTAATGCCACCTTCGAGCCATCCGATACGCGGTAGAACATCGATTCCGCTGCGAATAACCCACCGATGGCCAAACCATACACGCCGCCGGCGAGTTGCTCACCCACCCACGTTTCGATGCTGTGCGCGTGCCCGTGGCGGTGCATGGCGGTGTAGGCTTGGAGCATGTCCGTGGTGACCCACGTGCCGCCGTCGCGGTTCTCGCCGCACGCCCGCATGACTGTTTCGAAACACTGATTGATGGTGACGCGGAACTTGCCCGAGCGAATCGTGCGAGCCAGGCGATGCGAGACGTGAAGGCCGCCGTAGCCCGGCGTGCCATTGGTGAGCGGAACATCGGCCAGTTCAATGATCGCTCGCGGGTGCGGCGACCACCACAAGATCGGATCGCCTTCGTTGAACCAGGGGAACACGCCTTCGGCATACGCCTGCAAGAGTGTGTTGGGCGAAAGATCGCCACCCACACCCGCGAAGCCGTCCGGGTCCGCCAGTTCGGGCGGAATCCACGGCACGTTACGCGATAGCGGGGCACGGCTCACTTATCGGTCTCGATCTTCTCCAAGAGTTGTTTGGCCTGTACGGCCGCTTTCGTCGTCGGGTACTTCCGGATAATGAGTTCCAGAAGTGGGCGGGCTGATGTTAGCTTTCCACCATCAACCAGCTTTTTTGCCAGAGCCAGCCGATCCGCGGCGGTCATCTCGTCTTCAGCGGAAGCCGGTGGTGCTTCGTGCCCGCGTTCACCGGTTGTGGTGAGCCTAACCCACCCATCGTACTTATCGCCTTCCTTGGATACCACGACGTATCCCAGGCCACCGCCGATCTTCTTCAATAATTCGTCGAGTGCGACTTCGAGCGGTTGATTATTAACCGCGAACGACACTTTGCGCGCAAACGGGAATTCGGTTCCGTAGGCCCACATTAGCAGATCGTCCGCCTTCTCTTCAACTTGGTGAGCAAACTCTTTGAGAATCTCGCCAAGTGGCACATCGGTGAAGTCGCCGCTCACAGGGGTCTTGAGCAGTTTGGTAAGCGTGAATTCCGCCGCGGGCGTGCTCTTAACCGCACTCGGGGCAGGCTCTGTTTTGGGAACGACTGCCGGCGGTTGCCCAACCGCGAGAACGGACATCGCCGAGACCGCTACAACACCCGCCGTAACACCCGCCCAGAGGGCAAACCAGAGTACCGAACGCATGTCGCACTCGCTTTCCGTGAGGTCGCCCCGGCCGCACCCAGCTTACGACCGGAACATTTTCACCAGCTTAGACTTCTGACGCGGGGAAAAGTTCCCATCGATCGCTCACTCTGCTGGTTCGAAGACCCTGCATTCTGTAAGATAATGGGGTGTTAGACACCATTCTGAGCACGCGCGATTCTCAGGATTTGACGCGGGTCCGAGCGAGGAGACGCAGTTGGCCGAACAAACGCCACCACCCGGCCCACCGGACGGCCCACAGCCGCCTGCGTTGGCCCCGGTGAACGACCTCGATATCGTCGATGAACTCCAGACAAGCTACCGAACTTACGCCCTCTCCGTCATCGTTAGCCGAGCGCTGCCCGATGTGCGCGACGGGCTGAAACCGTCGCAGCGTCGTATCCTCGTTGCGATGAACGATCTTGGCCTGGGGCCAAACTCCGCAACCAGCAAGTGCGCCGGTATCATCGGCGAAACAATGAAGCGGTATCACCCGCACGGCGACGCCTCGATTTACGATTCACTCGTGCGCATGGCCCAAGATTGGGTACTCCGCTATCGCCTGATTCACGGGCAAGGTAACTTCGGTTCGATTGCGGGGCTTCCGCCTGCTGCTCACCGTTACACCGAAGCCCGCCTCACGCCCGTGGCTGCCGAATTACTCGACGATATTGAACGCGAAACTGTCGACTTCATCGACAACTACGATGGCAAGTATCAGGAACCGTTGGTGTTGCCGGCAAAGTTCCCCAATCTCCTCGTGAACGGGTCCGATGGAATCGCCGTTGGCATTGCCACGCACATTCCGCCGCACAATCTCCGCGAGATCTGCAACGGCCTGGTCAAGCTGCTTGATAACCCCGAGATTTCTCTGCTGGAGCTTCTGCGGGAAATCCCGGGGCCGGATTTTCCGACAGGCGGCATCGTGATGGGCCGGCAAGGGATTCTCGATGCCTACAACACCGGTTACGGCAAGCTCACGCTCCGCGCGCGAGCGGAAGTTGTCGAAGATGCCAAGGGGAAGAATGCGTACGTCCTGATTCGCGAAGTGCCCTTCCAGGTGTCGCGGTTGCCGCTGCTGGAAGAGATCCGCGACCTCGTGAAAGACGACCGCATTCCCGGCATTAGCGCGATTCGCGATGAATCCGCCCGCGACGAACCCGTCCGCGTGGTGATCGAACTGAAGCGCGGGGCCGATCCGCACACAGTCTTGAACCAACTCTACCAGTTCACGCGGCTCCAGAAAACCATCAGCATTAACATGTGGGCGTTGACCGATGGCGAAGCCCGCCGGTTGCCCCTCAAGGAGTTGATGCGGAAGTTCCTGGAGCATCGGGCACAGGTGATTCGGCGGCGCACCGAGTATCTACTTCGCGAAGCGAAACGGCGCGGGCACGTTCTCGAAGGGCAGCTCATTGCCATCGCCAACATCGAAGAAGTGATTCGCATCTGTCGCACGTCGCCCAATCGCACCGAAGCCAAACAACGCCTGCAAGGGATGAAGGTGGCCGCCAGCATGATGGAGCGGGCCATCGGGGGCGATGCGTTCACGGCGTTGCAACGCGAACTCGGAACCACCGCCGAATACCAGATGACCGAGGCTCAGGCGGAAGCCGTGGTTCGCCTGCAGCTCGGGCAACTCGCCGCACTCGAAAGCGATGAGATTCTCAAAGAGTACTCCTCGCTTCGTTCGCAGATTCGCGAATACGAAACATTGCTTTCCGATGAGGCCAACATTCGGGCGGTCATTCGCGCCGATCTGGAGCAAATGGCCGCGAAGTATGGCGACGCCCGCAAGACCGAGTTCAGCGATGATGGCGGCGATGTGGATCTCGAAGATCTCATCGAAGATGAGCCGAACGTGGTGACCATCACGCATCAGCAGTTCATCAAGCGGATGCCACTCACGGATTATCGCGTGCAGGGTCGCGGCGGCAAAGGCGTGCAGGGCGGCCTTCGCGACGACGACTTCATCGAACACTTCTTCGTCGCGTCCACCAAAGCTTATCTGCTCTGCTTCACCAACAAGGGCCAGATGTATTGGCTCAAGGTGTATCGCATCCCGACGGCCGCCCGCACCTCCGCCGGGCGAAGCATTGCGAATGTGCTTCAGTCTCTGAAGCCCGATGAAAAGATCACGAGCATTGTGCCGGTTCGCGAGTTTAGCGCGGGTGTGAATCTCATCATGGCAACGCGGCAAGGGATCGTGAAGAAGACCGAGTTAATGGCGTATAGCAATGTGCGCCAGGGCGGAATCATTGGCATTACACTCGATGAAGGCGATGAACTCATTGAAGTGTGTGCCACACAAGCAAGCGATGAGATCATTCTTTCGACACGCAAGGGAATGGCCATTCGCTTTTCCGAAGCAGACGCCCGCGCCGTGGGCCGCACCGCACGCGGAGTGAGAGGGATTAAACTGGGTAAGGATGATGAAGTCGTTGGCATGGTTGTGGCCGATCCCGATGGCTTGCTTCTGACCGTGTGCGAACACGGCTACGGCAAGCGCACGCCGTTTGGTGCGAACCAAGAAGTGGTCGCAACGGCAACCGAAACGCCAGCAGATGCACCAGAAGGCGATCAGGAAGGCGAAGCGACTCGCGAAGTGGACGTGTCGGAGCCAGAAGAAGAGGCCGCCGACGAGAACGACCCATCGAATATGCGTTACCGATTGCAGCGTCGCGGCGGTAAAGGCGTCAAGGATGTGAAAGTGACCGCCAAGAATGGCAAGGTCGTGAGCATTACCTGCGTGCGCGATGGCGATGAGATTATGCTCATCACCGGCCAGGGAATGGTGACACGCAGCCGAGTGGATGGCATTCGCATTGTCGGTCGTAACACGCAGGGCGTGCGAGTCATGAACCTTAACGACAGCGACAAGATTGTTTCCGTAGCCAAGGTTGCCCCGGAAAGCATCGATCCGCAAGCCATCAGTGCCGAACCGGAACCTGCGCCAACGGATTCAACACCGGATCAACCCAACTGATTCCGCTACCCGCACACCGCTCAGCGTATTCCCCCCTCCCGACCAACGCCATGTTGGCCACTCGCCAAGGATTCTGTTATGCGCGTGCTCATTACCGGCGGTTATGGCTTCATTGGGGCGTGGATCATTCGCAACTTGCTATCACGCGGCGATCAAGTGTGGGTCTTTGATCTGAAGGAAGACGCCCGCCGCCTGCGTCTGATCCTTCCCCAAGAAGATGTCGCGAAGGTCGCCTTCGTGCCGGGCGACGTGACCGACTTACCCGCTCTATCTCGCGCGATTAGCGAACACGGTATTAGCCATGTCATTCACCTCGCCGGATTGCAGGTGCCAACGTGCCGCACCGATCCGCTGCTGGGGGCGAAGGTGAATGTGCTCGGCACGCTCGCGGTGTTCGAGGCGGTGAAGGCGGCGGGCAATCAGGTGAAACGCCTGGTTTATGCCAGCAGCGCGGCCGTGTTTGGCAGCCCGGATAAGTATCCGCCGGTTTCGCTCGACGACGATGTGCTGCTCGTGCCCAGCACGCATTATGGCGTGTTCAAGTGCTGCAATGAAGGAAACGCCCGCATCTACTTCCAGGACTTTGGCATCTCGTCCGTTGGGCTTCGCCCCTGGACTGTGTACGGCGTGGGCCGCGATCTGGGAATGACGAGCGATCCCACCAAGGCGATCAAGGCCGCACTGTTGGGCCGGCCATTCCAGATTGCTTTCGGCGGATGGACGGACTTTCAGTATGTGGACGATGTGGCCAAGACATTCGTCTACAGTCTCGAACGGCCTTATTCCGGAGCGAAGAGCTACAACCTGCGTGGCGCGGTCGTCACTCTGGCCGACTTCCACAAAGCCCTGTGTGCGGTGTTGCCGGAAGCCGAGAAACTCGTGAAGGTGGGCCAGACACAAATCGCGATTGCCTTCGATCTGAGTGATGCGAATCTCGAAACCGATCTGGGGCCGATGCCCAAAACTCCGCTGGAAGTGGGCATTCGCGAAACGGTGACGATCTTCAAGCAACTACAAGCCGAAGGCCGACTGACGACAGACGATCTCAACGCACCGCAGACGGCACCGGTCACAGTTGCGAATGAGCCGTGAGTCGCGCGTTCCCTGGATCTCCACAATTCACGATAACACGCAGACCCGCGAGCTTTCCCTCGCGGGCTTTGTCATCGTTTCAATCAAAAACCCGCTACGATTGTAGGGATTCTTTCAAGTCGTAAGAGTTGCAATCGTTGCAATCGCCTCTTGGGGCGAGTGAAAAGAGTTTCAATCGCACGATCGCCTACGATTTCCAGGGCGTGGTGATGATTGCGGATGTTTTTCGCGCGAATTCAATGCGACTGGCACGGACCCTGCATAACAGTTAGTCACGAACGGACCAAACCAAGGAGAAAGATCATGACCGCAACCACCCATACCGCCAAGACCGCCGCCAACACCGCGGTTGCTCATACCCCCATGACACGCGACGAAGTGAAGCAGATGCTTCGCGATGCGGCCTTCGTGCTGCAGATGACGCGACGCGTGAAGGCCGAGATGATGTCGGACCGCTCAGATGCGGCGAAGGATGCCAACCGCAAGACCGCAGAGCTGAGCGCCGAACTGGGCGTGTGAGACAACGGCCCGCTTTCACTCATTCACGATCCGGTTGCTTTTGTCTATTCTGTCCTCGGGATGACTTCTGACCGACTGAGGATTAACGCGTGATCCGTATTTCCTTGCCCGACGCCGAGGTTGGCCGACTGGTGGATCTGTTTGAGACCACCCCGGAT
>JBGSLF010000151.1:0-45933 GCA_041740855.1 Gemmata sp.
TGGCTGTGGGCCGAGTCCCTTTTGCCACAGGCCGGTCAAACCATGGGTCTTGAACAACTCCCGAAGCCCGTGCGGGAACTCTTGCTCACCACGCTCGCACCTGCTGCATGACCGTCACAGAATCGGCATCAGTCGAGCTTAAGCTATTGGGCATTGCCCTGACGCCCAATGGTTCACCGAAATACCAGGTATCGTGGCAAATCTTGGGCGTATAGAAGTAGTAGAGCATGGCCGAGAGCACCGTTATTCGATCGTTCCCCCTATTCCTCACTCCTGCTTCTTGAGCCTGGGAAGTGGGAATGGCAGCAAGCCTCCTGGCTTGTCGCCGCCGGAAAGACGCTTATCCAGTTCCTTTTTTAGCAGTTCAATCCCGATATCCTTGATCGTGCCGCCCGAACCGGGTGCAGGCGTGGGCAAGCCGCCGGGAATCACTTTATCAAGTTCCTTCTTGAGCAGATCCTGGCCAACCTCACGACTCGCTTCGGCGGTCAGTCGGGTCATCTCCGTGTTGAACGCTTGGCGGTCCAACCGTGGCACCGCCATCGTTCCGCGAATGGGCACACGTATGCGTTTACCGGTGAGCGCCTTATCGAGAGCGGGCTTATCTTTGAGGAATGGGAGACCGCCGGGAATTGGCACATCCGCGATCATGTCGAGCGTACCATCGAACCCGGCCGATCCGCTCGTAATCACGTTGTATGCCCCGATCTTGATGGCCAGCCCGTTGTGATGCACGCGGCCGTTCTCCACGCTCACCGGCACGGATTGTTCCTTTGCCAGCGTCATGGTGGCGTTCTCCGCACCGAGCAATCGTGCGACTTCGGTTAGCACCGGTCCGGGTGTAAGCGTGGCAGAGTGGAGTAAGAGTTCGCCCTTAACTGTGGAACTTTTGGCATCGGCGAGCGGAACCCGGCTTTCATCCAATCGCAACGAAATCTCGCCCTCGGCTTTGGTGGAGTTGGCAATTGGCGGAAGTGCGAAGCCGAGCATGCCAGCGGTTATCGTAGGTGTGAGCTTCGCCCGGTCCACGATCACACCCGGTTTGAAGGTGGCCACGGCGGGGCCAGGATCGAGTTGCACAGCGGGTTCCACCGTCACTTTTCCGCCACCGAACGACGCACTCACGGGTGCGACACGAGCCACGCCATTGGCAAGCTTCACGCGCAATTCGGCGGCACCGGTTTCGAAGCCATACGCCGTGGCGGCGTCCCATCCGATGGCCAGTTCGCCGGTCGCGTTTGCGAAGGGCGATGGGAGTATCTTGCTGCCTGGCTTCGGCGGCGGCGTCAGGCTTGCGATGAAGTGAAACGGCTTGGCACCTTTGCCAGTGAATACCACATTTGGCCCGATAGCTTCGCGTAGTTCCGCACTCAGTTTGGCCCAATCGTAATTCACCTGGCCGCTCACGTTCACATCCGTGGTTGTTGCGAATTTCCCAATGGAACCCGAACCTTCGACCGCAAAGCCTGGCCGCGAGAGCTTGGCCGACTTGAACGTGACCGTGTCCGCAGAGCGAGTGAACGAGCCATCGCATTCGATGCGCAAGTTGGCTTCTTGCCAGACCGGGGCGGCTTTGGTGCCCAGTGCGAACCCGGCGACATCGAGATTGCCGCCAAACGTGGTGACATCGCCTGCATAACGGAATTGGATTGGCCCGACTCCGCGACCGTGCCAGGCCGATGCGCCGCGCGGATCGCCGAATGCGCCGACTGTCTTGCCCAGGCGATTCAGATCGGTGATAGCAGGGCCGCCACCATGCACAACAGTGCTGCCGCCGGCGGGTGCTTCGATCACCAGCTTGCCGCGTTCCACACTGAGCGGCGCAGAGGTAACGGTGAAGTTGTTGCACGTTGCGATACCGGCTTTCCGGTCGATTGTGAGATCGGTCACTGCGTCCATCCGTGGTTCATCGATATCCAGGCCAGCACCCACGAATCGGGCGTTATCGATTCGCATCGTGAGCTGATCCACGATGATCTGATCCGGCTCAAGACGCAGCGTTCCGCGAGCAGTGGTGTTGCCACTCAACAGATAGCCATCGAGCGCTGAAGTCAGAACGCTTAACCTCTTGTGCCAGCGGCCAAGATCGCCAGCGATGCGGGCATCGAGCTTGGAAACAACCGGATTGCGCACATCCGCGATCCCTTCCAGCAGCGTGAACTTCGCTTCGTCGCCTGCGGAAGTCATGACCAGCGAACCCGTGGCGATCGATACGTGGCCGGTTGCCATAGCCTTGCCGGTTGCCGCGGCTTGCAACTTCACAGTCGCTTCGCGCAGCCCTTTCCCGGAAGCGTTGGCGAATGCGAGCTTCTTCAGATCCAACCCCGCATCGGCCTTGAAGTCGCCATCGGGCGCACGCGTCGCCACCAACCACGCGGAGCCTTCCCCTTCCAGTTTCACTTCGCCCAGATCGATGAAATCGTTGAGTCGGGTGGCGAGGCGATCGAGGTAGATATTGGCTGCGGCACGCACGGAATCGGGGGCCATGCGAGCATTCAGGGCCATGAAGTCGGATTGGCAGGTGAGTTTATCGATCGTCAGGAGTTCGCCAGCTTTGGCCCGCGCGACGAAATCCACCTTGAGTGGTTCGTCCCAGAGGATCTCACGCCCATCTCGAACAGCCTTCAGTGCGGAAGTGTTCACAGAACCCGCCCACGCGGTTCCGTTCACGCCCGGCGTGCTGGCGAGCTTGACAACCACATTTCCCTCGCGGAATTCCGTATCGTCACGCACTCTCAACAAGCGAGGAAGTAGCGTTGCGAGTTTGGCGACATCCACGCTCGCATTGAACTTCAAACCGGGGCGATCCATGAGTTGGTTCAGCGATTCTTCCGGATCAAAAATTCCGGTCAAGGAAACGGTGCCGATGTCCGTGGTGAGTTCTGCCTGATCGATCTGAATTCGACCACGCGTTGCGGATGCTTTGATGGGTGCGGATACCCACACCAGTTCGAGCGTTTCGCCCTGGAGTGCCTTGCCGGTCATGGCGAAATCGCGAATGCCAACGAGACCATTCACATCCGCGGTATCGCTTCCCCACGTCGCAACCAGATCGCTGCTGAGCGAGCCGGCTAGCGATAATCCCGGCTTGATGCGGCGCACAAGCGGCGTGAGCGATTCCAACTGTAAGCCGGCTGTCTTGAATTCCACGCGGCCCGTCTCACCGAGCACGGTATCGAGCGCCACTCGTTCCGGTGCGTTCGCTTGTATCTTGGCGGTTATTGGTTCCGCTGCGGTTGCGGGGATCGAGACGGTCGCTTGCAAGTCCCAGAATTCGCTCGAAAGGTTGGTGAAGCTATCGTTGAGCGTTAATTTGCCATCGATCACACGCACCGTGATCCGCGTTCGCGTGGGCTTGCTTGGTTCATCTTGTTCGGAAGGCGCGAGATACTTCTGCAGCACGTCTTCAAGATTGCTTCCGCTCTCCGTGCAGATCACTTCAATCGTTGGCTTTTCGATGGTCACGTCAATGGCGGAGCAATTCCGTTTAGCAAGGCTGAAGAGCGAGTTGGTTGTCGTCACTTTTGGGATGCGAGCCAGCACACGCCCTTCGGCGTCGGACAACGTGATGTCGCGCAGTTCGACCGGTGCGAGCCAGCCCAGGCGGGCACTGCCAACGGTGATTGTGCCGTTGAGGCTAGCGGTGGCAGCGTGAATCACGCGGTTCCGCAATGGGGTGTGTGCCACAATAACCGGCGCGAACCACACGATGAGGGCGAGCACGAAAAAGAGAAAGAACAGGCGGATCGGCAATCGCCGCCGGCGACGCGAGAGGTTGGTGTTCGAGTCTTTCGCGGTAGCAAGCTTTGTTCGCGGAAGTAGGGCGGACATGCTTGGCCTCCTGCGGTGAAACGGGCCGCATCCGGCGGCATCGCATGATATCGGCCGCAAATGCGATCATGTGAGCATGAAATTGCCAACAAAAACAACGGCAACATCGTCGCCAGTCGCTACAACCGACCAAACTTGCCTTACCATGTTACGGCACTTGCGGGGCAGTCACGCCGTGATTGGCCAAATGGAGTGTAAAAGTGTCCGCATCGACAAACGCATTGGCCGCGCGATCGAACACGCGGCGTAATCCGCTCAGGTTATCGCCATCAATCGTGTATTCGTGATAACCCCAGCGTTTTGTCTGCGTGGAACTCCCCACACAGATGGTGGCGAAGGGCAAGTTCTCGCCGGCGGGAAGCACATACCAGCCATGCTTGTGGCCGTGAAGCCACAGATTCACGCCGCATGCTGCCGCCACATCGCGGGCACGTTTCCAGTCGCGGAGGCGATGGAAGTGCGGTTCCGGTTTGCGGTTGGGCATCAGTAATGGGTAATGCGTAACCACCACACGCGGTCCGGCATCGAGTGTTGCGCAGAGTTCCTGCAACCGGGCGAGTTGCGGTTGGCCGATTCGCCCGCTCGCATCCCACGGCATTGCATTGGCGCACGCGGAATTGATGGCGATTAACCAGATGTGGCCAACCTTGCGTGCGAAGGGATAGTGCTTCTCACCCACACGCTGCCCCTGCTGCCAGGGTGCGAACGCCGACTCGAACACGCGAGACTTTTCCACCCGTGTGATGTACGCATCGTGATTGCCCGGAACCGCAATCCCCGGCGGCAATGAAGGATCGCCAACACCAATCGCATCGGCCGCCAGTTTCATCTCGGAATCGAAGCCCATCATGGTAGCATCGCCCGAGAACACAAGATGATCGAACCCGCGAGTGGCCAGATCGTTCCGCAATGCCCGCACCACGAGAGGTGCATCGCGAAAGCGGTTCCCGCGACCAAGCAGCGTGATGTTCACCCAACCGGTGCTTCGCTTCCCGATCAGATCGCGTGGCGACCAGCCGAGCGGCTTCGCGGTCAGGTGAATGTCGCTAAAGTGAGCCAGCTTTACCATTGATGCGTGACGCTCGATGGTTGATGATTGCAATGCCTGTTACGCGTCTCTAACTTTGTAGCTGTTCGATCGAAACGCGGAACCCGTAATCGATCCTTCCCACTATAACAGGCCACCATGATTCGCTACGAATTCTCTGGCAAAGTCGCACTGGTCACGGGCAGTTCTCGCGGGATTGGGGCCGCTGTGCTGTCTGCGTTCGCGAAGGCGGGTGCGACAGCCGTGTTGCACTTCTGGGACGATCCGGATGGTGCCAATCGCAAGGATGCGGACGCTTTGGCCGCACAGTTGCGAGCGCTTCCCGGTGCGCCCACTATCCACACATTCGCGGCGGATGTGCGTGATGCGGCGCAGGTAGAATCGCTGATGAAACAAGTGCAGCAAGCTTGCGGCGGCTTGGATATTCTCGTGAACAACGCCGGGATCATTCGCGACCGAACACTGCGAAAGATGACACTCGATGAATGGCACGCGGTGTTGCAAACAAACCTCGATGGCGTGTTCCATTGTTGTAAGTATGGCGTGGAGATCCTTCGCGATGGCGGTCGCATTGTGAGCACGGCATCGGTAGCCGGGTTGGTCGGCTTCCACGGTCAGGCGAACTATGCCGCCGCGAAGGCGGGCGTGATCGGCATGACGCGCGTGCTGGCGAAAGAACTCGCCCGGCGCGGCATCACCGTTAATGCTGTCGCACCGGGAGTGATTCAAACGCCCATGCTTGGCGAGATTAAGCCCGAGGTGATGGCCGAATATCTCAAGCAAATCCCAATGGGGCGGCTCGGTTCGCCAGACGATATTGCGAACGCGGTGTTGTTTCTATCAAGCGAAGAAAGTGGTTACATCACAGGGCAAGTTTTGCCGGTGACGGGCGGATGGGTGTGATTCACACAACGATTTGTTGCCGAAGCGCGCTCGCGGCGAATCCAATACGTCCACACGCATGTTCGGAATGCGAATCATGAAACAACTGACCATTGTCGTGAAACCGTTTCGGGCTGAGGCGGTGCTGCGTGTGATTGCGGAACTCGGGGCCACCACTTGCGCGATTCGCGAGGCCAAAGGTTATGGCCGACAGAAGGGGTATCTCGATCGCTATCGCGGCTCGGAATATAGCACGGCCTATTTGCCAAAAGTCGAGATCACGGTTTGGGTGACAGCCGAACAAGCCGATGAACTTGCGGAACGCATCCCAAAAGTGGCACGCACTGGCCGCATCGGGGATGGAAAGGTGTTCGTTGTTCCGCTCGCTCTGCCAGAGCCGATCGAGTTCTAATCTGCGGTTCCCCTTCTATTCCGGCTACGACTTCTCTTCCGGAATGGTCGGCGGTTTCGGTGGTGATTCGACTTCCCCTTTCTGGCCACGCGGGTGGAACTGCCGGTGAATCGCCTTCAATCGGTCGCGGTCCACGTGTGTGTAATGCTGCGTGGTTTGAATCGACGAATGGCCCAGCAATTCCTGCACGGTTCGCAGATCGGCCCCACCGGATAGCAGGTGCGTGGCGAAGCTGTGTCGCATGGTGTGCGGGCTAACGGCTGTCGGCAAACCGGCCCGCTTGCAATACTTCTTGACCAGCGACCAGAGCAGAATTCGCGTCAGTTGCCGGCCGCTTTTCGAAACGAATAGCCACGGCGATGTTGAAGCCGAAGAGGCACCTCGGTGCTTTTCGCTCGGCACGGGTAGCGTGCGATCGGCCATGCTTTGGGGGCTGCTTGCTTGCCGTTCCCCGAGATAGGCCCGAATCGCTTGAATCGCCGGTCGGCCGAGTGGTATCACGCGTTGCTTGCTTCCTTTGCCAAATGCGCGACAGAACCCCGCATCGAGATACACATCCTCAATCTTCAAGCCCACCACTTCCGACGCGCGGCAACCGGTCGCATACAGTGTTTCCAGCAACGCCCGATCGCGGAAGTAGAACCGGTCGCCCGGTTGCGGGGCGTTCAGCAATTCTTCCACCGCGTTTGGCGGCAACACCGTGGGAATTCGCTCCCAGAGCTTCGGCGAACCGAGCAGATCCACCGCACTGGCATCGGCCCGCTCTTCCAGTCGCAGGAAGCGGTAAAACATCTTCAACGACACCAGATGCCGGGCGATGCTTGGCGGGGCGAGTTGTTCGTCGTGCAGAAACGCGAGGTAACGTGCGAGGTCTTTGAGCGTGGGCGTGGTGTACTCGGTATAGCGAACCAGCACGCACCAGTTCGTGAAGCGGTCGAGGTCGCGGCCATAGGCCTGCACCGTGTTATCCGCCATGCCTCGCTCGGATTGCAGATAATGGCGGAACGCGGCGATATCGGAATTGAGTTCAGAAAGGGACATGGTGTTCCGTCGGGGAAGTGGATGGGGCAACACACGCGAAACGGGCCGGTTCTCAGGACGGGTTAATCTCGATGAGAACAGGCCGAAGCTGCTGAAACGCTTTCGCTCGGTGGCTCATGGCCTGTTTCACTTCGGCCGGGAGTTCTCCGAACGTTTTGCCATGCTCCGGAACCAAAAAAAGCGGATCGTACCCGAAGCCGCCTTCTCCGCGAAGCGCATCGATGATTCGCCCATGGCAATGCCCCTCAACAACCGTAACGACTTTTCCAGTTGGATCGGCGAGGGCGGCCGTGCTGATGTAGTAGGCCGCGCGGTTGTCGCCCGTGAGGTGCGCCATCTCGCGGAGGAGTTTGGCGTTGTTCGCGGCATCGTCGCCGTGCGTGCCAGCATAACGGGCCGAATAAACTCCCGGCGCGCCGCCAAGAGCGGGCACACACAACCCGCTATCCTCACCGATCACCCATGTACTCAGAATCGGGGCAAGCTGCGTGGCCTTCAGAATTGCATTTCCAGAGAACGTCTCGGCGGTTTCTTCCACTTCCGGAGCGTTGGGAAACGGCGACAAGTCGCTCAGTTGCAGCCCCAAGTCGCCCAGAAGCCCGGTCATTTCGCCGAGTTTCTTTTTATTGCGGCTGCCGAGAACGAGGCGAAGCATTGTGTTCCTTCCAGTTTGGCACATCCTTATTATCGGCGGATAACGCCGTCCGGAAAACCTCCACCGTGGCGGCAAGAGAAATGAGAGCCGCTGCAGTCCATGTTGCGTTCCGGTCGCGGGATTTGTACCGTTTGGCGTCAGTGCGATTTCGACGAAACCGATACAGGCGACGAGGGGTAGAATACGCCGTGCCACTGCCCAATTCGCTGCTGGCTCGTCACTCCTCTTGAAAGGACAACGCACAACATGTTTCGTCATTGTCGCACGATTATGGGTGCCGCTCTCATCGCCGTACTCGCCGGTCAAACCGCTCGCTCGGCCGAACCCGAGAAACTCCTCCCGCTTGACACCGATACGGTTGTCGCTGTTAACCTCAAGCAACTTTTAGGCTCAGAGTTTGGCAAGTCGTACATCGTGGACAATCTCAAGAAAGATCTTGAGAAGAACGGGATGAGCAAAATCCTCCAGGATATCGGCCTCGATCCAATGAAAGACCTGGAGAAGATCACCATCGCGATGATCGATATGAAGTTCAAGCCGAATGCCGAGCAGGATATGGTCATCATTGCCCGCGGCGCATTCGATGCCGAGAAGATCTTCAAAGTCGCCGAGGCGGAGTCCCGGAATAACCCGGACAAGTTCTCGATGATCAAGGATGGCGACACCATCATGTTCAAGTATCAGCCCGAGGGGGAACGGCCTGCGACTTATGCTACTGTGATCGACGAGAAAACAATCGTTGCCGCGAGCGATAAGAAATTCATCACCGCTGCGATCAAGACAGCCGATTCTGGTAAGCCGGCACCGGTGAAGAAAGAGTTGGCCGAACTGATCAAGAAGGCAGACGACAAGGCTTCCATCTTCATCGCGTCGTTCGTCTCGGGTAAGCTCGGCGATCTGAACATCCCCAACCAAGCGGGGCCTCTTAATTTCGAGAGCATGGGCAAAGCCATTCCACAGACCGAGAGCGCGCTCATCACCGTTCGGATTGGGGCCGATGTGGCTCTGGATGTGCTGGTTGCCATGAAAGACGAAGAATCCGCCAACGACATGCGTAACGCGCTTATCGACATGCTGGATCAACTCAAACCGCTCGCGGACTTCGCCTCCAAGCTCGATCCACAAGCCAAAGCATTGCCCGAACTTCTGGCCTCGGTCAAGGTGACTTCCAAGAACAAAGATATGACCTTGACATTCAAGGCTCCGGGAAGCGAACTTGGGAAGCTCATGCAGATTCAACCGGGTCGCCGGAAGAAGGACATCAAAGACTGACGCGTAGAATGGATTCGAACCGTGGGACGCGAGCAGGAATCTGGCGTCCCGTTTCTCGCCTCGAAAGGAATGCAGTACATGACTCGCTTCACTTGCCTCGTTCTTGGGGCTGTCTTGTTGCAGGTGCCGTTCGCACGAGCCGCCGAACCCGAAAAGTTGATCCCCGCCGAGGCGGACACCGTCGCCGTAGTGAACGTCAAGGAAATCCTCGCTTCCGATGTTGTCAAGAAGTACGCACTGGAGCAACTCAAGCAGGTGCTCGATGGGCAAGATGTGAAGCAATTCCTGACAGATCTCGGCATGGATCCGTTTAAAGATGTCGATAAGCTCGTTGTTGCCACCACCGATACCGGTCTAGATGTAACTCAGGGGTTGATGGTTCTGTACGGCAAGTTCGATCCGAAGAACGTCTTCAAAGCGGCTGAGGCTCTCGCCAAGAAGAACCCCGAACAGTTTTCGATCATCAAAGACGGCGACACCGTCATGTTCAAGTATCAGCCCGAAGAAATCCCACAAGCAATCTATGCCACGGTTTTGGATGAGAAGCGAGTTATCGCGGCCAACGACAAGAAGTTGATCATCAACGCGCTGAAAGTATCGGATTCCCAGAAAGAGCCAGCGATCAAGAAAGAGTTGGCTGAACTGATCAAGAAGGCCGACGACAAAGCATCTGTGTTCGTGGTAACGGTCCTCAAGGGGAAGCTCGATAACGTCATGCTTCCCGCCGCGGGGAATCTCCCGGTGCAGTTCGATGGCGTCGAGAAGCTGATGCCCAAGATGGAATCGGCCACAATGACAATGAAGATCGGGACCGACATTCTGGTTGACGTAAGCATTGGCATGTCCGACGAAGATTCGGCCAGGGCCATGCACACCGCCGTGCGAGATCTGATGCGGCAGGTTCAGCCGATCGTTCAGCTTGCCGGTGCTGCCGATCCGCGTGGCAAGCCGCTCCTTGATGTATTCGGTTCCATCAAGACCGACACCGACAAGAAGAACGTGACCATGAGCGGAAAGGTTACCGGAGCCAACATCAACGCGATGCTCAACCCAGTTGACAACTGATCGTCGTGACTCGAACGCAATCACGAAGAGGCCGGGAGTGGCGTGCTGCTCCTGGCCTCTTCCTTTTCCCGCACTTCTCACTTCAGACTCGGCTTACTTCAGAGCCGCAAAGCCGGCCGCATTGCTGAACGCCCAAGAATCTCCTTTGTGAAGCATCCGATCCAGAACCGCCGCATCGACCCAGAACCCGCAGGGCGGTGCATCGTCGGGGTAACGCGGGCCGCTGTGGAATGTTTCGCCCCATGAGTTGGGGAGGAACGCACCCGGTCGCGGGTCGCCGCGAATGCCGACTGCGGCCATCGCGTGATACCACGTTCCCTTGGGCAAGCCGAAGCCATCCGCATCTCGTTCTCGGGTGAAACCCTGACTGCTGCACACCATAACCGGGTGCCCGCTCTGGATGGCCGCGCGGCATTCTTCCCAGGTTTTCACCTGTGCCACATCGCGAACCGGGTGCGCTTTCGCAACATCTTTGACATCAGCGGGAAGTCCAAGGCGACCAAATTCGCGGCAACGTCGTTCGTCGTAGTGGCGTAAGTCCGAGCGGCCGATGAGGGTTCGTGGCACGATGCCGTATTCCTTCACGAAGCGGGCAGCCCACACGCCCACACTGCCATCGCCGCGCACGCGACCGCCGCCGATCTCAACGCGCGACCCGCCATAAATCACTTCCGCTGCCAGATCGCGATAGTCTTCGCGTGAGCCGTTCACGATTTGAACGCACAGCAAATGCTCGATGGCGGTAGCCGCTGCGAAGCCGACGCAGCATCCGACCGATTTCTGGTCGCGAGCGGGGAGCACGTTCCCCGTGGCAGTTCGGCACGCTTCCCACAGGAACACGTCGTCCGTGGTGGCGTCTCGCGCGGCAATGATGGCGAAGGCGGGCGTATCGCGAAATCGCACGGCGTTCATCACCGCGATCGATTCGCGGACGGCATCCGGGTCGTCGATCCAACCAAAAGCGTGTGGAGGTGCGGAATCACTGGGCGATTGCGAAGGGGCTTGGGTGCGCGTGGCGTTGCTGGCGAGCAGTGTTATCAGGACGCCCAACGCCACGGCGAACAGAAAGAGAGCAAGCTTCGTGTGAGCTTTCATGGTGATGCTTCCGGTGAGAGGCGGTGAAGTGTTGAACCAGACGAATTGAACGCGCGTCCACTATTTCTATGCGTAACGATCACACGGCGGGCAAATCGAAAAATCGGAATGTTTGTCACGCGGCTGAGGCAATCGAAGGCGTGACGCGCGAACCAGGGCTTGTTATCCTCAAACACATGAACACCACACCCATCGCGCTGGCCCTCACGCTCATCACCGCCGCCATGGCGCACGCGGCCGACCCCATTCCCGGAAAGCCCTTGGATACGTCGTTCCTCAAGCAGTACGCCGAGACCCGCGGCTTCATGCTCGGCCGACCGCAGAAGCCGAAGATCTCGCCCGATGGCAAGACCGTGCTGTTCCTGCGAGCGGACCCGAAGACGCCGAAGATGAAGCTCTTTGAGTTCGATGTCGCCAGCGGCAAGACGAAGGAACTGCTTTCGCCCGAGATGCTGCTGAAGGGCGGCGAAGAGAATCTTTCGCCCGAGGAGAAGGCTCGCCGCGAGCGGATGCGGGTGAGCGTCGGCGGCTTCGCTGACTATCACCTCGACAAGGACGGCAAGAACATCCTGGTGGCGCTCGGCGGCAAGCTCTATGTCTTCGAACGCAGCACCGGGAAGATCACCGAGTTGAAGACCGGCGAAGGCGGTGCGATCGTCGATCCGAAGTGGTCGCCGGACGGCAAGAAGATCGCCTACGTTCGCGGGTTCGACGTGTACGTGTACGACCTCGCGGCCGGGAAAGAGTCGCCGGTTACCACCGGCGGCACCGCGATCAAGACGCACGGCCTCGCCGAGTTCGTGGCGCAAGAAGAGATGGGCCGCTTCAGCGGCTACTGGTGGAGCCCGGACAGCAAATTCATCGCCTACACCGAAGCGGACCACACCGGTGTGGAGACGTGGTGGATCGCCGACCCGCTGAAGCCCGATCAGAAGCCGGAAGAGCAGTTCTACCCGCGACCGGGCAAGAAGAACGTCGCGGTGAAGCTCGGGATCGTGCCTGTGGGAGGTGGAGAGATGGTGTGGGTGGAGTGGGACCGGAAGAAGTACGAATACCTTGCGGCGGTGAGGTGGGACGAACTCGGTCCGCTCACGCTCCAAGTGCAGGATCGCAAGCAGCAAGAGTTACTACTCCTGCGGGCCGACACGAAGACTGGTAAGACGACGAAATTGTTGGAGGAGAAGGACGCGGCGTGGGTGAACCTGAACCAGAACTTGCCGCGGTTCACCAAATCGCTCGAAGGGTTTATCTGGATTGGAGGAGACAAAGATGGCGAGAGTGAAGTTCAACTCCGCGATTGGAATACGGGCCAAACAAAGGCAGTCCTCGTTCCAGCCGATCATTCTCCAGAGGAGGTTCTCACCGCGTACCTTACCGACGATGGATTGGATGTGGTTTACAGCGTCGTTCATGGGTATCAGAAATGGATCAACCTGCGGTTGATCAGCCGCGTTACGACGAATCCTAAGGTGGTCTTCGATGTTCAATTTCATCCTTTACCTGGATTATTCCAACCGCTGTATGGGCAGCACTCGGCAATGTACCCGAAATGGGGTGAGCCGATCGCGAACTGGCCGCAAATCTACACGTCAACGAACAATGTCATGATGCCAGTCACGACGGTTCACAGTTTCAATGGTGTCAATCCCAGCGAGGTTCTCCCCTCCATTGCGATCGAGCCGCCGTTCAAGCCGGACGTGAAGTTCGACATGGTCGGCGACTACTGGACCGCGGTCGTGCGGCCGCGTGACTTCGACCCGAAGAAGAAGTATCCCGTGATCGTGGATGTGTACGGCGGGCCGAAGCATCTGCACGTTGTGCAGGCGATGCGGAACTGGCTCGTGCCGCAGTGGCTCGCGGATCAGGGCTTCATCGTGGTCGCCATCGATAATCGCGGGACGCCGGGCCGCGGCCGCGACTGGGAACGCGCCATCTATCAGAAGTTCGGCACGGTGCCGCTCGAAGACCAGGTGAAGGGGTTGAAGCTACTCTGCGAGAAGTTCCCGGAGATGGACTGCGACCGCGTGGGCATCGTGGGGTGGTCGTTCGGCGGCTACATGGCGGCGAACGCGGTGTTGCGGCGGCCGGATGTGTTCAAGGCGGCGGTCGCGGGCGCACCGGTCACCGATTGGGAAGACTACGACACGCATTACACCGAGCGGTACATGGGGCTGCTGCCCGAGTCGCAGAAAGCGTACGACGAGGCGTCACTCATTCCGCTGGCGAAGGACTTGAAACGCCCGTTGCGGCTCGTTCACGGCACCGCGGACGACAACGTGTATTACCGTCACACGCTGAAATTGAGCGACGCACTCTTCCGGGCCGGCAAAGACTTCGAGGCAATCGCGCTGCCGGGCGTCACGCACATGTACAGCGCCGACCCGACCGTGATGGAACGCTTCTGGGCCGGCAACGCGACGTTCTTCAAGCAACACCTCGGGGAGCCAAAGTAAACCATGACACCCGATGAATGGGTCAAATCGGCCAGCCCCGATGTTCTGCTCAGTTACGTTTGGAAGCGTGCAGGATCTCGGAAGTGTCGGCTTTTCGTGTGCACCTGTCTTCGGGCATCGTGGGACATTCTTCCACGGAGGAGCCGGGATACTGTGGAAATCGTTGAACGATTCGTAGACGGTGAGGCCACTGATGAGGATCTCGACAGGGCTAGATACAGGGCTGAAGGAGTCTTACACGCGCTGGATGCGGAAATCTCTCGAAGATCTGACCACATCGAGGAATTGGTTCGGAAAGCCGGGTGGGCGGAGGAGGAGCCTCTTCCTTCGATGACAGAGGTTGAGAGCGAACGAGACCGGCGAGCCTGTGTCTACGATGCTGCGCGCATTGCCGAGTGGGTTGCAGGGAACCCGTTGGATTATCAGTACCCGACGCGGTTCCCCGACGTGTTTATGTATACTCGCGAACTTGTGGAAGATATCTTCGGTAATCCCTTTCACCCGGTATCGTTCGATCCCGCGTGGGGGACGGATACCGTCGTTGCTATCGCACAGGGTATGTACGAGTCGCGGGACTTCAGCGCCATGCCCATCCTTGCGGATGCGCTGCAAGACGCAGGTTGCGAGAAAGCCGCCATCCTCACCCACTGTCGCGATGCAAGCCAATCACACGTCCGTGGGTGCTGGGTCGTCGATCTGGTGCTGGGGAAGAGTTGACACCGAGGCTGCGACTGCGGACACGAGTTGCCGAGCATTCGCCAGGATTTTGGTTCAGTGCTGGTCGGAAGGCGATGCGGTTGAGTAAGATGTGGCTCCATGAGTACCCCCCCACGAGGTTTTCGTTCATGAGCAAACATAACAAGCCGAAACCGCCCGAACATGTTGCATCGCAAGCCGATTCCGGCTCGCCGCAGCCATCGCCGGTCGACGGACAGCGGGAGTACGAGTTTAACAGCAGCCAGAACGAAGTGATTAATCAGCTCGCAAACGCCATGATGTGGGTGCGGATTCCGCTGATGGTTTCCGGGCTGATGCAGGGCATGATTGCGGCGGGCTTGGCCTTCCGCATTCCCCAAGATGGCGCGCATATTATCGGTGCGCTGGGCTATGGGCTAGGTGCGGTCCTGTCGTTCGTGCTCGCGAGTTGGCTGTTCAAGGCGGCAAGCTCGTTCACCCGCGTGACCACAACCTCGGGCCAAGATATTAGCTACTTGATGGGTGGCTTGAAGAATCTCGGTTCGTGGTTCGATCTGCTGGCGTTCTTCGTGAAACTCTACCTCGCGTTGCTCGCCGTGCTGTTGGTGCTCATGCTAATCGGACTGGTGACCGGCGCGTTTCGCGGCCCCGAGGCACTGCCGACTGCGGTCTGATTCCTGTTAATGGGAAGTGAAACGTGATTGCGAGCAAGCCCGGAGTCCCACTCCGGGCTTGCTCATCTTTCTGGCTTACGGTTGCGAGTGGCCACCCGCAGTTGCAGCCTTCTGGATGTATTCCATCATCGGTCGCATCGCAGTCATATCCATACCGGAGACATTATCCTCGCTTTGATACATGGTGTTAAGCGATTGGAAAACGCCCGGGTCGCCGCCCGTGAACTCGCGCACGAGGCCAAACCAACGCTGTGCCAGTTCCTGAACTTTCGGATCAGTCGGATCGGTGCCGGCGTCCATGGCGGCTTGCACCTCGGCGAATAACCGCGGCCATTCCGCTTGCACTTCTTGTATTCGCGCTTCGCCAACCTGTTCCTTCCGGAGCTTCAGTTGGTCGAGTTGTTCAGGGGTGTAATACTTCTCGATCATGGTCATCGCCTCAATCGTTTGCAGGAATGTTTCGGGGGAAACCGCTTCCGCCCGGTCGAGGATTTCGGAGAGGCCCTGGAGTCGCTCGCTCAATTCCGTGAGTTCGATGGCTTGCCGCTTAACCTTTTCCAGGTGCAATCGGATCACCTGTCGCGGATCGTAATCGGCCCGCGACAGGTATTCCCGAATCTGCTCCAGCCCGAAGCCGAGTTGCTTGAGGCATAGAATTTGGTGCAGCCGAGCCACATCCGCAATGGTGTACAACCGGTGGCCGGAACCGTGGACGGAACCGATCCGTTCCGATGGCGATAGCAGGCCGATCGCGTCGTAGTGGTGCAGAGCGCGAACGGTTAAGCCCGTGCGTGCCGCCAACTGGCCAACCTTCCACGTCTGTTCGTGCTCTTGCATGACCGCCTCCGAATTCGACGCGGGTATGGTAACCCCTCACGTTGCGTGAGGTTCAAGTAGGGAAATGTGAAAAAAAGGGGATTCGCTGCGTGGCGATTACACGCCCAAGCCGACTGCTCGCATCAGGGCCAGCCCGTTGCCATGCGGAACCACACCGGGACGCATGGTGTAATCGAACTTCAACTCGCCGCCGGCAAATCCATCACAGAAGTGAACATTCACGGCACCCGGCAGGCGGGCCGCGACTGCGGTCAATGTCAGGTCGTGCGTTGTGACGAACCCGATGGCCCCGGTCGCCAGCAGTTCGCGCACCACCGCTTCGGCTCCGGCCACGCGGTCGGCGGAGTTGGTGCCCGAGAAGAGTTCGTCCAACAGAAACAGCAATGGCGGGTGGCCCGATTTCGCGATGTCCAGCAGTTGGCGAACCTTCGTGACTTCCGCGAAGAAGCGCGAACGCCCGGCGTGCAAAGAATCCTGCACGCGCATGGTGGCCCCGAGCGCGAAGGGCGAGAGCGTCAGCGATTCGGCCCGCACCACTCCGCCCGCCAACGCCAGCACCGCGTTCACGCCCACAGCGCGAAGCAGTGTGCTTTTGCCGGACATGTTCGAGCCGCTAATCAGCAACACACGCGGGCCGTTGTCGCCGCCAATCACCACATCGTTCCGCACGCACTGCTCGGTGGGAAGCAACGGATGGCCGATCCGCACGGCATTCAAATGCACCGCACCGGGTTCGACTTTGGGGAACACATCTGCGGGGTTCTCGAATGCGTAGCCTGCGAACGACGAAAGCGCTTCGGCTTGTCCCACAGCTTGCAGCCATCGCTCGATCGCCGGCCCGGAACGCGCACGCCACGCTTCGAAGCGGAACGAGAATCGCACGTCCCACATGCGCAATACGGCGATGGGGATGAACAGCGGATTGCGGCGGGAATCGTACCATTCCAGCAGGCTGCGGAGTTCGCGGATTTGTGCCGAAGCGGTTAGCCCGTCGGTGATCATGGCCGCTTGCAACTCGCGCAATCGCGGTGCGGTGAACGATTCGCGTTCCAGTCGCGCGAGCAATGTTTCCAATAGGGAAAGTGCCCGCTCCGCTTTGCCCAATGGGGCGAGAACCTGACGACTCCAGGGCAACAGCGGCACCGCGATCGCCAGCGAAATGAGGCCGAAGACCAGAATGGGAAGTGTCGATGTGCCCACGAAGAGCCAGCCGATCATCGCAAGCACGTTGAGCCAACCGAGGATTTCTACCACCCAAGCTTTCCATGCGGCCGGTGGCGAGATCATGCGGTTCGTCGCGCCTTCGGATTCGCCGGTCACTCCCCAGGCCGCCAGCGCTGCGTAATCGGCGGCAGGCACATCCGCACCGGCCACCGCAATTGCTTCGCGCAAATCGAGACGCGGTTTGAGATCCGCGACGGCTTCTTGCCGGGCCATCACTTCATCCGGTGTCGCAGCGGCGCGAAGCCACGAAGCCAGGGTGTCTTCCCCCACGCGCGTGCGACAAGTGGTGAGTCGCTCGAACACGGAGTCCGGGCCGAAGAGATCGAGATCCGCTGCGTACGGGTGTGTGTCGTCCGCAAAACGCGAACCATCGCCCGCCCCGCTAGGCTTGCCCGCCAACCGCGACAGCCCGCTGTCATAGAACGCCGCCGCCCGTTCGGCCCACGCTTTCCGCCCGCGTGTCATCTCGTACTTGGCAACGAGGTAGATAAAGGCGGCCGCAGGCACGAGCGCGAACCAGGGCGAAAGATGATCTGTGCCGAATGCGAAACCTGCGACCACAAGGCCCAGCAGGAACACCGCCAGGCGCGCGTAGCTGAGCGTATCGAGCCGTTGGGCGAGTGCCGCAGCGCTGGCACGGCGTGCCGCGGCTCGCTCGGTATAGATCGTCGCGGGGGAAGGGGAGTCGGTCACCGGTATTCCTGGCTGAAGACATCGGAACGCATTGCGAACTGCGGGCGTTCCCGACTCCTAACTCTTGGCTTTTGAATCGTGAGCACGATACCACTCGATCGTCTGCTTCATCCCTTCATCGAAAAGCACACGCGGTTCGTAGCCGAGTTTCTGCCGAGCCTTGGCGATGGAGAAATCTAGATTCAGCCCCGCGAACTTGAGTTGTGCCTGCGTGATTCGTGGCGGGTGGGGCTTGTTGTTCTTGCGAAACACGTTCTCGCGCCAGTTGGCCATGAACCGGGCGAGCCACACCGGAACCGGCGGGAATCCGCGCGGTCGCGGTAAGTTGAGGCCGTCTGCCACGGTTTCAAAGAACCGCCGCTTGGTCACGAATTCGCCGTCCGTGATATTGAAGACCTCGCCAACCGCTTCCGGCTTATCAATCGCCAGCAGCACCGCATCGGCGAGGTTGCCCACGTATGTGGTGTTCAACGCATACTTGCCGCGTGCAATGTAAATGACGCTGCGTTCCTTCAAGCGGTCTTCCAGTCGCGGTAGCACGCTGCGATCACGCGGGCCATACACGAAACCCGGCCGCAGGATGGTAACCGGCACTTGCTGCTTACGGTGATACTGCAGGGCGAGCCGCTCCGATTCCACCTTCGATTGCGTGTAGCCGTCGATATGCCGATCCGGCAGCGGCTCCGTTTCGTCGGTCTGGTAATGATGTCGCGCTTCGTAAACACCGAGCGAACTCATGTGAACAAACCGGTGCAGCGGCTTGCCCAGAACGGCATCGAGCAAACCGCGAAGCCCTTCCACGTTCACCTTGCGGTAATCATCGACTGGCCCCCAGTCGCCCACCTTCGCGGCACAATGCACGATCACATCGCACCCTTCAACCGCTGGCGGCAGCGTGGCAGGTTCCGCCAGATCACCGCGAGCAACGGTAGCACCGAGCGATTCGGCGAAAGAAGTATCGACTCCGGGCCGCGCGAGCACTCGCACCCGATCGCCGTGGCGGGCGAGAGCTTCAACCACATGGGAACCCACGAAACCGGTCGCACCTGTTATCAAAACCGTATGCGGCATGATGGAACTCGTTAACCCTGGAAGGAACTGTTGTTGTGCAGGTAAGCCCCTGGCAAGGCAAGCCCGGCGTTCAGACCGGCATGGACACGTCAAAGAAAAATGTGTTAATCTATGAAGTGTCCTCTCCACCCGCAAGGACGCGGCCACGTCCTATCGTCGGATTTCTTTTCCCGCATTCTTTTCCCGCGGAGGGCATTCTCATGCCCGTCACCCGATCGCTTTTCCTGACCATTCCGGTCACCCTCGCCGTAGTCACGGCATTCGCCACGATCCATCGGAACGCCGCGAACGCTGCACCCGATCCCAATCCCGCCGAACCGGCCCGCCCGGTGGAAGGCCTTGATGTTGAAGTGAAGTGCGTCGATGACAGCACGCTGAAACTGAAGCTTCTGGACGACAAACTCGAACTCGTAACCAAATACGGATTCCTCCAGATTGCAGTCGCCGACGTGCGGAAAATCGACTTCGCCCATCGCTGTCCGCGTGAAGTGGGCGAGAAGATCGCGCTGGCGATTTCGCGATTGGGCCATGCCGACTTCGCCACCCGAGAACGTGCCACCGCGGAGTTGAAGAGTTATCGCGAACGAGCTTATCCGTTCTTGTTGCGACTACTCAAACACGAAGACCCGGAAGTGAGCCGGCGGGCTGATGATGCCGTGAAATACATTCAGGCCAAAGTGCCGGCCCCGCTCTTGGAAGTGCGAGACTTCGATGTGATTCACACCGAAGATTCTCGACTGACCGGAAAGCTGACGCCGCAAAGCCTGCGAGTGATGACGGCGATGTTTGGCGAACAATCTCTGAAAGTGGCCGACTTGCGAACGCTGCGCAGTGCGGTGGGGTTGGCCGCTGAAGAGTTCCAGAACGCACCGACAGCACCGGCCACACTCGTGGCTTACCAAAACCAGTACGGCAAGGAGATGGTGTTCACCGTTACCGGCTTCACGCCCACCAATGGGCAGAATGCCAACGTGTGGGGCAGCGATGTGTACACGCTCGATTCGAATCTGGGCGCGGCGGCCGTTCACGCGGGTCTGGCCAAACCAGGCGAAACCGCAGCGGTGCGCGTGCGGATTGCCGCATCGCCGCCGCAATTCCAATCGAGCTTCCGCAACGGCATCAACTCCACCGCATACGGGAACTTCCCGTCCGGGGCGTTTGTCTTCGTCAGCAAGTGAAGGACCTGGAACTTCATGAGTTGGCGAAGAGCCAACAGACGTGCAGTGCGATGTCGCAGGGTGCCCGCGAACAACACCCTGCGACCTGCTGTAACAAGAATCGCTCCGCGACTGAATCATTTCACCAGTTCGTTGAGCGTGTAGTAAGCCTCTGGGTGAAGCACTTTTTCGCCATAAAGTGTGGTGAGTTCATCGGTGCGAATCTCGTAGATGCGGCCCTTCTTTAGCGTGCTCACCGGAATGGATAACGTCTTTCCGTCGGCCGAGAGTTTCACTTCGCCGATTTGCTCGAAGCGTGTGTCGATCTCGGGGCCACCGTATCGGCTTTCGTAAATGTAAGTAAACGAACTGACCGACACCGGCTTCTTCTTGAGGCTTTCCGGTGCGATGGGTTTGGTGAACACCAGATCGAAGCCCGTTTTGGTCAGTGCGACGTGGTGAATCTCGAATGGCTCTTTGCCATCGTAAGCGATGCGCTGCAGTCCGTAAGGCTTGCCGCCAAGCGAACCCCAACCGCGGTTCGTTTGGCCAGCCATCAGACTGCCATCAGGGGCGAAGGCGAGCCGATTCACTCCGCACTGCAAGCCATGGCGGAAGGGGAAACACGCGCCCTGATACACGCCGTTCACTTTCTCCAACGCCACGCGCATGATCATCGAATTGGTTTGGTCGCCGACAAAACATTGCCCCGCGAACGGGCCAAACTTCCCGCCCGTGGTGTCCCACACCGGTTCCGTGATCGACTTGCCCATGCGGCCATAAGGGAACCAGATGCACGGCGGCGATAGCTCGGGAAACACGCCTGCGGGCTTGCCGTCTTTATCCGCTCCGTCGTAACGCATTCCACTTGCGACTTTCTCCGCGACTTTGCCCGCGAACGGCGAATCTTTCACCCACCGCAGCCCCGCTTGGTGGCCGAAGAACTTGCCGGGTTGGATGTGGTGCATCTTGTTGGTGACCACCCATTCGCCCTGATTGTCGCAATAGAACAAGTCGCCTTCCGGCGAGAAGTTGATTCCATTTGGCGAACGCAAACCATACGCATACGGCTCCATGGAACCGGTCTTCGGATCGATCTTGAGGCACCAACCACGCCACGGAGCCTTTGCCTGATGCCCGCCGCCAAAGCCGACGTTGAGTGTGACAAAGAAGTTCCCGTCTTTATCGCGTGCGGGGCCGAATGCGAATTCGTGGTAATCGCCCGAGACACCCCACTTATCGCACACCGTGAGGAACTCATCGGCGGTGCCATCGCCATCGCGATCGACCAACTTCGTGAGTTCCGGCCGCTGAACCACGAACACGGTGTTATCGTCTTGCACCCACATGCCGAGTGCTTCGTGCAGGCCGGTGGCGAATCGTGTGAATTTGACATCGGCCAGGCTCTCGGCAGTGGGGTTTTCGATCAACCACACTTCGCCGCGCCGGGTGCAGGCGAGAAGTTTGCCATCGGGGCGAAACGCCAGCCCGCCCACTTCCAGCACGCAATCGGGCGGCAATGGCAGCGTGGAGAGGCGGTAGTATTTGGCCTCTCCGCCTGCGTTCTGTGCCGCGGCGGCAACGATCGCAGATGGCGGATAATCGCGTTCCAATCGCTTGGTGATGGTGGGCGGGATGATTGCGGGCAAATCCGCGGGGTGAACGTATGCGGCCCAATCGCCCGCATTCTGGCCGATCTTGATCAGCAACTCGTTCTTCCCTTGCTTCACCTCGACCTCGGCGAAGTCTTGATCCGCGGCCGCCGCGCGATTGTGCGATTCGTGAATCACACGTTTGCCGTTCATGAACACACTGAGGCTATCGTCGCTGCCAAAGGCGAGCTTGAACTTGAACGCCACCGGCGATTCGAAGGCGTGATACAGGTAAACGACGGCGTTCGATTTCACCCGCGGATAGAGCTTCGAGAGATCAACGACCTTGCCCGGTGCGAACCCTTTGAATTCCGCCCACGACACCGTGCGGCCATCTTTGCCGGGGTAAGTCGCGGTTAAGTCGATCGCCTTTTCTGGGCTATAGGCCTTATCGAATCCTGCGCCATCGGTGTTGTCGAATGGCCCTGCGTGATACCACTTGCCTTCGAGATTGGGTAAACCGTGTGAGAGCAGAGTCGCCCGGATCGAATCGTTCCGGTTCCCCTTGTTCACATACTCGCCGGTGGGTGTTTGCGCTGCATACGGCACCACTGCGAGCGGGATCAAAACCGTGGCCAGGCGGAATGGATGCATGGGGAGTCGTTCCGGCGGGGAAAGCGGAGATCGCGGGGCAGTGTCGGCATTCGTGCCGGCAGGATTCGAGTCAACTTGCCAGATAAGATTACCCGGTCAGAACCGGTTCCACAACCGTTCGAACTCGCGGGAAAAGATCGCAACGAGTTTGGTGTCGCCGGTGTCCGTAATGTTTTCGTAGTTCATGTCGGCGGCTCCGCGCGTCCAGTTATAGCTACCATTAAGTAACCGGGTGCCATCGAAGATCGCAAACTTGTGGTGCATGTGCCCATTCATGCCGGCTTCTGCCGGGGTTGTCGCGTCGTCCAGTTTCACCGGGATGCCAGCATCCTGGAGCCGGTGAATGTCCGACCCGGCATCGTGGCGTTTCTCGTTATCCGTAATGATCCGCACTTTCACGCCGCGGGCGTGCGAGGCCAGAATCGCCCGGCTAATCCGATCGTCTGTGATGGTGAACACGCAAATATCCGCCGTGTGGCGACACCACGAGAATCGGTGAATGATCTGCTGCAAGCACTGCTCACCCGGCGCGAAGAACGCTTCGGTCCCGGCTGCGTCCGGAGAATCGCCCGCAGTTGCGCTCGTGCTTTGTGGCCCCAGCGGTGCCAGCACTTTCATGACATCTTCCAGCCAACCAATCAGATCTTCGTTCGCAGCAGGCGTGCCGGTTCGCGCGACTTCCGCATTCGCGAATGCGAATGCCGTGTGGCGTGCAAGACCGCGATGTTGATCGGTGGTCACATTCTTTTCAACCCAGTCCGCGAGAGCTGATTTCTCCGAGCGAGACAGCTTGCGATCTTCGAGAGATTCGCGGAGGAAGCGGGCCAGATCTTCGGGGTTCATCGCGTCCTCGCGGTCGGGTAGAGTTTGGAGTGTCAGGATTGTGACATCGCAACGCGACGAGGGCAACCCGTGCCGGGCGAACCGCTACTTTGCATGGAATTGGTCCGCGACTGGGTCGGGGACTTTGAAATCGGTAAAGGCCGCCCCTATGCCGACACGGCCGTGTTCGGCTGTCGGTGCGAAGCGTGGAAGGGCGAACTCGCCGCGTTCGTTCGCGGAACACGCCCGCGGCCTTACCGCGTGAGCGTGAAAATCGATGTGTCGCAAACAGACCATCGCACAAGCACGATCGTGGCGGCTTCGTGCAGTTGTCCGGTAGGGGCCGAGGGAAAGTGTAAGCATGTGGCCGCAGTCATGCTCGCGTATCTTCAGGATGCCGCGCGATTCACGGACGTGCAGCAGGCGGAGGCCAATCTGAGTTCGCGATCGCCGCAAGAGTTGGTGGCGCTCGTGGGTTGCTTGCTCAACTTTGCCCCGGAATTGAAGCCGCTGCTCGCCGTGCCGCTGCCAGGATTTCTTGGCGAGACGCCGCCCGCAGAGTTGTTTCGTGCGATCGCCACCGATGTGGTTCAGGGCACGCGCGATCATGATGATTTCGCAGAGAAAGAGGTGGTGGACGATCTCGGGGCGATCTGGGAATTACACCAGGGATATGTAGCAAACGCACAACAGGCTCGGGCGAAAGCCTTGGTCGAAGGAGTGACGCAATCGCTGCGTGATTCCGGATTAGATCGCACCCGATTCCGAGACGCCTTGAAGCACATAGCCGGTTGCGAAGCAATTCGGGAACTACTGAAAGTGAAACCCGAACAAGGCCCGCAGGAAGCGCCTTTTTGATCGCGACGATGGAGGGAACGCGGTTGAGAACCAGAAGAACCCGGCCACTGCACTGACGTGACGCGGCTCGCCAAGACGGCGAGCCACATTTGTGATGACGCGGGTTTACGCAAAGGCGATCTCACTTTTCTCGCCGCACACTCCAGTCGGTCATTGTTTCCAAAATGGTGCGGCACTCGCCACGCGGGAGGCAGTCCAATTCTTGCCGCGCCAGCCGAGCGAATTCTTCTGCCTTCCGGCGTGCGTAAGAAAGCGATTGCGTCTTTTCCAATGCCAGCAGCACCCGGCGGCCCAGGCCGGATTCGCCCGCGCGGATCGCCGTTCGCAGCAGTTCCGCGTCGGCATCTGGCAGGCGGTTGAGGCAATGAATCACTGGCAGCGTCAGCTTCTGCTGTTCGAGATCCGTGCCGAGTGTTTTGCCCGCGGCATCTTCGTTGCCCACGAGATCGAGCAAATCGTCCGCAATCTGGAAAGCCAGCCCGAGGTTGCGGCCGAAGTTCGCAAGTGTGCTGGCCGTCTCGTCGGAAACGCCAGAGTACAACGCGCCTAATCGCCCGCAGCATTCCGTGAGCGCCGCGGTCTTCCCGTCGATGACCGAGAAATAATCGGCTTCGAGTAGGTTGAGATTGCCGCGTTCGGTAATCTGCCGCAGTTCACCTGCACACACGCGGTTGGTGGCTTCGCCGATAATCTCGCACGCGCGGCGATCGACTGTGCTCGTGAGGTGAAAGGCGTGCGTGAACAGCATATCGCCCAGCAGAATGCTGACCTTGTTGCCCCACCCCGCGTTCACAGTGGAGATGTGGCGGCGTACATCGGCTTCGTCCAGCACATCGTCATGCACCAATGTGGCGGTGTGGATCATCTCCACGGCGGCCGCAAGTGTGTGATGATGCGGCGTGAGTTTTCCAAAGGCTTTCCCGACTAACAGCAGCAGTGCGGGGCGGAGTCGCTTGCCACGATAGTGTCGCAGATACTCGATAAGTGGGCCGAATGGAGAGTGATAGCGTGCGAGTGTCGCATCGAGAATGCGATCCGCCTCGGCGATGTCGGCCGCAACCGGCGCGAATGCGAGGCCAGTTGTTCGAACCGGATAGCCCGCGAGCGTGGCGGGCGGAACTGTGAGCATGGCGGTCCCCATCTTGCGGCCTCCCGCTTTCCGTGCCGATTCCGCAATCCGGAAAGCTTACGCCCACGGTGACGGCCGTCAATTCGAAGCTGTGGCGGGGTCGCGTGCGAAGTGCCCGCTGTTTCCCCCGTCCTTCTCTTCTAAACGGACCAACGCGATTGTCATTCCGCGATCGGCCGCCTTGCACATGTCGTACACCGTCAGGGCTGCAACGCTAACCGCAGTGAGTGCCTCCATTTCAACACCCGTGCGGGCGAAAACCTTGGCCGTGGCTTCAATCTGTAACGAATCATCGGTCGGAAACGAAAAGTGGAGCTTGACAGAGGTGAGCGGAAGCGGGTGACAAAGCGGAATGAGGTCCGCGGTCTTCTTGGCGGCCATGATGCCCGCCAGACGTGCGACTTCGAGAACATCGCCCTTGGCGACGGCTTTGTCGCGAATCAGGGCGAGCGTGGCCGGCTGCATGCGAACCAATGCCGAAGCCCGTGCGAAGCGTTCCGTTTCCGGCTTCGCCCCAACATCCACCATCCGGGACGCACCGGTTTCGTCAAAGTGTGTCAGTGGAGACATGGTTCCGTTTACGCTCCCAGGAAGAATCCTGGGGCATTCTAAGATTTCTCGGGTGGGAGCAAACGCGCTCCGCGTTGCGACGTGCTGGGCGGCGGCAATTCTTCGGTTCCGGGCGGAATCGGGTCGGGCAGAAGCGGTTCGCGAACGCCGGGCTGAGTTGGAACCGTGGGTGTGGGCACCGCCATTCCCGGAACCGTGGGCGTGGGCACCGCCACACCTTGAACGGCAGGCGTGGGTGGGCACGATTGTCCGGTGGCTAACTGCACGTTAATATCGCGATCGGCTTCGAACGCGCGGCCATCGAGTGTGGTGAACCGCACAGCCACCCGCACTCGCTCCGATCCCGGCTGCGTTTGCCAGGGAACAGCGACGAAAAAGCCGCTACTGATAAAGCCACCGCGCCAGGTGGGCCGCACCTTCTCGGCCGGAACTTCCCAAACGCCAATCGAGTTCTTTAGCCCGGCTTCACTCACTTCCCACGCGGCAATCTGAACTTTCCCCGGCACTTTAACGGGCGAGCCATCTTCATCTTTGGGCACAATCACAAGCATCAAGCCTTCGTCGCCGGGCACGCCATCTTCATTCACTCCGCCCGTGCCCCGAGCCAGAACAATTTCTTTGATGGGGATGTAAACCGGAGTGTTCGGCACAATGGGGCCAGAGCCGAATTGCGATTGCTGGGCATATGCGCGATTCAGATTGCGCGACTGTTCCAGTGCCACACGCGTTTCTTCGAGTTCACGATCGCGCGTGCGGAGTTCAGCTTCAATCAGATCGTAGCGTTTATTGGGGCCGCAAGCGGAGAAGAGCAGGCACGCAGCGACACAGCCCGCCAGGCGGAAGGCGAAGAGTCGCTGGTTTTGGCGCTGCCGTCGCATCCTGCTAACTACTCCTCTGTGGAACGCGTGCGTCCCATCTTCGCCGGTTGGCGACGGGGCCGGGCGGAACGCCCATTTCTCCACAGAGGAGAACCCGTCATTCACCTTCGCGGCGTACAGCTCCGAATAGGTCGTCTGGAATTCGCTCCAGCACTTTGTCGATCAGCCCGAACTTCTGGGCCTCTTCGGCCGCCATGAAGTTATCGCGATCCGTTCCCTTTTTGATCACATCAATCGATTGGCCCGTGTGATAGGCCAACAGATGATTCAACTTGTCCTTGGTCTTGAGGAATTCCTTCGCGTGAATCAGGATTTCCTCAGTCGTCCCCTCGGTTCCGGCGAGCGGCTGGTGAATCATCACTCGCGCGTTCGGGAGTGCGTATCGCTTTCCCTTGGTGCCCGCAGTCAGAAGCATGGCACCCATGCTGGCAGCCTGGCCCATGCAGTAAGTAGCCACATCGCAGTTGACGAACTGCATGGTGTCGTAAATCGCCATCCCTGCGGTCACGCTTCCGCCCGGGCTATTGATGTACAGACTAATGTCACGCTTCGGATCTTCAAACTGCAGGTACAGCATCTGAGCCACGATCAAATTCGCCATGTCGTCTTGAACCACTCCCTGCAGGAAGATGATTCGGTCTTTGAGCAGGCGACTGTAAATATCGTAGGCGCGTTCTTCGCGGCCTCGGCTTTCCACAACGATCGGTACGAGCGGCATATTCGGCCCTCTGGGCGGATCGCCGCACCCTCAGAATCGGGCGGAGCGACCGCAGATGATGAGCAGTCTGTTCAGGATGATCGTCATCCGCCCCACACCGGGGCGGACTTGCGGAATGTGACGATGAGTTTCGATCGAAGCGGGAGGATTGAGAAGACTTTAACGAGCCGATCAAACGGCGGGTGGAGTCTGCCAATCGCGAATCCGCGAACCTCAATCGCACCTCACTACTTCTTGTCTTCAGCCTTGGCCAGCACTTCCTTGGCCAGAACTTCGTCCACCAGACCGAAGGCCTTCGCCTCGGCGGCATGGAAGTACTTGTCGCGGTCGGTTTCCTTTTCGATCACGGCAAGCGGTTGGCCGGTGTGCTTGACCAGAATCTCGTTAAGTCGCTGCCGTTCTTTCAGGATCTCGTTGGCCTGAATCTCGATATCCGAGACCTGCCCGCCAACCTGGCCGTATGGTTGGTGAACCATGACCTTGGAGTTGGGGAGTGCGTATCGCTTTCCTTTGCTGCCGGCGGCCAGCAAGATGGCTGCTCCGCTGGCGGCCAAGCCCATGCAGTAAGTGTGGATGGAAGCATCCATGAACTGCATGGTGTCGTAAATGGCCAGCGTGGCCGACACACTACCGCCGGGGCTGTTAATGTACACGTGAATATCAGCCGTCTTGTTCTCGTACTGGAGGTACAGCAACTGCTTGATGATCATGTCGGCGAGCGGGTTGCTGATCACCTGGCTGATAAAGATGATGCGCTGCTCGAGGAGAAGATCGTCGAGCGTCATCGATCGCTGGCGCGAATACTGTCCGCGCTGGAGCAAAGGTTCGAACGAACCGGCTGCAGCGGAGGGGTTGAACGGTGGGAACATACAAGCTCCGTTCTGGAAAGCGAGCGAGGGTATCCGTTCTTCGAGCCAACCCCGACGCCACTTCTTGGCGTTGGTTAACTCGCAGAGCCGATGTCCCCCGCTCGTCGGGTGTACTGATACTGTACGTCTCGTGTCAACTGCTGGCGGGCGGTGTCTCGGCGGGCTTGCTCGCGTCGTCGGCCGCCTTCACTTCTGCTTCGGGAAAAGCGTCGGCCGAAACGGTTGAAATCTCTCCGCCTTCGCCTTCTTCCGCATTCCATTCATAGTCTTCGTATGTCGCACCGGCGAGGACCAGATCGAGCGCCTTTCGTTCGAGCAGATCGGTAGCCAGCGCTTCCATCAGGTCTTCTTTTTCCATGCGTGCCCGCACGCGCCGCGGGCTTTCCCCGGCTTGGGCCGCGATCCGATCGATTTCCAGATCGATGTCCTCGTCTTCGATCTCGATCTTTTCGACTTCGGCAATCTTTTGCAGCACGAAGTGTTCTTTCAACGCTGCGGCCGTGCTCTTCATTGCGTCTTGTTCGAGCAAGCGGCGGCGACCCTTGATCTGATCGTCACTCATGCCGGCGTTTCGCATTTCCATGACCTTGCGAGCCAGCGTTTTGCGAACCTGTCGGCGAAGCATATCTTGCGGCAATTCCCATGTGGCCGCCGATGCCATGGTTTCCAGCACTTGCTGCCGGGCCGCTTGGCGTTGCGTGTATTCCAGGCGACGATCGAGAAGAGTTCGGACGAATTCGTCCAGAGATTCTGTGGTGCTCACACCGAAGACGCCTTCGAGCAAGTCGCTGGTCATCTCGGGTGACCGAACCGTTTTCACTTCTTTCACGGTGAAGGCGGCTTGCACGTTCTGCCCGCGCAGAACCTCGGCTCCAATTTCTTCGCCAAGTGTGATGTCCACTTCGCGTGTGTCGCCGGGTTTGGCACCGGTAATTTTCTTGCCAAAGTCGTCGGCGATTCCGTCAGACAGGGCAAGTTGCTTCTCAACCTTGACGCGCACTTCCTGAAGCTTGTTAATCTCCTTGCCTCGGTAACTAATCGTGACGTCCGCTGTCAGATAGTCGTTCATGGCAACAACGGCCGGCTCTTTGGGAACAAGTTGCCCATATGGTTCGAGCAGTCGCTTCCGTTCCGCTTCCACTTCGGTGTCAGTGAACGTGTGAATGGGCCGGCGGAGTTTCAGCCCCTTGTAGTCGGGCAGGTCGAATTCGGGCCGAACTTCGATCTCGAATTCGTAAATGAACGGGCCAGATTCGGGGATCTTGATGGCGTATGGGTCCAGATCGGGCGGGCTAAGTGGAGAAATCATCTGATCGTCGGCGAGTTGCTCCAGGCTCGCCATGAGCACTTGCGTTTTCACTTCCTCGGCGACCGAATCGTGATACTGCTTTTCAATGAGTTTGCGCGGCGCTTTGCCGGGGCGGAATCCGCGAACCTGCGGTTGATCGCTGCGAACGATTTCGGTGAACCGTTCGTCCAACCGAGCATCGATCTGCTCGCGCTCCACGGTCACTTTGACGTGCTTCTTGCACGGGCCGACATCCTTGATTTCCACTGCCTGTTTCAGCTTTTCGGGCACTCCTTGCTCGGGAATGGCAAGGGCGGCTCCGGTAGCGGCGTCCGGAGTTTTAGTGGTTTCCGGGGTGATGTCGTCGGCCATCGGTGGTGCTCCGTCGGAGATGGCGAGCCGGTTGGTCTGCCGGGATCGGTTAAGGTTTAGTTGTGACGCGAGAAACGAAGAACCGGGAAGTTACGAGCGGCGGGTGTTGTATACCCGTCGGTGCCCCGCGACTTCCCGGCTTCCGGATTTTGTCCCGCTTGAACTCATCGAGATGAGTTCAAGGCGAGGTAGAGCGGGTGATGGGACTTGAACCCACGACAACCTCGTTGGCAACGAGGTACTCTACCACTGAGTTACACCCGCCTGTGTCCGCATTGGCAATTTAGGCGCGGCCGACAACGGCTTCAAGAGGAGAATATGAAGTCTGAATTGATCGGAAAGGGCGCGAAATGCTCCTTATCCATTTGGCGTGTCGCAACACTTCCCGCCAAGGCCCAATCTGCAGCGTGTTAAGACCGCATCGCCCGAAAGGCGAGTTCCACACGCCCGAAGCGAAATCGCAATTGCGGAAGCCATTTGCGGCGATCATTTCCCGAATCACGGGGTGGGTTCAAATGGCCAAATCGGGCCGGGGCGGGGCGGTGGAGATTTTCCCGGTCCCAGATCCTCCAGCGTTTCCCAATCGGGGATATCGATCTCGCCCAGTGGTTGCGACACGCGATAGACGACATACCGACCGGAACGAAAGACCAACTCCTGATTCCACGGGAACTTGGTGCGCTGGGAGAGCGGGAACCAGTCCGGGAGCGTGTTCGGGTCGCCGCCTGGCCCCAAATGCTGGGCCAAATCGGGGTGCCACGTCATGCGGGTCAGATCCGCAACCACATATCGCTGCGGGCTGGCGGCCACGTCTTCCGCCACTCGCTTACGAATCCAGTTATCTTCCGAAGGAATGGCAAACACGGTTCCGTAATGCATGTAGCGCGTGGCGGGGGCCAAGTTGAGTTGCAGATACAACGAGTGCGTGCTGTCGTGCCAGCAGTTTAATTCGCCGGGGCCAAGTGGCGGTTGCACCGTGCGAAGGTATGCGGCCACGTTTGCGAGCTGTTCCCAGTTCGTGCCGCAATGAATGGATACGTAATGGCCCAGCCGGTTGCGCAGTTCCGGCGTGCTTCCTTCTCGCCAACACCGCGACCATTGCGATAGCACTTGCGGATCGGTAAGCGGATATTGTTCCAGTCGTAGCACCGGAATGCCCGGAGCACGTTCCGGGGGAATGAGGTTCGTAAAGTTCAACACGATCCCCAGGATGGCGAACCATACCAAGTACACGAAGCCAAACGCCCATCGCTGCGTGGCAATCATCGCCATCGCCAGCAGCATCACCGGCACCTGAACGTAATCCAATCCCTTTTGCAAGAAGATCGCCTGCGCGGTCCAGCCGAGATACAACGCCGCAAGCAAACCGCGGGCGTTCGCAATCGATTCGCTTGATGCGGGCGAATACCACCGGGAATTCAGCGGCACCTTCTTCGGTTCACCCATGCTTTGAGAGAAGATGTGGCGAGAGAAGATGCGGGCTTCCCACAATGCCACGAACGCCAGCGGAAGCGAGACATAGTACAGCATGCCCCACGGGCGGAAGATGGTGAAGGATTCGATGAAGCGAACCCCGGCTGTTCCCAACACACCCGAGAGATAGTTCGGGTTCCAGTTAACGAACACATCGCGAAAGTAGGGCCATGCCCCGGTTTGCACCAGCCAGACAATCCCCACCGTTCCGGCGAGAAGCCCGCCGAGTACCACGCCGCCGAGATCGGCCAGCACGCGGCGTAGCGGTTCGCGGCGTGCGATCACCACTGCGGACGCAATCCACACGCAACCGGCGGGAATGATCACATGCGGCTTCACCCACACCGCCGCGCCCCATGCGATTCCTTCGAGGATCGCGAAGCCCGCGCGTTCTCGCCCGCACGCGTGCCCGCGTTCCATGCGAGCAAGACGCAACCGGGCCGCGAGCAAAGCGGGAAGGAGCATCCAACCATCGCGCTGGACATGCACAAACTCGCTCGTGAAGGGATAAAACAACGTCACCGCGGCCGCGAACCACGCGATGGCCGCGTGCGTGCTACCGGCTCGCCGTATCCAGCCACACAGCAGGGCGACCTCGGCGGCCATTACCGCGAGATCCGCCGCCCGGAGAGCTTCGTAACTCCAACCGAACAGCGCCCGCACACCGGTCATGGCCCAGGCGATACCGGGGAGATTCGTGTCGAACACATCGCGGTAATACACGCCGCCGTCAAGAATCGATCGCACGCACATGTCGTAAAGCGTGACATCCACCCACGGCGGCATGCACAGGAACAGCGGCGCGCCGACGAGTAAGGCAAGAAGCGTTACCGCCCAGCCGATAGTCGCCGAGCGCCAGGGCAAGAAGTTGCGCGATGAGCGAAGACCAGCTAACCGCATGAGTGGGTTCCGTGGATATCGGGACAACGTGAAGTACGAAATAATCCGCGTCGTGACCGACGCCGGCTCGCCACAGGAGTGAACCCGCGTCGTGACCGACGCCGGCTCGCCAAGAGTGCGCAAAGAACTGCACCAATTCTGCTCTTCCATCGATCAATCGCCGATGCTATACGCCTCATCTTATGAGGCACACTTTCGGCGCGAACCGGGCTGGCATTCGGCGAGCGGTCGCCGGATCGGTTGCGGTTCACATCCTGATTGCGATTATCATCACCGGCGTCAGCGTATTTCGAGCGAAGCGTCCTCTCGCCGGCGGGTCGGGTGTGAAGCTCGATACCTGTGTCGATAAACAGTTTGTTCAAGTGTTCACGGAAGAACCACGCACACCTGTTACCACTGCGGAACCCGTTGCGGAACCGATACGCGAACCGATCAAATCGCAGGCCACAGCAGTCGCTGATCCACTGTTACCGAAAGCACCCGAGCCAACAGAGTTGGCAAGCGATTCGGCCCGCTCTCCGCATATCCAGGCGATGCCCCAAATTTTACCGGCTTCGATGCGAGACCGAATTCGCAGCCCGCGACACGCACCGAACGATTCAAACATTCGTCCCGTGAAGGGCGTCGCGACTACTCCGTTGCACGGTGCGATGACAGAAGGCCATTCTGTTGTGTATGTGCTCGATTGTTCTGGTAGTATGGGTGCGTTCGGGAAACTGGAAGCGGCTCGCTCTGCTCTCATCGCTACCCTTCGTCGTCAATCAGGGGGCGTTCGCTTTCAGGTGATCATATATAACAGCGTAACCCGGATGGTGCTGCCTGGCGGTTGTGTAGCGGCTACCCCCGCGAACATCGCCGCCATCGAAGCAGGACTCGCAAACCTGACACCATCCGGGAAGAGCAACCACTCGGAAGCCGTGCGAGCTGCACATGCGTTGCGGCCCGATGTCATTGTGGTACTCACAGACGCTGACGAGTTGTTATCCAATCGTTTCAAGGTGCCCACAGGCCCACCGGTGTGCGTGGCGCAAGTCACGGCCGATGGTGTTGGCCAACCCCGGCAAATTCGCTGACCAAGAGACTCACATGACCGAACTCCTTTCCTGGCCGCGGCCCCACTTTACTCCGGGCGGCGGCGATGCTGTTCTCTTCTATGCCGTGTTCGGCGACTTCGATCTCACCAAGCCGCTCATCGGCTCCCACTATCGCACCTCGGGTTTGCCCAGTTGGCTCAAGATGGTGCAGCATAATCGCGAGAAGAACGGTGATGTGCTCAAAGACTTCAAGACCGGCAAAGCCTGGGAACTCATTCAGCGAGATTCTCCGCTGCTCGCAGCGCAATCTGAAAAAGCTCCCGAGTGCGTGGGGGTGCAGGCGATTGTGCCCGACCCCGCCACGCTCGATTATTTCCGCGATGTGATCGGCGTGGTGACCTGGCTTTTAGATGTGGGCGGGGTAACGGTCTTCGATCCCTCCATGCTCTGGATGTGGCCGGCAGAAGAGTGGCGCAACGAGGCGTTTCAATCGGGCGAACCCAACCCGGACCGCCACACCACCATCATGGTGTCTCCGCAAGAGGATGGCACAAACTGGTATCACACGCGCGGCATGCGCAAGTATGGCCGGCCCGATCTCAGCGTTCATGGCGTTGGGCCGAACCACGCCGATGCGGTATCGCTCATGATCGAGCGATTGATCGAATTCCAGGCTCTGGGTGGGATCATTGCCGAGGGAAAGACCATCGAGGAAAGCACTCTCCCTGCGGGTGGTGTGTGTCACCATGCGGGCAGTTTAGAGAACCAGGACTTCAACAATCTACATGTGGAAATCAAGTGGCCCACGGGGGCGTTGACCGCATGAAGTGCGAGAGTTGTTGCGGGGTCGATCGCGGCCGCACGCCGGAGCGTTTGGCAACCATCGACCCCGCCACGTTCACGGAATCAGAAGGGGATAGCGGCGCTGGCGGGCACATCGCCGTTGGCTTCGGTCGAAGCAGTTTCTGAAACGCCTTCATCGGCGAAGTCCAGGCTCGACGGGCTTTGAGCGTCCAGGCTCTTCAAGAGCTTCGCCGATTCTTCCAGCCCATTACCCAGGCAACGCACACTGATGACCATTTCCGCCAGTGCGGCGAATGGCAAGCCGCTGGTGAGTTCCACCCAGTGGGCCAGTTCCGTTGGCTTGAGATCGGGCACTTTGCCTGCGAAGTACGCCTCACGCACCCGTGCATCAGGGGATTCGATCCGCAAGATGCGGTCGAATCGCCGCGGGCGCGACACGATCCGCTTATCGAGCTTCTCGGGGTAGTTGGTGCTGGCGATGTTCACCGCCTTATCCACCTGGCTGTTGCCATCGAGCCATTGGAGCAATTCGGAATCGCCGTAGTGCTCGATGATGGCGTCGATGTCTTCGAAGATACACACAATGGGCCGATCGGGTTCCACCTGCCGGAACTTCTCCACCGCCGGGATGAACGAGTACGGCTGTTGGCAGAAGAACGCCACGTTACCGCCCGCCACGATCGCCGAGACGATCTGGTGAATCAGCGACGACTTCCCGCAGCCTTGCTTGCCGTAGAACAAGTACCCGCGGCGGTGAAGGAATCCGTAACGCTGGAACTGTTCGCCGGTCGCCCAGAATTGCTTGATCTCGGTCAACACCTTCGCGGGCAAGCTATCCGGGAAGTGGATCAGTTCATCCACCCGCAGATCTCGCCCATGGAAGTGGGCGTTGCCGCAGTTGTCCAGCAGGCAGTTATACGCCCCCGGCGGAAGCGATTCGGCCGTTTGCCCGCACACCTGGAATTGGTTGGGGCCGGTGATCATCCACTGAAAACCAAACTGATTGCGAACAGGAAGGCGACTAACCATGGGAACCTCGGGTTGGGTTGTGGGGAAGACGCATTAGCTTGAGTTTGGGTTCGCGCTTGGAGTGAGGTGAAAGAGTTTGTACCCATTTGCGTGAAGTCATGCAGTGTCGGTAGTGGCGTGCGTATGATGCTCGCAATTCTCTCCATATGTTCCCCCATCAGCACAAGGAGCCTCATCATGTCCGCTCTCCCAATTCGGCGAGTTGTTCTGTACAAGCACGGCGTGGGCTACTTCGAACGCGAAACCGCCATCACGGGCGACGAGCGGCTTTCGCTCTCGTTCAAGCAACGCGAAGTGAGCGATGTGCTCAAATCGCTCACGGTGCTCGATCTCGATGGCGGCATTGTTTCCGCGGTGAGCTACGACAGCACGACACCCATCGAACAGCTTCTCTCGGAAATCGCACTGAGCATTCCGGATTCGGGAAGCCTCGTTGGTTTGCTCCCACAATTAAAGGGGGCGCGAATCGCGGTGAAACCGATTGGCGGCGCTGCCACGCAAGGGGCCGTTCTCGGCATCGACACCATCGAGACTCGCTCGGAAACCGGCACCACCAAGCAAGTCCGGCTTTCTCTCGTGACCGATACGGGCGAAGTGCGGACGTTCGATCTGTTCGATGTCGAACTCTCATTACTCGACGAAGGAATCAAACGCGATCTCGACTTCTACCTGAAGACGCAGCTCGCCTCGAAGAAGAAGGACGCACGCGCGTTCACGCTGTTCGCACAGGGCGAAGGGAAACGAACTGTTCGCGTGAGCTATGTGCTCGAAGCCCCGGTGTGGAAGGCGACCTATCGGATTCTGCTGGGCGAAGAGTCGGCGGTGGGCACGTCGTTGTCGCAATCCAAAGAGCCGCTGATCCAGGGTTGGGCGGTGGTTGACAACACATCGGACGAAGATTGGGCGGATGTGGATCTCACACTGGTGGCCGGCTTGCCCGTCTCGTTCGTCCACGATCTCTACACGCCGCGATACATTCGCCGGCCCGTTGTTGAGGTGAAAGAAACCACGGGTGTGCTTCCACCCATGGCGGAAGCGGGTGTTGAACAGTACGAGGAAGCCGAGATGCTTTCGATGGACGCCGTCTCGTTCGCGGCTCCGGCGGCTCCGATGGCTGCCAAGATGCGCAAGATGGCGCGATCGGCCCAGATCGCTGGCGTTGCCGGTGGCGGATATGGCGGCGGTGCCGATCGGCAATCGGCCGTGTCGTCGGTGCAAGCACAGACGCGCGAACGGCAGGTGGGCGACCTGTTCGAATACGGCATCGAAAAGCCAGTCACGGTTCGCCGCAATCAATCGGCGCTCGTGCCCATCGTGCTGAAGCCATTCGCAGGCCGCAGTGTCCTGCTTTATCAGAAGGCAGCACGCGCCGAGAACCCGATTCGCTGCGTGGAGTTCGAGAACACCACCGGTTTAACGCTGGAAGGCGGGCCAGTCACGGTGCTGGAGCAAGGGAGTTACGTTGGCGAAGCGATGCTCGACACACTGAAGCCAACCGAGAAGCGCCTGGTAGGCTACGCGGTGGAACTCGCCGTGCGTGTGCTGGATAACGTGAATTCCTTCCGCCAACACGTGAGCCGCGTGGTCATTCGCCAGGGCACACTCGTCACTTACTACGGGCAAGCGAATCAGACCACATACACCTTCAGCAGCAAGTCGGATAAGGAACAAACGCTTTACCTCGATCATCCGCGACCGGGCGGCGACTGGGAACTGTTCGACACACCCACACCGCACGAAGTGACCGAACACTACTGGCGCTTCAAGCTAACGCTGCCGCCCAACAAGGCCGCCAAGTTCCTGGTGAAGATGCAACAGCCGCAAAGCCAGAGCTTCGGTTTGGCCGGAATATCCGACACGCAACTCGCGGCGTGGGTGGAATCGCGGTTCGTGGATCAGAAGACGGAACGCGTGCTGCGCGAGTCGTTCCAGATTCGCCACCAGATCTCGGGCTTCGAAGAGCGACTCCAACAGTTGGCCAATGAACGGAACCAGATCCACGCGGAGCAGAAACGGATTCGCGAGAATCTGGCATCGCTGGGCGATCGGGCGAGCGAGAAAGAATTGCGCGAGCGCTTCGTGCGAACACTGGGCCAACAGGAAGATCGGCTCGAAGCGATTGCCAGCGAGGAAAAGCAGACGCAAACCACGCGCGACGCGGCCCGCGTGAAGCTCAACGCGGTGCTGGGTGTGTTGGAGTTCGACGCCGCCGTGACCGCGTAACCGCTATGTTTGGGCCGGGTTGCCGTGTTTGATCGCGGCACCGGCCCAATCTGTGGGTATAATCTGGTGAGTCATGTCATTCGAGTTTTTGGGAGACCGCCATGTCTCAGGCGATAGTCGATCCATCCGAACTGCGACGCTTCGCGGCCAATCTCAAGCGGTTTAACGCCGATCTGCATGCGGGGCTGGCCGGGTTGCACGGCCAACTCGTTGGTTTGGGCGACTCCTGGCGTGACCAGGAACACGACCGATTCCGCCAGGAATTCGAGACAACCATGCAGGTGATCGAACGCTTTTTGGAAGTCGCGGAGGAACATATTCCGTTCCTGGTCCGCAAAGCCGAACGAATCGAAGAATACCTTTCCCAACGTTGATCGTTACCGGAGGCGTCGAAGGTCGCAGAGTCGCAAGCCCACACGTTGCGGCCTTGTGAATTTCGGCTGTGACTTATGGAAGCCGATGTTCGATCGATTGATGCGGTCCGCGACTGGCACGCCGCCCTTGCCGGCTACGGCGAGATGTTGGCGGAGGCACTTGCGGGCGTGGAAATGGAGATCCGCCGGGCCAATGAATGGCTCGATGAACAGCGTGAACGCTGGCGACGGTCGATTCGCGAATGTGAAGACGAAGTGACTCGGGCCAAGGCCGAGCTATCGCAGCGCAAGTTGCCGACATGGGATGGCCGCGATCCCGATTGCACCGTTCAAGAACGCAACTTGCGCCGGGCGAAAGCTCATCTCGAACACGCGGAAGATCAGGTGGAACGATGCCGGCAGTGGATGGGCCGGCTTCCTAAACTCATTGACGAAACCTATACCGGTTCTTCGCGCCGACTCGCTAATCTTCTGGAAGCGGACTTGCCCAAGTGGCTCGCCGATCTTTCGCGCCGCATAATGGCGTTGGAAGCGTATGCGGAGGAACGCCTCGATTACGCGCCCGCCCCCAGCGGCACCACGGTCACGCCCGCACCGCGACCCGTTCCTAACCCGAACGACCCCGCCGCACCGCCGCGAGAGCCTACAAGTGGAGACGCACCATGAAGTTTGGCACCACGCGTAGCGGGTGTCGCGCTCTGGTACACTGTAAAAATGGATACTTTACTCTCTCGCATTACTCTCGATCCGGCGGTTTGCCACGGTAAACCGTGCGTTCGTGGACTGCGTTATCCGGTCGAGAACTTGCTCGAACTTCTGAGTTCGGGGATGACGCACGACGAGATTTTGGCTGATTACGAAGATCTGGAGCGTGACGACTTGCTAGCCGTTCTGGCATACGCGGCACTGTTGGCACGAACTTGCTATTCGTAACTTCCGCACGGAGACGCACCATGAAGTTTGGCACCACGCGTAGCCAGGTTTACGATGCACAAAAGACGGCCCGCGTGAAATGGAATGCGACCGCCGATGAATGGGACGACGCGGTGCGGCGCGATCATGGCGAACGCGCAGTTGATGAACTCGATAAAGCCGTGTCAGATGTTCTGAGGGCGATCGACCAACTCGCCACCCTGTTTATTCAGATTCGCCAGGAGTGCGAGTATCCTGGCTCCTGAGACGATCCCGCTTATGCACCGTCTTCACCAGGTTATGCTTGTATGAGCACAGTACGCCTGACTTGCCCCTGTGGGCATTCCTGGGAACAAGCTCCGGTTCAACCCTTGCCGGCCAACATGCGAACGATCTGTCCGCTGTGCTCGGCCAAGGAGGGTTCTGGTTCCAGTTCCAGCACCATTATCCAATCTTCCGTTCAGGAAGCGCAATCGGCAGCGGTGTCGGTAACGCCCATGCCGGGGCAAGGAATTGCGGGTTTCGAGTTGCTCGAAGAACTCAACCGCGGCGGCATGGGAGTGGTGTACAAAGCCCGGCAAACCGCGCTGAACCGCGTGGTGGCTGTGAAAGCCATTGCCCCCGCAAAGATATCGGACCCGCGTGCGCTGACTCTGTTCGATCGCGAAGTGAAAGCGGCCGCAAGCCTCAATCACCCGAACATCGTCATGGTGTATCACACCGAGTTAGACGGCCCGTTTCCGTATCTGGCAATGGAATATGTGCCGGGGATCGACCTGTTCCGATTGGTGCGAGACCGCGGTCCTCTGGTGGTTGCGGATGCCGTTTATTACGTGCGGCAGGCGGCAGAAGGGCTTCAGCATGCGCACGAAATCGGGCTTGTTCATCGCGACGTGAAGCCTTCCAACCTGATGGTTACGCCTATACCCGAAGGCAAGAATGGCGGCCGGCGGGCCAAGCTCAAGATTCTGGATATGGGCCTGGCGCGGGTTGTGGTGCCGGGAAACGCGAACGCCGAAGAAAGACTTCGTCCTGGCGTTTTTCTGGGCACACCCGATTATGTCGCACCCGAGCAAGTGATCGATTCGAGCCAGGCGGATGCCCGCAGCGATGTGTATGGCCTTGGCGCAACTCTCTACTTTGTCCTGACCGGTGAAGTTCCCTTCCCCGGCAAAACGCTAGAGGAAAAGGTTCGACTGGCACGGACAAGCCGCACGCCCTCTGCGATGGCCAAACGGCCCGATGTTCCTCTGGCCCTGGATGCGATCATCAAACGCATGCTCGCTCGCGATCCGGCCCAGCGATATCAATCGGCGGCCGAAGTGATCGTGGCACTTACCGCAGTCCTTCGCGAACTCGACCGCACGGCGCGTGGCACCGACCCTCGTTCGACCGGGAAAACACCGATGTCCGAAAATCTCTTCGAGATCGAACGCAGTGCGCTGACTCGTTTGAACGAGGCGGTGACAGCGCGGACGACTGCCGAAGCGGAGTTGCTCGCGACCTTCACCGCCGCAGTTGAGAAAGCCGAACGCGAAGGCGGGCGAGCGAAGAAATCTAACGCGACGGCACGCTCGGGCGAGTTTGAACGAGTTGATGATTCGCACGCACAGGCCATCGCGAAAATTAATCGCAACTACGACACCGAACAGCTCACCATCGACCGGGCGTTGGACGAACGCCGCAAAGTGATGAACGAGAAGTATAAGGCTGCTGAACAGCGAGGGCGGACCGAATACGCCGATCGGCTGTGGCATGTCGATTCCATGCTGGAAGCCGGAGAGAAAGCGGCCAAGGAGCAACTGGAATCGCTGCAACGCAAGGCCGCCGCGGGCAAAGAGCGTGTCGAAACTTTGCGGGCCGATGCGGAAGATGCACTGGCGCAAGGGGGAGTCACGCGCGAAGAAATCGCCTTTATCGGCGAACCGGTTTCTGCAACAGACGAAGACCCGATTACCCACATGAACAAGGCGATTGCAACCGCCGAAGAAACGCTGACACGGCTCGCCGGGCTTCGCTCGCCAGCGTGGGCGGGCTTTCCCGGCTTGGTGGGGCTGGTGCTGATCTCCGCCGCGTTCGGTGCGATTTCCTTCGCAGCGCTCGATGCCACGATTGCCGCAGGCATCACGGCGGGCGTGGGCTTGTTAATGGGCGTGGGGCTGTGGTTGTTCGTCCGCCGGTTAGCCCGGCAATCCGCGCTGCGATTGGGCAAACAACTCGATCAGAACTTGGCCGAAGCCGACACGGCAGTGCAGGGACTCAACGACTTCGCGACCAAAGAGTATGCCGAAGAACGCGTTCGCGTTTCCGAACGCCACGCCCGCAAACGAACCGAAACCGACGAACACTATCTGCCGATGTTCGAGGCGAAGAAGTCGCAATATGAAGCGGAGATTCTTCGCGCGGAAAACGAACACGAAACACAGACCGACAGAATTACCCGAGAGCGTGAAACCGAATTGCAGGAGCAGGAACAAGTATTCCAGGGTTATCGGATCAAGACCGAAGCCCGCCTGGAAGCAGAGTTGAAGTACGTTGAAGAGTCGGTGAACGAGAAAACCGCGGCCGCGACCTACACACGCGATAAAGCGTGGTCCGCGATGAAAGCCGCATGGGACGACGCCACGACGAGCGTGGCCGATGCGTTTCGCACGCTGCGGCACGAAGGCGATGAACTATTCCCGCCATGGTCGGCAGTCGCCAGCACCGAGCACGCACTGGCGGATCGCGTTCCAGCGGGCATTCGCTGCGGAGACTGGCTGGCCGATATGCAGGCCATTGATGGCGGCGTGCCAGCCGATCCGCAACTGGCACCGCCTGCGGAACTCACTGGCTCCGTGCCGGCGTTCCTCCCTTTCCCCGATCGTTGTTCGGTGCTGTTGCGTGCACGCGATGAAGGGCGGGCCGCGGCCGTGGTCACTCTTCAGGCCATGATGCTCCGCTTCCTCACCGGGCTTCCGCCGGGCAAGGTGCGCTTCACCATCATCGATCCGGTCGGGCTTGGCGAGAACTTCGCCGCGTTCATGCACTTGGCCGATCACGACGAGAAACTCGTTACCTCGCAAATCTGGACCGAACCGGTGCAGATCGAACAACGCCTTACGGACTTAACCGATCACATTGCGAGCGTGATTCAGAAGTATTTGCGAAACCAGTACAAGACCATCGAGGATTACAACCGGGCCGCCGGTGAAGTGGCGGAACCGTACCGCGTGTTGGTGGTCGCGAACTTTCCCACCAACTTCACGCCGGAAGCGGCCAAGCGGCTCATTAGCATCGCGCAGAGTGGCCCGTCGTGCGGCGTGTGTACGCTTGTCGCGGCGGACACACGCTCCACCATGCCGCGCGAGTTCAACATCAGTGATCTGGAAGCCGCGAGCTTCACGCTCGCCTGGAAAGACGGCCACTTTACGCCCAAAGATCCCACACTCGCAACATTCCCGCTCGTTCTCGATCAACCGCCGGACACCACAACCGTGGCGGAAATGGTGCAACGTGTTGGCAAGGCGAGCAAGGATGCCAAGCGTGTGGAAGTGCCGTTCGAGTATATCGCCCCGAAGCCCGGCGATGAATGGAAGGGCGATGCTTCCAAGGGCTTCGAAGTGCCGGTGGGCCGTGCGGGAGCCACCCGGCGACAGTCGTTTACACTCGGTCGCGGTACCGCTCAGCACGCACTTGTCGCGGGGAAAACTGGCTCGGGCAAATCGACACTGTTGCACGCATTGATCACGAACCTCGCCCTGATCTATAGCCCCGATGAGGCAGAACTCTATCTCATCGACTTCAAAGAAGGCGTGGAGTTTCAGTGGTATGCAACTTATCGCTTGCCGCATGCCCGCGTGGTGGCCATTCAGAGCGAACGCGAATTCGGCTTGAGCGTGTTGCAACGGCTCGATGGCATTCTCAGAGAACGCGGTGAGAAGTTCCGCGATGCCGGTGTCAACGACCTGGCGGGATACCGCGCGGCTCACCCAGATCAGAAGACGCCACGCATCTTGCTCGTGGTCGATGAGTTCCAGGCGTTCTTCACAGAAGACGACAAGCTCGCGCAAGAGGCGGCCCTGCTGCTAGACCGCATCGTGCGACAGGGGCGGGCATTCGGGTTGCATGTGTTGCTTGGGTCGCAAACCCTCGGCGGGGCGTATTCACTCGCCCGCAGCACCATCGACCAGATGGCGGTGCGCGTGGCGTTGCAATGCTCCGACGCCGATGCGCAACTCATCCTCAGCAAAGATAACAACGCGGCCCGGCTTCTCTCGCGGCCTGGTGAGGCGATTTACAACGATCAGAACGGATTGACCGAAGGAAACGATCCGTTTCAGGTGGTGTGGTTAGCCGAAGAGAAACGCGAAGAGTTGCTTTCCGACTTGCGTGATCGCGCGGGCGATCGCTGGCCGCCGCCGCTGGTTTTCTCCGGTAATTCTGCCGCCGATCCGGAAAGTAACCAGGCGCTTTCTCGCTTCGTCACGGCTCCCACGGTTGCGAAATCTCCCACCGCCTGGCTCGGCGATCCGGTGGCGATTAAAGACCCGACTGCGGCTGTGTTTCGCACCGTTGGCGGATCGAATCTGCTCATGATCGGGCAAAACGAACCGGCGGCACGCGGCCTGTTCGCGGCTGCAGCGGTCGCGCTGGCTGCCCAACTTCCTGCTGGAATCGAACAGCAAATTACCATTCTCGATGGCACGCCCGACGACGCGGAAGATGCCGAATACCTGGCGAAACTCGCCCCGCGCGTGCCGGGTGTTGTTGCGCCTGCGCGATCGGATTTGCCTGCGGCTCTTGCGGAACTGGCGGGGGAAGTGGATCGCCGCATGAAGGGCGAATCGGCCGATCGTTCCCTGCGGTTCCTGCTGGTGTTTGGCCTCCAGAGATTCCGCGAGTTGCGGAAATCCGACGACGACTTCGGCTTCGGCCGTCGCGGGGCCGAACGCGAGCCAACCCCGGTAGAACGCCTGCATGCGATCTTGCGGGATGGCCCGCCGGTCGGCGTTCATATCTTTGCGTGGTGCGATTCGCTCACCAATCTGAACCGCGCGTTCGAGCGGCCGCAGTTACGCGAGTTTGGGATGCGTGTGCTGTTCCAGATGAGCGCCACCGATTCCAGTACGCTAATGGACACGCCGGCGGCTTCTCGCCTGGGCCGCAATCGCGCGCTGTTCCTGCACGAAGATCAGGAGCGGCCCGAGAAGTTCCGCCCGTATGGTTTGCCAACACCGGAATGGCTCGATCGCGTTTGTGCCACGCTCCGCGGCCGGGTCGGGTTGAACCCGGAAGCGGCTGGCGTGTAAACTAATGTCTCACACGTCGTAAAGTCGCAACGCGGTGAAGCCGGAATGTGGGCTTCCCGACGCTGCGACTTTTGGCTTTCCACTCTTCAGGAGGACACGGATGTCCCGGGCCGCGCCGGCAAAGATAGCGGTGATCGGAGCCGGGCCAGTTGGTCTGGAGGCGGCGCTCTATGCGCGGGCGTGCGGGCTTGCGGTCGCGGTCTACGAACGCGGCACAATTGCGGATGCGATGCAGCGCTGGGGCCACGTTCGCATGTTCACGCCGTTCGGACTGAATGTCACACCGCTGGGTTTAAAGACGCTGTTGCGCGAAAAGCCCAAGCTCGATCTCCCCGCAGACGCCGACATCATCACGGGCCGCGATTTCCGTGAATGTTATCTGGTGCCGCTCGCGGAATCCGAACCACTTCTCGAAAGTCTTCACCTCGAGCACACCGTGCGTCATGTGGGCCGCGCGAACGGAAACCGCGGCTTCCGATTGCTCGTGAGCAACGCGAAGGGCGAAGAGCGGATTGATACCGCTGATGTGGTGTTGGATTGCACCGGCACGTATGGCAACCCAAAGTGGCTGGGCGATGGGAACATTCCAGCCATAGGTGAAACCGCCGCGCGTTCGCATATCGCCTTCGGCCTCGAAGATATTCTTGGCGAACGAAAAGGGCAGTACGCCGGGCGAAGCATCGTGCTGATTGGCGATGGTTACTCGGCAGCGACGGCGATCTGTGCTCTTGCGGCACTCGCCGAGGAACACCCCGCAACGTGGGTGTTCTGGATCACACGCGGGGCACGCGGGCAACCGTTACCGCGCGTGGTGAACGATCCATTCAAGGAACGCGATCGCCTGGCGGTGCGGGCGAATTCTCTGGCTACGCGCTGCGATGGGAACCTGGAGTTCCACCCGCAAACCGTTCTGGATGAAGTGGTGTCGCATGGGCCGGATAAGGGCTTCCGCGTCGCCGGCCGTTCCAATGGGAAGCCGGTATCGTGGGATGTCGAACGTGTGATCGGGCACGTTGGCTTTCGCGCGGACGATGCACTTCGCTCAGGGCTGGCGATAGAAGAAGCGGGGTTCTTCACGCTTGGCTCAAAAGCCCGCAACGCGGCGTTCTTGTTGCGCGAAGAATTCGCCCAGATTCGTCAGGTCTTCGCGCAGATCATGGGAAACCCGCGCCTGGATCTGTACAGCACGAAACACTGAATCGCCGCTCACCGACGCTCGTTAACCAACATCACATCATTCAATAATCAATCGGCGACCGAACCGCTCGCGAAGGCGATCCATTGCTTTCGCACCGATGCGGTTGGCCGTAAGGTTTAGCTCGCGAAGATTCGCCAGGTGCGGCGAATCGGCGAGTGCGATCGCACCGTCGCCACTGATTCCGTTCGTTCTCAGACTGAGTGTTTCTAAAGTCTTGAGTTGCTCGCACGCCGCAAGAGCGATCGCGGCGCGGTTCGTGAGTTCGTTGCTGGAAAGATCCAGATTCTTGAGGTTGCACAAGTGCTTCTGGTTGCAAATCGCCTCGACGCCATAATCCGCGATGCCGTTGGACCACAGATTCAACCGGCGGAGTTGCGCCGCGTTCGGGCTGGAAACCAGGATCAGCGTTCCATCTGGGCCAATGCGGTTCGTGCCGCCGAGGTTCAGTTCTTCGAGCTTCGGCAAGCCGGATCGTTCCGCCAACGCGCGGGCCGCGTGAATCGTGAGCTGATTATTATTCGCAGAGAGAGACCGCAACTCGTTGAGGTGGGGCGAGTCGCAGAGTTCTTTGAATTCGCCATCGCGAACCCGGCCAAATCCGCACGTTAACGCACGCAATCCTGCCATCTGGGGAGATGTGGCAATCGCTCGGATTGGAGCCGGAACGCGGTTCAGAATCAGCGACTTTAACCCGGCGGCCTGATACATGAACCCGCTGACGGTGTCCCATATCTAAACCGGGAGAAATCCCTCGCGTGGAGGCCGCCTCCGTGATTCGCATCCAGTTGCCCGCGACCGAGGCCGAGCGTCTTGACGCCCTGTTCCGCTCGACCGACGAT